>NZ_BIMA01000159.1 GCF_004000845.1 Paenibacillus koleovorans NBRC 103111
GATAGGTTTAAAAAGGGGGAACCTTCGGTTCCGCCCCAACAACTTATGCTTTCTATAAAGTCAAAAAAGAGCCCGGCACGAGTGCCGGGCTCTCTTCGTTTCTTACAGCTTAACTACGTTCTCAGCTTGTGGACCGCGGTTGCCTTGAACAACGTTGAATTGAACGCGTTGTCCTTCGTCAAGTGTCTTAAAGCCATCGCCTTGGATAGCGGAGAAGTGAACGAATACGTCGCTTCCACCTTCAACACTGATAAAACCGTAGCCTTTTTCTGCGTTGAACCATTTCACTGTACCTGTTTGCATTTGTAAATCCTCCAATCAATTGGTTTAACATGTAACTCTTATTTACTTAGGGGAGCAAATAAAAAATTCACATATTGGAAAAGGTTCCATCATTCTGACATCATGATAACCCTTTACAATATGTGAATAGGTCGCTCATAAATGCGGTTTGCAATTAGGTTCATTGTAGCACATGATTTTCGAAAACGCAATCGCCCAAAACGAGTCCAAGTTGAGGAATCGAAATCTTTTTATTCCAGCGCCACTGCACGGTTTATGACCTTCAAAGCTTCGCGTTTGCTTAACGGGGACAGCTCGTGTTCGGCGACAAAAGCACTCACTTCCTCGGGAGCCGTCTTGGAGTATTCACGCAACGCCCAGCCGATCGCCTTGCGGATGAAAAACTCCTTTGATCCGGCAAGTCGCCCGATATAGCTGTACAGCAGCGCGGTATCCGTCTTGGCTTTATACTTCAGCTGGAACAGGATGGCGGTCCGCTGCAGCCATAGATGGCCGGAGTCCATCCAGCGACTGGTAACGGACTCGATCAGCTCCGGGTATTTCGCGAGCAGCGGCCCCACCTGATTCGCGGCCAGCTCGTCGACCGTGTCCCACCAGGAATGCGTCACGATCAGCCATTCCAGCAGCCCGAGCCGTTCCGGCGGCGCGTTCTTGCGGGTTCTGGACAGCAGTCCGAGGGCGAAATACGCATACTCGCGCTCGGGCAGCTCCCACAGCGCCCGGACGACCGCTTCCAGCTCGGCAGGCTCCGGTAAGCCGTGCTCGCTAAGGAAACGGTCGTCTATGAGCTTGCGCTCCGGCTGTGGAATGCCGAGGAACTCGAACTGGTCGCGCATATAGGCTTTCATCGCCACCGCTTTCTGCGCATCCGCCCCTGCTTCCAGGGCGGCTTTCGCCGCTTGGGCATACGCCAACGCCTGCTTCTTCATCATCCCCGACCGCTCCTCATCGCTTATTTGCCTTCCGCCAAAGCCGCTTCCGCCAGCCGATTCGCCTCCGCAATCGCTTCGTTCCCGGTGACCGCCGCGTCCTTCAGCTTGTACTGATCCTTCATCCGCAGCGTGCGGACGATGCTATCCTCCACGCGCTTCACGGAGATGGTGCCGTTCGCCACCGCTTGCTTCAGCGCATCTAATACCTTCACTTGCATATCGAAGTCATGGCCGACGAGCACGATATCGCTGCCCGCCAGCACCGATTGAACCGCCGCTTGGCCGATGTCCTGGTGCTTCGTGATGCCGCCCATCGTCATATCGTCGGTAATGACGATCCCGTCATAGTGCATATCTCCGCGCAGCAAGCCGCCGATGACCGCGGGCGACAGGGAAGCCGAGTGATCCGGGTCGAGCTTGGGCAACAGCAAGTGGGCAATCATCACGGCGTCGGCTTTTTTGCCGACCGCCGCCTGGAACGGCTGAAGCTCAAGCGCCTGCAGCTGGGCCAAGCTTTTGTTCACGACCGGCAAGTCCAAATGCGAGTCTACCGACGTATCGCCATGGCCGGGGAAATGCTTCACGACCGGCATGACGCCCTTGGAGCGGATGCCCTCCATGACTTGCAGCCCGTGTTCGATCACGATATCCGGCATCGAACCGAACGAACGGTTGCCGATGACCGGATTGTTCGGGTTGCTGTTCACATCGAGCACCGGGGCGAAGTTCAGGTTGAAGCCGAGCGCGCTTACTTGCGCCGCCAACGCTTGTCCTACTTGGTAAGAGTAGGAATCCCTATCCCTGCGTCCGATTTCCTGAGCGGTCGGGATTCGGACGAAAGGCTCCGGCAGCCGGTCGACGCGCCCGCCCTCCTGGTCGACGCTCAGCCAGAGCGGCACCGCTCCCGGGACGGCGGCATTCGTCCGCTTCAGCTCGTTCAGGAGTGACTGAGTCTGAGCGCCGCTCGTAATATTAGGCTTATATAAAATGAAGCCGCTCACGCGGTAAGTCTGGATGAGTTCGCGGGCATGAGCGTCCATCGCCGTCCCATCCAAGCCTACGAGCACGAGCTGGCCGATCTTCGACTCCAGCGGCATCGCCTCCACGCGCTTGCGGAGTGCGGCCTCGGCTGCAGCGACCGGATCCAAGGTAGACATCGGCGTGGCGGTAGGTTTGCTCGACGCGGTCGCGACAGCTGTGGCGGTTGCCGGCGGCGGTGTAGAGCCGCTAGCCAAGCTTCCGCCTGGGTCTCTTCCGTCCCCTCCGCCCGAACAGGCGGCTAACAGAACGGTCACAGCCGTTACAACGATCGGTACGGACAATAGGGCCTTTTTTCTACGATGCTTCCACATTTGCACCATGGATCCCTCCCTGCTAAGAGCAATATGTCCACCCTGAAGGTTAATCATACCATTCTCTAGTCAACCGACGCTATGTTTGCTACACTGGACGAATGAACAAGTTGATCTGGCTAGGCTGTTTATCTTACTTTTTGATCGGACTCGCCCATACGGTCGTAGGGCCGGTCATGGAACCCCTCATCTCGCACTATGGGGTATCTTACTCCGACGGCGGGCAATTGGTGATGCACCAATTCCTCGGCTTCCTCGCCGGCGTCCTTCTCTCGCCCTGGATGATCGGACAGCTCGGGAGACGATCGACGATCTTGCTCGCTACCGCCGCGCTTACCATCGCGGAGACGGTCTACAGCTTCTTGCCCGACTGGAGCTGGATGCTGGCCGTCGCACCGCTCGCGGGGTTCGGCTTCGGCACGATCGAGTCGGTCATCGGCGCTACGATTCTGGCTGTCATTACGGAGAAACGCGCATCCGTGATGAGCCGTCTCGAAGTGTTCTTCGGCGTGGGCGCCTTGGTCATGCCGGGAGTAGCGGCGATCCTGGTCAGCGGCGAGCATTGGCGGTGGGCGTTTCCATTCGTCGCAGTGTGGTCGGCCTTGACGATGCTGCTCTGGCTGCTGCCTTCCATCGGCAAACGTACCCTCGAAACGCCGGGCCAGGAGAATCTTCTGCCTGCTGCGAACGAGCCGGTCTCCCCGTCACAGACGAAGTATTCGAGGCCGATGCTGGGACTGGTGGCCGCAGGCGCGCTTTTCTTCTTCCTCTATGTAGGCACCGAAATGAGTCTGGCGCATTATTTGCCGTCTATCCTGCACCTGAAGACAGGGCTTAGCGAATCGGCGGCGGCATGGTCGGTCAGCCTGTTCTGGGCGGCGATGGCCGTCGGCCGCTTCATTATAACCTTCGTAGCAGACCGTATCCGCTACTCCGTCTTCCTGCTGTTGACCAGTACAGGGACCGCCGCAGTCTGCATGCTCCTCGCGTTAGCCGGGCGTGCGCCGGCCAGCCTGGTGCTGATCGTCGTCCTCGGCCTCATCATGGCCGGCATGTTCTCAATGGGGCTCGTGTATTGGAACAACTCCTTGCCCGGTACATCCGACCGCACCACCAGCATCCTCGTTGCCGCGGGCGGGCTCGGCGGCGCCTTGCTCCCCAAAGGCTCCGGCGCCATCATGGACATCTGGCCGTCGAACTACGCGCTATGGCTGATGGCCGCTTCGTCGCTCCTTATGCTGCTGATCATGGCGACCGCGATTCGGCTGGCGAGACGGGTGCTGGCGGATGTGCCGGCCGGGGACCGTTCCTCCCGCGCTTCATAATTATTGGTATAAATTCCTGCAACTTTCGTATACTAGTCATGTCCTTATAGAACTGTCCGTATCGGGCAGTTCTTTTCCATTCCTGCCCTACCGGGCAGTCCTGAGGAGGTAGTTGACTTGTACTATTCGAAGAAAGCCGTGGAGGAAGTCCAACAAGAGGAGACTCACATTTGGATGTGCAGCACCGACGGGTGCTCCTGCTGGATGCGCGAGAACTTCTCCTTTCTCGACGCCCCGTCCTGTCCGATCTGCCAATCGCCAATGGTCAAAGACATGAAGCTGCTCCCTGCCCTGACAAATAACACCCGCCGATAGTTTGGGCGGATAGCAGCCAAGCGCCTACTCGCACGAATAGACGGTCCGTACGAGACCGCCCTTGCGAATATCGCAGCGATCCGTCACGCGGAATCCGACTTGCGCGAGCGCCTCTTCGATCGGGTGAATCGCAACGACCGCGACGCGTTTCGCAAGCCGCCTGACGCTGACCAACATCTCCAGCTGTTCGGGCTCCGGCAGCACGGAGCATAGGTTGTAAGGCAGGTCCAGCACAGCCGCATCATACATACCGGCTGCTTCCCGAATATCCTGGACGCGAACGACGTCCGCATAGCCGAAGTGCGCCAGATTGACTCTAGCCCCTTGCACCGCAAGAGGATTCACGTCCGACCCGACGATGTCGATCCCCATCGACAGCGCTTCGACGAGCACCGTGCCGATTCCGCAGCACGGATCGATCGCCCGCACGCACGCCGGGTCGGGCACCGCTATATTGACGACGGCTCGCGCCACCCTGGCGGACAGAGCCGTCGAGTAGGGGCGGGGCTTCGCTTTATGCCGCAGCCACACCGCTTCATTTTCGCGCAGCTCGCCGAACAACCACCTTCCATCCCCCGCCAGCAGCACACCGAAACGCACATCCGGCCGACGCATCTCCGCTTTGCCCCGAACCCGCGCTCCGATCGCCCTCTCGATTCGCCGTTCTTCCTCGTAGTCTACCCGCGACGAAACCGACCGATCGCCTTTCACGTATTGAACCTTGAACGTTCTGCCCTCTTCCAGCGCCAACGCGTGAACCTGCTCAGTCAGATCCTTCAGACTCGTAGCGGCATAGCTAACATCGATCCTCATTTTCACAAACGGACTTCGACTCGGATCCAACTGCCGTTCGCTGACCACTAGCCCCGATCCCGGTTTCGACTCATAGCCGAACAACGCTCGCAGCTCCATGAGGCACAGCGACTCTTCCTCTTTGTGACAGGCGTACGGATAAGCGTATAATGAGGGAAACGGGATTACATGTTTAGCATCTTTGTTCACTGGCGTTGTCGTTCCTTTCTGCCACTTTTTACCATTATCTGTCTTGTTCCAGTCATTCATCTATAAAAGCTAAGAGGAGTTTTCCATGAGAGCCAGATTCGCCCTTATTCTCACATCTATTCTTGTCGTGTTTACCGGCATTCATTACTACGTAGGCTGGAACCTGCTGAACTGGCTGGACCGAATCTGGCCCGGCATTCCCCATGCGGCATTCTGGAGCTTGTTCTGGTTGATCGCGTTCTCCTATGTGCTGGCCCGGCTGGCCGAGCGGTTTATGCCCCATCGCGTCTCTTCCTTGCTCAAAATAGTAGGCGCGTGGTGGATGGCGGCCTTGTTTTACTTGTTCCTGCTCATGCCTCTCGTAGACTTGATCGCGCTAGTGTTCCACCTGGCCGGTGCCGATCCGGATGCCTACATCCCTTGGCTCGGCGGAGTCGCATCCGTCCTCGTCCTCGCCCTGCTGGCCAAAGGCGTCTGGAACGCCTGGAACCCGATCGTCCGGACGTACGAGATTGCGATCGACAAAGAAGCCGGCGGCCTGAAGGAGCTCACGGTGGCGGCGGCATCCGACCTGCACCTCGGCTCGCTTGTGCGCAAGCGGTACTTGAATGTGCTCGTCGACAAGCTCACGGAGATGAAACCCGACTTGATCCTGCTACCCGGCGATATCCTCGACGACTCGTTCGTGCCGTTCGTCCGCCAAGGGATGGCCGAGTCGATGGCCCGGCTTCGGGCGCGCTTCGGCATCTTCGCCGTACTCGGCAACCACGAGTACTTCGGCGGTCATATCGCCGATTACGTGCGCACGATGAGGGACATCGGCATCGAGGTGCTGATGGACCGAACGGTCCGGATCGGCGATCACTTCTACGTCGCCGGCCGCAAGGACAAGACGGCGGAGCGAATGCCGGGCGGCGGGCGACTCAGCCACGAAGCGCTGCTCGCCGAAGTCGACAAGGCGCTGCCGGTGTTCCTGCTCGACCATCAGCCGTACGGGTTCGACTCGGCTGCGGCGAGCGGCGTTGACGTCATGCTGTCCGGGCACACGCATCGCGGCCAGATGACGCCGAACCACCTCATCACCCGCCGGCTGTTCGAGCTCGACTGGGGCTACAAGCAGAAGGGCCGTCTCCACGCCGTCGTATCCTCCGGATACGGGACATGGGGACCGCCCATTCGGCTCGGGAGCCGGTCGGAGATCATCCGGCTCGTCATTCGGTTTCGGACACCCGCGTAACGGACGCGGGTGTTTTCGTTCTTCTCGGTACGAAACGAACCGCAGTCCCGATCAAGGCGAAGCCGTTCAGCAGGAAGACGATCGGAATCGACAGCCAGCCGCCGAGCGCGCCGCCTACGACCGGCCCCGCCATATGGCCCAGCTGATTCGCCGACTGATTCAGGCTGAACGCCCGACCCCGGAAGGAGGAGTCCGTCTCCTTCACAATCATCGCCTGTACCGACGGATAGACGGCGGCGAAGAACAGCCCGTAGACGAAGCGCAGCACCCCGAAGCCAACGAGACTGTGGAAAAAAAACTGCAGCAAATTGCCGACCCCACCGCCGATCAAGCCGATGAACAGCGTTTTCTGATAGCCGATCCGCGCCCCGATCCTGCCCCAGATCGGCGCCGCCAGCACAGTCGCGAGGCCGACGGCGGAGAAGATGATACCCGAGCTGAGCGAGGCGGTGTCATGCGAGCCTCCCAGCTGCAGCACATAGATCGTGAGCAGCGGCTCGAGAATCATGACGGAGGCGGCGATCAGCAGGCTGAGCCCGAGCAGTCTCGTCAACGGGCGGTTGGCGACTGCCTCCCTCAGGTCGTTCCGGACGCTGGAACGCGAGGCACTGCGGTTGAAGTTATGCTCCCGCGCGCCAATCCAGGCGATCAACACGGCGATCAAGACGATCGTGCCGGACAGCAGATACGATTCCCGGAAGCCAAACCAGTGGCTTGAGAGGCCTCCGATGAACGGCCCGAGAATGCTGCCTGCCGCACCTGCCGTAGAGATGATCCCTAGCGCATAGCCGACCTGCTTATCCGGCGTGTTGGTCGCAATCAGTGCAATCGAAGACGGGACGAAGCCGGACAGCAGCCCTAGCATGATGCGGATGCCGACCAGCTCGTACGGGTTCGAGACGAAATAGGTGAGCAAATATAAGGCCGATAAACTGAACCCGGACCGCAAAATCATCGGCTTGCGTCCGTACTTGTCGGCCAGCGAGCCCCAATAAGGCGCGATCATCGCGCTAGCCAGAAAGGTGATGCCGAAGGCTACACCCGACCAGGTCTCGAGATGGCTCTCCACGCCGAGCTCGCTGTTCAGGAAGAGCGGCAGGAACGGGACCGAAATCGAATACGACATGCTGCAAAAGAAAATGCCTAGCCAAAGCACGTACAAATTGCGTTTCCACGAAAGCTCCATAGACCTCCTGCAGTACCGTGCGAAAATGCTATTGGTCCATTATACCACTCTAACAACAAGATGGAACGAGCTCTATTGAAAGAGTCTCGTTCCATCATGGTTGCCGGAAGCGGCAGCTGCCCCGCCGTTTCCCTGCACAGCTCCGCTCGTCCAGGCCGCAGTCTGCCCTCTGCCGGCCGGGTGAAGCGGCTTCCTTGCCTACTTCAGAATACCGGCGGCCTTCAGATCGGCGATATATTTGTCGTACAGATCCTTGCCTTTGTACTTCGTCATCAGCTCATCCCGATACAGCGGCCAGTTCTTCGCCGACTTATCCTCGAAGATGACCTTGGAGAACAGCTCGTTCTGACGTTTGCGGTAACCGGCGAGATCGAAGCCTTCCGGCGCGACGAGCGAGGTGCCGACGAATTTGTTCTTCGGAATCGCGTCGAGGAACTTCGTAATCTCTCGGTCGCGGTCCGTCTCCCGGGAATCGACCACCGTAAGCCCGTACACTTCCGGCTGCGCTACAACGCCCGTGAAGAACGACCACACCTTCAGGAAATCGCCGTTTTTGCCGATGTCGTTGCTGTACGCGTCGAGGTTCAGCGTAATAGCGTTGCCGTTCCGTGTATAGTGCTTGTTCGCCTCTCCGAAGTGTGTCAGGATATACCCCTCTTCGCTTGCCAGCCAATCCAGAATCGCTACGCTGCGCTCGATCCGCTCCGGATTTTTGTCCGCGACCGTCTTAGCGAACAGGAACGGGGCGCCGGGCGCCGGCTCGGACGTGATCGGCTGATTCGGGAACATCGTGAACGGCACCCAGTTCGCATTCGGATTCACCTGCTTGGAGCGGAATTGAATGCCTTGCTGGTTGTTGTCGAACGCGAAGTCCTTCGTAGTGCCCATCACGACGCCGACCTTGCCTTGAATCGCTTTCTCGATATGCTGAGGCGGCTTGTTCAAATACCAGTCGGGATCGACCAGCTTGTCGTTAATGACCTTAAGGACATCGTCGAGCGCCCCTTGCATTTCCGGCGAAGCCGTCAAGTCTTGGTACGTGTTGTTCTTGATCGGGGCCGGACTGAAAATCCCGTTCTTGAGCAGCTCCGGCCACTCGGTGCCGAGGTTGAGCCCGCTGCCCGCCGTCGTGAAGCCGTACGTGTCCCCTTTGCCATTGCCGTCCGGATCGCCTGTCGTGAACGCTTTCAGGATATTGTAGTATTCCGTATAGTTCGTCGGCAGCTTCAACCCCAGCTTATCGAGCCAATCCTTCCGGATATAGAAGGAACGGTACACCGACTTCGAATAAGGCAGCGGAGCGCGGACGAATTTGCCTTGTACTTGGTAGTTTTTCAGCTCGTCGGCGGTGGTCCAGTACTTGAAGTAGTTCGGCATCGTCTGCGGCGTCACGAACTTCGTCATGTCGGCGAGGATGCCGTCGAGCGCGTACTTCTGGCCGCCGTCAGCCGTCGCGTCTCTCCACATGTCCGGAGGACTGGAGGCGAGCAGGGTGTTCGTCTTCGTCGTGTAATCCGTGCCGGTCGCCATGTACGCTACTTTCAGCTCTACGTTGAACTTTTCTTCAATCGCCTTGCGCACAAAATCTTTGGCCGCATCCGGCAAGTTCGTGTTGGCCGGTGCCGAGATGAACCAGTCCAGCGTCAGCTTCTGCGTGTACTTGTTCGGCTGTGCCGTTACCGTTGCCGCGGTGCTCGGCGAGCTAGTCGAGGTTTGTGCCGGCGTCTCTTCCTTGGCTCCGCAGGCGGTCAGCGTAAGCGAGGCGGCTACTAATACGAAAGCCCCGCTGCGGATCGTGTTTAGCGCTTTCATGATCAACCCTCCGTTTTCTAATGGTCTGGCGTCGTTTAAACACCCCCATCTTCACACGGAACCTCCGGACCTTCAATGTTCACTTGCCGCAAGCGCTTGGGAGCAAAAGATAACGATTGGGAGTTAAAGATAAACGGTTGTTCGGCATTGCTTGCGGGACTAGGACTGTTCTTCCGATGCTCCGTCTGTATCCGTATCTTCCTCATTGGAGCGACCCGATTTGGTTCGCAAGCTGCCCGGCGTCGTCCCCATTGTCTGTTTGAAAATACGGCTGAAATTTTGCACCGAAGCATACCGGAGCCGCTCCGCCACTTCCCTCACCGGCATGTCGCTATGCATGAGCCATTCTCGCGCCTTCTCCATGCGGAAGCGGATCAAATAATCGGCGAAATATTCGCCGGTCTCTTCCTTGAACCAGCGGCTGAGCGATTTCGGCGTCACTTGCAGCTGATCGGCGAGCAACTGCAGCGACAAGTCCGTCTCGAATTGCGAACGGATCGCTGCGATAGTCTGCGCGACTACTTTTTTGCGCCGGGGGACTTGCTTCGATTCCAGATGCGAGCGGATTGCCGGGATTACTTGCCCGACCATCCACATTTGCAGCTCGTAGATTGATTTCATGTCGTTCCATTGGGCCATCATGCCGCCGCCGAGCAGCTCGTTCAGCTCCACGCCGGATTCCTGCAGCAGGTTGTCGAGCTCGCCGAGCAGATGGGCGAACAAGCCGCGCACCGTCTCCGAGCTGCTGACCGATTCGGACGCCAGCGTCACCAGCTCGAGCAGCTGCCGGGTCGCCTGCTCGAATTCCCCGCGCGACAGGCTGGAGACGACCGCCTGCTCCTTCTGCACAAGCTGGCGGGTCCCTACGGACACGGTGGCGCGCAGCTCCCTCATCGTGAGCAGCGCGTTCGCGCCGAGCGTCCAGCGGTATTGCAGCAGCGATTGCGCCTCCTCGTAGGAGGCGCGAATGTGGCCGCTGCCCGGCTTCGGATCGCTGAGGAACAGCGATACGGTCAGGTTCAGCGTGACGGCGGCTTCCTGGCGGAACCGGTCGTACAGCTCCCGTAGGGAGAGGCTGTGGCTGTAGTCGTGGCCGGAGCCGCCGCTGTGACTGTGGCCGTGGCTGTGGCTGTGGTCCGCCTCCGCCTCCGCCTCCGGTTCCGGGTGCTCGATGCCGAGCAGGAAAACGACCTGCCCTTGCTTCGGCGATGCCGCGAGCAGCGGCTGCCCGCTTGCGGCAGCGAGCTCCTCCAGCAGCCGGCACAGCGCCTGCGTCATGAGCGCCGGCTCCGGGTGCGGGTGCGGGACGATCGGCTCGATGCCCGCGACCGCGTCGATCTCGGCCAAGCCGACGACGATGTACGGGCGCTGGAGGACGGCCAAGTAATCGGCCCCGTCCCATAGGGCAGCCCCGGCGAGCTGTTCTCCGCGAATCAGTTGCAGCAGCGCGTGCTCCTTCATGACGAAGCTTTGCTCTGCCAGCCGGCCATGCAGCCGCTCGTTCGCGGTTTTCATCTCCGTCATATACGCGTGCAAGGCGCCCATGACGTCTCGCCCCTTCGGCAGCGCCTGATCCTCCTTGGCGAACGTCCGGGCGATAAGGCGCTGGAGCGGCGCGAACAAACGCTTGGAGCCGAGCGCGGCCAGCAAACCCCAGCACATGGCGATGACGAGTACGATCAGCCAGGTGAGCGATTGGATGTTGTTCGATTTGCGGTGGACTTCCGCTACCGGGGACATGACGATGTATTTCCAGCCGTTCAACGCCGATTGGAGGTTTGTGACGAAATAGGCTTCGCCTTCGTAATGGATTTGGACCGGCAGCGGCTCTTCGCTCTGCAGCATGGCCTGCAAACCCGAGATCGGGCCGGTCGGGCTGAGACCTCCCGCTGTCGCGTCTTCCGGATCGCGCGCCATAAGCCGATTCTGGTCGTCGAGCAAGTAGATGTACCGTTTCCCGCTCAGCTCCGTCATGCCGATCAGCTCCTGCAGCTGCTTCGGGTTCAGGTGGAGCACGAGAATCGCTTTCGGGTGCGGCGAGTTGAGCGGGACGGTGCGGACGAGCAGCAGCTCTTTTTGATTCGTATATGTGTTGGGCGGTATTTTATAGGCTTGGTTGCCTGTCATTTGCGTCGTTTTCACGATCTCATTGAGCGGGTAGTCAATCTGGCGCAGCATCCCCATGCGGAAGGAGTACACCGTGCTGAACTTGGTCATGACGAGGGACACGTCGAACGGGATGTTCGAGCTGAGCACCGTATTTTGCAGCAGGTTCATCAGCTCTCGGGAGTTCTCGATGGTGTCGGTCGACACGCCTTCGTCGATCGCTCTCAGCAGGATCGGATTGCCGGCCAGCGATAGCGAGATTTGCTCCATCCGCACGAGCAGGTTGTCCGTCTGGACCTGGATGACCTTCAGCGCGGTCGCCTGATGCGCCCCGACTTCCTCTTGCAAGCTGCGGGACGCGATTGTGGTCGCCACAGCGCCGATCAACAGGACGGGAGCGATGCTCAAGAAAAGGCAGAACAGCAACAGCTTGCGTTGATACGTCAGACTTTGCAGCAACTTTTGCGCCATGCCGAGCCTCCCCCGTTCCGGTACTACTTTGGATAAGCTCTATTATACATCTGTCGACAAGTTTCGCGGTAGATGATATTAGCAGATGCCCACTCCACTCCCACGCCGACGCAGAGCTGCCTACCTAACGGAACCCCTCGCCGGATAACGAACCTCCATCCCCAACCTCATCTTCAAGGGAGCTGGATGGTTCGGTTTGCTGTGCTTAGTGTGGCAGTGTTGCTTGGATAGTTGTGGCGGGGGCTGGGATTGCTCAATTGGCGGGGGCGGGGGCTGCGGCGAGGCGCGATGTAAGGTAAAATTGGTCTACTTGGCAGCTGAAACGGGCGGCCGGATGCGATGTAGGGTAAAATTG
>NZ_BIMA01000160.1 GCF_004000845.1 Paenibacillus koleovorans NBRC 103111
GCGGCGCTCGACGTCATCGGCGGCGCCGCCAGCGCTTTGCTCGTGCGCCCGACCGTCCTCGCGCCGGGCGGCTGGATCGATTGGCAGGCGAAGCCGCGCCAGCTGTACAGCCTGGACAAGGCGCCGGAAGCCGCAGGCGCCTACAAGCTGCAAGCCTACGACAAAGACACATGCGTCTGCGAGCCCGGCGATCCGACAGCAGCAGCCGCCCAATACAGCGGCTGGCAAGCAGCCGCCGAGCAGAAGCTCGTGGCCCAATCGGCCATCCAAGGGTACACGACCCGCAACGGGCAGCCGCCGGCGACGCCCGAAGCGATTACGGCGAGCTACCCGAACAACAGCCTGCCCGGTCTAACCCCGGGTCTCAAGGAACTCATTGCTTCGATGCTGGCGAATCCATCTCCGCCGCCCGGCGCACCTCCGCAAGCAGGCGCACCTGCAAACGGTCAACTGCCGAACCCCGGCAACCAGCCGCAGCAAGCCGGCCCGCCGCTCTCGCAGGCGATCGCGCTAGATGACACGCTGCGCATCGTCATCGACAAGACGGCGCATCGGCTCGCGCTCGTCAGCGGCAGCGTCTTGCTGCGCTCGTACCCGGTCGGGCTTGGCGGCAACCGGACGCCGGAAGGCGAGTTCACGATCAGCGAGAAGGTGCGCAACCCGAACGGCCGGGACAACGGCGATTTCGGCAGCCGGGGCATGACGCTGTCGGATACGCTGTACGCGATCCATGGGACGAATCAGCCGACAAGCATCGGTGCGGACCGCTCGCTCGGCTGTATCCGAATGCTGAAGGGCGACGTGGAGGAGCTGTTCGATATGGTGCCGCTCGGCACGAAGGTGACGATCGGGAAGGGATTGCTGCCTGCCGACATCCGCCGAGCCGAGGTGCCGTTCCGGCTCCCGGTGCAAGCACAGGAGACGAATCCCGGCAAAGTGTACAAATGGTTGAACTGATAAGATGGGAAAAAGCTCGAACGGAAACCGTTAGGCCAGCAGCGAGTTAGTGCAAAAATGGACTAAGTTCATCCGTCCCTGCCATCAAAAAAAGGCGTGCAGCCCGATCACTCGGGTTGCACGCCTTCTTAACGTATGTTCTAAGGATTCCAGATCAGCAAAACCGTCATCAGCACGATAATGGCGCCGATAATCGATCCCACCCAGATCAAAGCTTTTTTGTTCACTTCTTCTTTTTGCCTGCGCTGCAAGTAGTTTGGTTTACGCTTGCTCGTGCTCATGGCAATCAACCTCGCTCCGGATGGTTTGGAAGAGCTCTACCTACTTCCATTATACTTGTCCGCGTCCAAAATGAAAAGGTTTACATACTCGCGATGAGATCGGAGCACCCTAAAGCCCAGAATTGCTCTTTCTTTTTGGCGGGAGAACGGCTAAACTGTTCGATAGAGTATATCAGCAGAACGGAGTGTACATAGACATGCTTTACCGGAACATAGCCAAACCGTTTCTATTCCGCATGGACGCGGAGAAAGCCCATCACCTCACGGTAGACAGCCTGGGCAAGCTGTCGGCCGTGCCGGGGGCGCTTCAGCTGCTCAAGAGCATGTACGGCGTCCCGCATCACCCGGAGCTGGCCGTCACGATCGAGAGCCTGACGTTCCCGAACCCGATCGGTCTGGCGGCCGGTCTCGACAAAAACGCCGTCGCCGTTCAAGGCTTCTCGGCGCTCGGATTCGGCTTCATGGAAGCCGGCACCGTGACCCCGCGGCCGCAGGTAGGCAACGACAAGCCGCGGCTGTTCCGTCTTCCCTCCGACGATGCGCTCGTCAACCGGATGGGCTTCAACAATGTCGGCGCCGAGCAGATGGCGGTCAATCTCTTCAAAGCCGGACGTCCTCCCATTCCCATCGCCGTCAACATAGGCAAGAACAAGGACACGCCCAATGAAGAGGCGGAGCTGGACTACCGCAAATGCGTGCAGACGCTGTATCCGTTCGGCGACTTCTTCGTTGTGAACATCAGCTCGCCGAACACGCCGGGGTTGCGCAACCTGCAGCACGGAGCGGACCTGCAGCGTCTGATCGAGGCGGTCAAGGAAGAGATGAACATCCAGCATGCAAAAAAGGGCGGGCCGGCGAAGCCCATTTTCGTCAAAATCGCCCCGGACGTGACCGGAATTGAGCTAGAATATATGGTGGAGACGATCGCGCAAGGAGAAGTGAGCGGCATCATCGCGACGAATACGACAATTTCGCGGGACGGCCTTACGCACCAGAACGCGCGGGAGACGGGCGGGCTCAGCGGCAAGCCGTTAACGCGGCGGGCAACGGACGTCGTCCGAGAAGTTTACAAGCATACGCAGGGCAAGCTGCCCATTATCGGCTGTGGCGGTATTTTTACCCCGCAGGACGCATATGACAAAATACGGGCGGGAGCCTCGATGGTCGAAGTGTACACGGCATTGATCTACCAAGGACCCGGTTTGATCCGCGAACTGGGCGAAGGGCTGCTCGCCCTGTTGAAGCGGGACGGATACTCGCATATCTCGCAAGCGGTTGGAGCCGACCATCGTTCATGAATACGGAGGTTGCAGCAATATGGACACCAGAGACTGGGGGAGATTCCTGCTCCCTTATGAACAAGCCGTCGAAGAGCTCAAGGTCAAGTTCAAAACATTGCGCACGGAATTCAAGAGCCGCGAGGAATATACGCCGATCGAGTTCGTAACCGGACGGATCAAGCGCATCTCGAGCATCCTGGAGAAGGCCAAGCGGCTGAACGTGCCGATGGACCAGCTGGAGACGGGAATCGAGGATATCGCCGGCATTCGTATCATGTGCCAGTTCGTGCAGGATATCGAGCGGCTGTCGGAGCTGATTCGGACTCGCAAAGACATGAGAGTCGTCAACGAGAAGGATTACATTACGAACAATAAGGCGAGCGGCTACCGAAGCTACCACATCATCGTGGAGTATCCGGTTCAGACGTCGCTGGGACTAAAGCCGGTGTTGGCGGAAATCCAGATGCGGACGCTGGCCATGAACTTCTGGGCGACGATCGAGCATTCGCTCAGCTACAAGTTCAAGGAGCATCTGCCGACCGACATCAAGGCAAGGCTGCAAAAAGCGGCGGAAGCCGCCTACCAGCTCGATCAGGAGATGTCCAGCATCCGCAACGAAATCATCGCCGCACAGAAGCATTTCGAAGACACGTCGAATCTAGTCTCGCGCGTTCTGAACGGCATTCAGGATCTGTATTACTATCATCGCATTCGGGAAGCGGCGCAATTCCAGCTGAAGTTCAACGAGCTGTGGGAGAGCGAGGACGTCTGGAGCTTGAAGGAGCTGCTGGTCGAAATCCAGGAGGCTTTGCTGCGAGCGAAACGGCCGATTATCCCCTAAAAAGCTCAGTCTGAAAGTAGAAGGGAGTCCGAAGTCGCGTATGGTCGCCTACGATCTGTTGTACGTCGAATTTCTATACCATTTCAACACGACGCGGGATTACTTCGAGTGCCATGAGGTGATGGAGGAGCTGTGGATGGAGGAGGGGCGCAATCCGCTCCACCAAGGTCTGCTGCAAGTGGCCGTGGGGCTGTACCACCATCGCAACGGCAATATCGGAGGCGCGCGGAAGCTGATGGATCAGGCGATCGAGAAGCTGGAGTATTACCCGAGGGACAGCATGGGAATCAACTTGGGGAAGCTCGTTCAAGATGCCCGTCTGTATTTGGAGAAGCTTGAGCGTTACGAGGAGGAGCCGTTCGAATTCTATGACTTGAACATCGACATCGTCCATTCGGACCTGGTCGGGATGGTGGAAGAGATGAAGCAGTTTCCGCCGCTCAAGCACGAGCGCGAGGATGAGGGGTAGCTTGCCGGAACAACCAGCTTGCTGCTCATGAACGAAGGGGACCCTTTACCGGAGTCCCCTTCGCGTTTCCTATGACTTTTTCTTGTTATCGGTGAAAAATTTCTTGAAGTTGTCCGGCGACAGCCCTTGCTGTCCGTCATGCGACACTCCGCCTTGCAGCCGCGTCACTTCCTTGCCGTCCCGGAAGACGACGAGCGTAGGCGTAGCTTCGATCTTGTAGTTCGCCCATTCGGCTTCGTACTCCCACAGATTCAGCTGCTTCAGATCAACGCCCGCTTCCTTCGCGATCGGATTCAACACCGGAGTAGTCGCTATGCAATGGATGCATGTGGTGGAGAAGAAGTAGACGAACGTTTCTTCCTTGCTCTCAATCTTCTTCTTCAGGTCGGCCGGTTTAATGATGTTTTGGTAATTCTCGTCGTTTAGCTGTTTAATCGTCTCGGGCTTCAGCTTGGAAGCTTCGACCCCATAGAGCTGCTCGGCCTTCGCCTTCGTAGCCGCATCCAGGTTCCCGACGCGGGCTTCTTGCTTGGACTTTTCAGACTGTTGGTTTACAATGAACAGTAGGACGAACAGTCCGACGATGATGCCTAGGTAGAGCAGCAATTTCTTCATCTTACACCCCTATGAAATTGAGAATTGTTTGCGCATACCTATCAATTCTACCTGACGCGCTTTTTATCCTGCTCCGGTGCAGCGCAAAATATGAGGATTTCTTGAACACTCATTAGAAAGTGCGGTCAAGCCATGACGACGACGTTTACCGAGAAATTGCCTTCCTCCTTTATAGATAAAATGAAACAGCTGCTGCAAGACGAATATCCCGATTTCCTGGCCTCCTATGCAGAAGAACGGGCCGTCGGGCTGCGCAGAAACCCTTTGAAGCTGTCCGAATCGGCATTCGAAGAACGGATCCCGTTCGCTTTGAAATCCGTTCCATGGGCCGGAGAAGGCTATTATTTGCAAGAGCCCGATCGGCCGGGCAAACACCCGTATTACCACGCGGGGCTGTACTACATCCAAGAGCCGAGCGCGATGTCGCCGGTCGAGCTGCTCGATGTGCGTCCGGGGGAGCGGGTGTTGGACCTGTGCGGGGCTCCCGGGGGCAAGTCGACGCAGATTGCAGGTAAGCTGCAAGGTCAAGGCTATGTGGTGGCGAACGACAATCATCCGGATCGGGTCAAGGCAATGGTCAAAAATTTGGAGCTGTTCGGTGTCACGAATGCCGTTGTGCTGAACGAGCTGCCGGAGCGGCTGGCGGATCGTTTCGGGGACCATTTCGATAAAATATTGGTGGATGCGCCTTGCTCCGGGGAGGGCATGTTCCGCAAGGAGCCGGAGATGGCGAAGGATTGGTCGCCGGATACGGTGTTGAAGTACGCGGGGATGCAGAGAGAGATTATAGCTAGCGCGGCGAAAATGCTTCGACCGGGCGGCAGGCTGGTTTATTCGACCTGCACGTTCTCCCCGGAGGAAAATGAGGGGACGATCGCCCATTTTCTGGCCGGGCATCCGGATTTCCGAGTCGTTCCGATGGAGACGCGGGATGGCTTCGCGCCGGGGAAGCCGGAGTGGCTGCACGCTGATGGCGAGTGGGAATCGCTCCGCGGTACGGTGCGGCTGTGGCCGCATCGTTTGCGAGGCGAGGGGCATTATGTGGCGGTGCTCGAGCGGGTGGATGATGGTGAGAGCGAAAGCCATACCGGTATAAGTGTGATGCCTTCAGCGGTGTTGAGCGATGAGCGTCGGTCGGCCAAACCGGATCGGCTGCGCAAACACGACAAGCCGGACAAAGGCGGAAAACCCGGCAAAACCGGCAAACCGGGCAAACCGGGCAAAGCAGGCCATGCTTCGCAGCCTGCAGGCGGATCGTTTTCGTCTGGATCGGCCGTTGGTCTGACAAGCGGCGTGGATGCTTTTTGGCATGAGCAAATGGCTGAGACACCTTTGTCGGTGTGGGGCGGAACGCTGAAAGCCAAAGGCGAATATGTGTATTTCGTTCCCTTCGGACTCCCTGCACTGGATGGGTTGCGAGTAGTTAGGGGAGGCTGGTTCGTTGGCTCTATGCGCAATGGGCGGTTCGAGCCCTCTCAAGCGTTAGCGATGGGACTCAAGGCTCACCAATCGGTGCGCGCCGTACGCCTGAGCAGCCAAGCCGAGGTGCAGGAGGACGCCATTCGTTATTTGAAGGGTGAGACGCTCCATTTGCCGGAAGCTGCTTTGTGGCGTGCTACACCGGATACACCGGCGAGAGGATATACGCTCGTTTGCCTGGACGATTTTCCCCTCGGTTGGGGCAAGTGGCAGGACGGCATGCTGAAGAACGAATACCCGCCAGGGTGGAGGTGGACGTAGGATGAAGACGACGCAGCGATTGGACAAAATTTTGGCGCATATGGGGTACGGCTCTCGTAGCGAGATCAAACGTCTCGTGAAAATGAAGGCGGTCGTGGTGAATGGAAAACCGGTTTCGGACAGCGGCTTGCAAGTGAATCCCTACGAGGATCGGATAGAAGTGGACGGGGAAACGGTCGTCTACAAGGAATTTATTTATTTGATGATGAATAAGCCGGACGGCGTGATATCTGCAACCGAGGACAATCGCGACCGGACTGTGATCGATTTGCTTGAAGAGAAATTCCGGCATTTTGACCCATTCCCGGTTGGTCGGCTCGATAAAGATACGGAGGGGCTGCTGCTGCTCACCAACGACGGCAAGCTGTCGCATAATTTGCTGTCGCCGCGCAAGCATGTGCCCAAGATGTATTTTGCCGAAGTGCAAGGCCTGGTGAATGAGCGGGATCGGGCTGTATTCGAGGCGGGTGTGACGCTGGATGATGGATACGTGACGATGCCGGCCAAGCTGAGCATTCTGAGCTTGGACGAGCGAGAAGCAGGCGGGTTGTCCCGGATCGAGCTGACGATTATGGAGGGCAAGTTTCACCAAGTGAAGCGGATGTTCGAGGCGGTAGGCAAAAAAGTGCTCTATTTGAAGCGGATGTCGATGGGGGCACTGCTGTTGGACGAGCATCTGGAGCCCGGACAATACCGTGAGCTGACGGAGGATGAACGGCAGTCGCTGCAAGCCGAACCGAGCTAGACAACAAGAGAAGCAGCGAATGGGATGGAGGATCACGAAGAAATGAATCGATATCAATTGATCGCGTTGGACGTGGACGGCACGCTGCTGACCGACGACCATGAGCTTACCGAGGCGACCCGGTCGGCCGTCAGACAAGCGCATGAAGCCGGAGCGACGATCGTCTTATGCACCGGCAGAGGGCCGGGCAATGCAATTCCCGTCCTGGAGGAGCTCGGGCTGGAGGGGACGGTCATCACACATAACGGGTCGGCTACGGTACGAAGCTCGGACCGTGCCGTCGTGCACAGCTTTCCGTTCGATCCGCAGGACTTGGACTATTTTATCCGTTATTGCAATGAGCATCGGCTTCATTATGACGTTTCGACTCCTCGCGACTTGCACATCTTTTATGATTTGCCGGAGGAAGGGTATGCACTGTATGAGAAGTTTCTCATTACGCCGATTCGGCTCGAGCATGTAGGCGCGCTTGCGGAGCAGCCCGTGAAGTTTACCGTCTTCTCGGAGGACCCTGCCGAGCTGGATCGGGTGGAGGCGGCATGGAGAGAGGTCGATTCTCCCCTGCTCGTTCTTCGAAGCGGCGAGCAATTCATTGACGTGATGCATCCCGAGGCCTCTAAGGGCAACGCGCTGCGCGTACTGGCCGACTCGCTCGGCATCGACCGGACGCAAGTGCTCGCCATGGGCAATTATTTCAACGACCTCGACATGCTCCGCTTCGCCGGTTTCGGGATTGCCATGGACAACTCGCCGGAGGAAGTCAAACGCGCTGCGGATGAAGTGACGCTGTCGAACAATGAAGACGGCGTGGCCGCCGCATTGCGACGCCATTGCCAATAATGGCTATAGAACAAAGGAAGGATTGGCGCGCCGTGCGCCAATCCTTCCTTTGTATGTCTTACCGGTTGCCGCGCGTACGAATTAAATCACGAACGGACGGGTTACAATCACCAGCAGGATGAAAAGCACGAGAACTACAGCAGTCGAAGTAAAACCTACGCCACCGGACATTCGAATTCCTCCCTGTTGTTTTATAGCTCCGAAGGCAAGCAAGCTGGGGGCGACTGAACGACTAAGTCGTTTTGCTTGGGGGCGAATCGGCAAGATGCGGTGGGTTTGTCTTGCATTCGGCATACTCCATTGTATTGCGTCATGGTCTTATGCGATTGGACAGATGACCACTTTGCATACTTTTTGGGCGAATTATGAATAATGTTAACAGGCAAGTCGACTGGAGGGGATTGGAAAATGGCCCATGTTACGCTAAGACCGGACTTGAAAACATCCGGCGGGGAAGTGTGCGATATTTTGTTGAAAGGCCGGTATGCCGGTACGATGGCGCTGGTCATCCGCGAGGGACATCGCGTGGCGGGATCAGTGCAGCTGGAGGAGGAAGCGTTCTCGGCCGCCGAGCTGGAGGAAGCGAACCGCTTCATTCGAACCTACATTGACCAGACGGCCGCTGCCGTCGGCGCCGATCGCTGCGAGGTGATCGTTACATGCAGCTCCATCCTCCACATCTTGAGCTCGTCGAACGAGGCGGAGACCATGGAGGAATTCGCCGGGTATGAGGATGAAGAGGAGCTGCTCGGGCTGGACGACGAGGAGCTTGGCTATGCGGAGGATGCGGCGGAGCTGCTGCCGACTCGCTCTGCGTCGGGCCGCTCGGTTGGGCCCGTTGAGCGGGGCGGCGGTTTGCGGCTGCGCGACCCGCGCTTCTATGAGCTGGTCATCGTCGGCGAGAGCCGCAACCGCGTAGAGTATCACATCTACGACCAGGACGAGGAATGGATCGCCGAGGTACTGCTGCACATTCGGGGCAATGACCTGACCGGCGAGATCCATTGGCTCTTCGAGCCGCTGGAGGACGAGATCGAGCAAGTGCTGGAGCTCATTCTGAGCGACTTCGACGAGAACGAGATCGATACGATCAGCATCGATATGCTGCATGAGGGCGAGCTGTTCGAGACGTTCGATTTGACTCATGAGGATTTGATTAGCGAGTGGGACCAGATGGTTGTCGAGGAAGCGGACGAGATGGTTGCGGAGGGCTCTACGGACTTCGTCCAAGCGGATGAAGCAGATGGTATGGATGAAGGGGACGGAACAGGTGAAGCGGACGATGAGACGTTGCTCGCCGCAGCGGATGCCGAGCTCGACGCGCTGCAGCGGGAGGCGGCCGAGGAGGAAGATAGCGGCTGGAGTGGCGGCGCCGGCAGGTATGTTGGCAGGGATGACGTCTGGAGAAGCGGCTCGTCCGGGAGCCGATCCGTCTACTCGATTTTGCTCGCCCGGGACGATGTAGACGCGTTGACCTACGAAATCTACGAAGACCGCAACGGGGGCATCCCCGTCGGCTCCGCGACCGTAGACATCAGCCAGCGCGAGCTGACCGGCTTCATCGAGTTCAAGGACCGCTCCAGCCTGGACGACCGCGAAGAGATCGGCGTCCTGCTCATGCAGGAGCTCGACAAGGAGCGGGACTACGACTCGGTCCATTTCACGATGCTGCTGAACAACCGGCCGGTCGACGAAATCATGTTCGAGACGGAGCAGTATCATTGAGGAGAGAGGGAAGGACTGCCGGGCTGGTGCCTGGTAGTCCTTTTTCTTCAAGCCAACTAATGTTTATGAGAAGGAGCACCAGGTTGTTCAATATTTGATTCTCGGTTTGGATCAACCACACTGAGTAGTAAAAGTTTTCATAACGCTATTGCTCTTCGATCTCTAGGCCTGCTTCTGTGCGACTGTTAGCCAGCCATTTTTTCAAAATTTCGTCCAGGTAGAGGAATACAAGAGCGCCGACCACACCGTAATAAAAGAGAGACGAGGTATGGCTAAGATCCTGGAACAAGGTGCCTTTGGACAAAATCAATAAGAAGATGGTGTTGACAGCCAATCCTCCAAAGACATAAAGAGCGGTTAGCACTATCAATTGATTGAAATAAGTTATGAAATGAATTTTCAGTTTACTTAGGAGCTGATCGACCAAAAAGGAGAACAAGATTCCGCCGATCACAAAAACAAGCATAGAGTATAGATAAACCATAATGAGGAATATCCAGAAGGAATCCAAGAGATTCCCGTTACTTGGGAAGGACGCAAAACTGATCAACCAAAGGACCAAGCCCAAAAACAAAGGGGACAACAGCGCCACAGTAACTTTTCTAACCCAGTAATGGATACTCGCTCACCTCGCCAGGAAAAATCCGCCCATCGCGCGCATACGGCCGCCGTCCAGCATGTAGCGCTTGATCGTCTGCTGGATGGAGCTCGTCGCAGGGATCGCATGCGGTTCGCAAGGGTCGCACATGAACACGAAGTAGAAGAAGCTGTCGTCGCCGCCCCCGATCGGGAATAGCGAATAGCTTAGCTGGAACTTCACAATGTTTGAATCTGCCGGAAGCAGCGAACGGAGCTGAGGGTCGAGCAGCCACGAGTAGCAGGTGTACGCTTTGAACGTCAGTTCCGGGTAATACCGGGGGAAAAAATCGAGCGCCAGCCGGTAGGACTCGTCCGCGAGCTCCGGGGTCAGCCGGCCTTGCGCCGGAATGTGGCAATCGAAAACGGTGTCGCCGGGGGACAGCGCTAATTCCCACTCGTCTAGCAGAAGGGTGACTGTCGATTGTGAAGCGTAACCTTCCGTGGAAATCGGGTGTCCGGTCACGGTTGACTCATCAACGGTATACACCGCTACCCAGCCATACTCGGGATCGAACACTTTGTTCGTTCCGTCGATCAACCCGTCCTGCCGATAACGATGCCCCGCCGCGGACAAAGCGATCGTTTCGCCCGTCTCTTTATGACGATAGGCATGCAAGTAATTGCCGATCTTGCGGATGCCGAATTGCAGCCGCCCCAGCTTGTACAGCTCCGCGCGAAAATGGTTCGACAGCCAATGCATCAGCCTCAAGTTGAGCCCAGGCAGGCCGTATCGCTCCTCAATCAAGTGGATGCCATTGTTCACATCCCACAGCGTATCGCGCACGACGGGTTCAGGAATGCCGCGCTCGGCATAAAGCCGCTTCACGTGGTCACAGCCGGACAACAGCACGACCATAGGGAACCAATCGGCGAGCTCTTCACCAAATCCGACCGGAAGCGGCCATGAATGGGTGATATCCCGCCGGATAAACAGCATCGTATGCCACAGGCAGGCGAGTTTGGCGAGCGGGAGGCTGGAGCGGATCAGCGCCGCTGTTTGTTGGATGGGCTCCCAGTACTCCTGAGAAATGGCCGTATACAAGCAAGCTTTCTCCAAGTAAGCGGCTTCCAGGAAAAATGGCGTATGCGAAGGGGAGAATGCTTCTTCGCTGGCGCCGACATTCCGCTTCCAATCATCGGGGATATCGGCCGAATCGATTCCGAGCTCGGTCAACCAACGGACTACTTCGTTTTCGTTTACCATTTTTAGAAAAACTCCTTTTGCAGCTCCGCTATGGGGGTGTCTGTCAACTGACCGATGTAGTAGCCGGGAAAAATGAACTTGATCCTTACACATTCCACATGGAGGGGCGATTCCCTGCCGGCCCGGTAGGGGCAAATGGAAAGGGCTACGTCCAGCGCAGCCCTTTGGGGTAGTGGTTTTTGATTTGGCCGTCGCTTGCTTTGCCCCAGCCCAGCGGGTGGCCGTCTACGGCGACGATGCCCCAGCCTGCCGCGAAGCCGTTCGGCGCGGCCGGCAGCGATTCCCCGCGCAAGTAGGCGAGCACCGCCGCGTCGTCCGCGGCGTAGTTCGCCCGCGCGTGCGCGGGGGTGTGGTGCGGCGCGCAGGCGAGCGCCAGGGCATGGGCCGGTTCGACCCGGCCCTTCTTGATGGCGGCCAGGTGCAGCCCAGGCCGGAGCACGCGCAGTCCTTGGAGCGCGGCGGCGCTCCAAGCAGGGGCTTGTGAGGCGAGCGGCAGCCAGTACAGCTGCTCGCCGAACAGCACGGGCTCGCCGCCGGGCGCGAGCTCGAAGCCCGGCAGCGTCGCGGCGAGGAACGCGCGCGCCTCGCGCAGTGCCGCAGCCGCAGCGGCTGCTTCGCCGCTGCCGGCGCCGCCGGCGCTGCGGCGTCCTAGCGCGCGGGCCTC
>NZ_BIMA01000161.1 GCF_004000845.1 Paenibacillus koleovorans NBRC 103111
CTCCTGCTCCCCCACCAATTAAACTTGCCCCATTAACTAAACTTGCCCGACCAGGTAACCCAGTCTATCTCACGTCGCCTACCGCCGAACGTTCGCCATCATGCTGCTCGCCGCAACCTTTTGCTAATTGCTCTCTCCACGCGTATTTCGAGTACGACGTCCAACCCAGATGTATAAGCTTTATACAACTAAGGGCCCAAATCGGCTTTTTCCCGGCTCAGATGTATAAGATTTCTACATCTAACCTTGATTTTTGCCGTTCAGATGTCCATTTTTTATGCTTTGGCTGCGGAAATAGCCCGCTTTTGCGTGTAGATGCACAAATCCTCTACATCTGCAGGCGAAATTGGGGCTTTTTGAGCTTCAGATGTAGAATGGCTGTACATCTGATCCGGGACGGGGAGCGCGCGCCTACCAGACCAACCACTACCACTCCGCCACCAAAGTAAACTGCATCTCCCACCATCGGAGTGGTCCATCTGAATCCAGGTTCCTATTCTTATGAACCCAATTTCCGTCACAGAGTGCAGCGAGGTGATCTATGAACCTAAGTACATCATTCGGGAAGCTGGCTTCGCGAGAAATGTACTTGAGTTCATAGTTGGGGGATTTCGGAGCTGACTTGCGAAAAAGGGTTCATAGGGTGCGAAGTTTGGTTCATTTAGAGCGAAAGGAGGTTCATCTACAGCGAAGTTTGGTTCACAAGGATAGGGTACGGAGCAGAAGGCGCTCGATTGTATGCGGTTTTCCACATTGATTTCCCAAGGCCACCTAAAGCGGGCCAGTTGTCGGGCGGGGATGGACTTGGTAGAATGACAACATACAGGAAAGTCGGCTAGTCTAGACTTAAACAGTCAGCCGGGCTTTCATTTACAAGGGGGAGCAAGCACGATGATTCAACCAGCCGCAACGTCTTCCAGCACTAGGTCGCCTGAGGTTGTTACATTCGGCGAGTCCATGGGGCTCCTGATGCCGACAGGCCCGAAGGGAATCGAATTTTCGGCGCATTTCGAGAAATCCGTAGCCGGCGCGGAGAGCAATCTGGCGATCGGCATCGCCCGCCTGGGCCATACCGCAGGGTGGTTCGGCAGCCTCGGCAGCGACCCGCTCGGCAAGTACATCCTGAAGCTGATTCGAGGCGAAGGTGTCGATGTGTCCAGAGCGACTTTATCCGATGCGGGACCGACCGGGTTGATCGTCCGCGAAGTTGTCTCCGGGAAGTCTTCCGTCTACTACTACCGTCGCAACTCTGCCGCCAGCCTGATGGGGACCGGCCAACTCGACGAGAGCTACATCGCACAAGCCCGCATCCTGCACGTCACCGGTATAACGGCGGCGCTCAGCGCTTCATGCCGCGAGGCGGTGCGCGAAGCGATTCGCATCGCCAAGAAACACGGCGTGCTCGTCTGCTTCGATCCGAACCTGCGGCTCAAGCTGTGGACGATCGAGGAGGCGCGCCCCGTGCTGCTGGAGCTTGCTGCGCAAGCGGATTATTTCCTCCCGGGATTGGACGAGCTCAAGCTGTTGTATCAGACCGACGATTTTGATGCCATTATCGCTAAGTTGAACGAGCTGTCCGCCGTGTCCATCGTGAAGGGCGGCGACGACGAGACGTATGTCGTGGAGCGAGGAACGGTGGAAGCCGTGCCGTACTTCAAGGCGGAGCGGGTCGTCGATACCGTTGGCGCCGGGGACGGATTTTGCGCGGGCTTCATCACCGGTCTGTTGAAAGGCTACACGCATGCAGAAGCCGTGCGAATCGGCAACTTGATCGGCTGCATGGTCGTGCAGATGGAGGGCGACTGGGAAGGGCTCCCGACTTGGGACCAAGTGCAGGCTTTTTTGAACAAAACCGCGCATATCGAGCGATAGGAGATAGAACGAGGAGGAGAGTACCCAACCTATGAAAAAAATCAAATTGCTGCAGCAAATTACCGATGCCGGCGTAGTTGCCGTCCTTCGCGCCGAGACGCCGGAAGAAGTCGTGCAGATGGCCGAGCAAGCCATCGCCGGCGGGATCAAAGTCATCGAGGTGACGATGACCGTGCCATTCGCCCTTCGGGCGATCGAAGAGCTGGCCAAGCGCTATTCCAGCTCGGCGCAGGACGACAGCCGCTTCGCCATCATCGGCGTCGGCACGGCGCTCGACCCGGAGACGGCTCGCGCCGCCATCTTGAGCGGGGCCGAGTTCGTCGTCGGCCCATCCTTGAACCCGCGCACGGTTGAGCTGTGCAACCGGTATCGCGTGCCGATCATGCCGGGCTGCATGACGATCCAAGAGATCCAGAACGCCCTCGAGTTAGGCGTAGACATCATCAAGCTGTTCCCGGGCAACTTGTACTCGCCGGCGATGATTAAGGCCATTAAAGGCCCGCTGCCGCAAGCGAACATTATGCCGACGGGCGGCGTCTCGCTCTCCAACCTCGGCGAATGGATCCAAGCCGGGGCCGTTGCGGTAGGCATCGGCTCGGACCTGACGGCCGACGCCGTGAAGACCGGCAACTACGAGCTCGTGGCGCAGAAGGCCGCCAGCTACACGGAAGCGTACCGAGCCGCTAAGAAGAAGTAAGTAGCCTACCAACCTAACAGCCTACCAAGGACCCCATTTAGCTGCAATTCGGAGATGCCTCTTGAATGTGCAGATGGGGTCTTTTTAATCTAAAATAGACGAGTTGCAGAAACTACAGCTAGTTTAACTCAAAACTCGCATTCCGTAAGATTAGTGTACAAAACTGCATTTATTTTCCCGCCAATCTCCTCGAACAGAGAAGTATGAGAAAATTAACTGTACTATTCGCGACTATACTTTACGTAGAAATTAGGCAGTAGGAGAGAAAATAGATGCAGAAATTGCAGAATGTATGCGGTGCAGGAATCGCCCTCGGGTCTAACTGGACCTCGGTCCAGTGCCGATTCAACCGAAAGGCCAATGTGATCGGCCACACGGGGTGTTATAATAGAGCTATCAAAGGGGACGCCGCAGCCCAGCCAAGCAGGCGCTCCATATTCAAGGAGGCGATCGCGATGACGTTGTCGCGTTTGATGAAATTCGTGACCGGGGGCATGGAAGCGTTCCTAGGCATCCCGATCATAGGTGGCTTGTTCATTATCGGAACCGGCTATACGCCGCTGTGGGTTATGTTCGTCCTGCATATCATCACCCTGCTGCTGTGCAGCAAAGACAAAACGCCGGGCATCGGCAGCGTCCTCGGAATTATCACGTCGGTCGTGGCTTGGATTCCGATCCTGGGTATGTTGATGCACCTTCTGACGGCAGCTGTGCTCCTGCTGAACGCCCTGTTCGAAGGCGGCAACACCCGCTTTTACACGAACATCCGCGGCAGGCGCTATTAAGCTAAGTTAAATTCAACACATCCTAGCTCAACAAAACTAAACTCAGCTCAACTCAGCTCCAACTCAGCTCCAACTCAGCTCCAACTCAGCTCCAACTCAGCTCCAACTAAACTCAACTTAACTCAACTTAATTCAACTAAACCTAGCTCAACTCAGCTCAACTCAACTCACCCCAGCTCAACTCAGCTCAACCCAACCCAACCCAACCCAACCCAACCCAACCCAACCCAACCCAACCCAGCTCAACTCAACCTAACTAAACTCAACCCGACCCGGGCGCACGTACACCAAAAAGGACCATCGGAGTGTTCCAACTCCAGAGGTCCTTTTCTTTGCCCAAACCCTCACATCCCGTGCTGCAAAATCGTAGGCGGCACCTCAAGCAGCGACTTCAGCTGCAGGTACAACCGCGTAGGTTTGACGTGAATATCCACAATGTTAAATTTCCACTCGGTAATGGCCGGGATATGAATCGCATTGATGCCGGTCTCGATGGCGGGGACGATGTCGGTACGGATCGAGTTGCCGATCATCCACGTTTTGTTCCGGTCGAAGCGATGCTTCTCCAGAATGGACTCCATGACCGGCGTTGTTTTGTGGGGGGAGATGAAGATCCGATCTTCGAAAAAGGCGTTCAACCCCATCTGCTTCACCTTGCTCTCCTGGATGACCGTATCCCCGCCGGTGTAGAGGAACAAGTCATGCCCCTGATTGGCCAGCCGTTCCAGCGTATCCGTCATGTTCGGGTAAGGCTCAATCGTCTGCAAGTACACGCTGCGGCCCAAGTCGTACAACCGCGCGCGTTCCTCCTCCGACGTCTCCCGACCGGTCAACGCGCTGAAATGATCATAAGCATCTACCAGCGACTGGGGAAAATGATCCGACGTAAAACCATGCCGCTTCACGCCTTGCTCGTCGATCTCGTATTGCTTGTCCTTCACTTCCTGGGCTGTCAGCCGATAAGCCGAGAACCAGGTCATCATTAGGTCGAAATATTGGTCGAGCACGAAATCAAAATATTTGTTGCAATGGATTAGCGTATCGTCCAGGTCGAACAAAATCGTTTGCCTAAGCGGCTGCCGGGACAAGTGCATGGTCATCTGCTCCTTTTGTTAGCGGCGACGAATATGGGCACCCTATCAGGGATTGTTCAAATTACGAATGCAGGGGAGGAACTTTGTACAATGCGAGCGAAAAAATGGATCGCATTCACGCTGGCGGCAGCCGCGGTCTGCGGAATGGCAGTCGGCTTGACGGGCTGCAACGACAACAACAATGAGTTCAAGATCAAACAAGAGTACAACAATACCGACCGACGGGGCATGCTGAATGATCGCAATGTAGATATGGACCGTGTCAATCCGCATTTGCCTCAAGGCGGCAGCGAAGGGGACAAAAACTACCGCGACGGACAAAACATCCGGCCAAGCGACTCGAACGGCGGCACACCCAATACGATCGAAGGCCAGGGCGGGCAGAGAGGCAATATGAGGCCGTCTACAGTCGGACCAAGCTATCCCCACTAAAACCAAGCTCCCGTTTCAGCGGCTCCCTGTCGGACTGGCAGCAGGGAGCTTCTTCAGCGTCTCGACAGCTTCAGCCAGCGTAGAGACAGGGAGGAGCTGCATCTTCGTTTTTCCTAGCTTCTCGTAGGCCGCCCGAGCGTCCGTCTCATTGCGGTCGGTAGGATTGACGTTGCGCGGCAGGATAAAATAGTCGGCACCCGACTTGGCCGCAGTAATGATCTTGTGATCGATACCGCCGATTTGGCCGATCGTACCGTCCGCGTCGACCGTGCCCGTACCGGCGACTTTGTACCCTCTAGGCAACGTGCCGCCCTCATACTGGGACACAATCTCGAGCGCGATCATGAAGCCGGCGGAAGGCCCCCCGATATCGTTCAGATCGAAACGAATATCCTCCTGATGAATCGGGACTTGCACGGTCGAATAGCCGAAGCCGAAGCCGGTCCGTTTGCCCGCCGCATCGTCCAGCTCCATGAGCGGCACTTGCAGCGTCTCGGTGCGGGAGCCCCGCTTTACCGTCACAGCCGCTTTATCCCCGGGCTTTTTTCCAGCGAGAACGGTCTTCAGATCGTCGGTCGTCTTCACCGGACTGCCTTCCACGGCGGTCACGATGTCGCCTTCATACAACAGTTTCGCGGAGGGGGCATTCTCGAGAAAATACTGAATAATAACGCCTTCGTAGTTCAATTGCACCGGTTTGTTCAATACGCGCAGCGCAGCGATCATCGCACTGGCTTCCGAATCGTCGCGCATCCATTCCAGCAGCCTCTGATACGACTCCGGGCTCCTCACCCGGCCTAACCGTGTCTGCTTCGGGACAATCTTAGCGTGTGGCGCCAGCTTGCCGTACAACCACGTATAGGGACTGGCACTCAGCGAGAACACCGTTGTGAACATAAGCTCGCCTTGATCTCGCCCGGTTTTCCCTTGCACGATGACGCGCTCGTCCAGCGGTTCGGTGCTGCCCGGGATTTCTACATAATAGGGGAGCGAGACGAAGTTGACGGAGGCAAGGATGAGCAGCAACAGAAGCCATAGCGGCCAGCGCTGGAGAAAAGATTTGCGGCGTTTCATTCCTAACCTCCCCGATCGTGTCATGGTTTATGTACGTACTATCTTACTGCACATCCGGCAAAAGAAAAAGACCCGGTGGGGCATCCTCCTTGGAAGAAACCCACACCGGGATAAAATTTATATTCCCTTAACTTATTATTCCGTCGCTACCGACTGATCGGCTTGCATGCCGACCGGCGAGATACGGACGAAGTTCCCGTCCAGATCGCCGAGCAGAGCGTCGATCTTGGCAGCCGCTTCCGGCTGGCCGGTTGCGAGCAGCTCTTGCTTGTAGGCGTTGAGCAGCCCGGTCAGGTCGGTACGGCTTTGCGGGCCGAGCGTCTGGATGTTGACCTTCGCACCCTTGGCGACGCGGCGCTCGATCGCTTGCTGGTCGAGGCCCAGCTCCGGCACGAGGCGCTGGTACACAACCCCGCCGGTCATACCGGCGCAGATCCATGGACCCGGGTCACCCATAACGACGGCGCGGCCGTTCGTCATGTACTCGAACGCGAAGCCCTTCAGGTTCGCGCGGCTGCCGATGTTGCCGAGCTCATCCTGCAGCGGAGCGCTGATCTCGCCGCCGAAGATAACGTCGGCACCCGACAAGCGGATGCAAGCGCGGGAGTCGGCGCCGCCCTGAACGATGAACAAACCGGCTTGAGCGCCGTAGCAGAACGACTTGCCGACGGAGCCGTTGATGAAGCGGCCGTTTTTGCCGATCGTCTTCATGATCGCGACTTTGCCGCCGAGCGACATTTTGCCTACGCCGTCCTCTGCGCCGCCTTGGACCGTGATGTTCACGCCGCGGGCGTTGAACGCGCCTAGGCCGTTGCCCGGCACGGAGCCGTCGGTCAGCTGCAGGTTGATCTCAGGCAGCTTGTCGTAGCTTCCGTCGAAGCGGTCGCGGACACGGTGGCTGGAGTAACGCGTACCCAGGATACGTGTCTCGGCTACAACCTTGGACCACTTGCGCACGATTGGAGCGTTGCCGAAGCTCAGGCTGTCCGGATAGAACTCTTGGCCTTCGGCACCGGCTGCGACGCGAATGTCAGACGACGTAGCCGCCGCTTGCGCCTTGGCTTCCGTTGCCGCTTGCAGGTAAGAGAGCGGAGCCGGACGGAACAGGTCGGACAGGTCGATGCGGTCCAGCTTGGCGGTTTGCTCGAGCAGATCGGAACGGCCGACAAGCTCTTGCAGGCTCTCGTAGCCGAGGTCTGCTACGATCTGGCGCACTTCTTCGCCGATGCCGCCGAACAGGCGCACCAGGCTGTCTACCGCCAAGTCGTACACGCGAGGGACGAAACGGCGAAGCCCCTTCTCATCGGCTTCCTCCATCGAGTCGATCTGGGTTGCGATACCGACGTGGCATGTGTCGAGATGACAGCCGCGGCAAGTCGTACAGCCGATCGATTGCATCGCGAGGCTGCCGAAGCCGGCGCGGTTCGCGCCTAGCATGATCATCTTCACGACGTCCGCGCCGGATTTGAGGCCGCCGTCAGACCAGAGCTCTACTTGATCGCGCAGACCGGCTTCGATCAAAGCGACATGCGCGAGCTTCGTCCCGATCTCCGTCGGCAAGCCGACGTGCGTGATCGAGTGAATCCGCGCCGCACCGGTTCCGCCGTCGAAGCCCGACAGCGTGATGACGTCCGCGCCCGCCTTGGCTACGCCGACGGCGATCGTCCCGATGCCCGGCACGACCGGACATTTGACGATAATCTTGGCTTTGCGGCCGCTGGATTCCTTGAGCTCGCTGATCAACTGCGCCAAGTCCTCGATCGAGTAGATGTCATGGTTGTTCGAAGGCGAGATCAGGTCGGAGCCGATTGTCGCGTTACGAGCGGCGGCGATCTTGGCCGTTACCTTGGAGCCCGGCAGGTGACCGCCTTCGCCCGGCTTCGCGCCTTGACCGATCTTGATCTCGAGGAACGCTACGGCATTCATCAGCTCGACGTTGATGCCGAAGCGGCCGGAAGCCACTTGCGCACCGCGAGTCTTCTTATAGCGGCCGAGCATATCCTTGATCTCGCCGCCTTCGCCGTTCATCGATACCATGTTCAGGCGTTCGCCGGCTTCGGCGTAGGCACGGAACGCGGTTTCGTTCTGGGAGCCGAACGACATGGACGAGATCAGCATCGGCAAGCTGTGGCCGCCGATCGAGATATCGACGTCAGCCGGCTTGAGCGGCTTGCGTCCTTGCAAAGCCTTCGTGTAATTGAAGTCCGCGATGTGGCGGATGGAGATAGGGTTGCGCTTCTCTTCCTCGCGCAGCTTCTCCATATACTCGCTGTATGGAGCTTCGCCGGAAGCAGCGTCGCCCAGAGCCTTCCACATGCGCTGGAAGAAGCGGAAGTTCTTCGCGGCCTTCGCCTTCGGATTCGCGAAGTCGGCATAACGCGCGTTGGCGTCTTGCTCGAGCTCTTCAAAGCCTGTGCCGGCTGTTTCGCTGCCGAGATAGTTCACGATATCAAGCACTTCAGCCAGCTCCGGCTTCAGCCCGATCGAGGAGAAGAAGCGAGTGTAGCCGCGCAGCTCGTGGGTTCCGATGGTGGAGATCACCTTCTCCAGCCCTTTGGTTAGCGTCAGCAGCACCTTGCGGGCCCCTGCGGCACCGTCCTTGTCGGCCGCCGTCTCGAACAGCAAGTACGGCGACAGGATTTCGGCGCCGAGGCCGCAAGCGAGCGCCATGTCATGCAGGTTGCGGAGCGCCGCAGAGCGGAGCGCGATCGCGGTGTGGCGGCGTAGGTTGTCGCCGCTGCCTAGCTTCTCGGCGCGAAGGGCGATGTCGACCTTCGATACCGCGAGATGCGGATCCATCCACAGGTTGTCGTTCTTGTGCGCTTCCGCATCGTCGAGGAGGACGAGGATCGCTCCGTCGCGGACAGCTGCGACCGCGTCCTGAGCTAGCTGCTCCAGAGCAGCCTTCAGCGAAGAGCCGCGCTTGAACGTCAGCGACAGCGTCGCTACCGCGTTGTCGCCTTGGCGGCGGCACTCGGCCACGATTTGCTCCAGCGACATATGGTTGATCTCTTCTTGCGAGCCGATGCCGTTTTCGCCTTCCAGCACCATCGGGGACATCAGCTCGAAGCGCACGCCGCCGTCCACTTGACCATAGATTGTCGGACGCTGACCGATGACGACACGAGTGGAGAAATGCTCCTGTTCACGGTCACGGTCAATCGCAGGGTTCGTGACGACCGCTACGCTTTCCTTGATGAAGTCCGGAATGTTCTGACGTTCCCAAGCCAGCGCGGCATGCGGGCCGTCGAAGCCAAGGGAGCGAATCGGTTCGGCGCCGGTTTGCGCGGTCGATTCGATATTCTGGATGCCTTCTCGATCCCAGCCGAAGGCGCTATAGATGTTGTCGGTTGTGCCGATTGCGGCAGACGGGGCGATTGCTTGGCTCGTCGTGCCGAACTTTAGATGCTTGCGCATGCCGCCGATGTTGATCCGCTTGCCTGCACGCTCGAGCACTTTGGCTTGAAGCTCGGTGTAAGGCACGACGCGGATCGGCTGGCCGGCTGTCAGCTCGATGCCGATTTTCTCGCCCGGGGCGATCGGCTTCGGCTCGGCGACCATCTGGTCGACTGTGATTACGCCTTGCTCGGAAGAGAAGTAGAGCGACTCTTCGCTCTCGACCATCCAGACCGGACGCAGGCCGAGGGCGTCGACGCTGAATACGCACTCGTTGCCATAGCGGGATACGATACCAGCCGGACCTTGGGCATAGTGGCCCCAGATTTGGCGGTAGTACACGTACAGGTCTTGCAGCTCCGGACGGAACAGCTTCATCTCGTTGTGGATCGGCGGGAACACGAGCTCCATCGCTTCGAACAAGCTCAAGCCGAAACGGTGAATGAACGTCTCGATAACCCGGTTCATGTCTTGCGAGTCGCTGCCGCCGTTTACGAGCGGTACGCCGACCATGTCGGCTTCGATGCGCATTTTCTTAACGGTGTTAATCTCGCCGTTGTGGCCGAGCAGGGAGAATGGCTGTACGCGGAAGAAGCTGGACAGTGTGTTCGTCGAATAGCGGTTGTGACCGATCGTCACTTGCGCGGCGAACAGCGGATCTTGCGTATCCTTGAAGTACTTCGGCAGGATGCTGGCGGCGCCGAGCACTTTGTAAGCGGCCGTGACATTGGAGAGCGAAGCCACGTGTACATTGAAGCGAGCTTCGATCGCGACATGCAGCTCATACAGGTGGTCGGCTACGACTACTTCAGCCTTTTCCGTGAGAGCGGCTACTTGCCAGAAGCAAGGCTCGTCGAGACGACCGTTGCGGCCTAGCACTTCGCTGTTCACTTGGTTTTCTTGCTCCAGCATGATGCGGATGCCGCGGTCGGCGAACATGGTGCGGATTTCCTCTTGTACTTGCGCCACGGTCTGCTTCAGGTTGCGCGGGATGAAGATGTGCGCGATTGAGAAACGGGCATCGTTCGCCAGCTCGGCGTCTTGGCCTGCCGCTGCGAGGCGTTTGCTCCAGAGGGCGCGCGGGATATCGGTCAAGATACCGCAGCCGTCGCCTTCGCCATCGATAAAGCCGGAGCGGTGCTCCATCAGCACAAGGGCGTCGATCGTTTTTTGAATGTTGTTACGGGACGGCTTGCCGTCTTTTTCAATAATACAAATAATGCCGCAGGCGTCGTGTTCGGTCTTGAGCAGGTCGCGGAAGCGCCCCTCATTGATCATGATCTCATTCATCTAGTAACAGCCGGAACCGTGGGGTCCCAGCCTTCACCTCCCTATCGTGTAGAAAAACATCCGGCGCTGATGCTGCATCCGTTTTGGTGCCAGCGTATACCGGTTTTTGGTAAAACAAAAGCAAGCGGTCCGATTCGCCGTTTTTTGAAGGGACGTATAGGGTGTGGAGGTAGCATCAAATCAGGCGGTTGTTGTCGGCTCAAATGCACCTAAGGGTCCGCTGCCTTCGAGGAAGGGCTTAAGCGACCTGGGGTTGCGATGGAGGTGTCGACGACAGACCGTCATCCAAAATTTGGCGCATGTTCCAACCATACTCCCACCAACGGGCGAATGGCTGACGAACTACATGGGAAAGGTTAAAGGTTAAAGGTTAAAGGTTAAAGGTTAAAGGTTAAAGGTTAAAGGTTAAAGGTTAAAGGTTAAAGGTATATGGGTTATAGGTTATATGGGTTCGGGCGCACTAGTGGCGGCACCCCCGTACAACAAGTCGGCGTGGATCCGAGCAATTGCTGCACCTTCCGGAGATGAATGGGAACAAACCGGGCTTGGCCATGGGCCATTGGGGAGGAAGCTAGAAATAAAGTATACTTAGAATAACACGAATCTTCGTATCGTTCAACATAATTGTCTTAACATTCGACAAGTAAACGTTTCCTTTTCTATCAAGGGTTCGGGGAATCGGTTGTTTGAAATGGTTAATGAGAAAGGCGAACATAACTTGGACAAGCGGATTCGATTGTTCGGGAATTACTGGGGTGGTCCAGGGACGATACGGTTCGAATCAGTTCGGTTTCCGGGCGTATGCGGGGGAAGATTCAGCTAAGGAACAAAAGTACTCAGATAAGGAAGTAAATTGCGTTAATTTGGGGCAAAAAGGGAGATCTGAGAACCTAAGTACTCAAATCGCGAACCCAGCTTCCCGAACTGAGTACTTAGGTATACAGATTGAGGAGCAGACACTGAATTAGCGCAAAATGGTATCCAGATTGTATACTTGGGTACTCAAGTTACCGGGTGGTGCTGATGCTGAGTGAAAGGGATAGTGGCACAAGGGAGGCGGCAGCATGGGGAGGCAGGGTAGTTGAGAGTTGAGGTTAGTTGAGGTCGGTTGCTGAGTG
>NZ_BIMA01000162.1 GCF_004000845.1 Paenibacillus koleovorans NBRC 103111
GCTCGCGCGCCACACCATGCAAACGGCTGTTCCGACCCGCCCCTTAGGGCAGGCGTCGGAACAGCCGTTTGGCATTCGCCGCCGTGACGGCGGCGAGCTCCTCCAGCGACAGGCCGACGAGCTCGGCCGCCGCTTCCGCGACGAGACGGACGTAGCCCGTCTCGTTGCGCTTGCCGCGATGCGGATGCGGCGTCAGGTAGGGCGCGTCCGTCTCGATGAGCAGCCGGTCGAGCGGCACCTGCTGCAGCACTTCCTTCGGCTGCTTCGCGTTCTTGAACGTGACCGGCCCGCCGAACGAAATATAGAAGTTCATGTCGAGGCATTGCTTCGCCGTCTCCCAGCTGCCAGAGAAACAATGCATCACCCCGCCGACCTCAGCCGCGCGCTCCTCCCGCAAAATTTGCACCACATCGTGGTGCGCGTCGCGGTTATGGATCGAGATCGGCAACCCTAGCCGCCGAGCCAGTCGAATCTGTTCGCGGAACACGCGCTTCTGCACATCCTTCGGGGACGTGTCCCAATAATAGTCCAGCCCGATTTCCCCGATCGCGACCACCTTAGGATGGCGGCTCAGCTCCTCCAGCCACTCCACATCCCCCGGCTGCATGTCGATGGCATCTTGCGGGTGCCAGCCCACCGTCGTGTAAACGTAATCGTACTGCTCCGCCAGCGCGATCGAGGTCGGGATCGTCTCCCGATTAAATCCGATATTGATGATCTGGCTGACGCCTTGCGCGCGAGCCCGTTCCAGCGCCTCCGCTCGATCTTCGTCGAAAGCCGAATGATTCATATGCGTATGCGTATCGATCAGCATGATGTCCCTCTAGTCTCCTGTTCTCCTCAGTTGTTCCACTCTCATAACCCAAGCCGAATACGCCAATCCGCCGGCATCCGAAACGCTTCCAGCCGCAGCCGGTCCTCCGGATAATAAATGCGCCGCTCGCCTAGATGAATGGCGCTGATCGAGCGAACGATGTCCGATTTCCGCGAAATTTCGACCAGGTTGTCCTTGCCTTCGAGCAGCATGATCGGCAGGCTGGAGTCGCCCTCCTCCCGGGCCGCGCGATACACGTCGTACGGCACGTCCGACAAAAAGTCGATCGCCGTATAATAATCCGGATCGACGCCAACTCGGCGCATCCAGTCGCGCAGCTCCTCCTCCCACGGCTCAGGGAACGTCTGCAGCGAGATATATTTGAACAGCCGGCGGTTGAGAAACCGATCGCTCAGATCCGCCAAAATCCGATCCCGTTCGAGTCTCCACTGCGAGAGCGTCATTTGCACGTATGACTCGTCCAGCTGCAAATAATGCTCCAGGGTAAGCGTCCCGCGCAGCAGGCTCCCGAGTGCCGGCGGCAAGAAACCGAACGTGTAGCCGTCTTCACTTAATTTTTTCGCGCGCTCGAAAATTTTGCGAAGCACAATCTCCGAGCTGCGCGTCACCGGATGAAAGTACACTTGCCAGTACATCTGGTAGCGCGCCATCAAATAATCCTCGACCGCATGCATGCCGCTGTCCTTCACCACGATGTGTCCTTGGTACGGCCGAATGACCCGAAGAATACGCTCCAAGTCGAAGGTGCCGTAGTTGACCCCGGTGAAATACGCATCCCGCAGCAAATAGTCCATCCGGTCGGCGTCGAGCTGGCTGGAGATCATGCTCACCACGATCGACTTGCCGTACGATTTGCAGATGACATCCGATACGCTGCGCGGCAAACTGGGGTCGGTGTCTCGCAGCACCTTGTTCACTTCCGTGTCGCCGAGCACGAGCTGGCATGTCCACTCTTCATGATGCGTGCCGAAAACCCGTTCCACCGAGTGGGAGAACGGGCCGTGTCCAATATCGTGCATAAGCGCCGCCGAGAGTGCTAGCAACCTTTCCTCCCGAGGCCACTCCGAATACGCGTTGCGTTCGAATTGAGAAATAATTTTCCGAGCCACCTCATACACGCCTAGCGAGTGGGTGAACCGGCTGTGCTCCGCTCCGTGGAAGGTCATGAAGGAAGTACCGAGCTGTCGAATCCGCCGCAGCCTTTGAAACTCTCTTGTATTGATCAAATCCCAGATCGGTTGGTCTTGGACATAGATGTATTTGTGCACCGGATCCTTGAATACCTTCTCTTCCTGAAGTGAAGCCACCTTTCTCTCTCCTTTCCTCTCTCCACTAAGTATATACGAAAGCGGTAAAAACAACCGCCGAATGCACGTTCGCCCATCAGCACATTCCGACAAATGTTCTCTCTTTTTCGACAAACTATCTACTATTTTGTCGAAACTTTGTCGGAAACACTTCCATTTGCATCGGATTGAATTTATGTGCTATTTCGTTCATAAAAATGTAGCTTGTTGCAAACGAAGTTGCAATATTTTCCGAAAAGCTTGCTACTTCTACACTCTTTTCATGCAAATCCCTGCAAGCCTCTATGAAAATAGTAAAGAAATCTATATAATGGAAGCTAGCAGGGTTGACTATTATGGGAATGGTTGGTATTATATTAGTGAGAACAATGTCGAATGGTGACGAAATAATGGGGAGGAAAAAATAATGATGAAATCGACAGGGATTGTTAGAAAAGTAGACGAATTGGGGCGCGTAGTTATACCGATCGAGCTTCGTCGTACGCTGGGCATTGGCGAGAAGGACGCGCTGGAGATCTATGTGGACGGCGAGCGCATCATGCTGAAGAAGTATGAGCCGGCTTGTATCTTCACGGGCAACGCAGAGAACCTCGTCTATTTCAAAGGAAAAATGATCAGCAAAGAATGTTTGGCCGAGCTCTCAGAAATTTATAAATCTATGACAAATTAAAAGACAAAATCAAAAAAATAGGTTATAATAGGAATATCCCAATTGTTAATTCTAACCTTTTATATATCTCCTCTTGGTCCCTAGGTCAGATGGCGTCCGCCTCTGCTTGGGGATCCTTTTTTTGCGCCCGAAAAAGCCCTCCGCCCCTAATGCACATGCATACATCGAGGCTGATAGATTCTTGCCCATATTAATGAAGAAACAAACTCCGCGATTGCCGCGCGACCCTTACGAGGCGCCATTTTCTCCCCATAAAAGCAAAAACGCCTCCCTCGCCCGAATATCAGGCCAAAAAGGCGCCATCATTCAACTCTGCAACAGCTCGTTGTAAATGTCCCGCTTCGACACGCCGCGATCCGCCGCCGCCCGCTTCATCGCTTCTTTGCGATCCAGCCCCTGCTCCTCGTACCGCGCCACATGGGCTTCCGCCGTCAGCTGCTGCCACCACGCCGTCCCTTCGCGAGCGGCCAACTCCTCCTCGGAGCCTTCGGCGCCGCCGACGGCGATCACATACTCCCCGACCGGCTCATGCTCCGCCAAGTAAGCCAAGCATTCGACGATCGTCCCGCGAAGCGCTTCTTCGTACCGTTTGCTGATCTCGCGCATGAGGCAAACCGGTCGATCGCCCCAAGCCTCGTGAATCGCTTCCAGCGTCTTCAAGACCCGGTGCGGCGACTCGTACAGCAGCACCGTCGCTTCCACAAACCGAAGCCGGTCCAGCTCGGCGCGCAGCGGCTTCCTATCCCGCGGCAGGAAGCCGGCGAACAGAAACCGCTCCGTAGGCAAGCCGGAGACGATCAGTGTGCATAGCGCCGCATTCGCTCCCGGCACCGGGACGACGGCTATATCCTCCTCGATCGCCAAGCGGACGAGGTCATAGCCCGGATCGGAAATCGCCGGCATGCCGGCATCGCTCACCAAGGCAATGGAGAGCCCTACCTTCAAATTGCGGATCAGCTCCGGCCCGCTGGCGCGTTTGTTGTGCTCATGGTAGCTGACGAGCCTTGTCGTAATGTCGAAATGGGTCAGCAGCTTGCGTGTCTGCCGCGTATCCTCCGCCGCAATCCAATCGACTTCCTTCAGCACGCGTACCGCCCGGAACGTCATATCCTCGAGATTGCCGATCGGCGTGCCTACCAAATATAAGGTGCCGGCATTCGTATGCCCGCTTTGCCCGAAACTTCGCTGTACTTTCATCCTGACTCGCCGCCTCCTTCAACACCACCGCTCTCCCGCAGCTGCTTTGACTGACCGTAGTACACGGCCCTCAGCTCATGGCAATACTCGTCTCCTTCGTGCACGATGAGCGGCGGGAGCAGCCGTACCTCCGGTTTGCCGTCACGCAGCGCTTCGACGAGCACCATATTCGCTTCCTCGCCTTCGCGCGGGTGAACGAAGCGAATGCGCTTCGGCTCCAGCCGATATTGCCGCATCCCCACCAATATATCCGCCAGCCGCGCCGGGCGATGCACCATGGCTACCCGGCCGCCAGTCCGCACTAGCCGCGCCGAAGCTGCCAGCACGTCGTCGAGCGTGCAGTGCACCTCATGCCGAGCGGCGGCGATATGCGGGTTGCCGTTCTGCTCTCCGGCGCGGATAGGCAGATATGGTGGATTCACCGTCACCATATCGAATTGCTCGCGTCCGAGTACGTTATGTATATCCTTCAGATCTCCCTCCAGCATCCGCAGCTGATCGCCTAACCCGTTCAAGCTCACGTTGCGGGCCGCCATGTCGGCGAGCCTCGGCTGAATTTCGACCCCCACTACGGACGCCTTCGTCCGTGTCGAGAGCAGCAGCGGGATAACACCGTTGCCGGTGCACAGGTCTACGATCCGGCCGCGATGCGGAACCGAACAGAACCGTGCCAGCAGTACAGCGTCCAATGAAAAGCTGAACACGTCCTCGCTCTGGATGATCCGGATGTTCTCCGTCAGCAAGTCGTCGAGCCGCTCTCCCGGCCGCAATAGTCCATTCAGGCCCGATTGCATCTGCTCCTCCTGTCGCTTCTCTACTCCCTCCATAATGCCATGCCTCCGCTCCAACGGTCCAAAAAAACCGTAGAGAACCTACACAGGCTCTCTACGGCGCATTCCCGTTCTTTTATTTGTTCAAGAAGGACAAGCAGAACAAACAATCCTTCTCGGTTCGCAAATGCCCATAGTGCACATTGCAAATATGGAAGCCTTCATGATACAACCGGTTCAGGTTGTCATAGCCTTCCCCCGTCGCCGGCGGCTCATCAGGCGGCACGCTTTCTCCGGTGGCGGTCATCCCGGCTCCGATCTGGACCGGCACTGCCTCTTTGCGGAGCAGCTTGCGCAGCTGCTGGTTCTCGATGCTGAGTCGCTTGTTCTCCTCGAGGAGCAGCATGATCTGCCGCTTCAGCTGGCCCGAGCGCTGATGCATCGTGCCCAACCATTCTTCCATTTCGTTCATCTGCACAAATACGTCTTTTTTGTCCACGATTCACCTCAGCGCCGAAATCCGCCAGCCTGTAAATTCGCAGCATTTACAGGTATCCCGCGATCCACGCGGGAACCAAGTGGTTATCCCTGCGACACCACGTCGTCAAACGAAAACATCTCAACCCTGCCACTATCGCTCAATTGGACGCGAATCATCCGTTCGTCGACCTTGAGCCCGATGACTTTGCCGTGACCGGACGTCGTCACTACTTGGCTGCCCATCTTAGGCATCTCTTCCTTGACGCTCTCGTACTGATCGTGCTCATACTTGAGGCAGCACATGAGTCGGCCGCACAGGCCGGAGATCTTGGTCGGGTTAAGCGACAAATTCTGGTCCTTCGCCATCTTGATCGAGACCGGCTCGAAATCGCCCAAGAACGAAGAACAGCACAGAATGCGTCCGCATGGCCCGATTCCGCCCAGCATCTTGGCTTCGTCGCGCACGCCGATCTGGCGCAGCTCGATTCGGGTCCGGAAGACGCTGGCCAGGTCCTTCACCAGCTCCCGGAAATCGATCCGGCCCTCCGCAGTGAAATAGAAAATGATTTTGTTGCGGTCAAACGTATATTCCACATCCACCAGCTTCATCTTCAATTGATGCTCGCGGATCTTGTCTTGGCATATATGCAGCGCGTTATGCGCGGCTTGTTTGTTCTCGTCCACCAGACGCGCGTCCGCCGTGTTGGCGAGCCGAATGACCCGTTTGAGCGGCAGCACGACATCCGATTCATTCACGACCCGTTTGCCGATAACGACTTTACCGTATTCGACGCCTCTAGCGGTTTCTACGATAACGGAGCTATCTTTCTCAATGGGCAGCTCCAGCGGATCGAAATAATAGATTTTCCCCGCCTTCTTGAAGCGGACCCCTACTACACTGTACATGTCTTCCCCCCTTATGAAGCAACCTGGACAAGCTCGTCTGACGCTCTAGCCGCTCAGCCTCTCGCCTTGCTGGACCGCTATGAACAATTGCTCTAGCACCAGTTGAGCGTTTGCATTCGCTCGGATCCGTTTACGCGACTCTACCGTCTTCTCCATATAGCCGACCCACGTACCTGCGCTTCTCGAGAAGGCATGGCTGCTCATCCAATCGAGCTGATCCTGGAAAACGACACGCTCTTTTTTGCCGGTGCATACATGAATCATGTCTTTTAACCACAATATAATCATATCGAGCAGAAGCTCTACTCGGTCATTGACGCCGGTCTTGATTACCTTCTGTTGAATCGACCCGATGATAGGAAGCTTGGACACCGCCTCCTTCATTAATTGTAACACCGCGTTTCTGGTTTCTGCAAATTCATTTAACTGGGACAGCGTCCTCGCCGACTCAAGCCCGGATGTAAGCTGCACGGCGCAGCGCACCAAATCCGGCGGCAATCCTTCTCCGGTCAGCGCCTTTTCCATCTCCTCCGGCTGCATCGGGGTGAATGTCACCCACTGGGACCGGGATTGAATGGTCGGCAAAAGAGCTTGTCCGTTCTCCGTAACGAGGATCGCGACCGCGGGCGACAACGGCTCCTCGAGAAATTTCAGCAGGCTGTTCGCCGCCTGGACCGTCATCCGGTCCGCTTCGTGTATGATATATATTTTCGTCCCCGCGCCAGCCGAACGATAAGCGAACTGCTGCTGCAATTGACGGATTTGGTCGATTTTGATGCTGGCCCCGTCCGGCTCCACCAAGAACAGCTCCGGGTGATTGCCATGCTCCACTTTCCGACAGGACAAGCATGTGCCGCAAGCGTCGTCCACGAGCGTCTCGCAGTACATCGCTTGGGCGAACGTCCGCGCCATCTGGCGCCGCCCGGTACCGGACGGCCCCGCGAAGATATAGGCATGCGACACCTTGCCTTGACGCAAGCTGTTCTGCAGCAGCTGCTTCGCTCTGGTTTGGCCGGGTATTTGTTGAAACGACATAAGGCTTGTAGTCTCCTATTCCCTGCGTACTAGAAAAACAAATTGATGAGCATCCCTCGAACTTCGCCGACTTTCACTAGCAAATCGATCTTCCCCTGCTCGGTCTCCAGCATCTCGTCGGCCATCTCCAGCAAGTGACGGTCGATCTCGTCCAACAGCTTGTAACGTTTGCCGCGGCCTCGCCGATCCCAGCCTCTCGTCTCCTTCAGCTTCACGCCTCGGCGGACGGTCTCCTCCAGGAACTGCTTGACCAGCTGGCGATACAGGCGCAGCTCGCGAACCGTCATCGACTTCGTCAATCGTTCGCCCTGCACCTGAATCTGGTTAAGCATGCGAGTCAACTGCTCCATATTCGCCTTGTCGTCTTGATGCTGCATCGTATCGGAGAAGCTCTTGGGCGCCACCGGGGTAGGTCCGGCGTTATCCGCCGGCGCGATCGGCTTGCCGAAAGGGCGCCAACCCGGATTAATTTTCACAGCCAGCCCCTGCCTTTGCCATAAACTTACTTAGAAATGCTCGAAGCGCTCCACCGGCATGACGAAGACGGCCGCTCCGCCGACTTGCACCTCGACCGGGAACGGGATGTAAGAGTCCGTCGTTCCGCCCATCGGGGAAACCGGGGTTACCAACTGCTCCCTTACTTTGCAATTCGCTTTAATCACCTGCAGCACTTCCTGGATGCGCTCGTTCTCGATCCCGATCATAAACGTCGTGTTGCCTGCCTTCAGAAACCCGCCTGTACTGGCCAGCTTAGTTGCCCGGAAGCCTTCCTTCACGAGGGCATTGGACAATCGGTTGCTATCCTTATCTTGAACGACTGCTATGACTAATTTCATCTCAGTTCCCTCCCTTGTCGGATTCACCATCCACGAATTGGATATTGTGGGGTCGTGTACCTACTATATCACAATGTGCGAAAGCGGTTACATCTTTTTTTGCTTCGTAAATCCATTATACTACATGTTTCATTCCCGATTCTTGGACAAAAGGGACGTGCGCGCATCCAAAACCTGCCTGATTTCTTCATGTATGGAAGCGATGTCCCGGTTGGCGTCGATCGATACGATCCGTGTCGGAAACCGTTCCTGGAGCTGCAAGTAGCCTTCCCGGACCTGGTTGTGAAACTCCTGCTTCTCCAAGTCCAGTCGATTGATCTCACGGCCGGCGTCCGCATGAATACGGGACAATCCGACTTCCGGGGACACATCCAGCCAGATCGTCAAGTCGGGCATATGGCCTTCTACGGCAAAATCGTTGATGCTCCATACTTCGTCAATGCCCAGCCCTCTAGCAAAGCCTTGATAGGCCAAGCTGCTGTCCACGAACCGGTCGCAGACGACCGCCTTGCCTGCTCGAAGCGCGGGGAGCACCTTCTGCGTTAAATGCTGTCTCCGTGCCGCCGCGTAGAGCAGCGCTTCGGTTCGCCCGTCCATCTCGGTGTTGGCGCGGTCCAGTATCACTTGGCGGATTTGCTCCGCTATCGGAATGCCTCCGGGCTCTCTTGTCGACAGCACCCCGAAGCCCTTGCGCTCCAGATGCTCAACCATCATGGCGATCGCGGACGTCTTGCCTGCTCCTTCGCCGCCTTCTACACTGATGAAATATCCTGTTTGCACCGTCTTGTTCTCCTGATCTTGTTATCCCTTACCCAATTCCATGCGGCATGAAGCTTTTCCTTACTTGTATCTTATTCAATTCTAGGCGAAAGGGTGTTTTTCCTGCTTTTTGCGTGTAAGCATGGTGTGAAGCCTTGGGTCGGCGGCGCCTTGAAAACGAGCTCCGAGCGCGGCCAGCTGCTGCAGCGTTTGCACGGTTTGCTGGGAGATCGATTCTCCTGGGTAGAGCAGCGGGATGCCTGGCGGGTACGGCGTGACCATCTCGGCGGAAACCCGACCGACCGCTTGCTCCAGCGGTACGGCTGTGGCGGCCTCCCGGGAAGCGCTGGACTGGAGATCGAACGTCACCGGCTCTGCGGAGGAGAACGCGAGGGTCTCTGCCAGGAGGGGTATAGGGCTACTCGGTCTGTCGTCGACATCGTGCAGCTGTCGAGCTTCCGCTATGCTGCGGAACGCCTGCAGCGCTCGCGCCAGGTCTTCCTCGCTCGTGAGCAGGCTGCAAGCGAGCAGCACATGCTGCGCGTCGGCCATCTCGGCGACGCAGCCATGGCGTTCCAGCTCATCGAGGAGCTGGAAGCCCGATAGAGCGGACCCGTCCGCCGCTCGCACCGCGAGCTTGAACGGATCCAGCGTCTCGTAGGCCGGCGTCGGGGCCGGCCCGAGGAGCTTGTAGGCGCCGCCGGTGTCGGCGGCCAGCCGCTCGCGGAACTGCGTGACGCGGTGGAGCGCGTCTTCGAGCAGGGCGGGCCCGCGCGTCTGCATCAGCCGTCGGCTGAGGTCGAGCGAGGCCATGATCGGGTAAGACGGGCTCGAGCTCTGCACCATCGCGAGCCGTTGGCGCAGCAGGTCGCGATCGAGGCGCGGGCCCTGCACGTGCAGCATCGCTCCCATCGTGAGCGATGTGAGCATCTTGTGGGTGGACTGCACCGCGGCGTCCGCCCCACTCTGCATCGCGGACGCGGGGACGCCGCGATGGAAGCCGTAGTGGGCGCCATGCGCCTCGTCCACCAGCAAAGGAATGCCGCCCTCATGCGCCGCGCGCGCGAGGGCCGCCAAATCGCCGCCCATCCCGAAATAGTTCGGATTCGTGAGGAAAACCGCCTTCGCCTCCGGGTAGCGCTGGATCGCAGCGCTCACCGCTTCCGGCGCGACGCCGGCCGCCAACCCCGAATCCGCGTCCCATCCGGGCGGCAGGAACACAACCCGGCATCCCGCCAGCATGCACGCGTGGATGGCCGATTTGTGGACGTTGCGCTGCATGAGCAGCAGGTCTCCCCGTCCGCACACCGTCAGGATCATCGCCAAATTCCCGGCTGTGCTCCCTCCGACAAGAAAAAACGTCTCCTCGGCGCCGAAGCACTCCGCCGCCAGCCCCTGCGCCTCCCGGATCGCCCCTTCCGGGTGGTGCAGATCGTCCAATCCCGGAATTTCCGTCATATCTATTTTCAACAAGTCTCGCAAATACGCATCCTCTTGAGCCAGAGCTTCAGCGCCACCGCCTGACGTCGCTCTAGCCTTATGTCCGGGAACATGGAATCGTGCGTACCCGCGTTTATCCGTTGCTGCCAGTTGTTCGTACAGAGGCGACCGATCGGCTTGACTCGACGGTTTGTTCATGGAGGGATCCCGCCCTTCCTAGTTGCTACTCCCACAATACTCAATCCCGCGGCAAAAAGCAAAAAGGCCTGCTCCTCATCCGGATGGCCCTATCCAGGCTTGTTCTGTGCGGTCGGTCGCCTCATCTTGCCAAGCTAAATGAAGCTAAGCGTCCTGCTTATACCAAATCTTGTTCATCTGGTGAATGAAAAACGGGTACCTCGCATCCATCACGTCTGTGCGCACCATTTCCGCTTCGCAATCGTCACACAAAAACTCGGAGCATATCATGATGCCAAACACCTTTTCCTGTTCGCATATGATGCATTTGTGGAGCTTGAGTTCTTCTTCCATGGTTGCCTCACCTACCTTTCCTATCAGTATGCCACAATCTCTAGTCTTGTAAACTAGAATCTTCATAAACCCACGACCTGTAGTCAGATTATGCTGGTGAGGCGAAAAGGTGTCTGTACAGATGCTCCCTTCCCTAATAACCCTAGGCGCTTGTATAATAAGAAGGAAGCAGGTGGATCTTGGAAACTTTGAAAGCTGTACATGCGGGACGAGCCCGTTTGGAAGGTTTCCCGGTCGGATCGCTTTTGCGCGAAAGATGCCCCGCGAGGCAGAAGGAGACAAGCTCTCGTGAAACGGCAAGACCCCGAAGTAACTATATATAACTATCGTCTGATTCGGCGTATTCGCCATCAGTGGTTTTGGTCTGCGCTGTACACCGTATTGCCGGTGCTCGGCTTCCTCGTGGTTGTGCTTCGGTATGATCTGTGGACCGCCTTATGGACCCCGCTCGGCTTCTTGGGCCTGATCTGGCTGCATACCGCCATTGCCGGGATCCAGCTGCGCTATCATCCGGACCGGGAACGCAGCCATCGCAATTGGAAGCTGCTCATTCGGTTCCCCTGGCTTGGCTTGCTGCCCGAGCAACCCGCACCGCTCCGATTGATTCTTCGGCTGCAGACGGTGCAGTGGTGGATCGGTCTCGCCTGCATCGGCATCTGCTTCCCTTGGCTTCCTACGGTTGCTCTGTTCCAGCTTACGATTGTCCATGTGTGGATCCTGACGCCTACGTTCTGGATGCTCGCTCGTTTCTCGAGGTCAGGCAAATATGGCCTGCTCAAGATCAATCCTCGCGAAACTTCCTATTATGCGGAGTAAAGTCGCTTAAGTGGTGGATGTAGCGTTATTTTCTTGGCACGAGCCTCTGAATGCACCAAAAAACCCGTACATTGCTGTACGGGTTTCTCGTCTGCATGCTA
>NZ_BIMA01000163.1 GCF_004000845.1 Paenibacillus koleovorans NBRC 103111
GACCCTTATAGAGGAAGCTGATTTTGAAATCATCATAAGAAAAGCAGGCTTGACAAAAGACACCCAAGAGGTGTCCCTTTCTGCTCCTAACCGATACGCTGTTGTAACAAATCACTCAAGCTAATTGTCTTATGTACAAAATAAGATGGAGACACACAAGAACGTGAGAGCGATTATAGAAAGCCCAATCTAAGAGGCTGCTCCGAAAAGTCAATCCATTGACCAGGGGCCAAGCCTCTTTTTTTTGCCTATTTTCAATGATGAGCAAATTCAGCGGAGCTTAGCATCTGATGACATGGTCATGAAGTAAGCAGAACCAATCAAATTGCAAATTGCCATAGAGTCGTCTCGCTACCTATACTGAAGCCGAACAAACGGAAACAAGTCATCGATAAGGGAGGAGTAAGATGGGTGACACGGCTAAAGTGCTGGTGATCGGAGCCACCTTCGCAGGGATTGGATTGGCCCGGAGGTTAGGATCGCAAGGACTGCTAGTGGAGCGGACGATGCTGGTCGGACATGAATTTATCAACAGCTATCGCCCGGGTCACAATTGGAACCGAACTCCGCGGTCAACATTAACGGAACAGCTGCGCGAGCAATGGGTCAGTCGGAGCTTGTTGAATGAGGCGGGCGGGGTGCACTTAGGGGGATTGGCGCCTACCGTCCACAAGCTGCTGCTTGAATCTCGGCAGCCGATCCGATTAATGACCGAGGTTCTCGAAGTGAGGCCGAGATCGGAAGCCGGTTATGAGGTGACGCTGCTTGACGCAAGCGGAATTCGCTGCATTTGCGTGGAGCAAATCGTGGATACTACTTCGGAATGTCGTTCGGCGGGAGGAAAGATGCCGCTGGGGTCCAAGTTCATCGGGGCCGTGCTGCATCGGGAAACGGCAAGCTCCGCAGAACAATCGCCCGATATCCCTGCAGAGCATGCGGAACTTGTTACTTCAGGATTGTTCGCATCCGAAGCGTATCTGCAATTTCCGGTTGATGCCTCGTCCACCTGGGACATGGCGCGGGATCAGTTGCATCACTATTGGAAATCGAGACCTGAATCGCTCAGACAATGGACAATCGCTGCAATGGCAGACATGTTTTCAGTCCGGACTCAGGCACAGCACGTCAAGCTAGGGGAAGGTTGGATATGGATGCCGTCATGTGGGTTTGATAATCCTCTTCACGCGATGGATGAAGGTTTTCAATACGGAGAAGAGGTGCTGAAGCATGAACTTTCATTATCGTGAGCAAGGCTCCGTAGCTGTAAAGTCGAACGAAGATCGAATTGAATTTTCGGATGACTATGATGTGATTGTTGTCGGCCTGGGAACGGCCGGAGCCATCTCCGCGATTACGGCCGCTAACAAAGGGCTACGCGTGCTAGGGTTGGAACGACTTAACTCGATGGGAGGGGCGGGAACAAACGGAGCGATTGTAGGCTATTATTATGGCTCGCAAGGCGGGCTGTTCGAATCGATCGATGAGGAGGCCCGAGAGCTTGAGGGAATTGGCTACACGAAGTCTCGAGGGGTCAACGCCGAAGTCAAAAAGTACGTGCTCGAGCGCAGAGCCATAGATGCCGGAGTTAGCGTTCTATATGAATGCGTGCTTATTGGCGTCTACATGGAAGGCACATCCGTGCACGGTGTACGTTGGATAGGACCAAACGGCGCTCGGCAGGCAAGCTGTCGAATCTTGATTGATGCTACCGGCGATGCCGATGTGTGCGCCATTCTTGGTGCCGAAATGTATGCAAGCGGCAGACAGCTCGACGGGAAGATGCAGCCCTTCTCCCAGCCTGTCATAGCCATTCGCAATCAATTGGTCTCTCCTTTCTATTGCGACCATGGCTATGTAGATCAAACCAGCCAAGAAGATCTGACTCGAGCCATCATCCAATCGGCATGTATATTTAAGCACTTGCCGGACCAGTTCAATGAATCGATGAAGTTCTTGAAGCTCGCACCGCAGTTAGGCATTCGAGAAGGACGATTCATTCTGGGGGAAGAGCAAGTAACCTTTGCCGATGTTGTGGCCGATCGTCAATCTGCAGAACCGCTCTTTTATGCGTATTCGAATGTGGACAATCATGCCAAAGACATCGCCTTCGAGAGTGAGCTTCAGCAGGATTGGGCAGTAGCTGCCAGCTTGTGGGGTCTTACAGTATCGGTCCCCATTCCACTGGGTGCGCTTGTTCCCAAAGGCTTCGACAATGTGCTTGTAGCGGGACGCTCCCTTGCCATTGATCATGATTTGGCTGCTTGCGTGAGGATGAAGCGCGATATGCAGAAATGTGGGGAAGCTGCTGCTTTGATCGCCTATCTGGCGCTAGATCATAGAATTCCGGTCAGGCATGTACCCTATGATCAACTGCGTCCCCTGCTTTTGGAAAACGGATGTTTGCGGCCTTCCAATCACGTAGGGATGAAGGATGGCATGTCGGTTGGGGAAGACAATACGAATCAAAAAGTGTCTTGGCTGACGAGCTTCGAGCTTATTAAGGAAGGGCTGGGCGGCGATAAGTCAGGTGTCGCGATTTGGTCCGCTCGCAGACTCGGGTCGGCTATTCATGGGACACTTAAAGAATGGCTAAGCCAAACTACCGCCGATCAGCAAAATCTGCGTAAAAACTTGGCATTCGCCCTGGCCTTGCATGGGGATGAGGCGGCCATTCCGATCTTAAGGGAGTGTGTGAGAGAACGAGATCCTTACGTGCCTAAAACCAGCCGAAAATACAATCAGGTGAGAGGATACGCGGCCATCTACCTGTTAGGCAAGCTTGGCGACGTGGAGATCGTTCCGGAGCTGCTGCGAATTATGCAGCAGCGGGAACAGTTTATTAATCAATCTACGGACGTTGAATTTATTAATCATAACGATGAATACTTTTTCCAGTACTTCTCTTTTTCCTTAATGGCACTCATACGTATCGCTGATCGGCACCCGGGAATCCGAGTTCAGCTTCTTGAAACCGTCGTTCCCCTTGTAGAAGATCCCGATTTTTCCATTCTCGTAACCATGAAGCCATCCAAGGATATGAATTACGATATGGCCGATACCATCCGAAATATCGTGAGTAAAACAGCCGCTTCTTGGGAATCCAAGGTCGGAAATGCGCGGTCTGCCCCATAATGTCATCAAATGCAAGGCAGCTTGAGGATTGCTAATAGATTTTTATCCGCTCAGAGTTTACTCTGAAGAAAATTAACGATTGAAGGAATAGACAAAATGGAGGTCAAACCAATGAAAAGGCAATTAACCGTTATTTTGACTGTGACAATGGCAGGAAGCCTGCTGGCCGGATGCTCATCCAATAGCAATAGCGAGGCTCCAGCCTCGAGCGCACAGCCATCAGCGGCTGTTCCGATCAAGCTTTCCTATTGGGTGCCGCTTAGCGCCGATATTACCCGAACACTGAAAAATTATGGAGAATCCTTGTTTTTCCAAGAATTAGAAAAAAAGACCAATGTGAAAGTTGACTTTCAACATCCGGCTCTTGGCACCGAGAACGAACAGTTTAACTTGTTAGTCGCGTCCGGGAATTTGCCTGACGTAATCGAAAGAGATTTCACCACTTATCCAGGCGGTCCCGAGAAAGCGATTGCAGATAAAGTGGTGATCAAGCTGAATGACATCATCGATAAAAATGCGCCGAACTTGAAGAAGTATTTGGCCGAACATCCTGATATTAAGAGGGAGATTAGTACGGATGACGGCAGCATTTATGTTTTCCCCGGAATCGGGATCGGCAACAATGCGGTATCCGCGGGGATGGTGCTGCGCAGGGATTGGTTGGATGAGCTCAAGCTTGAAGTGCCGGTCACCATGGATGATTGGACGAATGTGCTAAGACAGTTCAAAGAAAAGAAAAATGTAAAAGCACCGCTGACGATGAGGCTGACCGATTTCAGTCGCGAACTATTTAACGGTGCCTATGGGATTGGATGGAGTTTTTATCAAGAAAACGGCAAAGTCAAATATGGACCCTATGAAGCGAATTACAAAAACTATTTGGCCCAGTTAAACAGCTGGTACAAGGAAGGTCTGCTTGACCCGGACTTCGCCACTCAAGATGCCAAGTCCCTGGATGCGAAAGCGGTGAATGGCACCTCAGGCGCATTCCATGCCTTTATCGGCAGCGGGATGGGGAAATATTTGAACGCCGCTCAAGGCACCTACGATCTTGTAGGAGCGCCGTATCCCGTTCTTCGCAAGGGAGAAGAGCCGCGATTCATCAACAAGCCTTTCGATTACCGGGGCGGTGGCAGCGCAGGGATTACGCCTGCCAATAAATATCCGGCCGAAACCGCCAAGTGGCTGGATTACCTCTATTCCAATGAAGGGCATATGCTGAAATCGTTCGGGGTAGAAGGGTTAACGTACACGATGGTGAACGGATATCCCAAGTATACGGATTTGATCATGAACAATCCTGACAAGCTCTCGGTTGGTGAAGCCATGGCCAAATATTTGCGCGTTAACGCTGCTTCCCCTGGATTCGTCGGCGATGATCGCTACATTGATCAGTATTACCCGCTCAAGAGTCAGAAGGACGCTTCGATTACTTTCAGCCGGCATCAGAAAAATGCGGAAGCCATCCTGCTGCCTCGCGTGACGCCAACCGCTGCGGAAGCAAGCGAGCTGTCCACGATCTTGTCCGAAGTGAAAACCTATCAGAGCGAAATGTTCTTGAAGTTCATTATGGGTGTCGAGCCGCTTGCCAATTTTGACAAATATATCGCTCAAATGAAGTCTCTCAAAATTGAACGAGCCATCGCGATCCAACAAAATGCATTGGAGCAATACAATAAGCGCAAATAGAAAAAGGTTCACTTCAGGCAGAGCCTACAGATTGCTGTGTTACTCTGCCTGAACTCCTTTATTAGGCCGATAGGAGTGTGCATCATGAGAAGCGTATTGCAGGATTATCGCAAGCACAAATATTTATATTTCATGATCTTGCCGGTTGTTGTTTTTTATGCCTTGTTTCACTATGTACCCATGTATGGATCCATCATCGCCTTCAAGGATTACCGGATTGCAGACGGATTTCTTGGCAGCCCCTGGGCAGGCTTTCAGCATTTCACTACATTTTTTAACAGCTACTATTTTTGGAGGCTTCTCAAAAACACCCTGCTGCTGAATTTATATTCGCTTGTCTTTGCCTTCCCGGCGCCAATCCTGTTCGCCCTCTTGATCAATGAAATAGGAGGACGCCTATTCAAGAAAGCGGTGCAAACGATTACCTACCTTCCTCATTTCATATCGCTGGTCGTCATTTGCGGAATGATCAATCAGTTCGTGGCAAGAGACGGCGTGATCATGGATATCCTGGTCTGGTTCGGGATGGATCGGACTGCGCTGCTGGGGCATCCCGAATTTTTCCGCACAATCTATATTGCTTCCGACATTTGGCAGAGTGTGGGGTGGGGATCCATCATCTATTTGGCTGCAATCACCGGGATCAATCCAGAATTGTATGAGGCATCTCGGGTCGACGGAGCAGGGAAGTGGAGACAGACTCTCAATATTACGCTGCCCGGCATCGCACCGATCATTATTATCCTGTTCATTCTGAAAATCGGGCACATGCTGGATGTAGGATTCGAGAAAATTATCCTTCTGTATAATCCCAGCACTTATGAGACCGCTGACGTCATCAGCACTTTCGTCTATCGCAAAGGGCTTGGCAACTCATTTGAATTCAGCTACGCTACAGCCGTAGGATTGTTTCAATCCGCGTTGAATTTTTTGCTGCTCATCATAGCCAACAAGATTAGTCGAAGACTGAGCGAAAGCAGCTTATGGTGAGGGAGAGATACAAGTGAAACCGAACACGATACGAAGAGGCAATGGTGAAATTGCTTTCCAATGGCTTAACATAATGTTCATGAGTGTGATGATCGTCATTACCTTGTATCCTTTCCTATATGTGCTCATGTCTTCGCTCAGCGATTCCAAACTGCTCCTGGCCCACACAGGTATGTTATTGTGGCCGAAAGGATTTACATGGGAGGCCTACAAGCTCGTTTTCCAGAATCCGAATATCCTGCGCGGGTATGCGAATACTTTGTTCGTTGTGACTGTTGGCACGACCATCAACTTGCTTATGACATGCCTGGGAGCGTATGTGCTATCTCGCAAAGGGGTTCCATGGACGAATACGATAATGCTGGCTATTGTTTTCACGATGTTTTTCTCCGGTGGCATGATTCCTTCCTATTTGCTGGTGAACAACTGGCTGCACTTGGGCAATAATTTGTTTGCACTCATCATCCCCGGGGCTATCTCAACATGGAATTTAATCGTCCTTCGAACATCATTCGGTTCCATTTCCGAGAGTTTATTCGAATCGGCGAGGATGGACGGAGCCCATGATTTCACTATCCTCGCGAGAATTGTTGTCCCGTTATCCCTTCCCGTGCTGGCTGTTATGACTTTGTTCTACGGTGTTCATCATTGGAATGCCTGGTTCTCATCCATGCTGTATCTGAGAGATCGCGACCTGTTCCCTCTGCAGCTCATTCTTCGGGAGATTCTGATCCAGAACAGTACGGAATACATGACTAGCAATTCGTCTGCAGGCGAAATTGAAACTGTCGGAGAAAGCATCAAATACGCAACCATTATGGCGGCAACGCTGCCGATCCTGTTCATTTATCCTTATTTGCAAAGATACTTTGTAAAAGGTGTTATGATAGGATCTATCAAAGGATGACAGCTATGTAAAACCAATATGGCAGCGGAGAGTGGTTGCAGTGTTCGGTCTGAAAAAAAACAGCGTCATATCCCGATGGATTCGATCGTATGCGATCGTGCTATTCATTCCTATTGCGATCATGTTTGTTACCTATTTTCAGACCCGGCATGTAATCGAAGAAGAGATCAATCGCGCCAACCAATCGCTGCTATCCCAGTTCCAGCAAGATATGGATAAGCAAATTGAATATGCCTACCGGTTAAGCGAGGTCATCTCCATTAATTCCAAGGTTCGTCAGCTTATGCAAATACAGGGCGCAATCGTTCCGGAGGATCGGATGGCGATGGTGAACGCATTAGCGGATTTCAAGGTTTACAACAGCTCCAACCGATACTCTTATCGCTTTTATTTGTACTTTCACAAAAGCAATTTCATCCTGACGGAGTCCTCCTACTATGAACCGGAGGTATTCTACAAGACGATGCAAGCGAACTCGGGATTGTCCTTCGAGGAGTGGAAGCGTTTTCTTGGCCAGATGTACCGCGGCCAGTTTTTCTCCATGCACCCTGATCACGGACAGAAAGCCGAAGGAATCCTGTTCGTCCAAACATTGCCTCTAGATGATCAAAGCGGTCACCGTGCTACCCTGGTGATTGAGCTGAATAACCAGAGCCTGCTCGCAGCCATGCAAAATATTCAATCCTATAATCAAGGGAATGTATATATTCTTGACGGCGCCAATCAACTGATGGCTACATCGGAGGAAACGAAGCCGATGTCCGATATGTTCGACGGCATGATTGGCGAAAGAGGGACGATTCAGCGTCAATTGGACGGCGAGGATGTAATTATCTCCTATATTCAGTCCAAAATTACAACTTGGAAATACGTTTATGTTCTTCCTTCGGAATTATATAGCCAAAAAGCGGAATACGTTCGCAACCTCACCGTGTTAACGCTGATTATCTCCATCGCAGTTGGAGCCATCCTCGCCATCCTGTTGGCGAGACACAACTATTATCCTCTGCAGCAGCTTGTACGTTCTGTTGCGGCCCGCTCCAGGCTAGACCACGGAGTTACCATCAATGAATACGATTTTTTGGAAGAAGCGATTGAGAACACCATGGACATCAACAACCAGATGAACCGGATGATCGAGAAGCAAAAAACCGTGCTGCGCTTCAATTTGCTGGTTCGAATTCTGAAGGGGCGCTTGGGGCAGGACTTCCCGGTTCTTGACGCCATGGCGGATTATGGCATGAAGCTGCGGTCGGATCATTTCGCCGTGCTGCTTTTCTACTTGGAGGACTTTAGCGGAATCTTTCACAAGGACGAGACGGATGCGGAGAAGAAGAGGGAGCTGGTCCATCTCATTCTATCCAATATTGTAGAGGAGATGGTCGGACAGAAGTATCAGGGTTGGATGACCGAGATCGATGAAATGCTCGCCTGCATTATTAATCTGGAACCGGATGTGTCGGCCGAGGAAGCCAAACAAGAACTGACTCGTATCACGGAAGAGGCTCAGCGGTTCATTAGCGGTCGATTCCATATCTTCTTCACGGTTTCGGTGAGCACGGTCCGAAGAACCATTTCCGAACTGCCGACCGCCTATCAGGAAGCTTTGGACGCCATGGAATACAAAATGGTGTTCGGTACCCAAACCGTCATTTTTTATGATCAGATCCAGAGCTTCAATCGTTCGTACGTCTACTCTCTGGAGAATGAACAGCAGCTGATCAATCACGTGAAAGCCGGAGATTTCGAGCACGCCAAGCGCATCCTTGATGAGGTCATCACCCATAATTTAACCGATAAAGGCTTGTCGATTGACATGGTGCGATGTCTGATGTTCGATATCATCAGCACGATGATGAAAGCGGCTATCGAAGTGAATCTGGATCAGACTGAGCTTTATATGGATAACATGAAGGCAGTCGAAGAACTGATGGACGGTGTTACGGTTACGGCCATGACGGATCGGATGATCGTGTTTCTGGAAAAAGTATGCGATCATGTTCATGCCAAGAAAAGAAGCCATAATTTCCGCCTCAAAGAGAATGTGCTTGAGTTTATCAATCGCGAGTTCCGGGATCATAACCTGAGCATTACTACGATTTCGGATGAATTCGATATCCATCCCTCCTATTTATCGCGTTACTTCAAGGAACAGGTCGGGGAATCCTTGACGGACTACATCAATAAGTTTCGGGTGAATAAAGCGATTGAGCTGCTGAAGGATGACAACATCTTGATCAAGGATATATGCGATCTTGTAGGGTTCTATAGTATTAGTACATTCATTCGACTGTTCAAAAAATACGAAGGTGTGACTCCAAGTGTGTATAGGGAAAGCAGAAAAAATAGTTAGTACCCATTCCGATGCGAAAGAAGGTATCTTTAATGGACAACCCGTCTCGCTTGCCAGCCTTCAAGCCGCTGTTGCCGCTGGTATTCGCCCTTATCGCCGCGTTTGTCGTTTTACTGCTTCCTCCTCAAACAGCACGAGCCTACACGGACCCCAGCAACATGACCGACGCTTCCTTCTTTGACAAGCTCAATCTTGATTATCCCGGTCTCGAGACGGTCAAGACGAACGTTGCCGCTGCCAACTACACGGCCGCGAAGACAAACCTGTTAAGCTATTTTCAGAACCGCACCGCCCCCGTTTACTCCCCGGTCGGCACGACACCTTCCGGAGGTCCGATGGAATCCAGCCCGGACGATTTGGTCAACTACATTTTCACGATTCTCGGAGAGACCAAGGACTTCAGCGGACCCGGCGGCATCCAATGGGATGAGTCTTGGCCGGGCGGCTCCTGGTCGAACGCCTCGTTCAATGACAGATTGCGTGATTTTCTGATGTACGGCATTCTTGCTCCCGCGTACAATGCGCTCTCTCCCGGCGATCCGAAGCAAATTACTTACTCCGACACATGGATGAAGTTCGCCCTGGAGTTTATTTCCGACAAAGGAAATGCGAACATCGCCGAGGTCTTCCTGGACATGGCGAAACGGCTGACCAGCTGGAACATGGCCTACTCGGTATTCCGGAACAGTCCATCAATCGATGCGAACGGCAATGCGGCCTATCTGAAGTACATCTGGCAGATGGCCGACTACGCATATACGAACATCGAAACGACATACAGCAGCAACTGGTACGCAAGCATCGCCCGCTCGTTCTACGTGACCGGCGTCTACTTTCCCGAATTTAAGGATGCAGAGAACTGGCGGATGCGCGGCGAAGGAGCAATGAGCAAGTATATGAACAAAAACATCAAGGGCGACGGCATGAACATTGAGCCTACGGAGAACTACCATCTGTATGCCCTGCAGTTGGCCAATACGATTCAGAAATTCGGGCAGCTCAACGGCTATTCTGACGTGCTGAAGGATTCCAAAGAGCTGCTCGAGCGCAGCGCGGAATTTACGATGGACGCGCTTTTCCCGGACCTGGAGGAAGGGCCGATGATCGGGGATTCCTCTGATAAGGAGTTCAAACCCCACAGTGTCTTGAGCAATTTTGCTACGATTTACGGTCGTTCGGATTTTGAATACATCGCCACTCGTCGAGCTAGCGGGACCGTGCCGGCACATACATCCGTCGTCTATCCGAACAGCTCCGCGATCATGCGAACGGGCTGGAACGACAACGACAAGTATATGTACATCGAGAATGGGGATACGGATTTCGCGGGTGGTCACAACCATCCGGACGACCTGAGCCTCGTCATGTACGCTTACGGCAAACGGTTGATCGCCGACCCGGGCGTTTACACTTACGATTCACCAAACACGGTGGGGAGTTGGCTGAGGAGAACCACGGAAGCCCACAACACGGTCGAGGTGAACAACACCAAACAAAGTCTGGGGAACCACAAGCTGAACAAATGGATCACCAACGATGGCTTCGACTTCTACGACGGCCAACACGACGATTATACGCCGATCAACCACAACCGCAAAGTGTTTTTCGCCAAGCCGGGCTACTGGATCGTGTCCGACGTGATGACAGGCAGCTCGAGTGCCAACACGTACGAGCAGCTGTGGCACTTCCGCCCGAATACGCTGGGCCTGAACGGGACTACGAAGGCAGTGACGACGCAGTTCGCCGGGGAACCGAACGTGAAGATCGTGCCGGCTGATCCGACTTCCATTACGGCGGCGGTTCGGAACGGGTATTATTCGGATACTTACAACTCCTATTCGTCGGCCCAATATGTAGCCTACACCAAATCAGCGACGGGCAGTACGTCCTACGACACCGTGATTTTCCCCGAGGATACCGGGCAAAACCACAATGTGACGGTGTCGCGCCTCGCGATGTCGGGCGTTAATCCTTACACCGCTACGGCGCTGACGATTAATCTCGATTCCGGGAATAACGGGAATGTGGTCACCTACTATCTCTCCCACGAGACGACGCACCCAACTCGCAGTTTCGGGACATACGGCTATAACGGCGAGCTGGCCTATATCGAGAAGACGTCAGGCGGCAATCTGAGCCAGATTTCGATCAATGAGGGCAGCCTGTTGACGGACGGGGCGACGAATCTCGTCTCGGCCACCGGCACAGTTCAGAACTTGTCGGTGAAGTATAGCGGCACGACACTGCAGCTGTCCAGCAGTGAAAAGCTCGCATTTGCAGTCACGATCTACGCGCCCGGAGTGACGTCCGTGACGTTCAATGGGGCCGGCATCGGGTTCACGACGGCGGGGAATTTCATCACCGTAGCGGCGGCCGGAGCGAGCGCGGCCTCGACGGTGTTGACGGATAGCTTCGACGAGGATCCGCCGACGAACTATTCGACGGACGAGTACTACAACTTCGAGAGCGGTTCGGCGGCCGGCTGGCAGCCGGTTAGCGGGACATGGAGCGTCGTGACCCAAGGCGCGGGCAAGGTGTACCGCCAGACGGACGAC
>NZ_BIMA01000164.1 GCF_004000845.1 Paenibacillus koleovorans NBRC 103111
CGTTGCAGCAGCAATCCAGCTCCTCCACCCACTAGCCTTGCTTAGGACCTAACATTTAGCGTTTGGTTCTATACAAGGCTAGTGACCGGACAGATGTCTGTGTATTGTAAAACCTAGTCTGCTTGGTGAGCAAAACAGTCGGCTGCGTTTGATGTTGAGTTTAATGGGGCGTAAGTGCTAGCCCGGGGGCAGCGTTGTTGGCAGTGTAAAAGAAGGTAATGCTGTCGCCAAACCTCACTCCAGCTCCAGCACGGCCTTGATCACCCCCGACTCCGGCCGCAGCCAGGAGTCGAACGTCTCCACCGCGGCCTCGAACGGCGCGCGGTGGGTGATGTAGCGCGCGACGTCCACGGCGCCGCACCGCACGCCTTCGATCACGCGCTCGAAATCCTCGCGCGTGGCGTTGCGGCTGCCCATAAGCGTCAACTCGCGCTTATGGAACTCGGGATTATGGAAGGCGATATCCGCCTTCACGAGCCCGACGTACACGAGCGTGCCGCCGTGCGCGACGTACCCGAACGAGTCGGTCATCGACCTCGCGTTGCCCGTCGCATCGAGCACCACGCCCGGCATGTCCCCGCCGGTCAACTCCGCGAGCCGCTCGAGCGGCCCGTCCGACACGAGCACCGTCGCGTCGACCCCCGCCCAAGAGCGGCAGAACGTCAGGCGATCGTCTTGGACGTCCATCGCGATCACCTTCGCCCCGCTCAGCTTGGCGAACGCCATGGCGCCGAGCCCGATCGGTCCGGCGCCGATCACAAGCGCGGTGTCGCCCTCGCCTAGCCCGGAGCGCCGCACCGCATGGGCGCCGATCGCGAACGGCTCCAGCATCGCCGCCTGGTCGAGCGTCAGCCCGTCAGCCCGCAGCAGGTTGCGAGTCGGCACCGCCACCAGCTCCCGCATACCGCCGTCCACATGTACGCCGAACACCTGCATCCGGACGCAGCAGTTCGTCTTGCCGCTCCGGCATGCCACGCAGGCCCCGCAATGAAAATATGGAATGATACCGACCGGATCCCCGGGACGAAGTCCCTCCGGATTGTCGCCGATCGCCTCCACAATGCCGGCCAGCTCATGCCCGAGCACGCGCGGATAGGAGAAAAAGGGCTGATTCCCTCTATACGCATGCAGGTCGGTCCCACAAATGCCAATTCGCCGAATTCGCACAATCGCCTCGCCCGGCTTCAACTCCGGCTCCCGCATCTCTACATATTGAAGCCGATTTACCTCCTGACATACAATCCCCTTCATGATGAACCTCCTCTAGTTTTCCCGCTCTCGCTGTTCCATTCTGGGTGTACGCAACTATAACCATTATACAAGAAGAATCGAATTCGTAATGCCTGGATTTGAATTTAATCGGCTCCTTTTGCGATAGGCGGCCGGGGATAGGGCAGTCAGCTTTTTAAACATACGTCCGAAATGAGCCATGCTCTCAAAGCCGCACAAACCGGCTATTTGAATGATCTTCAGCTCCGTCGCCGCAAGCAAGCGCTGCGCTTCCTTAATTCTCGTCGTGTTGATATACTCCACCAGAGTAAAGCCGGTAATTTTCGGAAAAGCTCGGCTTAAGGCAAAAGGGGAAACCCCGAATTGAACGGCAAGTCCGTTTAAGGATAAGGGATCTTGAAAATGTTCATTAATATGGCGGATGACGGCCGTTACGAAACGATGAAGCGGGCTGGATTGCTCCTTCACTTCAGGCAGCTGGTTCTCAGCCAACCGTCCGGCAAACAAGAGCAGCTCCGTAAGGAGCAAACGGATATAGGCCTCGTAGCCCGACTGCTGTTGCTGCAGCTCGCCGGACATTTTTTCCAGAAGCGTCTTGACGAACGATTGCTGGGGCAGCTTCAAATTGAAGACGGGCGTTACGTAGGCAAAGGGAGCCAACAACGTGGAGTGAAATGCCGCATGATCCTCCCCAAGCATTTTATCGCTGAAATTGATCACCACTCGCTCATGACCGGGTTCGGCCACATCCATCGTCTTATGAACATCCTGTTTGTTGATAAATACGAGATTCCCGGGGGAAATCAAATAGGAGCGGTCTTTAATGAAATAAGTGCGCTGGCCGGACAGCAAAAAATAAATTTCATAGGTTGAGTGATAATGGTTCTGTCTGCCGAACGGGTTCGTTCTCCGAATATGATGAAAATAAAAATCGCCTTCCTCCGACCCGTACTCCACAAAAACGGTATCGTCCATGCTGTCCTCCTGACTGTCCGGACCTTCTATGGCTCTCATTATATCAAACCTAAATCCAGGTTCCTATTCAATTCCTGCAAAAAAAGTTTAGTTTTAATGCAATTCGGCAAAAATGACGGAGATCCCTCTCTTTTCTTGCAGTATAATAAAATCCTAGTGAAAGGCCCAAATATGTTTTCCAGGAGGATCTGCCTAATGAGCGCACTAAAAGCGATTTTCGAATCCATCCAGAGTGGAGAAGGTTCGGTTCCGGTATCCGATGCGAACGTGAATGTGTATCCCAAGTCCTACACCGTATCCGGCTCCACCCAGTTGGTTATGGTAAAAGAAGGTTACGAGAAATTCATTCTGGCTCTAGGCGATGGCGTTGTTTTCAACGAGCTGCAAGGCATGATCGAGGATGGCGTCAAGCGCTGTCCGCTCACCCATGAGAACCGTCTTGCGCTGAATCGTCATTTGGAGTACACCGTTCCTCGCGCCTTCGGCACTCAAGTGGCGACTTTCGGTCTCGGGGATCGGCTCGGGATCGCTTCTCCGGGTCATCTGCAAACCGTCGCAGGACGCGAAGTTTACCCTATCTTGGCGCAACAAAGCATTCGCGAGTTGAATCTGACCGGTCGCAACTATAAGCAAGTCGTAGACGCCGCTTGCTTCGCGGTATTCCAGGAAGGCTACAAAAACGGCTTCGGCGCAGACGGCGACCACTTGAAAGTGGAAGCCGACATTCAAATGGCGCTCGATCTCGGTTTTACGATGCTGACGCTGGATTGCTCTGAGAAAATCGACAACACGCTGATCGGCAGTACGGCTGAGCAGCGCGCCCAGAAATACGACGCCCTACCTGAAGCGACACGCCGTCATTACGAGTCCCGCTATTTGAACCAAACGTTCCAAGTTGGCGAGACCTCGATCACCTTCGACCAGGAGACGTTAATCGAGAATGTGCTCGTTTACGGTGCGGCCATCGACTTCATGGAGCATGTTTACCGAACTTATATCGTAACTGCGCCTCGTACGATCGATTTTGAAATTTCCATCGACGAGACGCTGACGCCAACCGCTCCGGAATCTCATTTCTTCGTGGCGCAAGAGCTCTATAAGCGAGAAGTCGAAATTTTCTCCATGGCTCCTCGATTTTGCGGCGAGTTTCAGAAAGGGATCGACTACATCGGCGACATCGCTCAGTTCGAGAAGGAAATGATCATTCACGCCGGCATTGCGGATCACTTCGGCTACAAGCTGAGCATCCATTCGGGCAGCGACAAGTTCAGCGTATTCCCGATTATCGCGAAGTACACCCGAGGCCGCTTCCATGTGAAGACCGCCGGGACCAACTGGCTGGAAGCCGTTCGCACGCTTGCGAAAGTGAACCCTTCCCTGTACCGCCGAATGCACCAATACGCGCTTGATCACTTCGTGGAAGCAACGGCCTATTATCATGTAAAAGCGGATTTGAGTCTGATTAAGCCTCTTGATTCCGTCGCGGATCAAGATTTGCCCGAGTACATGAATGAAGAGAACGCCCGCCAAATGATTCATATTACTTACGGCATTCTGCTGCAAGCCAAGGACGGCGACGGACAAGCATTGTTCAAGGACGCGTTCTTCCGCACGTTAAGCGAGCAGGAAGACGCCTATGCCGCTTCGTTGATCTCCCACATCGGCAAACACTTGGACTTGCTGGTCTCGCCAACATTTTAACGAAAATGAGACTGTCGGTTAACTCAAAACACCCCTAGCCCTAAATCGATTATCATAGACGCCATTAGGATTCACTTTCCCGAGCTCCGGATTTGAAAGTCACAGTACCATCCGTTCAACGGGTGGCTTGATATCGAGGCTGTCCCAAAAGTTACTTTTGAGACAGCCTCCTCTTATTGGGTTGCCTTGTCCTCGATATATCTGCATATTCTTGCTTCTGGATGTACTCTCGAATCACATCTTTATTGATTCCGACGGTACTGACATAGTATCCTCGTGCCCCTAGATGCCTGCCACTCCCTTGTTTCATTTGTGGAAATCGATCAAACACCATCAGTGCGCTTTTCCCTTTCAGGTATCCCATAAATTCGGATACGCTTAGCTTCGGCTGTATTTTCACGTACATATGTACGTGGTCCGCACCTATACTTCCTTTGACTAACTCAACATTGCGATACTCGCATAACACCCATAGGTACCGTCCTCCTTTGCCCGGAATTTTGGCTGGCGAAACCAATTTCCAGTATCGCAAAGGAGGACTTTTTTTCATCATTCCTCACGGCACTTCCTGTTCAGTTCTCCCAGGCATAGTCTGAGGCTTAATATTTGAGTTAGGACAGTATCAGATTATCAAGGAACTGGGAATGGATCCGAAGACCGTGCGCAAGTACATGGCAAAAGAGATGCTCCGAAGGGCCGTCGTAACTTTGATAGCAGCAAGGGAGCATAAATGAGCCGCGTTCCTGGTGGAGCCGACAATGTTTCTTCCGGCAAAGCATAAAGTAAGGTATGCCATCGGAACGCAAAGGTGGATCAGAGGGCCAAGACAGTCTCACAGGCGCAGCACCCAAATTCACAGAAGAGAAATAATGTGGAATCCGTAGTATTTTTGATATATTCAAATTATTTATTTACAATTATGTAAATCGACATAATGCGAGTTATTACGCTATATACATATAATGGAATGTATAGTAGTATTGTGGTTTTCGCGGTAGATTATTGGAAAGATGGTGATGTAACAGTCGATTAAGTGTTTGCGTTAACATTTACGAGTGCATCTCATCGTGAATATCTGGAGACGATTTGAATTCTACTAAAATGTAAGTCACTATCCAAATCCCAAAGAAATGAGGTTAAAGAATGAAAAGGAAATGGCTTGTATTAGGCACGACTGCAGTATTAGTAGTTGCGTTTGGGTTAACGGCATCTGCTAATTTAGGATTTAACCTTGATACGTTTAAAAAAGAACTCGGAATCAAACAAATTCAAGAAGGTGTAGTTGTAGACCTACCTACGAATAGCGACAAACAGGTGGTTGTCGATTCTATCGATCCGAAAACGGGTGGACCGACAAAATATTTAAAGCCAAAAGCAGGCAATATGGAAGTACTATACAAGAATTTGATTGCAGAGGACAGTGGCAACTCTTTGAAAGTGCCTTATGTAAAAAATGGCACAAAAGATGTAGCGATTTATGATCCCAATACGACTTTACAAACGATTCCTATTCCAGGGACGGAAGATTACCTAATTCCGTTCGACGGGACCATTTATAAAACAAACTGGTCTAAAGGAACGCTCAACAAATTACTTAAGGACGAAGTGAACGGATATCAGAAAGACGAGATTCTGTCTCATAAACTTGACCATGTCGGAACACCTATGTGGGGAGCGTATCCAATGTTAAATCCGACGGCTTCCTACCTTTTATTTTTCACTGAGCGTAGTATGGCGAGTGGGGATAAAGATGGTGAAACTTGGGTTAAGAATATGGTTACGGGCGAAGAAAAGCCGGTTCTATCTGGAACGGGGAAGTTGTTGGGGTGGATAAAGGATACAACCGCTGTGATTAGTGGACAATTTATTTATTCCATTGATTTAACAAGTGGAGAGTCCAAAAGATTGACAGATGTAAAAGCCTTGGACGCCGGTCTGGTCAAAAACCAACTCGTGTATCAATCTTCTCCTGGTTCACTTACCTTTAAGTCTGTAGATTCAGGCGAAATATCAACCATTTCAAGTAAGCTTCTCCACATCAGTGGCTCCTATCAAACCCAGGGCAGTTGGCTAGCAATTAATAATCAAGTTAAAGATGGATCCGCCGAACACTCCATTGTGCTGTATAATATCGATACTAAAACGTGGAAGTTAGTTTCTGAACCTAGTGATCAGCTTATCAATGGTGTCTCTTGGCAAGATGACTCAACCCTTCTATTGCTGACCTATAAGAAAGGAACAACTCAAGAATTAACTTATACCGTAAATATTAATGAACTGGAGGATGTACGATGAAGAAAATCACTTCAATTATACTATTACTCTTGCTAACTCTATCGTTTATTACGCCGACATATGCAGCAGATTATAATTATCAATTCAGTCAATATTCCGGGACTGGAAGCTATGCTACTGCCCGCTCCCCTTACCATGTAGGTAACACAGATTTAGGAGCTGATGATTTCTCATTACCTACACATCGAATAAATGGTCCCAATAACCAACCTCGATATTTACAAAGATTTGATCTTACTTGGTATTCTGATGTTCATAACGGAACTGATCTTAAAGCAAATGCCGGAGTACCTCTTTACCCTATGTTTAATTGCTACATTGCCGCTGTCGTCCAACCTTCAAGTGGGAACAATGGCTATGTAACTTGCAACTATGATATTAACAACGATGGTATTTATGATAATTATTATGTAAAGTATATGCACTCGTTGCCACTTACCGGCCTTGCTGTTGGCCATACGAAAACCCCAACACAATCCATAGGTCAAGTCGATACTGGTAGCACATGGCCTGCCCATACACATCTCCAACATACGGACAGTACTAGCTCAAAAACATGGTCGCTTTTCCCATTCTTTCGCAGCGTTCTGAACTGGGGTTACGGGTATTATATGGAATACATGGCTGGAGACACGACTGTATCTGGAACATTATACATATCCGCTAACTCTATGGACGAGGGAACGAATGCAGGTCCAGGAAGTATTGAATACTATTATAAAGTTGGATCTGGAGGAACGTGGCAAAAAGGTTCCAATATGTCGCTTTATTTAACCGGGGATTCGAGTGGAAACTATTATCGTTATTCACTAGATCTAAAAGCAGCTGCGGGTAACCCAGGTTCCGGAAGTACAATTTACTACTACTTAGCAGCTATTCGCACAAATGGTACAATTTCATCAAGTTATGACTGGGGATTGTGGCCTGCTTATTATAAAATGCCCGACAAAACCCCTGCAACTATCATTGCTAGTGGTTACACACCTGTAACATCCTTTTATACGGTTCCATAATGAATGTATAAGGAACTCAAAGATTCGCAACCCGTGAGACCCAAATTAAGTCCGCGAAATCTGCGGACTTTTTTCTATGGAGAGAGATGATCAGCTTGCCGGTGGCCCCCGCATACCATGTCGAATTGATTGCGGGGGATGCTTCGCCCGATCGGCGTCTGGAGGCTCGTTTTGGCTGCCGGCGGCGGAGACAAAAGGAGTGTGTCAAGAGACGCGAGGAATAGCGGACAGACCGAAGGGAGGGCCGCAAGCCGGATTCCTTAGCGTACGGGTTTCCGGCCTATTAGAGTAAATTTGCTAATCGGACGTTTTTCGATTTGATGGCAGGACCTTAAACGGATGTTTGATTCTCTACCCTACATCTTGAATGGATGCTCGTTTCATCTTATAGTGAGAAAAGATGCCAAGCTAGGCACAATTTCAGGGCTTAGCGTATATTTTCGTTAAAATGTTGGCTGGACCCCTTGCTGGGCAAATAAGAACTCAAGGTACAATAAAAACCCACCTCCCGGTCGCGAATCGCAACCTGGAGGTGGGTTTCTTGTTACTTCCCGCCGGCCGCCGCAGCCGGGATCGCCAGTTGGCTGCCGACCATGCGGCTGTATACGCCCTGCTCCCGCAGCAGCGCCTGATGGCTGCCGTGCTCGACGATCTCGCCATGGTCGATGACCATGATCGTGTCCGCGTCGCGGATCGTGTTGAGCCTATGCGCGATGACGAAGCTCGTGCGGCCCTTCATGAGCGTGAGCAGCGCATCCTGGATGTGCAGCTCCGTGCGGGTGTCGATGCTGCTCGTCGCCTCGTCGAGTATCAAGATCGACGGGTCGGACAGGATAACCCGGGCGATCGCCAGCAGCTGCCGCTGGCCTTGGCTCAAGTTGCCTCCGTTCTCGGAGAGCAAGGTCTTGTACCGGTTCGGCAGCCGCTGGATGAAGCCGTCCGCGTTGGCGAGCGCCGCCGCCGCCCGCACTTCGGCTTCGGTTGCCTCCGGCTTGCCGTACTTGATGTTCTCCTCGATCGTGCCGGAGAACAAGTACGTGTCCTGCAGCACGACGCCGAAGCTGCGGCGCAGGCTGTCCCGCGTATAACGCCGGATGTCGACGCCGTCGATCGTGATCGTGCCGCTCGTCGTGTCGTAGAACCGGGTGACCAGGTTCACGATCGTCGTCTTGCCGGCCCCCGTCGGGCCGATCAACGCCAAGCTGCTGCCGGCCGGCGTCTCGAAGCTCACGTTTTTCAGGATCGGCACATCCGGCCGATACCCGAAGCTCACTTGCTCGAACACAACCTGCCCCTTCGGATTCTTCAGCACAACCGCATCCGGCGCATCATCCGGCTCCTCCTGCTCCTCGAGCACCTCGAACGCCCGCTCGGCGCCGGCCACGCCGGACTGGAGAATGTTGAACGTATTCGCCATGTCGTTCAGAGGCCGGACGAATTGCTTCGAATAGCTGAGAAAGCTTGCTATGACGCCAATCGTAATATCGCCCTGCACCGCCATCAAACCACCAACAATGGCGATCGAGGCAAACCCGATGTTGTTGATGACGCCCAGCAAAGGCATCAAGAATCCCGACCAGATCTGGGCTTTCAACCCGACGCTGTACAGCTCCTGGTTAACCGTCTCGAACTCCTTGATCGACTTCTCCTCGCGATTGAACGCCTTGACGACCACAAGACCGGAAATCGTCTCCTCGATATGCCCGTTCAGCTTGCCCAGCTGGATCTGCTGATTTTTAAACAACACCGAAGTCCGCTTCGTGATCGTCTTGGCCAGAAAATAAACCAACGGCACGGTAATCAAACTCGCCAGCGTCAGGATCGGACTAAGCACGATCATCATGATCAGCGAGCCTACGATGGCGATCGAGCCCGACATCAGCTGCGTCGTCGATTGCGAGATCGTGTTGCTCACGTTGTCGATGTCGTTGGACAGCCGGCTCATCACTTCGCCATGCGGGCGAGAGTCGAAATAGGAGAGCGGCAGCTTCTGCAGCTTCTCGAACAGCTTGCCGCGAAGCCGCATAACGACGCGCTGCGACATGCCGGCCATCATCCAGCCCTGCAGGAAGGCCATCAACCCGTCGGCTACATAGGCGACCACCAGAGCAACCAGGATCGTCTCCAGCAAGCTGAAGTCCACGCTCCCGCCAGGCCCATCCGTCATCGCATCGACGGCAATGCCGATCAAGTAAGGGCCGAGCAGGCCGATGCCTGCGCCAAGCAGCAGCATGAAGAACAGCACGCCCAACCGCTTGCGCTCAGGCCCAAGATACGTCCACAGCTTTTTCAGCGTTCCCTTGAAATTGCGCGGTTTGACGACGGGCCCTCGGGCGGCGCCGCGCATCATCGGGCCTGGGCCGCCTGGCCCTCCGGGACGCCCCGGACCCGCGTGAATCATTGGAACATCATGCTCTTCCCGGCGCTCATTGGGCTTGGACATGGGGTTCATGCGCCTCCCTTCCGACCTGCGAACGATAAATTTCTTGATACACGCTGCACTCGCTCATCAACTGCTCATGTTTGCCGATCCCGACGACTTGCCCGTCGTCCAGAACGACGATTTTGTCGGCATCGACAACGGACGTAATCCGCTGCGCGATGATCAGACAGGTCAAACCCCGTGCATAGGTCCGCAACGCTTCCTTGATCTTCGCCTCCGTCGAGACGTCGACCGCACTCGTGCAGTCGTCCAGGATCAGAATGCGCGGCTTCCGAACGAGCGCCCTCGCGATGGAGACACGCTGCTTCTGGCCGCCCGACAAGTTCACGCCCTTCTGGCCGAGCCGCGCCTCGTAGCCCTCCGGCAGCTCGGAGATAAAGCTGTGCGCCTGCGCCATCTCCGCTGCATGCCGCACTTCTTCCTCCGTAGCGCCGTCCCTTCCCCATTGAATATTTTCAAGAATGGTACCGGTGAACAAGACCGACTTCTGCGGAACGATCGCGATATGCTCCCGAACAGCAGCCGGATCCATCTGTTTCACATCAACCCCGTCCACCTTCACCGTACCCGAGCTTACATCATAGAACCGCGGAATAAGGCTGACCAGCGTCGTTTTGCCCGAACCCGTCGACCCGATAATGCCTACCGTTTCGCCAGGCAAACAAGTAAAGCTGACGTTCCGTACAGCCGGCTCGCCGCGTTCGCCTTCGTAAGAGAACGAGACATTCTCAAAATCCACTCTGCCCGCGCTGGCCTCCAAGCCGACGCGATTGGCTTCCCACTGCATCGTATTCTCCTGCTGGAACACTTCGTTAATCCGAGTAGCCGAAGCGCGCGCCCGCACGAACATGTTGAACACCATGGAGATGGTCATGAGCGAGAACAAAATCATCGTCATGTAGTTGATGAACGCGATAATATGGCCGAGCTCGATATGGTTCGTGCTGACGCCGCGGCCCCCGAACCAGAGCACGGCGACGATGCCGAAGTTGACCGTGAGCATGATCGCCGGGTTGAACACCGACATCGCCCTCATAACGGTAACGGAACGATCCTTGTACTCGACATTCGCGTCGTTGAACTTGTTCACTTCGTAGTCGAATCGGTTAAACGCTTTCACAACACGGACGCCGGATAAATACTCGCGCATCACGCTGTTCACTCGATCTAGCGCGCGCTGCACTCGCATAAACCGAGGAAACCCGATCTTCATATTCAGCGCCACAAGCATCAAGACGATCGGGACAACGACCGCGAGTACGAGCGCCAGTCTCGGATTCAATCTGCCCGCCATCACCAAGCTGCCGATACATAGAATAGGCGCCTTGACGAAAATGCGCATCAAACCGTTCATGAAGTTCTGCACCTGCGTCACATCGTTCGTCAATCGAGTGACAAGCGAAGCTCGTTCGAACTTGTCGATGTTCTCGAACGACAGCGTCTGGATTTTGCGAAACAAGTCGTTCCGCAGCTCGGTGCCGAACTTCTGCGATACATGGCTCGCAATAATATTGCGGGTCGAAGCGGCTATGGCTCCGAACGCCGTCACGAGCAGCATAATCCCGCCCATCTTCCAGACGTATTCCATCCGGCCTTCGGCTACCCCGACATCGATGATCATCGCCATGATCGTCGGCTGCATCAGGTCGCACAGCGACTCGATCAAGACGAACAGGACGGCGGTCAGGAAGAGCTTGCCATGCCGGCCGGCATAAGTACGTAAAAAGCCCATTTGCGGTTGACCTCCTTCTGACTTGCGTTCCGGGGATATATGTCTATATTGAAATATACTCCTATCTGGAACAATTGTCAGCCATCATTAAGAAAAACCATCAGGGAAGATC
>NZ_BIMA01000165.1 GCF_004000845.1 Paenibacillus koleovorans NBRC 103111
TCAAACCCGCCCAGTAGACCCAAATTACCCTGCTTCGCATCCTGTCGACCGTTTCATCCGCCTTAACCTTCTTGCCCTTCCCACGCGCCAACTATACACTTCCGCCAGAGGACCATCAGGGTGATATTCCCTGACGGTTTTCTTAAGTCTCTCGGGTACCTTCAACTGAGGGGTTGAAGTCAGCCGATTTTACATATATTCAAAAATAAACAAAGATGATATACTTAAAACAAACATAAACAAATATATACCCAACGATTCAAATTGCAATCATTCATCATTTTTCTCGGGAGGCACTTCAAATGGCACAAAGCTTGTGGGATTCAGCAAAAGCATCGCAATTGCAAGGCGGGTTGGATGAGCTCGTCTACCGCTCCAATCTGATTGGCACTGATCGGACCGTCTGCAACTGGGGCGGCGGCAACACGTCGAGCAAGACGACGGTGAAGGATTTCCGCGGTCGCGACGTCGAAGTGATGTACGTGAAAGGCAGCGGCTCTGACTTGGCGACGATGAAGGCCGGCAACTTCACGGGGCTGCGCATGGAGGACATTCGTCCGCTGTTCGAGCGCGACTCGATGAGCGACGAAGAGATGGTCGCTTACCTCGCGCATTGCATGATCGACGCCAAACATCCGCGCGCTTCCATTGAGACGCTGCTGCACGCATTCCTGCCGTTCAAACATGTCGACCATACGCATCCGGACTCGATCATCAGCCTATGCTGCGCGGACAACGGTCAGGCGATGGCGCGCGAGCTGTTCGGCGACCGTTTCGTGTGGGTGCCTTATGTGCGTCCGGGCTTTACGCTGTCCAAAATGATCGCCGAAGGCGTACTGGCCAATCCGAAAGCCGAGCTCGTGCTGATGGAGAAGCACGGCCTTGTCACTTGGGGCGAGACATCGGAGGCTGCCTATGCGAAGACGATCGAGATCATCTCCGAGGCGGAGGCATTCATTGCGGCGCGCATCGACCAAACCCGCGTCTTCGGCGGCGTGAAGCACGAGCCTCTTCCGGCCGACGTACGCCGCAGCCTGGCCGCGCAAGTCATGCCGGTCGTGCGCGGTGCGGTAAGCGACGCCAAGAAAATGATTCTCTCGTTCGACGATGCGGATGACGTGCTGCAATTCGTCGGCGGCGCGGATGCGGCGACGCTGTCGCAGGTAGGCGCAGCTTGTCCGGACCATCTCGTGCACACGAAGGTCGTGCCTCTCTATATCGATTGGACGCCGAATGCGGACGACGTAGACGGCCTCAAAGCAAAGCTGATCGCGGGGGTAGCCTCTTATAAAGAGCAATACAAGGCGTACTTCGAGCGCAACAAAAACGAAGGCGACGTCATGTTCGAAGCGGCTCCTCGCGTTATTCTCATACCGGGTGTCGGCATGATCAACACCGGCAAAAGCTGGGCGATGTCGCAAGTGAGCGGCGCGCTGTACCACCGCGCGATCGCCGTTATGCGCGGCGCGACGGCGCTGGGCGAATTCGTCTCGCTCAGCGAGAACGAATCGTACAACGTCGAGTACTGGCCGCTTGAGCTGTACAAACTGACGCTGGCCCCGGCAGAAGCGGAATTCTCCCGCAAGGTCGCGTTCATCACCGGCGGAGCAGGCGGCATCGGCAGCGAAACCGCGCGGCGCCTCGTCTCCGAAGGCGCGCATGTCGTGCTCGCCGACCTGAACCTCGAAGGCGCTCAGAAAGTAGCGGCCGACATCAACGCGAAGTTCGGCGACAACCGCGCTTACGCGGTGAAGATGGACGTGACGTCGGAAGAGCAAGTAGCGGCGGCCTATGCCGAGACCGCACTTGCATTCGGCGGCGTCGACATCATCGTGAACAACGCCGGCCTAGCCACGTCCAGCCCTTTTGACCAGACATCGCTCAAGGAATGGAATCTGAACATCAATGTGCTCGGCACCGGCTATTTCCTAGTGGCGCGTGAAGCGTTCAAGCTGATGAAGGAGCAAGGCATCGGCGGCAACATGGTTTTCATCGGCTCGAAGAACTCGATCTATGCCGGCAAAAACGCTTCCGCCTACAGCGCGGCCAAGGCGCTCGAAGCCCATCTCGCCCGCTGCATCGCGTCGGAGGGCGGCGAATTCGGCATCCGTGTGAACACGATTCTCCCGGACGCCATTTTGCAAGGCTCGGCCATCTGGAATTCCAACTGGCGCAACGAACGCGCAGCCGCTTACGGCATCGAACCGGATCAATTGGAGGAATACTACCGCAAGCGGACGACGCTGCTCGTCAATATTTTCCCGAGAGACATCGCTGAGGGGATCGCATTCTTCGCCTCCTCCAAAGCGGACAAAACGACGGGCTGCATGCTGACGATCGACGGCGGCGTACCGGCTGCCTTCACCCGATAATCGAGAGAGAGGGTTGGGATTCCAATGCATCAAGCGATGGGGAAAACGGCGTGGTTCATTCCGGACGGCTACATTCCGCCTACGAGCGCGCCAGGCGTTTATGAGAGCCACGAGTCGATTTGTGTGTTGAATACATCCGGTGAGGATGCTAAGTTGACGCTGACGATTTATTTCGAGGATCGCGATCCGATCGAGCAAGTGGAGGCGATTGTTCCGGGTCGACGCACCCGACATATCCGCACCAGCAGTCTGCGCGGCAGCGGCGGCAATGGCGAGAGCATCCCGACAGGCGTTCCGTACGCCATCGGGATCGTAAGCACCGTGCCGGTTATGATTCAATACAGCCGATTGGACGCCACCCAGGCCGAGAATGCGCTCATGTCGATCATGGCGTATCCGGTCGGGTAGAAGATGGGGAGGGGAAACGAACCGATGACGCAAAATCAATTGACTGGGCAATATGAATGGGCGAAAAGCTTGTACCGCGAGCACGGCATCGATGTGGATCAAGTGCTGGAGCAGCTGGCAAAGGTGAAAATATCGATGCACTGCTGGCAGGGCGACGACGTGCGGGGCTTCCTGTTCAAGGAGGAGGCGCTGAGCGGCGGCATCTCCGTTACCGGCAACTATCCCGGTGCGGCCGGCACGCCGGCCGAGCTGCGAAGCGATTTGGAGAAAGCGTTCTCGCTCATTCCGGGCAAGCACAAGCTGAATCTGCATGCGATCTACGCCGACACCGACGAGAAAGTCGATCTCGACCAGATAGAGCCGCGGCATTTCCAAAGCTGGGTCGATTGGGCGAAGGCTCAAGGGCTCGGCCTCGACTTCAACCCGACCTGCTTCTCGCATCCGAAGTCGGCGGACGGCTTCACGCTCAGCCATTCCGATCCGGCGATCCGCGAATTCTGGATCGAGCACTGCAAGCGTTCGCGCCGCATCGGCGCGTACTTCGGCGAGCAGCTCGGTCAGACTTGCGTGACGAACGTCTGGGTTCCGGACGGCTATAAGGATACGCCGGTCGATCGGCTGGCTCCTCGCAAGCGGCTGAAGTCTGCGCTGGACGAGGTGTTCGCCGAGGAGCTGAACGCGGCGCACAACCTGGACGCCGTCGAGAGCAAGCTGTTCGGGCTCGGCTCGGAAGCTTACGTCGTCGGCTCGCATGAGTTCTACATGGGCTACGGCATCCAGAACAATAAGCTGGTATGCCTCGATGCCGGCCATTTCCACCCGACGGAGACGATCTCCGGCAAGCTGTCCTCGCTCTCGCTGTTCACCGACGGCATTCTGCTGCACGTGAGCCGGCCGATGCGCTGGGACAGCGACCACGTCGTGACGTTCGACGACGAGCTGCAGGAAATCGCCAAGGAGCTTGTCCGCCACGACCTGCTAGGCACGACACACATCGGCCTGGACTTCTTCGACGCCAGCATCAACCGGGTTGCCGCTTGGGTCATCGGCACGCGCAACACGATCAAGGCGCTGCTGCGCGCCATGCTCGAGCCGACGGACGCGCTCCGTCAGGCGGAGCTGGCAGGCGACTACACGACCCGCCTGGCGCTGACCGAGGAGTTCAAGTCTTATCCGTTCGGCGTCATCTGGGACTACTATTGCGACAAAATGGGCGTTCCGGTCCGCGAAGCATGGCTGGAGGAAGTGAAAGCTTACGAGCAGGAAGTGCTGCTGAAACGGGGGTAACGCCACATGACGTCCACGTCTACGTCTAAGTCCAATTCGCAAGCAGGAAAAGACGGTTATGCGCTGGCGTTTGACCTCGGCGCGAGCAGCGGCAGAGCGCTGATCGGCCGGCTGGTCGACGGTCGTATGGAGGTCGAGGAGCTTCACCGCTTCTCGAACGACCCGGTGCAGATCGGAGACCGCCTGCAATGGGACATCCTCAGGCTGTTCCACGAGATCAAGCAGGCGCTGCTGGAAGCGAAGCACCGCGGCCTCACGGTGACCAGCCTGGGCATCGACTCCTGGGCGGTCGACTTCGGTTTGATCGGCCGCCATGGCGAGCTGCTCGGCAACCCGTACCACTACCGGGATCGGCAGACGGACGGCATCATGGAGCGGCTGTTCGCCGAGATTCCGGCGTCGGAAGTGTTCTCGCGCACTGGCATCCAGTTTCTGCCGTTCAACTCGATTTTCCAGCTGTATGCGCTGAAGCAAGCAGGTTCTCCGCTGCTTGACGGGGCGGTTCGATTCCTGATGATCCCGGACTTGCTCCGTTATTTCCTGACCGGCGAGATGCACAACGAGTTCTCGAACGCGACTTCAACGCAATTGTACAATCCGGTCGAGGGCACATGGGACCGCGAGCTGCTTCGCCGGCTGGGAGTGGCGGGCGAGCTGTTCGGCGAGCCGGTCCAGCCGGGTACATTCGTCGGCCGGTTGCGCGACTCGCTCTGCGAGGAGCTCGACATCGACGCCGTGCCGGTCATTGCGGTCGCCGAGCACGATACCGGCTCGGCGGTAGCGGCCGTGCCGGCGACGGAGCGCTCGTTCGCCTACCTTAGCTGCGGCACATGGTCGCTCATGGGCACGGAGGTGGACCGCCCGGTGCTGAGTCCGCTGACGCAGCAGCTGAACTTCACCAACGAAGGCGGCGTGAACGGCACGTTCCGGCTGCTCAAGAACATTATGGGCTTGTGGCTGCTGCAGGAGAGCCGCCGCGAGTGGGAGCGGGAAGGTCAATCGCATTCGTTCCCTGACCTTGTCGCTATGGCGGAGCAAGCGCCGGCATTCGCGACCCTGATCGATCCGGACGACATCACTTTCATGCCGCCCGGCGATATGCCGTCCCGCATTCGCGACTACTGCTTGAAGACCGGCCAGCAGCCGCCTGCCGATACCGGCGCAATCGTCCGTTGCATTTTGGAGAGCCTCGCCTTAAAATACCGGTATGTGTTCCGGAAGACGGAGCAGCTGTCCGGGCAATCGTTCACAGGTTTGCACATGGTGGGAGGCGGCATTCACAACACGCTGCTCTGCCAATGGACGGCGGATTCGCTAGGTAAGCCGGTATGGGCCGGTCCGGCCGAGGGCAGCGGCATCGGCAACCTTGCTGTACAGATGATCGCGCAAGGACTGCTCGCCGACATCTGGGAAGCGCGGAGCGTCATCCGCGAGTCGTTCCCGGTGGCGGAGTATGTGCCTGGCGATCAGGCGCAATGGGAAGCCGCGTATGAGCGGTTTCTGCAAGTGACGGGTTTGAACGAATAACTTTAGCGATAGAAATGAGGACGGCGGCTATGCTCGTTGCGGAGCGCTATGAGAAAATTGTAGAGCTGGTGAACGCCCGGGGAAGCATCCGGGTCTCGGAGCTGAGCGAGCTGTGCGGGGTGACGGAGGAGACGATCCGCCGCGACCTCGACCGGCTCGAGCAGGCCGGGCGGCTGCGCCGTTCGCACGGCGGCGCGGTCAGCGTCAAGGACCAGGCGGCCCAGCCGGAGACGCCTTATGCCGAGCGCGAGATCATCCACGCGGAGGAGAAGCGGCGTATTGCCCAGGAAGCGGTCCGGCTCATCCAGCCTCATGACCGGATCATCCTGGATGCCAGCTCGACCGCCTGGTACATGGCGGTGCATCTGCCGGATATGCCGCTCACCGTTCTGACCAATTCGATCAAGGTGGCGCTCGAGCTCAGCGGCAAGGAGAAGATTGAAGTGATCTCCACGGGCGGCATTCTCGCCTCTCGTTCGTTGTCCTACGTAGGCCCGCTCGCAGAGCGTTCTTTGGACGCCTACTATGTGGACAAAGCTTTCTTTTCCTGCAAGGGCGTCCATCTGGAGCGGGGCATTAGCGATTCGAACGAGCCGCAGGCGAGAGTCAAGCAGAAGATCCTTAGCCGTGCCGGTCAAGTCATTCTGCTGGCCGATGCCAGCAAGTTCGGGACGCAGGCGTTCACGCTGGTAGCGGGCTTGAACGAGGTCGATGCGATCGTTACCGATCGCCGCCTGCCGAAGGAGATGCTGGACCGTCTGACCGAGCAAGGCATCGCTGTGACAACGGTGTGACAACCTGTGAAGACTCGTCTTTTTCCATAGGAGCTCGCATACACTGGGTAAAGAAAACCGGACCGACACCGATCGGAGGGGATGCCCTGTGTTCAGACGCCGCTGGCGTAGCCGCTCCACCAAGAAAGGGAAACGAAGGGCGCTGTTCCTGGCGCTCGTCATTTCCTTTTTGTTTTTCCTGCAAGGTTTTCTCTATATCGATCGTCACCTCTGGCCCCCGCTGATGAATCTCGCGAAAGTCCGGATCAAGCAAATCGCCACGCAATCGATCAACAACGCGATCTCCGAACGGATCTCCCAAGGCACCGACCTGCAGAAGCTGATTGAGTGGAAAATGGACGGCAACGGCAAAATCAACGGCTTCATGCTGAACTACTCGGAGCATATGCGCATTCGCTCGCAAGCCGTGGAGACGGTGCAGTCGGCACTGAAGGGGCTGGGAGAGATGCCGGAGCATATTCCGCTCGGTCAGGCGATGGACAGTGCGATCATTGCTTCGTTCGGGCCGAAAATTCCGATCCGTCTCGTCCCGGCGGGGTCGGTGAAGGTCGATCTGAACACCCGGCAGCAAAATGCGGGCATCAATATGATTCTTGTGGAAGTGTATATCAAGATTTCGGCGGAAGTATCGGTCATTATCCCGTTCGACTCCAAGCCGGAAGTGATGGAGACGGAAATTCCGATCTCGTACGTGCTGGTCGTAGGCGATGTGCCGATGTACTACATGGATAACAAGGGCAATCCGACGGGCAGTTCGCAGGCGCCGCCTCCCGGAATCGCGATTCCCGGGCTGAAAAACGATGAAAAACCCTCCGCCGGCAAATAGACCGGGGAGGGCAGAGAAATAAGTCGGACAGGCTTGAACAGAACTTTATATTTACAATCGAAGATATATAATGTAAATTATATTATATGTAATATATGAAATTCATCTTTTCGTTTGCATGAATTCGAATTCATTATGGTGGATTCGTTGCGAATCGCGATGATGTAAATGAATCGATCGAGGAGGGGAGATATTAGAACGGTAATTAGATCACTAATTAGATCACTATTATGTCAGTCTCCGTGCAGATACAACTTCCCATCTTTCAACTTTCCGCTGGAGGGAACTCGACCGAATATGTCAAATCAATTTAATCATCGCGCAGCATACGGGACTTGGATCAATGATATGAGAAACAGTGCTTTGCCCTATGAAGGCTGGCCTAGCGTCCGGTTGGATCAGGAGACAGAGCAAAGCATTATTGAAACTATCGAGCTGATTAGTAAGTCAGGGTTTAACGAAATTGTGCTATGGGGGCTCTTTGCAGCATACTCGTGGCCACTAGACCTCACTAGTGCGATTGATTCCGAGCGTGCTCTGCGCATTGAACGAATCATTCAGGCAGCCAACCGATGTGGAATAAAGATTCTCACGGGAATCGGTATTTATAGCTGGGGCTTCGATACGATTATTGAGAGCGATCCGGAGGTGCGTGGAACTAACCTGCACGCCATGTGCGGCTCTAAACCTGAATCCTGGGAATGGATGAAAAAAATAATTGATTTTGTTATTAAACGTTTTGACTTCGACGGGCTGCACTTGGAATCGGCTGATCTAGGTCGTTGCAATTGTACGGTATGCGACAGAGAGGGCGATGTGGAGTACCACAGCAGAATCACGGCAAGAGCCGCGCAATATATTCGGGAACAGGACAGCAGCAAAATTCTTCTGGTCAGCTTATGCGGCTACATCCCTTACTATAAAAAAATTGCTGCAAACGAAATTCAATATCTAATCGAGATGAGCAAGCATATTGATTATCTGATCGATGGCGGACACAATGGATATTTTATTGATGAAACCACATTAAGCGCGGTCATCGAACAACTGCATTGTGATTTTGGGACATCTGGGGGGATTTGGCTCTACCCGCCCCAGCGCTGGGAGAGGTTGCGTTGGTTTCTGCCCTACACCCAAAAAACCGGTAAGCACATCAAGCAGTTATATCATGACGGCGGTCGGGCGATTGAATATTATTTGGGGCCGATCATTAATCCGGGGGTAGAAATGAACATAGCATTTGGCGGAAGGCTATTGTCGAATGTGGACAGAGAGATGGATGATATACTTGCTGAAGTTGTAACCGAGCTGTATCAACCTATGGATACAGAGACTTGCGCCTCGCTGGTGAGCATATTCAAGCGCGCGGAGAATGCCTACTTTGACCATTGGTATGACGCGCAAGATTCCCCTAAAGCCGAGTTGCGACAACTTTATGTTTCTGAATTTTATGGTAATGATCTACAAAAGCCGACCTACCTCGCAGAAGCTCCTGAGTTCAACAGGTTAATGACGCGGATTATGATGGATGCTCGAGGGAGGGAACGATATAGAACGGAATTGAACTTCATATTGGCTGACCTGTTAGCGTTAGAGGCGAATACCGGAAGTAAGGGAAGAATGGAGAGGTTAAGAATCTGTATTCAAAATGTGATTAAGGATATTGATGAAACGATTATGAAAAGTACGGATCATCATGGATAACGGTAGAGAAGTGTCCAATAGCAATTCCTTATAGGGGTCAGGGCTACAGACAAAATACGAATCCTAATAAAGCGGAGGACATGAAATGAAACGTGACAGGGTAATAGCTTTTTTGTTGATAGTTGCAATGGTGGGCACTTTAATTGGATGTTCAACAAGTAATTCTGAGGATGGAAAAAAAGTAGAAGAGGCTAGATTAACAACAGGGAAATACGATCCGCCAATTACATTGACAACCGTACAGAAAAAACCGCCAACATTGAAATACGCGGACGGTGATTCGATTGATAACAATCCCTGGACCAGAGCCTACGAAGAGGAGTATGGCATTAAAATCAAAACCCTATGGTCATTTTCCACAACGGAAGAAGCTCAATGGCAGCAAAAAACAAATCTAATGATCGCGTCAGGCGATTTGCCCGATTTCTTTCTTGCTACTCCAGAGCAATTCAAACAGCTGCTGGATGCAGACTTGCTCGCTGATCTGACAAAAGAGTACAATAACGCACCCAAACGTGTAAGGGATACCCTCGTTGAAGGGGGAGAGCTGCCAATAAAATCGGCAACCAAAAATGGTAAGCTGATGGCAATTCCTTTTACGACAGTAGTCAAAGAGGGTTCGCATATGATCTGGATTCGAACCGATTGGCTCAAGAAGTTGAATTTGCCCGAGCCCAAGACGATGAGCGACGTATTGGCAATTAGTGAAGCCTTTACTACCAAGGATCCTGACGGCAACGGTAAAAATGACACATTTGGAATCACACTCGATAAAGATTTCAGAGTCATGAAGGGATTTTTGAACGGGTATCATGCTTATCTGGATATATGGGTCAAAAATTCATCGAATCAGCTCGTCTTCAGCAGTGTGCAACCTGAAATGAAGAAGGCTCTAGGTGTACTAAGTGAAATGTTCAAAAAAGGTCAAATCGATCCGGAATTCGGAAGCAAGGCTTATGCAAAAGCATCGGAAAGTCTCGTGAATGGCAAGATCGGTATTTTATTCAATAGCTTTGGGGCAGCATTGTCACCGCTTCAATCCGGTATCGATATCGACCCTCGTATGGAATGGAAAGCTTTCCCGATTGTATCGGTTGACAGCACGCCGGCGAAAAATCAAAACGCCCTTGGAGTAAATGGATACTGGGTTGTAAAAAAAGGTGTAAAGAATGCGGATGCCGTATTTAAAATGATTGATTTCTGGATCAAAACGTTTTATGAGAATAAGGATATGGATACTTACTATAAATATGTGAATATTAAGGATACGAATATCGAAGCGTCATATATGAATGTGGCAGCCATTTACAAGCCATTTAAGAATACCGATCAGCATCTAAAAGTCATCAAAGCCGCTAAGGATGGGGATGTATCTGCTCTTACCGGCGACGATAAAGGCGTTCTGGAGCGGGTCAAGCAATTCCAAGCCGGGAACAGAACCATGTGGGCCTGGCAGGCAATTTACGGTGAGGGAGGATCACTGTCCGTCTCGGATTACTACAGGAAAAAAGAATTGTATGAACCCGATCAATTCATCTCCGCACCGCTGCCTGTAATGGCCCAGAAAGGTGCCGCTCTAGCCAAACTGGAAAATGAAGTGTTTACAAAGATTATACTGGGTCAAGTTGGAATTGATGAGTTCGATAAATTTGTGGAAGAATGGAAGAAAACGGGCGGAACAGAGATTACGGCAGAGGTTAATGAATGGTATAAACAAAACAAATAATCGCGACCAAGGAAGGGAGCGGAATTCGCTCTCTTCCTTGGCTATTATGGAGGGATTCCTTTGAGTCGCAAATGGACTGCCAATCTTCCTCTACACTTCATGCTATTGCCAGCCGTACTATTGGTTGTGATCTATCAGTATGGACCTATGTTGGGAATTGTCATCGCTTTTCAGCACTTCATCCCTGCTAAAGGTTATTTTGCATCCGAGTGGGTTGGGTTGGCGAATTTCAAATATCTCTTTTCACTTTCCGACTTTAACGAAGTATTGCGAAATACGATCTTTATTGCGTTCATGAAGATGGTTGCCGGACTAGTCGTTCCAATTGTAGTCGCTCTTCTGCTCAATGAAATCATGCACGAGCGATTCAAACGGCTTGTGCAAACGTTGATCTATTTGCCGCATTTCTTGTCCTGGGTAATTCTGGGCGGAGTCCTGATTGATATTCTCTCTCCGTCCAGCGGGATTGTAAATCAAATATTGAACGGATTCGGGATGAAATCGATTTATTTTCTAGGAAGCAACCATTGGTTTCCTTATGTTGTAGTGATATCTCATGAATGGAAGGAGTTCGGATTCGGCACCATTATTTATTTAGCTGCATTGACCAGTATCAACCCATCGCTATACGAAGCAGCAATTGTGGATGGTGCAGGTAAAATTAGACAGATGTGGCATGTTACACTACCCGGGATGCGTCCCATTATTGTGCTATTGGCGACATTAAGCTTGGGTAACGTTTTAAATGCCGGGTTTGATCAAATCTAT
>NZ_BIMA01000166.1 GCF_004000845.1 Paenibacillus koleovorans NBRC 103111
TAAAAAAACCGCCTTAGTCAAAATAGGCGGAATCATCGCGATTTATTTGATTATCGCAATCAAATTTTCGTTGTTTTCACTTTTTACAAGCGTTGCTCCTTCTGAATTTACTTGATATTCCCAGTAACTAATGGCTTCTTTGTTGTCCACTTTTACGTTCCAATCTTTTACAAACGTAACAATGAACGATTCATTGTCTTTTTTCGAATTCAAGACCATTTGAATGGCGTCAGTTTCGGTAAATGCCTTCTTCTGTGCTGGAGTATCTGCTGGGTCAACAACATTATCGCTTGAGCGACTACATGCACTCAATATGGCAACTAATGCAAGGATTAAGACAATCATACGAAATTTCATTTTAATTCTCCCAATTCATAGATGTGTAATTTGACGTTCTATTCGTTAAGAATGTTACAGTTTCCTGTTTGGTAAATAAAGGGTGGCTATATAAACGCAATCAGACAGAAGAAGATGCCGATCAGGTAAAACCCATGTCCCTCCGTTGTAAAAAGGATCAGCATTCAATTCAAATTTAAGAAGGACTCTCAGCCATATCGGGCTTGGTTTGCTTTTTCAAGCAAAAAAATAGAGGCCCTCGGCCCCTGCTTACTCACTTCACTCAATTCACTCACTTCTTCGCCTTATAAAACTCATGGTACAGCTTCATCAGCGCCCGCTTCTCGATCCGCGACACATAGGAGCGGCTGATGCCGAGCTCCTTGGCGATTTCGCGCTGCGTGCGCTCCTCGCCGCCGTGCTCCAGGCCGAACCGCCCGACGACGACTTCCTTTTCCCGGTCATCGAGGATGTCGAGATTTTTGTAGATCTTCGATTTCTCGATCTTGAGCTGCACCTTCTCGACCACATCGTCCGCTTCCGTGCCCAAGATGTCGATTAGAGTAATTTCGTTGCCTTCCTTGTCCGTCCCGATCGGATCATGCAGCGACACGTCTTTGCGGGTTTTCTTGAGCGAACGGAGATGCATCAGGATCTCGTTCTCGATACACCGCGCCGCAAACGTCGCCAGCTTCGTGCCCTTGTCGGGCGAGAACGACTCGATCGCCTTGATCAAGCCGATCGTGCCGATGGAGATCAGATCCTCGAGATCTTCGCCGGTATTGTCGAATTTCTTCACGATATGCGCCACCAAACGCAGGTTATGCTCGATCAGCAAATTCCGAGAGGTCTGGTCGCCGGCAGCCATCCGACGCAAATGCTTCTCCTCGTCCTCTTCGGCAAGCGGCTGAGGGAAGGCATTGTTTTTCACGTAAGAGACCAGCAGCATCAATTCTTTGACGAACAGAGCAAACGCAGTAAAAAAACCAGGCACGCCGCCACCACCCCAACAACAGAATTACTACAAGTGTATGTGGGTGGGAGCCTATGCGTGCCTGTACGGGTGAAAAACAAAGCGGGGACGCTTAGCGTCTGCCAAAAACGATAGAAAAAGGTTTCCCGGAAGCCGAGACGGTGTCCCCATCCATATAGCAAACACTAAAAGCCCGCCGGGATTTATCCGTCGTGTTCCCTTCAGAGCCATGAACGGTCCAGTTATGCAGCAATACCGCTTCTCCCGCTTCCATTTCCAAATAAATGGGTTCCTGATGTTCTAACAAATGATCGGCTTGTTGGTCAGTGAGAAAGCCGGAAGGATGATCCGAATTAATCAAATGCTTGTGGGTGCCTGGAAAAATCTTGACGCAACCATTCTCTTTCGTGGCCGGATCGAGAGCCGTCCATACGGTGACTTGCGGGTCACGGTCCAAATCTGTCCAACGATCCTGATGGTAGGGCAATACCGAACCATGATAAGCGGGCTTATTCATGAACATAGCTCGAAAACAGCTGATATGCGCTTTCCAGTAAACGTGCTCGGAGATATGACGAAACAGAGGGTTTTGGATGTAGGATAAGAACAAGGGATCGAGCTCAAGATTTTCAATTTTTCGATAGTTTAGCGTGGCTCCCTTAAAACCCAGTGTCTGGGCTGATTGTTCGAACCCTTCTCCCGCTTCCCTCTGCATAAGCAGCCGTTCATAGTCCAGCTTCGCTTTGCCCGTCATGATCTCGTCCATTCGCACGGAGAGTGAATTCAGCTCTTCGTCCGTCCATACTTTCCCTAATTTAAGAAATCCCTCTTCCTCATAGGTCTGCCATTGATTATCGGTTAAAACCATTCTGATCATCACCTGTTCTATCGGATTTTTGCAGAGGATCTTATAACTCAACCAAGTACAAATGTATGGTTCCGTCTCGATCTGAGGCAAATAAGATTTGATCGCCTCCCCAATTAAAGGTCGGATGACAATGCGTCAATCCGTTTTGCCAGGAAGTATGATGAGAGCAAAGCTTGGTAAGCAAAGGCGGGTTCGAGGTTAGATCGATAAGGACAAGGTCCTCGACCTCATCCCCTACAAGCAGGGAGTTGCTCGGATTAGCGTGATAATGATTACAGTAATGGGGCAAATCTATTTTTTTGACTACATGACCGTCTTTATCCGCCAAGCCGATATAAGGAATGGGTTTGGAATCCGTGGGATCCCATGTATCTTCCACAGTCGCTTGTTTCTTGGAAGAGGTAATCGTTCCATCATGACCCTTGCGTCTGTTGTCGAAGAAGATCAGTCCGTCCCGCGTCCAGAACTCATGCCCGACACAGTCATCCTCCCCTTGTCTGAAGCATGGCTTGACGCTGCGAGAAACAAGATCAAGTAACCACATCCGCTGGTTAACCAGGTTCCACGGACCTTCATGACAGAACAAAGCCACATGGTCATCGTCAGGAGCGAACTGAAAGTGCGTAAGCCAATGAGTGTCCTCGAATAGATCATAAGCTCCCGATCCATCGAGAAAGGCCAGTGTAATCCATCCTTTTTTAACCGCATACATCATCTCTTTAAAATGGCTGTAATTACTCCCTATCCTAAAGGGCATTTCTTCGTTTCGAGGAAAGCCTACAACCTTCTTGTTCGGACTTATGAATGGAGCGGATAATACCACTTGTCCCTTTTCCTCATAGAGCAGTTTGGTTTTCAATGTGGTCGTATCCAGTTTAATCACTTTTTTACCGGTGATGTAGACGACAATCTCACTGTCAGGTGTCTTTGTACAAAACAAGACTCCAAGGGGTTCGTCCGTAAGCTGGGTCATAATCCCCGAATCCAGATTCATGCGGAACAGGTTATACAAGCCAGCGTGGCTTGAAGCGCGATCCGAGAGAAAGTATATTTCCGATGCGCCGGCAGTGAAGGAATTATCCGTGAAATAAAGGTGATAATTATTGGAGCTGCCGCGAGTCAGTTGCCGAACGGTGCGTCCGGTAAGCTCGTCTCGGAAGGCGAACTGTTCGGATTTGTATTGTTGCTGAATCAAGAAAGAATCCCTCCTTGCCCCTATCAAGTCTAAATATACAAATAACCCATGATATGGGTTATTTGTATCGGTATTAAATAAGGCCATTACCTGCAAGTATACTCGGTAGGCATACGACAATCCCGGCCATCGCGAGCAAGAAGCGCAATATGCGCCATGCCGTGGATCAGGTAACCGGGACCGAGCTGCGATTCATAATGCTCGATGCCCTGCGCTGCTCCGCGAGGAATCTCATGGTCGAAATAAATGGAGACGAATTGCGAAGCCAGATGCACCCCCCCGTCGAGCCACTTCCGCTCTTCGGTAATGGCATATAGATCGGCCAGCAATTCTAGAGCGAGACCGGCGTCGCGGGCGGGTACGTAATGATGGCCGATCAAATTGATGTGCTCATGCGGCCGGATGCCTTTCGCATCCATTGCAATGCCGCTTGTCGCGGGGAACGGTTGTTCCAGATAGCAGGCGCCGGCTGCCAGGGCCCAATCCAGCAGCTCCGGTCGACGGCACAGCCGCCAAGCGGCCAGGCACATCAAAGCGGAGCTGGAGGCGATGGCGACACCATATACGCTGCCCCAGACGGACATCTCTTCCGTAAGCTCGTTGTCGCTCGTGCAAAGTCCGGCGAATACGCCTTGCGCCGGATCATGAGGCGCAGAGAGGAAACCGCTTAGATACACGTCAGAGCGATGCCGTAAGGTTGCCGCTAGTGTAGGCGCTGCCCCCTCCAGCAGATCAGCCGCTTCGAGCAGGCTGACCGCTAGGGAGAGTGTCTGGGTCGGCGAGTTGATCATGTGGAAGCGAACCGCGTCTTGCGGTGAACGGCTCTCGATCAGCAGCAGCCCTCGCTCGTCTCGCAGCTCCCACCAATAGTCTAGATACTTCTCCAGCTGCTGCAGCAGTTCCGGACGGCGGCTTTGGTTGTAGGCAAACGCGAGATCGAAAATGTAGAAGCCGGAATGCCTAGGGAAATCGCAGGACCGAACGTCGTCAGGCGCATATTGTTTGCGGTTGATTTCGGCATGTCGGTAATATTCTTGAGGCGTAGTCTGCTTCCAGTGATACTCGAGACCGTCGGCGAACCGTTGCACGCAAGAGGCGTTGAATGTTTGCAGCTTCTCCCACAACCAGAGCGGCGCATGGTGCAGATGGTCGTGAATCGCCCGACGTTCCGGCTCATACCGGGCAATACTGCTCCCTACGCGATGCTCGGTCAAATGCCAAAAGGCATGTTCCCCCCAGGGGAACAACCCGGTCGGCGTGTCCGTACATTGCGTCGCAAAGTAACGGATATAGCGATCGGCGGCTTCCGCATATTCCGCTTTTCCCTCGGACTCGGCAAGCGCGTACAGCGTGCCTAACAAGGGGATGTCGTGCATCAGATTGCAGCCCTGCGGGGCTCTGTCCGAATCGCGCTGCCCGGGAATCGCTGGAGGCAGCTGCTGCAGCATATCGCCCGTGCGGCGATCCAATAGGGAGGGTATCAGTCCGTTATACGGCTCTGAGCTCTGAATCAACCGTTCTATCGCCGAGCAGGCGGTTTTCAATAGATGCTCCATGCAAATCCCTCGCTTATTCTTTGATCGCTCCGACGACTGCGCCTTTGACGAAATATTTCTGCAGCAGCGGATACGAGCAAATGATTGGAATGATCGATACCATAATGATGCAGTACTTCAATTGCGTCGCAAACATATCCTTTGCCATGGCGTCTTCGAATTGGTTGTTCATTTCCGGAGAATTTTTGATCAAGACATTCATCAAATACACTTGCAGGGGCTGCAGCTTGGCACTCGGCAAATAAATGAGCGCAGAGAAATAGCTGTTCCAGAACCCGACGGCCGAATAGAGCGCAATGACGCTGATGATGGGCATCGAAATCGGCAAGACGACACGGGCCAAAATGCCGATGTCGGAGCAGCCGTCGATCTTCGCCGCTTCGGTTAAGCCGTCAGGGATCGAGGTCTGAAAATAAACGCGGGTCATAATGGCAATCCAAGCGCTCATGGCGGCCGGGAGCACGATCGCCCAGCGGGTGTCATATAGGCCGAGCTTCTGAATAAGCAGGAAATCGGGGATTAATCCACCGCTGAAGAACATCGTTACCGCAAGCAGGATCATAAAGAACCCTCGGGCGAAAAAATCTCGGCGCGACAACGGATAGGCGAAAGTGACGGTAACGAAAATGTTGATGGCCGTGCCAACGACCGTGTACCAAATCGTATTGTAGTACCCTCTCCACAGATTATTGTTTTCGAACAGCATGCCGTAGCTTTCCAAAGAAAAGCCCCGCGGCCACAGCCATACCCGCATGGCGAGTACTTCCTCAGGCGCGCTGATCGACATGCTGAACACATAAATAAACGGATAGATCGTGGTTAGCCCGATCGCGAACAGGATGAGGGCAATAAAGCCCTCGATGATACGGTCGTTTGATGTTTTCATCGGCGGCTCCTTACCACAAAGACGTTTGATTGACTTTTTTACTGATCGAATTGACGATAATGAGCAGCAGGAAGTTGGCGATGGAATTGAACAAACCTACCGCCGCCCCGAAGCTGTAATCCGCCCCGAGCAAACCCCTGCGATACACATAGGTGGAGATCACATCGGAAGTCTCGTAGATGGCCGGCGAATAGAGCAGGATGATTTTCTCCGCCCCCACGCTAAGCAGGCTGCCCATATTCAGGATGAGCAAGATGACGACGGTAGGCATAATGCCAGGCAGCGTGATGTGCAGCATTTGCTTCCATCGCCCCGCCCCATCGATTTTGGCCGCATCGAACAGCTGCGGATCGATCGCGGACAACGCTGCCAAGTAAATGATCGAGCTCCAGCCAAACGACTGCCAAATTCCCGAGCTGATATAAATGGTGCGAAACCAGGAAGGATCGACCAACAAACTGATCGATTCTCCAGTGATCTTGCTGAGCAAGACACCAATCAATCCATCGTGCGGCGAGAGGAAATTGACAATCAACCCAGTAATGATCACCGTCGAGATAAAATGAGGGAAATAACTGACCGTCTGAACGGCCCGCTTAAAAAAGCCGTTTCGGAGTTCGTTCAGCAATAGAGCAAATATTAAAGGAATCGGGAATCCCCAGAGCAACCCATATACACTGATCAGCACCGTATTGCGAAGCAGACGGTAAGCGTAATAGGAATTGAAAAATTCGCTAAACCAGTGAAACCCAACCCATTCGCTTCCCCAAATGCCAAGTCCCGGTGAAAAATCTTTGAAGGCGATCACGACACCATACATGGGGATGTACTGAAAGATGATGAGGTAAGCCGTCCCGGGCAGCAGGAGCAGCAGCAAGTACTTGCTCTTGATCACATTTTTGCGGAACCGCGTCCATCTGCCCGCAGCCCCGGCCCGATGCAAGGCGGTCGTACCGTTCTCAGGTATCATGGCGGCGCTCCTTATCGTTCGGATCATCGGCAGGCCGGATGCAGGGTTAGGCTTCACACGCAACCTTGATCCGGCCCTGAATGGATGATGTCGCTTATTTTATGCTATTCCAGCGGTCATATTGGGCTTGTTTGATTTTGATTACTTCGTCGATCCCCATTGTTTTCAATGTGCTTACGAATTTGTCGAAGTTCGACAGCGGCTCGGTCCCGGTAATAAACTTGGCGACCATCTCCTGCCGGTACGTATTGATATCCGCCATTTTCTGAGAATAGGCGGTCGACTCTTCCGGGGTGCTCATAACTGGCGGGAATACGGGACGGTAGTACTTTTTAATATCTTGCAGTCTTTTCATAGAAGCTTCGGGCATGAGAATCTTGGACTGCTGACTTAATGCATCCGGCGGGATTATTTGCGGGAAGCGCCCCCCGCTTCCGTAGGTGCCCAGCACCGAAGAGGGATTCGGATATTTCGGGTTATTCGTCACTTCCGCCGTATATTGCGGCTTCCCGTTCACCATCGTATAGGTGACACCTTCGATCCCATAGTTGAACAGGAGCTGTCCGGGCTCGCTGGCAAATATATAATCGAGCCAACGGATCGCGAGCTCCGGATTTTTGGCATTCTTGGTGATGGCGTATCGGTTGCCGTCCAAGGCCGGATTCACTTCGTAATTTTGATCTCCATGCGGTCCGCGTGGAGGGGCGGTAACTACCCAGCTGGCGCCAGGGAAGTTTTTCTCCATTTCCTTCGTGTACTGATCGAATCGCGCCGCCCAAATCGAATACCCGCCGGAGATATCCCCAACTACGTAGGCTGTCACTTTATCCGCATGAGGAGTGAGCAAGCCTTGGTCGATCAGCTTTTCTTGATACCATTTATTCATCTCGGCCAAGTAGTCCTTCGCCTTCGAATTCATCCACGTAAACTCGACCTTTCCTTGCTTATCGACGGCAAAATAGGAGCTCATAGGCATCATGCCGTAAGACTGGGCGAATCTCTCGAGAGCGCCGATTCCGGAGGCGGCGAACGGAATTTCGTCATTTTTGCCGTTGCCGTTCGGGTCGCCGTCGCGGAAAGCGCGCAGCATTTTGTACCAGTCTTCGATCGTTTCGGGAGCTTTCAGATTCAGCTTCTTGGCCCAATCCTCCCGATAGCCGAGCCCAAGCACGTTGTAATCGTTCCCCGCCGGCGAAACGATGCCGGGAAGGGCATAGATCGCGCCGTCCGGAGCCGTCAATGCCTTTTTGATATCGGGATTGGAGTCGAGGAATTTTTTGGTATTCGGCGCATGTTTCTCGATCAGATCGTTCAACTTAAGGATAACGCCGCCCTTGGCAATTTTAACCGGATCGTCTCCTTGCGGCAGCTGTATGATATCCGGCAAGTTGTTAGCAGCTGCAATTCGTGTCCGCATGATCGTACTGTAGTCCGTGTAAACGGCTTCGAATTTGACTTTCACGCCGGTTTGCTTTTCAAGCTCTTTAATGATAGGAAGGTTATCGTTGTTATAGCTAGGACCGTCGGGACCGATATCGATGACCGCGAAAGATAACGTTTCCCCGTTAGCGGTAAGCTTGGAACCGGAGGCAGAGGGCGAACTCGTAGCGGCAGTTGGTACGCTGCTGCCATTTGGACTACCTCCGTTGTTGACTGAGCATCCGACGATCGCAAGGGTCACTGAAAGCGGTAACAATAATTTGAGCTTATTATTCAAGTTGAACACCCTTCCCTCTTTTTGATCTAAGTGATAGGAATCGCTGCAGCAATTCAATCCGAATTATGAAGTGTGAGAGAGGGGAGCACAACAATCATTATTTTTCAGTAGTTCGTCTTTTCATATTGGGAGGTGCCTAGCGTGATCCGTCCAGGGGGACGTTTTTTAATCGGGGCATCGTTTTTTTCACTGCGGCTTAGTCTGAACCTTTAAAGTCCTGTATTCGCCCGGGGTAATGCCCGAATACTTCTTGAACGCCCTGCGGAAGGTCAGCACATTCGTATAGCCGATCCTCAAACCGACCTCTTCCACTGTAAGCGCTTGCTCGTTCAGCAATAGCTTGGCCATGGCCACTCTTTTGCGAGCGATGTATTCGACGAAATTGTGGCCGGTCTGTTCCTTGATGAACTTGCTCATGTAAGGCACGGAGAGGCTGTACCGATCGGCTACCGCTTCCAGGGAGAGATTGCCGTCGAAGCAGTTGTCGTCGATATAGCTCCAGATTTCATTCTTCACTCTTGAGCTGTCCGCTTCTCTCTTTTGAGCCATCTCTGCGCATACCCTCGCATAGACGTCATACACGTATTCTTTTAGACTGTTGATCGTATTCAACCGCATAAACTCACGCTCATTGATCACATTGGAGATGCTGAGATCCGTCTCTGAAAGCGCTTTAAGCGCAGTGGACAGCAGATGGTGAAAGAAGCATTGCAACGTTATGAAATGATGGTTGCCGTTGCCGATGTTGGTTTCGATCAGCACGCCAAGCACCTTCTCCACCTGTTCAAGCTGGCCCGACCTCAGCTTGCTTACCAGCTCCTCTTCTTTATCCGTCGGGAAGTAGTAGCGGAAGCTGTTGTCCGTATCAAGATCCGAGAAGAAAACCATATCGTCGGAGGCATTCCCCCGGACAAACGTATAGTTGAGCGCCATAACGGCTTCCTTATGCGAGTTGCTGATTTCTTCCAGTTCGACGCACGTGCCTCCGACTCCTACGTAACTATGGCCTTCGCCGAATGCTTCCAACAGCGACCGCTTCATTCGATCGATGGCTTCCTCCGCTTTGCTTCGATCCCCGGTATTGAGGATGAGCGCCAACCGGTTTCCTTCGATTTCCACAAGATACAGCGGCCAATTTCCTTCTACGGTCCATTTGAACACTTTCTGGCTGATCGAGAGGTTTTCGTTGCTGTTGCTTTCAAAGTATAGGAGGGCTACTCTCCAGGAATCGCTCGATGTCCCAATGCCGATCGTCTGCCGCGCATATCGGATCTCAGCCGGAGCATGCAAGTTATAGAGGAGCTTCAAAAAGAAGGAGTGCATCGCCATAGGCAAATACAGCTGCACTTTCTGTTCCAGCTCATGATTGCTGGATAGTATCGTATCGAACGCCGATTCCAGATAGTTATACTCATTGCTGCCGCTGGTCAGTTTGGGCTTGGCCGGCATCCCGCTGCTCAGTTTGCTAAGCAGCCCTTTGAGCGGACGGTAATTGTGCACGGCAAAGCCGTAGGAGAACAGAATTCCGATCACGATCGAAACCGCAAGCAGGATGAGCACCGCGTATTTGATGACCTGCACCTTGCTCAGAACATAGGTGGTCGGGATTACCGAAATATACTTCCAGCCGTTCAATTCGGATTGGGTAAGGAAGGCAAAATATTGATCTCCAACGCTATTCTCGACGATTCTCGTTGTGCGAGCTCCGGCTTCCGGCAAGTCGTTCAGCAGCGGTCGAATGTGCTCGTCCATGTTGACACCCGTGACCAGCTCGTTATTCGCATCGAGGATGTACAGCGAATGGCTGCGGTCATACGACCCCGTGTGCAGCACCTCTTGGATCGACTTTTCTTCAATCGACAAGAGAAGCGTGGCGGCAGGGGTATCGTCGATCAGCGGCAATGTTTTGATGTAAGTCATAGCATTTTTGTAGCTTGTATAGGTTTGCACTTGCCGGGGGTTCAGCACGGTGCCATGATTGAATATATTGATATAGGGAAGCCAGTCCTCGACTTTCATCCCTTCCACTCTGTAGTTTTTCTCGAAAAACCATGGGTAATCGTCCAGACCGTTATTGGTGAGCACCAAATGCTTCGTATTCAATATGATCGCGATTCGGTCGATAAATCCGTTGAGTGCCTCATAGTTCCGGATTTCATCCGCATACCCGCCGATTTCCGAAGGCTCCAGCCGATTCGATTGAAACGTCGGTCCGTACATATTTCCGATTTTCTGGACCCACTGGGTAAGCACGAACGTCTGCACCAGCTGATCCATATCCAAAAAACGTTTGTCCATTGCGCTCCGCGCCTGATCCAGCTTTTCGTAATACATCGTTTCTGTTTGTTCTTTAACAATCTTCACCGTCCACCAATATCCGAACATCCCGATACTAAGCATTGGAATAACAAAGACAATCATATAGGATACAAACATTTTCCTCTTGATCGATTTCATTCGAAAAAGCGCTTTCATGACTATACCCCCTAATCAATAAGCGGATTCGAGTTCATTGTAACTGATAAGCGGTGAGGGTGAAAGAGGCTTGTTCGCTTCAATTTTATGGAACAAAACGACGTTGAGTAGTGAAAAGTGTTCCCTAATAAGAAAACCATCAGGGAAGATTACCCTGATGGTCCTCTGGTGAAAGAGTTCAGTTGGCGCGTGGGGA
>NZ_BIMA01000167.1 GCF_004000845.1 Paenibacillus koleovorans NBRC 103111
AGTTGGTGCCCAGAGAGCGGAGTTGGTGCAAAAAGTTGACTAGTTCTAGCATAGCCGATGCCCAGTAAGTAGTGATAGTACAAAAATGGACTACCTCCGCTTACCTCTGCTTAACCCCGTCTACCTCAGCTTCCCCCCAGCCTACCTCAGCTTCCCCCCATCTATCTCCGCCTACCGCCGCCTATCCCCGCCTACCTCCACCTATCTAAGTCAACCTCCCGCCGCATCCCCTTTTTCCCCACCTCAGCCGCCTCCATACACTTGGAAGTTCCGAATATTGAACTAAAATTCAGAAATTAATCGATCAAAGCCAATTGATGGAACTTCACCAGCTCGTCCGCGACCGAACGGCTGATCAGGTCGAGCAGCAGCCGGCCGCGCTCGGCTGAGGCGGCGCCGGCGTCGTCGCTGTAGCCGTCGATCGCGGCCCAACTGCCGTGGCGTTGGATAAGCGGTCCCGCCGACGGATCCTTCGGATCGGCGGGAACCGCACGATGGCCCGAGCGCGGCAGCGGCAGCAGGTCGGTGCGCACGAGGTCGGGCCGCATCGCCAGCATAAGCGACGTCTCGAAGCCGCCGGCATGGCCGGGCACGATGCCGAGCTCGGCGGCGCGACCCTCCTGCACGATCCGCTCCCAAGCGACCGTCCAGTAGGAGGAAGCGCCGGCGTTCACTGGCGCTCGCAGCGCCAGTTCCCGTGCGGCGAGACGAATGCATTCCTCATTGCCGCCGTGGCTGTTCAAGAGAAAGATACGCCGGAACCCGCTGCTCACCAGCGAATCGGTCAAATCCCGCAGCACGTCGATCAGTGTAGCAGTCGACAGCGACATAGCGCCGGGATAGATCAAATGGTGGTGCGAAGCACCATAGGCAACCGTAGGCGCAACGAGCATCGGGACGGATGCACCGGCGAGCTCGGCAGCCGTGGAGGCGATCGTCTCCGCGATCAGCGTGTCGACCATCACAGGCAAATGGGGGCCGTGCTGCTCGGTGGCCGCCACCGGCAGGATGACGGTGGCTTGCGGCGCCCACTCGCCGATTTCGGTGCGAGTCAACTCATGAAGCAGCAGGCTGCCGGGCCGATTGGCGCTTGGTACCATGGGTAGAATCCTCCTTTACACAACATATTGGGTATATTATACTTTGTTTTATCAAATCTTTGAAGTGCATTTCAGTATATGGAACCAAAAACATTCGGAGGTGCTCTCACATGCAAGAAACGCGCAATTTTCTCGCTCGTCTTGGTTTTCCTACTACCGATGCCCATGATTTGCCAACATCCGCGAAACGATTTCCCGACGGCGCTCAAGTTCGGATCGAAATTCCGAGCGTAGAAGGCCCGCAGGCTCTCGCGGCAACCTTGGAGACGGCTAAAGAATACGGCGTGCCTATTCATAGGGTGTCCCAAGGAAGCGGTATCATGCTGCTGACGGACGCGGAAATCCGCGAAATGCTTGAGCTGGCGGCTGCAAACGGCGTCGAGGTCAGCTTGTTTATCGGTCCCCGCACGACATGGGACATAACTGCAGCAGGTCACACGCCAGCCGGGAAAGGGCAAGCGCTGCGCCATGAAGGGATGGATCAGCTCGTCTATGCGCTCGAGGACCTGAAACGCGGCTGTCGGCTGGGGCTGCGCGGCGTTCTGGTCGCGGACGAAGGTTTGTTGTATATTGTCAATGAAATGAAAAAAGCGGGCGAGCTGCCGGCCGACCTAGTTGTAAAAGTGTCCGTCTCAATGGGGGCGGCGAATCCGGTTTCCGTACGCAACATGGAGCTGATGGGGGCGAACACCTACAACTTGCCGACATCACTCACTTTGGCGCGGATCGGCGGCATCCGTCAGGCGGTCGACATGCCGTTGGATCTGTACGTCGAAGCGCCTGACGACTTCGGAGGGGCGATCCGCCTGTACGAAATTCCCGAAATCGTGCGCGTCATCTCTCCGGTCTACATCAAATTCGGCTTGCGCAATGCCGCCGGCGTGTACCCTAGCGGGACGCACATCGAGCATATGGCCGTCGCCCAGTGCCGGGAAAAAGTAAGACGTGCCGCTCTCGGTCTAGATGTCCTGCGCCGTTACTATCCCGATGCGATTATGTCCGAACCGGGTGCAAAAGGATTAGGCATCCCGCAAATAACCAAGATCTCTGTATAATCAGCGTCAATCCTAAAAGAAGGAGGCCGACCGAATCGATGTCGACTACTCCACTATCGATTGCTGTGATCGGCTGCGGAGACATCGTCATGTCGCAGCATATGCCGACGTTCGCGGAGAACCCTTCCGTGCGTTTGATGGCCGTCTGCGACGCGGACCCGCAGCGGGTCGACGCCGCGCTGGCGGCTGCAGGCGCAACAGCCGAATACGGCACCACCGACTACAAGCGCATCCTGGCTGACGAGCGAATCGAGGCCGTGTTCGTCTGCACTCCGCCGTGGGTGACGCCGGGCATCACGATCGATGCGCTGTCTGCGGGCAAACATGTGCTGTGCGAGAAGCCGATGGCGACCTCGCTCGAGGATGCCGAGCGCGTCGCCGAGGCGGAGCGCGTGAGCGGCAAACTGCTGCAGGTCGGCTTCACGTACCGGCACGGTCCGCTCATGGATGCGCTTCAGCGTTGGATCGCCGAGGGTCGCCTCGGTCGTCCGCTGCAAATCCGCATCAGCGTCTATGACGAAGTTTGGGACCCTACGGGCAATCCAGAGCTATACGACCGCATCTTCCATACATTGCGCCACGGGCCGCCCTGTATTCATGACGGCGCGCATTCCGCCGACCATCTCGCTTTCCTGACCGGCTCTACGCCGGTCAAGGTAACGGCGCAGGGCCTCAAGACAAGGCCCGAGTTCCCGGCGCCGAACTACAATACGGCGATAATCGAGTTCGCGAACGGCGACCAGGCGAAGCTGGAGGTCGCCTGGTTCCTGCCGCACTTTCCGCCGGGCGAGTTTCAGATCATGGGCCCTTCCGGTACAGCCTATATGGACCGCGTCAACAACGAAGCTGTGCTTGTCCAGGGCAAAGTGACGGAACGAGTGCAGCTCGGCGAAAATCGGGTGCGATCCTGTTTCCGTACACAGCTGGAGAAATTCGTCACCAGCGTCCGTGCCGGCACGACGCCGGTTCCGGGCAGCCGGGAAGGCATCGCCAGCCTGAAGCTGACCCAAGCGATCGCGCACGCGATGGAGTCAGGAACGCCAGTCAGCATGAGTCCGAACAGCAAGGAGGCGTCCGCGCAATGATTATTGATATGCACGTGCTTGTAGGGGAAGCTCGGTACCATTCCGTCGATCCGGCGAAGCTGATCGAGCAAATGGACGCCTGCGGCATAAGCGCTGCTCTTATCAGTCCGATCGACCGCGAGATGGCCGTCGACAATCGTAACGGCAACGACCGGGTGCTGGAGCTGTCCCGGCGGTATCCGGGGCGGTTCCACGCCTATGCGACGGCCAATCCGTGGTACGGCCAAGCCGCTGTGGACGAACTGGAGCGAGCACTCACCGAAGGCGCCGCAGCCGTCAAGCTTCACCCGCCGCTGCAAGGATTCACGATCATGGAGACGCTCGTCCATCCGCTTATCGAGGTGGCGGCCAAACATCGCGTCCCGGTTTACGTTCACACCGGCACGCCTGCTTTCGCGTTACCGATGCAGCTTAGGGAACTGGCGCTTACGTTTCCGGAAGTTCCTTTCATCATGGGCAAAAACGGCAAAACCGACTTCTGGATCGACGTTGTGCCGGCGATGGAAGGCGTGCCGAATATTTACGCGGACACGGCGCATGATTTTCCCGAACGCGCTATGGGGCGAATGTACAGGATGTTTGGCGCCGAGCGCCTTCTTTTCTCGAGCAATCACCCCGTCGGCCGCATGCCGCTTGAATTGGACAAGGTCCGCGATCTCGAAGTGTCTGCTGAAGACAAGGCTGCCATTCTGGGCGGAAATATCCAGCGACTGCTGCAAGCCCGTATCGGATGAGGAAAGGAGCCGGCTCACTAATGAAAATCGACTTTCACGTCCATCAACCGGCCCGCCAGCCGGATGGGACTTACCCATTTACTGCAGACGAATATATCGCCTACATGGACGAGCTTGGCATCGACATCAGCGTCATGCTGACAATCGACGGCTTCTGGCAAGATCCGGTCGCCTGCAACGATTACTTGGCCGAATGGATTTCCCGTGCTTCCGTGCCCGGCCGCCTTATTGCTTATTGCACCGTGGATCCGCGTAAACCAGGTGCGGCTGACGAAGTGGAGCGCTGCGTTACCAAGCTGGGCATGCGGGGCATCAAGCTTCACAACTGGCTGCAGGGCTTCAGCCCGCTGGAAGAGTTTATGGCGCCGGTTTGCGAGAAGGCGGCCGAGCTCGGCATTCCGCTCTTTTTTCACGATGGCACGCCGCCTTATTCAACCCCGCTGCAGATAGCGCATCTGGCTGTACGTCACCCGAATTTGAATGTCGTGCTCGGGCACGCCGGTCTTCACGATATGTGGCAGGAGGCGATTGCCGCAGGTCGGAGACACCGCAACGTCTATCTGTGCATGAGCGCGACACCGCCGTTCGCGATGGAGCGGATTGTGGCCGAAGTGCCGTTGGAGCAGATCGTGTTCGGCACGGACGGAGGATTGTTCCACCAACCGCGGCAGCCTTATGTCGATTATCGGTTTCGGGAATTTGAGACGCTGGATATACCTTCTGAGACAAAAAGCCGCATTCTCGGTGAAAACGCGCTTCGTTTGCTAGGGCTAGAGTGGAAATAAGTGAAGAAATGAGGGGCAGCTTGTGAAAATTACTGCAATCGAAACGATTCCCGTGCAAGTGCCGATCCATCCGGAGCGGGCGATCCGTTCGGGGCGCGGCAGCCATATCGTCTCGCCGTTCCTGCTCGTCAAGGTGCATACCGATGAGGGGATCACCGGTCTCGGGGAAGTGTCGTGCACGCCGGGCTGGAGCGGGGAAGATCAAGTGACGGCGGCGCATTTCATCCGAAATTTCCTGGCTCCGCTGATGATCGGCGAGAACCCGTTGCACATCGAGGCGCTGACGCAGCGCATTCAGAAGCGGATCGCGCATAACGCCTTTACGAAGGCGGCGCTCGAGATGGCGTTGTGGGACATTCTGGGCAAAACCGCCGGACTGCCGGTTTATCGGCTGCTGGGCGGCCCCGTGCGGGAGTTTGTGCCTACGAAGTTCTCGATTACGGGCGTTGAGCCGGAGAAAGCGGCGGAGATCGGGGCTTGGGCGGTCGAGCAAGGCTTCCGGAAAATGAAGGTCAAGGTCGGCACCAGCCCCGATGTGGACGTGGCCCGCGTGATGGCGGTGCGCGCCGCCGTCGGCCCCGACATCAAGCTCGGCGTCGACGCCAACGGTGGCTGGTCGCCGCGCGTGGCGGTGCAGACGATCCGCCGGCTGATGGAGGCGGACATTTACTTCGCCGAGCAGCCGGTGCAGGCGCTCGACATGGCTTGGATGGCCGATGTGCGCAGCCAAGTCGCCGTGCCGGTCATCGCCGACGAGAGCCTGTACACGCTGCAGGACGCGATGGCGCTTGTCCGTGCCGGCGCTGCGGACGTGCTGTCCGTGTACATCGGCAAAGGCGGCGGCATCGGGCCGGCGCGCAAGGTGGCGGCGGTGGCCGAGGCGGCTGGGCTCACTTGCACGGTGGGCAGCAACCTTGAGCTCGGCGTCGCCAGCGCAGCGATGATCCACCTGGCGATGGCCACGCCGGGTATCGGTGCCGAGGAGTATCCATGCGATATCCTCGGGCCGTTCTTCTACGCGGATATGCTGCTGGCCGATCCGCTGCCGATCGTGGGCGGCCAGGCGCGGCCGCATGAGAAGCCGGGCCTCGGCGTCGAGCTCGACGAGGAGAAAGTGGAGCATTATCGCGTGAAGTAAAGATAATGGGCAGGAACGGGAACGGTATTGGTCAGGAGAGGAGGATAATCCGATGTATACCCCTCGCGGGCAAGGCGCCCGCATCAGCTGCGACTACACGTATCGCAGTCATCGAATCGCCGTGCTCGAACACGAGACACTGGCGATCACACTGCTGCTCGACCAAGGCGGCAGCATCGTAGAGTTCCGTCACAAGCCGACCGACATCGACGTCATGTACAGGTCGCCGTGGGGAATGCGTACTTGGGGGAGCTGGGTGCCGACGACCGCCCATCCGCGCGGCAGCTGGATCGACCATTATCCTGGCGGCTGGCAGCCGGTTTTCCCTTCCGGCAGCGGCCCTTCCAACTACAAGGGCGCCGAGGAGGGCACGCACGGGGAAGTGTGCCTCATGGGCTGGACGCACGAAGTGATTGCGGACGGGCCGGACGAGGTGGGCTTGCGGATGAGCGTCGAGACGCAGCGGCTGCCGTTCCGTCTGGTGCGGGAGCTTCGGCTGCGGCAGGGCTCGGATGCGCTCGAGATACGCGAGACGGCAACGAACTTGAGCCAGCAGCCGATGCACGCGATGTGGGGGCAGCATCCGGCGCTTGGCGAGCCGTTTCTCGGCCCCGAGCTCGAGCTGCATCTGCCGCCGTGCCGCATCGCGCGGGCGCCTGGCAGCGTTAGCGGCGGGTCGCCGTGCCGTGTCATGCCGGGCACGAGCGGCCACTGGCCGACGCTGCCGGGGCATGGTTCGTGCTCGAGCACGGAACATAAAGATGGCGAAGCAGAACTGCTTGGACAGTCGCCGTGCCTAGGCACGGGTATGTCTACAGCGGCAACAGAGTCCGGGACTGACGTACCGGCCGGGCCCAACGGGCCAGCCACGACTGCGGCAACAGAGTCCGGCGCCGCCGCGCCGTCTGTCGACCTGCGCCGCTTCCCGCCGCGTGGGCGGCCGGCCTCGGACATGCTGTACGCGTCCGAGCTGGCCGAGGGCTGGGTAGCGGCAACGAACAGGCCGCTCGGCGTCGGCTTCGGCTTGAGCTGGCCCACCGAGCAATGGCCCTACCTGTGGATCTGGCAGGAGCTCGGCGGGCATACGGCTGCGCCATGGTTCGGCCGTGCCTATGCACTCGGACTCGAGCCGTTCAGCAGCTTGCCGGACGCGGAGACGCCCGGTCTCGCCGGAGCGGTGGCGAACGGCACGGCGCTGCTGTTCGAGCCGCAGGAGAGCCGGACGGTGACGTTTTACGCCTCTCTTTTCGCCACCGAGGAAGGCAAACGCCTCTCCAGATTGACGCCGGACGGCCGGGCGGAATGGACCGGATAACGATTAACTGGCTGACGAATCTAACAAAACCCGGGAGGGCATAGCGATGATCGATTATCATACGCATTTGGGTGAACCGAATCACTACAGTGCGGACTACCTGGCCGAAGGGTTCAAGATGCGCGGCAAGCCCGTGCAGCGCACGACGCCGGACGAGCACTACGAGGCGATGAAAGGCGTGGACAAATGCATCGTCCTCGCGTTCCGCAGCCGCCACCTCGGCTTCGAGGTGCCGAATGAGTATGTGGCGGAGTATTGCCGCCGCGATCCGGAGAAGCTGATCGGCTTCGCCTGCGTCGATCCTCATGATTTCAACGCGCTCGACGAGCTGAAGGAATGCGTGACGAACCTCGGCCTGCGCGGGCTCAAGACAAGCCCTATCTATCAGGCGTACGACCCGCTAGATCCCCGCATGATGCGGATTTACCGCTACTGCGAGGACAACGGCTTGCCGATCCTCACCCATCACGGGACGACATTCCCGAGACGCGCGCCTATGAAATGGGCTCACCCCGAGCAGGTGGAGGAAATTGCTCTCGCCTTCCCGGAGCTGCGGATCATTATTGCCCATATGGGTCACCCATGGGAAAACGAAACGATCAGCGTCATCCGCAAACATCCCCACGTATATGCGGACGTGTCGGCGCTTTACTATCGGCCTTGGCAGCTGTACAACTCGCTTACTTTGGCGAAGGAGTACGGCGTCTGGCGCAAGCTGATTTTCGGCACCGACTTCCCGATTTGCACGTTCGAAGACTCTATCGCAGGTCTGCGCAAGGCGGCGGAGTATGCAAGCCAGATGCCGTTCCCGAGCTTCACGCCGGCGGACATGGAAGCGCTGCTGCATAACGACATTTTGAAGGAACTGAACTTGGCCTAAAGAAGGAGAGGTGACGGCGAAATGGGAAAGCAGGAAATTCGCACGGAAGGCGCTCCGGCGAGGGTAGGGGCGTATTCGCAAGGTCTGCGGGTCGGCGATTTCATCTATGTGGCCGGGCAGGTCGGGCGGGACCCGGTGACGACGGAGCTGGCCGAGGGCATCGAGGCGCAGACGGCGCGGACATTGGACAACATCCGGGCGATACTGGAAGCCGGTGGAGCCACGATGGACGATGTGGTCAAATCGACCGTGCATTTGAAGGACTATAGCTTGTTCAAGCCGTTCGACGCGGTGTACGCTACGTACTTCTCCGAGCCGCTGCCGGTGCGGACGACGGTGGGCAGCTTTTTGCCGAAGGCGTTGGTGGAAATCGATGTGGTGGCGTATGCGCCTATGAAAAAGTAAGAAAAGCTTGTAGTCGAAGCTGTTCGATGAAGTGCATTCGTGTCGAGCGGTAGCTTCTCTTGTTAATCAGATGTTTAACGCCTTCGACTACTTAATCCTGAGTTATAAACAAAACCGCCCCTTGCTGGGACGGTTTTGCTGTTGTAGTTACTTTGACGGTCGCCTGCTTGTTGAGAAGGTGGCGAGACTGGAAGAAACCACCCGGGTGGGGGAATCAACCTCTACTCAGCTCCCTGCTGCCGACGCCGACAGCTGTGCTCGGGCCCGGCTGCAGCGATAGCAGCTGTCATCTCTGCACAGAAGCGCCGCCGGGTTGCGGCTCAGCAGCTCGACCGTGCTCGCGATCACGTCCTGGCCTACGACATGCTGCACGAGCGCTTTGCCGATCATCGCGTCGCGGATGCTACTCTTCGCCCGCAGCGATGCCTCGATCGCGCCGAACGCTCGGCTGCAGCCGGGATGCTCGTGCACTGTGTAGGTGAGCTCGTCGGAGCCGCTCTTGATCGTAATCGAGGTCGGCCATGTCGGATCGAACGGGACGCCGAGATAGGGAACGCCAGCATGTGCCTCCCCGACATGGACCGTCGAGTTGCTCGTATGCCCGACGCCGAGCAGCAGGATGCCCCCGCCCGAGCGGGCGATGCGGTCCAGCGGGCTGTCGATGCCAAGGCCCGGCCGGCCGTGATGGCTCGCGCACAGCTCGTCGGCCCCCTCTCCGATCGCGGCGATCGAGTGGGTCGGGTGCAGCGAGCGAACGGCTCCGCTGCGCTTGCGCAAAATCTCGGTGAGCGCGCCGGTGCGGCTCGGGGACGTCTCTGGATCGAACGTCTCGTTGAAGTATGTGAACGTGGGAACGGCGATCAATCCTTCCGGACCTACGCATTCCAATAGAGCGTCTAGCACCGTTGCGGCGCCGCCTTCGACAGGTCCGAGCGCGCGCAAGGCGCTGTGCACTAGTAGTCGGCTGCCGGGTGCGATGCCCAGACGGCGGAACGAATCGACGAGGGTTTGATGAGAGAGCATGGGGAACCGGTTCCTCCTTGAATGCGGGCCATTCCACAGTCAGCGAGGCACCGCTTGTAACGAGCAGCTCCTGTCTGGTAGAATAGTTCCGTATACTGAACTTTATTTCAGGTTGCATCTTCTTGTGTAAAGTATAACATCCCTGATTGGACCATACAATCCGATTGTATGCCGTGCATCGGCCCATTGTCCATAGGTCGCAGGAGTTAGAGGGATTTGCAGCAGCAAGCAATAATTAGCAGTAGTTAGCAGGAGAGTGTGAGTGCCGTGAGCAATCAGGAATCCAAAACAAGAATGATCCCGAACGTCGATCGAGCGTTCAAAATGCTGGAGTTGCTGAGCGACTCCCCGCAAGGAATGAAATTCGCCGACGTCTGCACGCAGATGTCGCTGGCGAAGAGCAGCGCCTTCGTCCTGCTCGAGAACCTCGAGACGCTCGGCTATATCGAGAAAACGGCGGAAGGCCGATACCGTACGACGCTGCGGCTGTTCCAGCTCGGCAGCAAAGTGCTGAACCACCTTGACATCCGCCAGATTGCCTTGCCGCATATGAGCGCGCTGCGCAACAAAACCGGGTTCCCAGTCCATCTGGCTGTCATTGATGGAGCGGATGTCGTCTATCTCGAGAAAGTGGAGACGTCGGGCTTCGTCCGGTTCGACACGTACATCGGCAAGCGGGCACCCGTCCACTTGACCGCCGTGGGCAAGGCGATCGCCGCCTACCTCCCCGAGCATCAAGTCGAGCACATCATCGCCGCTCGAGGCTTAGGCGGTGGCACGGAAAAAGCGGTCACGACGCCTGCGGAATTCAAAGAATCGCTGCGTGCGATTCGCCAACTCGGCTATGCGCTCGACGACGAAGAGGAAGTGCTCGGCGTGCGCTGCATCGGCGCTCCGGTGCGGGATCATACGGGCAAAGTCACCGCGTCGATCAGCATCATCGCGCTGCACCGGGAGCTGCCGGCGGCTCGTTTCTCCACCTACAGCGAGCAGGTAATCGAAGCCGCGAACCGCATCTCGGCAGCGCTTGGCTGCCCCGCTTCCAAGCTGCGCTAACGCCAGCCGGACCGCCTTGCCGGACACCCCCGTTTGCAGCTCAATCCATCATTCGCTACTTTGGATACGGTGCCCACTTCCCGTCGAAGACTAGGTGGAGTGAAAAAAAGATTTTGCCGAGTTTTCCAAGAACCGATCCGATGAAGGCAACTATTTGTTCATTTTCATCAGCGGAGTGGCAATATACTCGAAAAGAGCAAGGGGGGAACCGACGGTCCCCCCTTCTTTTCATTTGTTTTGTAGGCTGACGATGAGAACTCATGGTTTCCTGGAGTCACCGGCCACAGGGTGCTAATTGCGCAACTCTCAGCTGGACCCCGACGTTTTCCGCCCCTCTCTCGTTCCCGGTCAGGTAACCTCGACTTCTTAGGAACCTCCTTCTTGAATTCCGACATTCTGGGTTACGGTGATGATGGTTCTGGCCTTACCCATACTCATTGCAATTGAATCTTGCCACTGGTAGGCCAGGACATACCTTTGTAAGACTACAGTATTATACAACC
>NZ_BIMA01000168.1 GCF_004000845.1 Paenibacillus koleovorans NBRC 103111
GGTACAACCCGGCTTGGCCTGGTTCGTCCCGGCTTGGCCTGGTTCATCCCGGCTTGCCCCGGTACAACCCGGGGTTCGCCCTGGTTCGTCTTGGTTCGCCCGGTACAGTCCGGCTTGGCCTGATTCAACCCGTTTGAGTTGAACACCAACTCCTACAAGTCGCCACCACCATGCCGCAATCCAGACTTAGAGCTGGACGCGGCATTTTTTGCATACTTTGGCTCTGGTGCCGTCTTGGAGTGCTCGGGTGTAAAGGAGCTTGATGCGAGTGGACCCGCATACCGGGCAGGTGCCCCTGCCTCGAGAAGGAAGCTTCCATAGCGCTTTGCCGCGATTTGCCTTGGACATTGCCGATCGCCCGCCTTTTTCCATAGTCTCGGGATTCGCTGAATTATATTCAAGCTCGGTACGAAACAGTACGGGTACAATCAGTGCCAAGGGGAATCGCTGCTCACCGCAGGGCAGCTGAATTTAGGGCTAAGAGGGGGCGGCTATAGCCAGCTTCAACGTGTGACGGAGTGCAGGGAGAAGATGGAGAGTAGGAGTAGCCAGTTTCAACAAGTAACGGAGTGGGGGAGCTGGGGTAGAGCAGAATTAGCACGTTTCAACGAGTAGTTGGGTGCAGGGAGGTAGGGATGGAGCATCCGGTCAAAAGAGTAATTAGCCGCAAGAAACAGCATAAAGTCCGTTATCCGGACTTAGTTCTAGCTTAAAGCGTCACACCCGCATAACTAAGTCCGTTATCCGGACTTAGCTCTAGCTAAAATCGCAAGAAAGCAGGGGTAGAGCAGAATTAGCTGGGTTAGGTTGCAGCAAAAACACACGGTCTAGCCGAGCTGCTCAGCACAAATTGCATAGTTTTGCGCGCAGAAACACACGTCCATGACCGAGCAACCAAAAAACCGCCGGATCGCTCTCGCGATTCCGACGGTCCTTACAATCCCAATTACTTAGCCGCTTCGTAACGTTGACCAACGGCTTCCCAGTTCACTACGTTCCAGAACGCAGCGATGTAGTCCGGGCGTTTGTTTTGGTATTTCAGGTAGTAAGCGTGCTCCCAAACGTCCATACCCAGGATCGGCGTGTTGCCTTCCATGATCGGGCTGTCTTGGTTCGGAGTGCTGCTCACAACCAGCTTGCCGTCCTTCGTCACGCTCAGCCAAGCCCAGCCGCTGCCGAAACGAGTAGCGCCGGCTTTGGCGAAGTCTTCCTTGAACTTGTCGAAGCCGCCCAGCTCGCTGGCGATCGCGTCAGCCAGTGCGCCGGATGGTTGTCCGCCGCCGTTCGGGCCGATTACTTCCCAGAACAGGCTGTGGTTGGCATGACCGCCGCCGTTGTTGCGAACCGCGTTGCGGATGCCTTCAGGCAAAGCGTTGATGTCGGAGATCAGGTCCTCGATGCTCTTCGCTTGCAGGTCGGCATGGCCTTCCAGGGCAGCATTGAGGTTCGTGACGTAAGCGTTGTGGTGACGATCGTGGTGGATCATCATCGTTGTTTCGTCGATATGAGGCTCCAGCGCATTATTGGCATAAGGGAGCGGCGGCAATTGATGGGCCATGGGAAATACCTCCTAAGAATATGTATAGTTTACTAGAATATTATCCCTCATTCATGGGGATAAATCAACATGCGCAACAAGTAAGTCTGTAAAGTCGCATGTTTCGACTGCCAACAACAGACGTTATAGTATAGCACCCTCTCTCCATTCTATACACGACTTCCCCGCGAATGAAACATGAAAGGGCTTTCAGCATTCTGTAACAAATAATTACTTGATAAAGGAGGTGTTTCAGCGTTAAAGTTACATGTAGAGTGCAATTTTTCGGTAAGTTGGCCCCAATACATAAGCAAGCGGAACGAGCAAGCAGGTCGACAATCCATATCAAGCAAATGAGACCACCGACGAGAACCGACGAGAAATTGGGCTCTTTTTCATGATTTAGTTATGAAAACGCTTCATTTAAAGCGTTTTCAGCTGAATTTGAACAAAAATCGAAAGATTATTTAGGATTTCGTAAAATTAGTGAAGGATTTCATCGAATTTTGTCGTATAATCTAGTTAGAGAGACCTGGAGAGCAACATATACTAGATATGAGGGGAGAACCTTATGTTAGTACGGTCGTTTCAGCTATCGGATTATGCAGCCATCACTAACTTGCTAGAAGAAGTCCTGTCCGAATCATGTGCCGAAGAAACGATGGAGGCTTTCGCCAAGCAGCTGTCCCTCGATTCCGACCTCATCCTCGTAGCCCTCATGGACGGGGAAATCGCAGGCGTCGTCATCGGAACGATCGATCACCGCGACGAAGGGTATTATTACCGGATCGCCGTTTCCCGGCAGTTCCAGCGCCAAGGCATCGGACGCCAGCTTATCCAGATGTTGAAGCGGCGTTTCGTGCAGCGCAAGGTGAAGAAGATCCACATCACAGTCGACCAGCACAATGAGCCGATTTTGCCCGTTTATGAGTCCGCAGGGTATGCTCCTGCCGATTTTTCTCGGTCTTACCGCCATTTACGCATCGTATCCGGCTGAGCCATTTGCGCCGCTTTTATAGCAAACGCAGCATCCGACATATCTCGACCCGGTTCGCCGGGAATGGATATGTTTTTTTGTTTTCGTCGAATGATGTTGGTTTTACGCTGTGATCGCAATTCATGTATAATAAGGAAATAGGCACTGACGGAAGAGGGCACGCCATGGGACATCTATCGCCATTCATCATCAAAAGCTTCAAGCATGACGGCCATCTCCACCGCATGTGGATGCAAAACTGGCTCATCCCCGAGAATCGTCTGTTCCCGGAGCATGCGGCAGAATCCATGCTGGTGCTTGTGAACAGTCAGACCCGTATCCGGGAGGGCGACGGCAAAGAGTGGGTAAGCCGCATTCCATCCGTTGCTTTTTTTATTCCGGGCGAGTGGTATAATGTGGTTTCTTTAATTGAGGATCAGGGAATCCGGTATTACTGTAACATTGCTTCACCTCCATACCGCAACGGCCAAGTGATTACCTACATCGACTACGATCTGGATGTCATTCGGACATCGGACGGCGGCGTGCAAGTAGTGGACCAGGAAGAATACGCGATGCACAAGGCGAATTATCATTATTCGGACATCGTGGATCGGAAAGTAAAGGGCGGTCTGGACCGGTTGTTGCATCGGATTGAGCGCTGTGGGGCTCCTTTCGAGGACGAGCGGGTGTATGCGTATTACAAAATGTGGAAGCATGTAGAGCCGGAGGTGTAAGCTATTGAACCAGTTTCCGCACGGGGACGACCATCCGCAGCGAGGATCGGGGACGGTCGATAGAGCCGGAAGCAACGGACAGCCGAGCGCCGGAACGGCCAAGGAAATATGGGAGTGGGTCAAGTCGATCGCGGTATCGCTTGTGATAGTGCTGCTGCTTAATGTGTTCGTGTTCAACCTGTCGACGGTCAAGGGCCAATCGATGGAGCCGACGCTCAAAGAGAAGGAATGGCTGTTCGTCAATAAGCTCGTTTATTTGATGGGCTCACCGGCTCGCGGGGATGTCGTCATCCTGAAGGATCCGGAGCAGAACACGTCGAGACGCGAATTTCTGGTGAAGCGGGTTGTCGCCGTCCCCGGCGACCGGGTTGAGATTCGAGGCGGCAAGCTATACGTGAACGGGGCGGAAGTACAGGAGCCGTATACGGACAACCGGATCGAGGACGGGGACCGGGGGCCTTTCACAGTCGAAGAGGATCGCTACTATGTACTGGGCGACAACCGGCACAAGTCCGCCAGCAAGGACAGTAGGATGTTCGGATCGGTCTCGTCCGGCATGATCAAGGGCAGGGCCGATTTTATATTATGGCCGTTCGACCAGCTAGGCACGCTGTAGCAATCGCAGAAGGAGCTAAGAGGCAATGAACGAAACCGCACGGGGAGCATCCGGCCGATGGGAGAGGCTGAAGCAGGACATCCGCGAAGCGGCTCCGGCGTTAGGCATCGATCGGATCGGGTTCGCCTCGGCGGAGCCGTTCGTGGAATTGAAGCGAATTTTGCTCCGGCACAGGGAGCGAGGCTATGAATCCGGCTTCGAGGAGCCGGATTTGGACAAGCGGGTCGATCCCGCGCTGAGTTTGCCGGGGGTGCAGTCGATCCTGTCGATCGCCATCGCCTACCCGTCCAAGCTGAGCAACCCGCCGAAGTCGGAGCCCGGCGCTTACCGGGGCATTATTTCGCGATCGTCTTGGGGGACGGACTATCATCATGTGCTGCGGGACAGGCTCGCTCGGCTGGAGGCGTTCATTCTCGAGCGGGTGCCCGAGGCCAAGACGGAGAATATGGTCGACACGGGGGCGCTCGCAGACCGTGCCGTAGCGGAGCGCGCCGGCATCGGCTGGAGCGGCAAAAACTGCGCGATCATCTCGCCGGAGCTTGGATCTTGGATCTATCTGGGCGAGTTGCTTACGAATATTCCGTTCCCGCCGGACGAGCCGATTACGGATCGCTGCGGGACGTGCACGAAGTGCATCGACGCTTGTCCGACGGGAGCGCTTGTAGGGCCGGGCCAGCTCAACTCGAGCCGCTGCATCTCCTTCGTCACGCAGACAAAGGGCTTCGTGGAGGACGAGCTGAAGCTGAAGATCGGCAATCGGCTGTACGGCTGCGATACGTGTCAGGTCGTCTGCCCGGAGAACAAGGGCAAGAATTGGACCCAGCATCCCGAGCTACAGCCGGACCCGGAGCAGGTGAAGCCGCTGCTCGTGCCGCTCCTGACGCTGACGAACAAGCAGTTCAAGGAGCGCTACGGCTCGATGGCCGCCTCCTGGCGCGGCCGCAAGCCGATCCAGCGCAACGCGATCATCGCGCTCGGCAGCTTCAAGGACCGTTCCGCGGTGCAGCCGCTTGTGGAACGGCTAGAGGTCGACGAGCGCCCGGAGATTCGCGGCACGGCCGCATGGGCGCTCGGAAGGATCGGCGGCGGCGAGGCGGAGGCCGCCTTGCAGCGGGCACTGCTCGCAGAGGAGCACCCGGCGGTGCTGGCGGAGCTGCAGCGGGCTATAGAAGCATTACAAGCTGAGGGAGGAGGACCGCGGTGAGGCACATGTCCATCGAGCAAGTCGAACCCGGACAAATTCTGGGGAAGACGATTTTTTCCAGCAACGGCACGATTCTGTTGGCTGCTGGAGTGCAATTGACGGTTTACATGATTAACACGCTGAATCGAATCGGGGCCACTATGGTTTACATCAAAGACCCGACCTTCGAGGATGTAGATATTCCCGAGGTGCTGTCCGACGAGACAAAGCGGCTTGTGCTGCGCAAAATGACGGAAACGTTCGAGTCGATTCGCTCCGGCAAAACGTTCGATCCGCGAGCCGTGAGCACTACTGCGGAATCGGTGCTGGAGGATGTGGTCCGCAGCAAGGAAGTGCTGCTCCAGCTGTCCGATATTCGGACGAAGGACAACGAGATGTACGTGCATGCGATGAACGTCTGTCTTATCTCCACGATGATCGGAATGAACATGGGCTTGGCCCATAGCCATCTGAAGGATCTGTCCATCGGGGCGATGCTGCACGATATCGGCAAAGTCGAGCGGATCACCGACGACAATTCGATTGATCCGAGGCGGCACCATACATGGCGCGGCTTCGAGCTGCTGAAGCAGAAGCAGGAGCTTAACCTCATGATCGCCCATGTGGCGTTGCAGCATCATGAGTCGCCGGACGGCACGGGGCTTCCGCGCAAGCTGTCAGGCGACCAGATCCATCTCTATGCGCAGATCGTCACGGTGGCGAACATGTACGACAATTTGTTGTTCGACCTGCGGGCGAAGCGGCTGCTGCCGCATGAGGCTTGCGAGCGGATGATGGCGATGTCGGGCACGAAGCTCGATCGCGATGTGCTCGTACATTTTCTGCGCACCGTCTCGATTTATCCGACCGGCTCCTCCGTCCGTCTCTCGACCAGGGAGACCGGAGTCGTCGTCGGGCAGCATCGCGGCTTGCCGGGACGTCCGGTCGTGCGGGTGGTGCAGCAGGACAACAACAATCAGATCGAAGTGAAAGAGATCGATTTGGCCCGGGAGACGACGATCTTCGTGGATTCGGTTCTTTCCTAGGGTGACAGATCCGGAGACCGATGCTGAGCTGGACGATCGTCGCGTTGCTTGCAAGGAACGGACATGCTATGATGAGTCATATTTGACTAAATAGATGGAGTGAGAAGACCAATGTGGAATTGGATTATCCCAATCGTCACTTTGATTGTAGGCCTAGTAGGCGGCTTCTTCATCGGCGTATATTATTTGCGCAATCAGATGGAGCAGATGCAGAACAACCCCGAGATGATCACGCAGATGGCCAAGAAGATGGGCTACAACCTAAACAAGCAGCAGATGAACAAAGTCCAATCGATGATGAAGAACCAAAATTTCAAGAACCGAGGACGCTGATATGGCTGGAGTGAAGGATTATACGAACGAGCAAGTGGGCGAGAACCGCGAACAGATCGAGCATCACGTTCGCGAAATACTTCGTCTCATTGGCGAGGACGTCGACCGTGAGGGGCTGCTGGATACGCCGGCGCGCGTGACTCGGATGTATGAGGAAATTTTTGCCGGCTATAGCGTTAATCCCGAAGAGGTGCTTGGCGTTACGTTCGACGAGCAGCATGAAGAGCTGGTCATTATCAAGGATATCGTGTACTACAGTCAATGCGAGCATCATATGGCGCCGTTTTTCGGCAAAATCCATGTAGGCTACTTGCCTAGCGGCAAAATTGCCGGCTTGAGCAAATTCGCCCGTCTCGTGGAAGCGGTGACGCGGCGGCTGCAGGTGCAGGAGCGGATTACGTCGGAGATCGCCGACATCCTGGATCGCGTGTTGAAGCCGCAAGGCGTGATGGTCGTCGTCGAAGGCGAGCATCTATGCATGTGCTCCCGCGGCGTGAAGAAACCCGGCAGCAAGACGGTCAGCTCTGCCGTACGCGGGCAATTCCGTCGGGATGCCGCGCTGCGTTCGGAATTTTTGACCCTGGTAAAAGGATAAGTTGGTATAGTGTGCGCCTCGGCCTTGGCCGAGTTTTTTTTTGTATAGGAAACTATAGAAGGTGCAGAGCTGTGGATAAGTAACCTCCATGCCCCCGCCAGTGCACCGCGGATGATGGAATTTCGCTTCGCGAACGCCTTATTTGGGCTATTTCCTAAGGTGGAGTAAGATGAGGAGGGCTGTTGAGCGGCTGCAAGGCGGATTTTCGTGCTTGGGTGGGGAGCGGTCTGCTGGCGTGGGCTTTCGTGAAGGAGCAACAGCAGGATAAGCGCAAAGTCACTACTATTCCGGGCGAACAAGCATAGACTGTACTAACAGGCGGGCAAGCTGCTGTGGCCGTACGCTCGGTGCTGCCTTTGGGAGCGCAGCCTCATCCGCCAAACGAGGAGGGATATGCGATGGTCTATCGTTGGTGGAACGTGGCGGCCTTTGCCGTTGTTCTGGCGCTGAACGGATTGGCGTACGTGCTGCCGCTCGGGGGCAGGACCACGGGTGAGATTTCGGCGATGTTCCCGGTTTTGATCGCACCGGCTCCGTACGCTTTCTCGATCTGGGGCGTCATTTATTTGCTGCTGGCCGGCTTTATTCTGTATCAGCTGCTGCCTGGGGCCAAGAAGGAGCGAGAGCTCGAATCGGTCGGACCTTGGTTCGCGATCAGCTGCATGTTCAATGTCGCCTGGCTGCTGTTATGGCACGCCTTGAAAATCGAGTCGAGCGTATTCATCATGTCGGCGCTGCTTATTACACTTTGCGTGCTCTATTTGCGCACCCGTTCGAACACCCGCTCGTCGAAGGTGCAATGGCTCGTCCAGCTGCCGTTCAGCCTGTACTTGGGCTGGATTACGGTAGCGACGATCGTGAATGTGGCGATTGTGCTGTACTCGAACGACGTGAAGCTGTGGGGGTTGTCCGACGAGCTATGGACGATTATTCTGCTCGTGCTGGCTGCCGGTTTGGCGGTGCTGGTCGGGGGGCGCTATTACGATCCGGCTTTTATTGCGGTTTTCGTCTGGGCCTTCATCGCTATAGGCGCATCCATGCGGGCTAGCGGGAGTATGAAAGCGGCGGCTTGGCTGCTCGCTGCGGCGTTGTTCGTGTATGCTTTGAACGTGTTGAAAAAGGTAGTGCGATAGCTGGCAGGCAGGCTTGCCGGTTCGATTGGGCGGCGGCCGGTTGTCGGGCTGTCTGTCCGGTTGTCGAGCAGAGGCTTCAGGTCTAGTACGGCTGCCGTTTGAGCTGGCGCGCGGCTTCGTAGCGTTCGTTTACCGTCGGCCAATGGACGATATCCCACCAAGCCTCTATGTAGTCCGACCGTTTGTTCTGATATTTCAAATAGTAGGCATGCTCCCAGACGTCCAAGGGAAGCAGCGGGATGGCGTCCCATTGGGTCTGGTGCTGATGGTGCTGCGCTTGCAGAATTTCCAGCCTGCCGCTTCGAGGCGCCCAGACGAGGAGAGCCCAGCCTCCGCCCTCAACTTGGGCTGCCGCGGCAGTAAAGTGGTGTCGAAATGGCTGATAGCCGCCGAAATCTCGCTCGATCCGCTTCGCCAGCTCCCCGTCCGGCGAGCCTCCGCCCCGAGGGTGCATCGACTCCCAGAACAAGGTGTGCAGGTAGTGGCCCGCCCCGTGGAATGCCGCTTCCCGTTCCCAGTGTTTGATCAGGTCGAAGTCGCCGGTTTGGCGAGCTTCGGCCATTTTTTGTTCCGCGCGGTTTAACCCGTCGACATACACTTGGTGATGCCTATCGTGATGAAGGCGCATCGTTTTCTCGTCGATGTGGGGCTCGAGGGCGTTGTAGTTGTAGGGAAGAGGGGGCAGCGAATGCCCGCCGATCGGCACCTCTCGGTCGAAAGGGACGCCGGACCAGTTGCCTTCTCCGGTTAGCAGCGTTTCGTGCGGATGCGGTGAGCTGCTTGGGCGGTAGAGCGGTACGGGGACGGATGATGCTAGTTCGGCGGGCAGCCGTTTTACCGCAGTGCTATGATTGATAATTATGTGCAAAGCCTGAAGGAATGATTGCGATTGATAAATCGCATGCTGATAGAAATGAATAAGCTGCGCGCTTATGCCAGCGATTGGTCGATCGTTCATTCGGTTGATGGCTTCTATCCATTTCCGAGTAGCGGCTTCCGTCTGCGCGAACGCCAGCTCCCAATCGGACAGCTGATTGACATAAATTAGCTCCAGCTGTGGGACAAGCTCGCGGATGAAGGAGGCATGTTCGCGCTCCTGTGTTTTCCAGAATCGGATTTCCTCCAGCAGTCTAAGCTGTGACGAGCCGTACACGCGCAGCATCCCTTTCTCCACCTCTCGCTAGTCGGATGAGCACCGCCTCTATTATCGAACAATGTATGCGGTGCGCGGGTTGGCCTATTCGGGGACGTATTGACTTTGCTAGAACGGCGCGATTGCGGTATACTAAGATAAAACTGAGTTTCACAAGATGAAACAGGAGGCGGGTGTTCGGGATGGACGATCAGAAGCAAACGGTGCGTGCCGTGGAGCGCGCGCTTGATGTCGTGTTGTGCTTTACGGATTCCGCGGAGCTGACTTTGACCGAGATTGCGGCGAAGGTCAGCCTGCACAAGAGCACGGTCCACCGGCTGCTCGCTTCCTTGGAAGGGCGCGGCTTCGTGATCCGTAATACCGAGACGGACAAGTACCGGATAGGCTTCCGAATCTGGGAGCTGGCCGCCAATATGGAGTACGGCGACGATCCGGCGACGATTCTGCTGCCCGAGATGGAGCGGCTGCGCGACCTGGTCGGCGAGACGATCAGCCTGTACGTGCGCGACGGCACGGAGCGGCTGCGCATCCAGGCCGTGCAGAGCAACCAGGCGATCCGCCGCGTCGCGCCGATCGGCGCCCGGATGCCGCTTAGCGTCGGCGCCTCGAGCAAAGCGCTCATCGCCTTTGCGGAGCCGGCCGTGCAATCGGAGTTGCTCGAGGCTTTGATCTGGACCGACGCCGGCGAGCGCGCCGTCTTCGAGAAGAAGCTCGACGAGATTCGCCGGCTCGGCTACGCGACGAGCGTCGAGGAGCGCGAGCCGGGCGCGGCCGCCGTGGCGGCGCCGATCTTCAGCCGCACGCACAAGCTGGCGGCGGCGCTCGCGGTGTCAGGGCCGGCGAACCGGCTGACGCTCGAGCGGATGCGGGAGCACGCGCCGCAGATCATCGATGCCGCGACGCGGATGGGCAAGATGATGCGGTAGAAGGGCGCTTGCGGGGAGACGGACGGCTGTCATTTGGAATCGGGTATGCTATACTTGGAGTATCCTAATAGTTCCCAATTTTTCTGCGAATACAAGGAGGACAGGCCGTGCCAGAGGACGAAAAAAAATCCCCGCCATCCCCCAAGCCGCCAACAGTGAAAGAGCAGACCGGTTTTTACGATGCGTTCGAGCGTTATGAGATTATTGACGGGATCCGCTACGATTTCTTATCTTCTCCGAAGCTGTCGCATCAAGTGATCCTGGGACGTTTGCATTCGAAGCTTGTGAATTCGTGCAGACATGACGGAGTCATTTTGCTGGCCCCTATGGACGTGCATTTCAGCGAAGATAATATCGTCCAGCCCGATTTGATCTATATCGATCGTGGCAACTTGTCTATTCTGGTGGATGAGAAGGTAATGGGAGTGCCGGACCTGCTGGTCGAAATATTATCGCCGAGTACGGCTCCCCGCGACAAGGTCAAGAAGAAGGAGCTGTACGCCCGGTACGGAGTCGGCGAGTATTGGATTCTCGATCCTGTGCATCAGACGATTGATCAGCTGGTTCTGGACGGAGGCGGCTATCGTTTGGCCGGCTCCTATGCGGAGACGGACTGTATCGCTTCCGCCAAGTTTCCATGCGTGACTGTACAGACGGATGAGCTGTTTGCACCGTTTGACCGAGATTTGCGTTAGATGGACTAAGAAAAACCGTCCTACGGACGGTCCTCTGGCGAAGATGTTCAGTTGGAG
>NZ_BIMA01000169.1 GCF_004000845.1 Paenibacillus koleovorans NBRC 103111
CTTGTGCGGCTTCGCGCCGGCCGCGCCGCTGTCCGGGCAGCGTGCGCTGCGGCGCGAGCTGCTGCAGGCGGCCCGGCCGCTCGCGTCGGGATTCGGCATCGAGGTCGGGCTGACCATCGATGCCGTCCGGAGCGGCTACCGCGTCGTCGAGGTGCCGCTGCCGCTGCGCCATCGCGAGACGGATCGCGACTGGCGGGGGTTCGTGCACCGGGGCCGGCAGTTCGCCGCGGTGCTGCGCACGCTCGCGAGCCGGTGGCGGCCGTCGCCAGTCGCATTGAAAGATCCTTTTTAGGAAGGGGAGTATGCGCGAATGACGGCGATATTAGCGATAATGGCAGAGGACACGCTGCTGCTCCCCGCGGCGCTGTTCGCGCTGCTGCTCGGAGCGGGAGGGGCGGCGCTGCCGGCGGTGCTCCGCTTCATGGCCACGCACCGGCTGACCGCGCCGAACTACGCCCAGATCCCGATCCCGACGGGGCTGGGCTTGTTCGTGTGGCTGCTGCACATCGCGCTGCTGGCCCTCCTGGCGGCGGTCAATAGCCAGGCTTCCGCACCAGCCGCGCCTCGAGAGCTGCTCGCCGCATACACTCCCTATGCCGCGGCGATCTCGCTCGTGTTCGTCGTCGGCTGGCTGGACGACACGGTGGGCGATCGACAGGTGAAAGGGCTGCGCGGCCATTGGGCCAAGTGGCGCCGTGACGGGACGGTCACGACCGGCCTGCTGAAGGTCGCCGGCATCACCGCCGCCGCGCTCATCGCCACCGCGACCGTCACCACGGCGCCACTCGCGTCACCCTCACCGCCCGCGTCATCGGGGCTGTCCGCGTCCCTGGCCGGCGCCGGCACCACCCTGCTCCAAGCCGCCTTGGTCGCGCTGACTGCCAACGCCTTCAATCTGCTCGACCTACGCCCCGGCCGCGCGTTAAAGCTGTTCCTCGCGCTGACCGCCGCGCTGCTGTTAGCCGCCCTGCTGCTTCCCGCGGCCACATTCCTCGGCGTTCCGCTCGTGCTGCTGCTGCCTTCGGTCGCAGCGGCACTACTGTTGCTGCCGGGCGATCTGCGGGCACGCCATATGCTGGGCGACGCCGGGGCGAACGCCCTCGGCTTCGCCGCAGGCATGGCAATGACCGCCATCCTGCCCGGATATGGGCAAGGGATGGCGGTGGTGGCACTGCTCGGCCTGCACTACTACGCCGAGAAGCGGTCCATATCCGGCTGGATCGAGCGCCACCGTCTGGCGCGCTGGTTCGACCGGCTGGGAAGAGCCTGAGCCGGCAGCCGGTTTAGCCAGCAGCAGCCAGTCGAGCGAGCCCAGCCAGCCCAGCCAGCAGCCAGCCGAGCAAGCCCGGTAAGCCGGCCCCTGCTAGCCCCCGTACTACTACTTCTTGCGCTTCTGCTTGAACCGAGGAGCGACATAATTGCGCTTGCGGTCGCGGAAAAAGATCCAACCCCCGATAAAGGCAACCCCGGCGAAAAACAAAATAAGGCCTATAAAAAATTTGCCCCACATAAACGAAGGATTCAGCTCCTCCGGCCCGAACTGGGCGAAAAACGCGTCCTTCATCGCAAGAAATCCGTAGGTGGCCATAAAGCCGGGTACTATAAGCAGCATAATGGCGATAAACCGTTTGACTTTGTCCTGCATCGTTCGATTCTCCGTTTCTGTCCTGCCTCGCGCATCCCGCTCGCACACTTCACACGCGTATTCCAACGTTTGCAAGGCAACTCGTTACTATATTACCTTGAATCAATTTTTATGTCTAATTGCTAAAGCCGGACTATATTTCGACATTCGTTTAAGGGTACAATAGAGACTGTCAATTTATCGGTGCCGCTGTGCTGTCGCACGGGAAGAGGAGCGCCAAGCCAAGGAGGACGTCCATATTATGACCCGTACATACGATATAGTGGTGATCGGCGGTGGGATCGGAGGCTATTCGGCCGCCATTCGCGCCGCGCAATTGGGGAAGAGCGTTGCGATTGTAGAAAAGGACAAGCTGGGAGGCACATGCCTGCACCGGGGCTGCATCCCGAGCAAGGCGCTGCTCAGAAGCGCGGAGTTGTTCGCCACCATGAAGCGTAGCGAGGAGTTCGGAATTTCAGCCTCCCAGGTAGAACTGAAATTCGAGAAAGTGCAAGCCCGCAAGCGGGCGGTCGTGGAACAGTTGTACAAGGGCGTGCAATATTTGATGCAAAAAAATAAAATCGAAATTATCCAAGGCAGCGGCCGCGTCATCGGGCCGTCGATTTTCTCGCCGCGCAGCGGGGCGGTCGCCATCGAGCTGCCGAACGGAGAAGCGGAGACGATCGTGCCGACGAATCTGATCCTGGCGACCGGCTCGGTGCCGCGATTGCTGCCGGGGCTGAAGGCGGACGGGAAGCGCATTCTGACGAGCGACGAGGCGCTGGAGCTGGAGGAGCTGCCCAAGTCGATCGTCATTATCGGCGGCGGCGTCATCGGCGTGGAATGGGCTTCGATGATGAGCGATTTCGGCGCGCAGGTGACGATAGTAGAGGCTGATGCGCGGCTGTTGCCCGGCGAGGACGAGGACATCTCGAGGGAGCTCGAGCGGCTGTTCAAAAAACGCGGTGTCCGCGTGCTGACGAAAGCTCTGGTCCAGACCGAGTCGGTCGAGGCGACAGAGACGGGAGCGGCGCTGACGGTCGTCGTGCGGGAGCAGCCAGAGCGGCTGGAGGCGGAAGCGGTGCTCGTCTGCGTCGGCCGTCAGGCGAATGTGCGCGGGCTCGGCCTGGAGAACACGGACGTGAAGCTGGTGAAAGGCGTCATCCAAGTGAACGACCAAATGCAGACGACGGAGTCGCATATTTACGCGGTCGGCGACGTGAACGGCGGGCTGCAGCTCGCGCATGTGGCGGCGCATGAAGGCATTCGCGCGGCCGAGCACATTGCGGGAGCAGACGACGGGCATGCCGGCGCGACGCAGCCGCATCAAGTGCCTCGCTGCGTCTATAGCCGTCCGGAGATCGCTTCGATCGGCTGGACGGAGAAGCAGGCGAAGGAGCAGGGCCGCGAGGTGAAGATCGGCAAATTTTCCTTCAAGGCGCTGGGCAAGGCGGTTGTGCTGGGCGAAGCGGACGGCTTTGTGAAGGTCGTAGCCGACGCCCGCACGCAGGATTTGCTCGGCGTGCACATCATCGGCCCGCATGCGACCGATCAGATCGGCGAGGCGGCGGTGGCGCAGCTGCTCGACGCAGCCCACTGGGAGATTGGCAAGGCGATTCACGCGCACCCGACGCTGTCCGAGGCGCTGGGCGAGGCGATGCTGGCCGTCGACGGCCTTTCGCTGGGCATCTAACCATTTGAAGGTACTACGCCTCTAACGGCTCTGGCGGCCTCTAACGCCTTCAACCGACTCTAGTGCCTCAAGCGGCTTTGCCGAAATTGTAATCATACTTAAAACCGTTTATAATACTTATATAGTGTCAACTCTTAAGACCAGGTACCAAACAATTGAAGCATGAAGGAGGCCGTTTCCATGTCTGTAGGGCAATTGACCAAACATAGACAGCTCGGTCTGACCGACGAGCAGGCCGTTGAGATGTACCGCACCATGCTGCTCGCCCGCAAGTTCGACGAACGCGCTCTGCTTCTACAACGCGCCGGTAAAATCAATTTCCACGTATCCGGCATCGGCCAGGAAGCGGCCCAAGTCGGCGCCGTGTTCGCGCTGGACCGCGACAACGATTATTATCTTCCGTACTACCGCGATTACGGGTTCGTGCTGTCCGTCGGCATGACGGCCCGCGAGCTGATGCTCTCGATCTTCGCCAAAGCCGAGGACCCGAACAGCGGCGGACGCCAAATGCCGGGCCACTTCGGCCACCGCAAGCATCGAATCGTTACCGGCTCCAGCCCGGTTACCACGCAAGTGCCGCATGCCGTAGGCATCGCGCTTGCCGCCAAGATGAACCGCAAGGAGCTCGTCACTTTCGTTACATTCGGAGAAGGCTCGAGCAACCAGGGCGACTTCCACGAGGGCTGCAATTTCGCCGGCGTACATAAACTGCCTGTCATTCTCATGTGCGAGAACAATCAATATTCCATCTCCGTGCCGCTGCACCGCCAAGTGAGCGGGAAAATCGCCGATCGTGCGATCGGATACGGGTTCCCGGGCGTGCAGGTGGACGGCAACGATCCGCTCGAGGTGTACCGGGTCGTGAAGGAAGCCCGCAACCGCGCGATTCGCGGCGAAGGCCCGACGTTGATCGAAGCGGTCATGTACCGGCTGTCGCCGCATTCCACCTCGGACAACGATCTGGCGTACCGGACGAAGGAAGAGGTCGACATGCATTGGCAGCGCGACGGCCTCCCCCGCTACAAGGCGTATTTGATCGAAGCTGGCATTTGGTCCGAGGAGCAGGACGCCGTTCTCACAGCCGAGTTGCAGCGGGAGATCAAGGAAGCGACGGAATACGGCGATAATGCCCCGTTCCCGGAGCCGGACGACCTGTTCAAGCATGTGTATGCAGAAGCGGAAGGGGAGGAGTAGCCGATGCCCGTTATCAACTATGTGACCGCGATCCGCGAGGCGATGAGCGAGGAGATGGCGCGGGACGACCAGGTGTTCCTGCTGGGTGAGGACGTCGGGTACAAAGGCGGCGTGTTTACGACGTCCAAGGGACTGATCGAGAAGTTCGGCGAAGCTCGAGTGCTCGATACGCCGCTTGCGGAGTCGGCGATTGCCGGCGTAGCGATCGGCGCGGCGATGTATGGCATGCGCCCGATTGCCGAGATGCAATACTCGGACTTCATGCTGCCGGCGACGAATCAGATCATCAGCGAGGCGGCCAAAATCCGCTACCGCTCCAACAACGACTGGTCGTGCCCGCTTGTCGTGCGCGCTCCGTCCGGCGGCGGCATTTTCGGCGGCTTGTACCATTCGCAATCGCCGGAGTCGATTTTTTTCGGCACGCCCGGACTCAAGATCGTAGCCCCATCCACGCCTTACGACGCGAAAGGACTGCTGAAAGCGGCGATTCGCGACCCGGACCCGGTCCTTTATTTCGAATATAAAAAAATATATCAATCCGCGATCGGCGAAGTGCCGGACGAGGATTACATTGTCCCGATCGGCAAAGCCGATGTGAAGCGGGACGGCTCGGATATTACGGTCATTACTTATGGCTTGACGGTTCACTTCGCACTGGAAGCGGCGGCGGAGCTGGAACGGGAAGGGATCGACGCGTTAGTGCTCGATTTGCGCACGCTGCAGCCGCTTGATAAGGAGGCAATCCTGAAGGCGGCGGCCAAAACCGGCAAGGTGCTCGTGCTGCACGAGGACAACAAAACCGGGGGCGTCGGCGGCGAAGTGTCGGCGATTATCGCCGAGGAGCTGCTGTTCGAGCTGGATGCGCCGATTATGCGGCTGTGCAGTCCCGATGTGCCTGCGATGCCGATCAGTCCGCCGCTCGAGAAACATTTCATGTTAAACAAAGACAAAGTGAAAGAGGCCATGAAGAAGCTGGCCTTGTTCTAAAGCGCGCGCAAGAAGCGGAGGGATAGCGTATGACGAAACAAACGGCGGGCAGGACGGACATCCTCTTGCCTCAGTTGGCGGAGTCGCTCGTCTCTGCTACGATCGGCAAATGGCTGAAGAAGCCCGGCGATCCGGTCGAGCAATACGAGCCGATCTGCGAGCTCATAACGGATAAAGTAAATGCGGAGCTCCCTTCCACGGTTGAAGGGACGATGCTCGAGATCATCGCTCAAGAGGGCGAGACGGTCCCGGTCGGCTCCGTCGTCTGCGTCATCTCGACGGCAGATGCGACGGCTGCAGCCGGCGGTGTCGGCAACGAAGGCGAGCCTGCTCCGTCCTCGGCGACGGCGGTTGACACGGCGAGCAATGGAGCTGCGGGCGCGTCCGCCGGCCGTCCAGCACCAGGGGCGGCTTCGGTCGTGACCGACGAGAACGCGCCGATGCGGGGCCGCTACTCGCCGGCCGTGCAGCAGCTTGCGCAGCAGTACGGCCTCGACCTGACGCGGATCGCGGGCACCGGACTCGGCGGCCGCATCACGCGCAAGGACGTGCTGCAAGCGGTCGAGCACGGTCTGCCGCCGGCCGCCGTACAAGCGCCGATCGTGCAACAGGCGACATTCGCAGCAGGCACTGGCGACTTCGCACGGGCGCCGCTTTCAGTTCGTACGACCGGCCTGCATCTGAGCGAAACTCCGGCCATTCCGAAGGTCGAGGTCGAAGGCCAGTCGCTCGGCGGCCGCAATGAGTACATCCTGGACGTAACGCCGATCCGCAATACGATCGCGACCCGGATGCGCCAGAGCGTTGCCGAAATTCCGCATGCCTGGACGATGATCGAGGTCGACGTGACGAATCTCGTGCTGCTGCGCAACAAGCTGAAGGACGAGTTCAAGAAGCAGGAAGGCGTCAACTTGACGTATCTCGCTTTTGTGCTGAAGGCGGTCGTCAATGCGATCAAAGATTATCCGATCATGAATTCCGTCTGGGCGGTCGACAAAATCATCGTCAAGCGGGATATCAACATTTCGCTCGCGGTCGGGACGGAAGATTCGGTCATTACGCCGGTCATCAAAAAAGCCGATCAGAAAAACATCGCCGGTTTAGCGCGGGAGATCGAAGAGCTATCGCGCAAAGCGCGGGCGGGCAAGCTAATGCTGGACGACATCCAGGGCGGCACGATCACCGTCAACAACACGGGCTCGTTCGGTTCGATCCTGTCGTATCCGATCATCAACTATCCGCAGGCGGCTAACTTGACCTTCGAGACGATTGTCAAACGCCCGGTCGTCATCCAGGACATGATCGCGGTCCGGTCGATGGCCAATATGTGTTTGTCGCTCGATCACCGTATTCTGGACGGTGTCATTTGCGGGCGTTTTCTGCAGCGAGTCAAAGAAAATTTGGAAGGGTTCACGCTGGATACGAAGCTGTACTAGGCGGGGGACAACGCGGGTTCATAAGGGGGAGAGTCGGCTGCACCGGGCAAGAAACGGGGTGCAGCCGTCCTGCTTCATTCCATCAACATGCTGATTGTAAACAAAACTACCGAAGATAACATGGCGAATAGCATGACGTAAACCATGACGCGAACGGTCCATTTCGGGAACATCGGCATTCAACTCCTTAATAAGGTCATACTGGATTATAGCGGGATGAGCTTTCAAGCTTTTCCCCTCCGTCGCCTGCCGCGTGCGGGCGGGCGTGGATTGAACAATCTTAATTGTACCTCATTCTAGGCACGGGAGGAAAGAACATGATCCAACAAAATCGTTTGGTCGATACGTTCCTGGAGCTCGTCCGCATCGACAGCGAGACGAAGTACGAGCAGCAGATCAGCCGCTTTCTCCAAAATAAATTCGCTTCCCTGGGACTTGACGTCTTCGAGGACGACACCGCCGCGATTACCGGCCACGGATCGGGCAATTTGATCCTGACGCTGCCGGCTTCCCCGGGGGGAGAGAACATCCCGACGATCTTCTTCACCTGCCATATGGATACGGTCACGCCGGGTAACGGCATCAAGCCGCAGGTCGACGACGACGGCTACATCCGCAGCGATGGCACGACGATTCTCGGCAGCGACGACAAAGCGGGCATCGCCGCTATCTTCGAGTCGATCCACGTGCTGCAGGAGAACGGCATCCGCCACGGCAAAATCCAGTACGTCATCACGGCCGGCGAGGAGTCCGGCTTGCTCGGCGCCCGCGCCATGGCGCAGAACCCGCCGAAGCTGCTCGAGGCGATGTACGGCTACGCCATCGACTCCAGCGGCCACATCGGCGAGATCGCCGTAGCCGCGCCTTCGCAGGCGAAGATCCGCATCACGTTCTACGGCAAGTCGGCCCATGCGGGCGTTAATCCAGAGGACGGCATCAGCGCCATCCAAGTGGCGAGCCGGGCGATCTCCAAGATGCCGCTCGGGCGCATCGACAGCGAGACGACCGCCAACATCGGCCGCTTCGCCGGCGGCGGGGCGACGAATATCGTCTGCGAGCGCGTCGACATCGATGCGGAAGCGCGCAGCCTCGTGACCGAGAAGCTGGACCGTCAGGTCGAGACGATGAGGCAAGCCAGCGAGGCGGCCGCCGCCGAGATGGGCGGGCGTGCCGAATTCCACTTCGAGATGATCTACCCGGGCTACAAGTACGATGAGACCGCACCGGTCGTGAAGCTGGCGCTGAAGGCGGTCGAGTCGATCGGTCGCACAGGGTCGACGTTCCACACCGGCGGCGGCAGCGACGCCAACATGTTCAACGGCATGGGCATCCCGACCGTCAACCTCGCCGTTGGCTACGAGCATATCCACACCACGAAAGAGCAGATCGCGATTAAAGAGCTGGTCGGCGCTGCCGAGCTCGTCGTTGCGATCGTCAAGAAAACCGCCGCCAGCGTGGGGTAAGTCTACATCCTCCGCCTGGAATAGAGCACCCCGTCACGGTAGTGGCGGGGTGTTTGCGTCGTTGCTGGATAGATCAAATGTGATAGAATAGGCTTGTTTACGATTGGCTTCGGATTGAGAACCTAAATAAACAGGCTGAGAACCAAATTTCCTTCTTTTATGTGGGGGATGTGGATCTGAGTGCCTAAGTACTCTAATCGCGAAGCTAGATTCTCGAATGGGATACTTAGGTACTCAGACCAGTCAGAGCGGACCCGTCCATATCACCGTCGCTCGGCAGTCATCCTGGCGATCCGGATGGCAGATAAGAACAAGGGCGGGGGCTATGCATTTTTTGGCATATTTTCGAGAGTGGGTGATACCTTAGTGGAAAAAGAGAGGGGGAGCGAGCAATGGGGATCCAATTGGCGGCAGGGACGGTGAAGCGGATCGTGCTGGAGCGCGACGGCTGGCAGGAGCTGATCGTGGATGTGGAGCGGGAAGAGGAATGCCAGGCTTGGCACGACTGCACGGCGGAAGGATCGGTGGAGCCTGGGGACCGGGTGATGCTGAACGTGACGGCGGAGCGGCTGCGGCTTGGAAGCGGAGGGGCGCATTTTGTGCACCATGTGATCGCGCGGGGGCGGACGGGGATGGTGGCAGAGGCATGTGTGGAATCAGGTTTGGAAGCCGAGGCCGAGGCGACAGAGGCAACTTGGGGGAGTGTAAAAATAGGTGTGGAACGAGAGGCGGAAGCGCTGGCGATATCGACGGCGGCTAAGAGGCGAGAGTCGAGCGATCCAGCGGGGTCCGTCATACCGGCAGGCGGCCATATCATGAAGCTGCGCTACACGCCGTTGCAGCGATCGGTGCTGGCCGTAGAGGAGGCGGCGAGCCCGCACCACGAGCTGTTCCGCCGACGGCAGCAGCTAGACGGCATGCCGGTGCTGATCGGCGAGCTGCACAGCATGCTGCCGATTGCGGCGGCGTGGCTGATGGCGGGTGATGACGAGAGGACGGCTGGCGAACGGGCAGCTTGCGAGCGCTACGGCGGCTTGTCCGGCATCAGCATCAGTACCGACTACGGAAGCAACACCGGCAGCAGCAACAGCACAACAGGCTACGGAAGCAGCACCGGTACTAGCAACGGGACAACAGGCTACGGAAGCAACACCGGTACCAGCAACGGGACAATAGGCTACGGAAGCAACACCGGTACCAGCAACAGCACAACAGGCTACGGAAGCAACACCGGCACCAGCAACGGGACAACAGGCTACGGAAGCAGCACTGGCACCAGTAACGGGACAACAGGCTACGGAAGCAACACTGGTACCTGCAACAGCACAACAGGCTACGGAAGCAACACCGGCACTAGCAACAGCACAACAGGCTACGGAAGCAACACCGGTACTAGCAACAGCACAACAGGGTACGGAAGCAGCACTGGCACCAGTAACGGGACAACAGGCTACGGAAGCAACACCAGTGCCTCTAACAGCCCAACAGGCTACGGAAGCAACACCGGTAGCAGCAGCACCGGAAGCGTAAACGCCCCCAAAGAGCCGCAGCGGTCCAAGCCGCGGATCGCCTACGTCATGTCCGACGGTGCCGCCCTGCCGCTCGCCTACAGCCGACACGCCGCCGCGCTGACCGCCTGCGGCTGGCTGTGCGGTACGGTCACGTACGGCCACGCCTACGGCGGCAGCTTGGAAGCCGTGAACAAGTTCACGGCGCTGCTCGCCGCGCGGCACGTGCTTCGCGCGGACATCGCGATCGCGACGATGGGCCCGGGCATCGTCGGTACCGGCACCCGTCTCGGCCATACGGCCGCCGAGACGGCGGAGCTTGTGCACGCCGCGCTAGCGCTCGGCGGCCGCCCGGTCCTCATGCCGCGCCTTAGCTTCGCGGAGGCGAGAGAGCGGCATCGCGGCCTGAGCGCGCACACCTTGACGGTGCTGGGCGAGCTGTGCCTCGCGCCGGCCACCCTGCCGCTCCCGGCAACCGGCCTACGGCCGGAGGAGCGGGAACAGCTCGAGCGCCAGCTAGCGGACTACGCGCTGGCGGAAATGCACGCGATTCCCCACATCGCGGGAATCGAAAGAGCCGCCATCCAGGAGCGGATGGCGGCTTACAGCCTCCCCATCACGACGATGGGGAGGAGCGAACGAGACGACCCGGCATTCTGGGCCGGGGTATGTGCGGCGGCCGAGTTTGCCCTGTCGCTGCTACCCTAGCGGCGGCGGCCTTGATCTGGCGGCCGCCCGCCCGGCCCGCTGCGGTCGGCCAGCGCTGCGGCTAGCGTCGCGTCTGCGCCACTCGC
>NZ_BIMA01000170.1 GCF_004000845.1 Paenibacillus koleovorans NBRC 103111
AATCATGTTTGTGACCCTCAATTATTTAACTATGGCGGGTTACGAGACCATTGTGCAAACTTCAGCTATACTTTTAAAGGAGGTCACTCTACACTTACCCAAAATGTTAAAGTTATAGTCGAAGAGCAGGTTGCTGCGATAGAAAACGGGTTGTCAATGCAAATTGATATTTCAAGATCTATGGCATCTATTCAACAAATGTAGAGAAGTCAAAATTTGCTGTTAAATGGATCCCTTTTGCGAATCCACTGATTTTATTATTAGAATTAGTTGGACAGATAGATCTCAAATGGATGCTTCAGGTAATTTCACCTCAGGATGGCTCTCTAGTAAGCAGCAAGTTGGTAGTCCTGATAGTTCATCAGATGAGCGTAATAGGAGGTAGCAATTTGAATATGAAACTATTACTCTTTCTCTTGCTTGGTCTTGTCTCGGCATCTATTGGATGTGCTAAAAGCGAGATGAGTAACTCAACAAAAATTAACAATACTTTAGCAACACCAGGTAACCCAGTAGTATCGAAATCAGGAAAGTATCAATTAATTGTTGAGGAATCCAAAGAAGATGGTGTCGCTAAGCAGTCTTTTATCATTAAAAATATAAGCAACGAGACTATATATAGTTCAATTGAAAAATTTAGGATAAGGGACACTTTGTATTTTTTATGGGATGAAGAAGATAGAGTTTGGGTTTACAGCGGTGATGTAGGAACATACATCTGGACTCAAATCAATGAACGCAGTTGGAATAAACAATCATTTTCTGAAATGAAAGGCGTACTGAACCCGCCTGAACAATTAAAAAAATTAAAACCTCACTACTTTAATTAGTTACTAACCAACATTCACAAACCAAACTTTAACCCACTAGATATGCTTTTCAATTTCATTCTTGTGGGTCATAGTTCGAGGATCTGGAAAAGGCGAAGAAACCAAGAATGACATCAATGATCAATAAAAAAATCCGACGATAGTCAATAGTATGAAACGGTTTAGAATGTGGAGAGTTCTACTACAGTGTCTGAATTTTATTTTTTAGTAACGTGTTGGAATCCTAACGGAAACTAAGAGAAGCTGGAGTGAGGACGAGAAAAATAACAAGTACCCTTAATAAGACTGGTAAGGATTAATTAATAGAATAGAATAACTTTCAAAATTGTATCTTCGTAAATCAAAGGAACGCCTTTAATGCAAAAATACGTGGCGGAATCCTACGACTGCTCTAAATTTAAATGCCATTATATAAAAACAACAACAGCCGGGCTGCCTCAGCTCGGCTGCGTCGTTTCTTCCTCGTCTTCGTCGTCCTTGCGGTCGTAAGGCTCACGGTCCTCTTCGTAGTACATCGTCGCACTCCTCCTTTCCGAGCAAAACGCTCTATCCTCACTATACCCGGTCAGTATTAATTTGAATCGCAAGTAACGTTAAGAGAATGTGAACAAGCCCAGCAGCCAAGCCAGCCACACGAACCAATTCGAAGTCACCGGAAACCCTACTAGCAAAAGAGTGCAAACCCGCCGGAAAAGTGCAACCCCCACTAACAGCGATACGCAAAAAAAGTGAAATTGAAGCACGGGCTCTGCTCCACAATAGTGAAGAGGACAGCCACTACATTGCTGACGCAGATAAGAGCGGCGCCTATGATCGCCATGACTTTGCACACGACTACCGAGAAGGGCATCATTGATAAAAAGCCATTTTGCCGAGCATTTGGGGCGATGCATTTATGAGGGTCTTAGGGTGGGCAAGGACTCGACAATTCCGAACACCGACGGCATGCGAAGGACCATCGATTACATGCACGAGCACTATGGCGATAAAATAAAGCTGGTCACCCTGTCGAAGCTGGCCGGCTTTACTCCTACCTCTTATTCCCGCGAGCGTCGCCATATCAGAGTGGCGTTGCTTCTTGTTTGCCGAATCAGGACAATTTGCGTTCGCTCGGGTTGGACCCCGTGCAGGCGGTCAATTGCCATCGCAGCAAAATGATTAGCGTGGAGGAGCATGGCGGATCTTGGAGGAACGAATGCATAGGCTAGCGTCGGCCGAACCCGAGCTCATCCTGTGGGACGGTCCGCCATCCGCTCAATTTGCTGCTGTACGCGGAGCTAAGCCTGAAGAAGGCTCCTGTGTGCCGAATTACGAGGCGATGCTGGAGTTCTCGCCGGATAAGATGCCCGACCTGGGGACGGACCACCTGTTCGTCCAGCATTCCATCGATTCCCGCGACGATCACTTGCTTCACTCGTTGCGACAATCGATGAAGAGGCCTTCCGCTGCTACTGCCACGACGACCGCGATGACACATGGCAAACTGTACGATGTGCCGAACTGGGTCGCGATGAGCTGGTCGCCTAGCGGGAGAAGAAAATTATCGAAGATTTGCTCGTTTACAGCCGCTAGAGTCGGCTACCTAACGCCTCATAAATCTCCTAATCTTTTAGCAATTGCCATCCGCTCCCAGCTCCTCTACAATAGAAAGAAAAGCGCTTTCGGAGAGAGGATGCTGAGTATGCAACCGTCGGAAATCAAACGTTTGGCTGATGCCATCAAAGCGAATGTACAGCAAGTCGTAGTGGGCAAATCAGCCGTGATCGATCAATTGTTAGTGGCATTAATTTCATCGGGCCATGTTCTCTTGGAGGATGTGCCGGGAACGGGGAAAACGCTGCTGGCGAAAGCGATGGCAGCTTCGGTGAGCGGCGTATTTAAGCGCATTCAATTCACACCCGACCTGTTGCCTTCGGACCTTAGCGGCATTAACTTCTACAACCAGCAGGCTTCGCGCTTCGAGTTCCGGCCGGGACCGGTGTTCGCGAACATTCTGCTCGCCGACGAGATCAACCGCGCGACGCCGCGCACGCAGTCGAGCCTATTAGAGTGTATGGAGGAGCGCCAGGTAAGCATCGACGGCGAGACGCGCAAGCTGGACCGGCCGTTCCTCGTTATCGCCACGCAGAACCCGATCGAGAACGCGGGCACGTTCCCGCTGCCGGAGGCGCAGCTCGACCGGTTCCTGCTCAAGGTGAGCATGGGCTATCCGAGCTTCGAGGAAGGCAAAGCGATCATGCAGCGGTTCAAGACGGACAACCCTCTCGACAAGCTGCAGCCCGTCGCTACCGCGGAGGAAGTGACCGCTGCGCAAGACGGCTATGCCCAAATCCGCGTCCATGAGGACTTGTACGACTACATGCTGCACCTGATCGAGCGCACCCGCAGCCATCAGGACATCGCGATGGGCGTCAGCCCGCGCGGCAGCCAAGCGTTGCTGCGCGCCGTCCAGGTGCACGCCATCCTCCAGGGCCGGGACTACGTCACGCCCGACGACATCAAGGCGATGGCGAAGCCGGTGCTGGCGCATCGCCTGATCCTGCGCGCGGCGACGACCCGCGGCGCCAAGGGCAACCCGGCTGAGGCAATCCTCGACCAGCTGCTCGCCGAGCTCGTCGTGCCTGCGGAGCCGCAGCTTCAAGGCCGAGGCTGAGGCGGGACGACGCTATGACATTGGCATGGCTGCTGTTCGTCGCCTTCATCGTCATTTTCGTGCAGGGCCGAATGTTCGACCGGTTCGGCCTGCGCCGAGTTACTTACACGCGAAGCTTCAGCGAGCGCGCCTGCTACGAGGGCGAGGAGGTGCTCCTGATCGAGCGCATCGCGAACGTCAAGCCGCTGCCGCTGCCCTGGCTGCGCCTGGAGTCGCTGATGTCCGCCTCGCTGCGGTTTCCGCGGCAGGACAACTTCGACGTCCATAGCGGCACGCTCATGCAGAATCAGAAAAGCTTCTTCTCGCTCATGCCCTACTCGAGCGTGACGCGCAAGCATCGCATCCGGGCCACTAAGCGCGGTTGCTACGATTTGAGCACGATGTCGCTCACGTGCGGCGATATCTTCGGCATGTCCAAGACGACCAAGACGCTGCGGCTGGACGCCCGGCTGCTCGTGTACCCGCGGCTTGTCCCGATCGGCGACATCCCGCTCCCGTCCCACAGCTGGCAAGGCGATGTGACGGTACGGCGCTGGATTCTGGACGACCCGTTCATCATCCAAGGCGCACGGGAATACCGGTATGGCGACCCGCTGAACGCGGTGAACTGGAAAGCGACCGCCCGCTCCGGTCGTCTTCAGGTCCATCAACGGGATTTCACCTCCGATCACCGGCTGATGATTTATTTGAACTTCGAGCTGAGCGAGCAAATGTGGAGCCAGGTGTCCGACCCGGAGCTGGTCGAGCAAGGGCTGCGCTTCGCGGCTTCGCTCGCGGCGGATGCGATCCGGCGGGGCATCCCGACCGGGTTCGGCTGCAACAGCGGCACGATCGACGCGCCGAAGGAGATGGTCCGTGTAGAGCCCGGCAGCGGGGCCTCGCATACGGAGCTGCTGCTCGATACGATGGCGAAGGTCGTCGTAGACCGGACAATGGCGATCACTACGTTCTTGGACGAGGATCTGGCGCGCGGGGCGGAACGGCTGGATATCGTGCTGATTACCGCCTATGTGAGCGAGGAGATCCAGGAGCGCATTGACCGGCTGGAACAGACGAACAATGCGGTTCGGATTGTGCCTCTCGTTCGCAGCAGCGAAGAGGAGGTGCGCCTCGATGCGTAAATTCGGTCGACAGCTTGCTCTCTCTGCGGTGCGCGGCGCCATAGAGCTCATACTCTTTTACCCGGTCCTGCTGTTGTTCTCGCCGATTGAGGGCTTCCAGGACCAGTTCCACCTGTGGCTGCTTATGATGGCGGTCTACATGCCGCTCGGGACGATTGCGCGTTTCGCGCTGCGGTTTGAGCTTCGTTTCCTGCTTATTTTGGCAGGGATCGTGATTGTGGGGGGACTGACCTGGCTTGTATTCGGGCTGCAGCTCCAATCGCTGATCTCCGCGGCGGCAGGCGCCTTCCTGTTCTACCACGGCTTCCGTTCGGTCCGCACGCCCTGGCATCTTCTTTTCCCGGGCGGCGTTTATTGGGTCGCCTTGTTCCTTTATTTGCTGGCCGCCTTGCTGCTGTCGCGCATCACCGAATTCAAGCCTTACATGGACTATATGATCTGGTTCGGCGTGGCCGCCCTGCTCATCACAGTTTTCCTGTCGAACAACAGCAATTTGAAAGGAGAAACCCAGTCGGGCAGCGACAATGTGCGTTTGGCTCCAAGTGTCGTTTGGAAAAATCGGGTGCTGATCGGGATCACCTTGCTCGTTATTTTCGGAATCGGATTGATCGGCGTCATTCGGGATCTGTTCCTCGCGCTCCGGCAGCAACTGGTCGATCTGATCAATCGGCTGCTCGCGACCTCCGACGAACCGCCGGCTCCGACCCCGAGCCCATCCCCGACCCCGACGTCGAATGGCGGCATGCTTCCGCAGGCTGACAATGAACCGTCCGCTCTCATGGTCTTTCTCGACAAGCTGGCGATGTATGCAGGCCGGATATTAGCGCTTGTCTTAATTCTCGCCGCCATCTATTTCACAGGCAAAGCCATCGTTATCTTGACGCGCAAGCTAATCGCTTGGCTGCGGCAGCGGGAGGCCGACTCTGCGGGGTTCCGGGAGTACGAGGAGGAGAAAACGAGCTTGATCAGCTGGAAGGAGATCCGCGATCAACTTCGAGATCAGCTGTCGACGGCGGTCTCCCGGTTTAAGCGGGACCCGTCGTGGGAGCAGCTGGAGGGAGGGGAGCGCATCCGGCTCCTGTACCGGTTGTTTCTTCGGCGCAGCGTGAGTACGAAAGGAGCAGTGGACGAGGCGTTGCAAACACACTTGACTCCGCAGGAGCAGCTGGCGCTTCGCGAGGACCGGCTTATGCAGGAGCGGCAGCGCCAAGAGCTGGCCGATGCCTACAATGCGGTGCGATATGGCGGGGCGAAGCCCGATCCGGAGCTGCCGGACCGGATCAAGCGGGAGACCGGCCTTTAGGAGCAATGTGACGAAATTCCACCATCCTAATCGAATCTATTGTACAATAGGGAGATATGGAACAGCGGTATCACTATTGTGCGAGGGGTAGAACTGAATGTCTATACGGATTGAAAAAGCGGAATTGGCTCTAGAGCGGGAACCGCTGCAGAGCCCTTTCGGCTTTAAAGGCGGCTATTTGAGCGAGCTGTGGCAGACGCTGGCGATGCTGCGAAGCTCGAATGGGCGTGAGGCGGTCGGACTTGGCGTGCAGAGCGTGCTCTGGTCCGACCCGAATGTGTTCTTCGCCGTGCCGGAGCAAGCGGCCAACGGGATGATGCTGGATATGACCCGGCATGCGCTGCGGCTGGCGGTAGGGCGTGCATTCAGCGCTCCGCCGGAGCTGCTGGAGCAAGTCGTACATGAGACGCTTGAGCATGGACGCGCCTTGACCGGTCTTGCGACGCTTCGCGAGACGTTCGCGCTGAATGCGCTCGTGCCGGTCGATCACGCCGCTTGGCTGCTATACGCACAAGAGGAGCAGCTTGCCAACTATGACGAGATGATTCCAGCGGAGTACCGGGCCGCTTTAAACTATCGCAATCGCGAGCTGGCCTCCGTGCCGGTCGTCTCTTATGGACATAGCGATGCGGACGTGACCCGGATGCTCGATGAAGGCTATTTTCTGCTCAAGTTCAAGCTGGGAGCCGATCCCGACAAGGACGGCAGCCTGGATAAAATGCTCGAATGGGACAAGCAGCGTCTGACCGACGTGCATCGGCTGGCGGTGGAACGCGAGACGAAGTATACGGACTGCGGCCGCGTGCTCTATTATTTGGACTTGAACGGCCGGTACGACACGAAGGAACGGGTGCTGCGCTTGCTGGATCACGCCGATCGGATCGGCATGCTGGAGCGGGTCGTGCTTGTAGAGGAGCCGTTCCCGGAAGAAAATAAAACGGTCGTAGACGACTTGCCGGTGCGCATGACGGCCGACGAGAGCGTGCACAACCTGGCGGATGCGATCGAGCGGATCGAGCTCGGGTATCGCGCCATCACGCTCAAGCCGATCGCCAAGACACTCAGCGTCGCGCTGCAAGTGGCCAAGGCCGCTCACGACCGCAGCGTTCCGTGCTTCTGCGCGGATCTGACCGTGAACCCCTGGATGGTCGACTGGAACAAAAACCTGGCGGCCCGACTGGCACCATTGCCTGGCCTCAAGGTAGGGCTGATGGAGACGAACGGACACCAGAACTATGCGAATTGGGAGACGATGCGCGGCTACCATCCGGAAGGCTTCGCCTCCTGGACGCGGCCGGAGAACGGCGTATTCCGCTTGGATGAGGCATTCTATGCGCGCAGCGCCGGCTCCTTCGCCCGAAGTGCCCACTATGAATCCGTCGTGCAAACGAACCCCATTCTTAATCAACGAGGAGGCACCCACATATGAAACTGAGCTTCACAACGTTAGGCTGTCCGGATTGGACTTTGCTGCAAACTGCCGAGCGCGCTGCCGAGTACGGCTTTGACGGCATCGAGCTTCGCATCGGAGGCGACCGTCATGTCGATCCGACGATGAACGCGTCGGAGCGCGCCGAGGCGGCTGCAATGTTTCGCTCCCGCGGCATCGAGATCGTCAGCGTGTCCGGCTATACGAAGTTTACGAGCGACGACAAGGCGACGGTCGAAGACAACGTCAAGCAAATGCGGATCAATGCGGAGCTGGCTCATGATTTGGGCGCGAGCTATGTTCGCTCCTTCATCGGTATGGTGCCGGAGAGCTTGACGTTCGACGCGGCCGTCGAGCAAGTTGCCGAAGCGCTCGTCCGTTCCGCAGAGGAAGCGCGCAAGCTTGGCGTTTCGATCCTGCTCGAGACGCATGACGACTTCTCCTCCTCGGAATCGCTGGATCGGGTGCTGACGGCGGCGGGCCGGCCGGAAGGTCTGCTCGTTCTATGGGATACGGTTCACACGTATCATTGTGGAGAGCGGCCGGAGCAGGTTGTCCAACGGTTGGGCTCGGCCATTCGCCACACGCATTTCAAGGATGCGACGGAATCGCCTGCGGATGCCAAGGGCCGCAAATACAAGTACGTGCTGACCGGGGAAGGCTACATCCCGATTCGAGACACCGTGCTCGCGCTGCAAACGATCGGTTATGACGGCTATTTGTCGCTGGAGTGGGAGAAAATGTGGCATCCGAATCTGGAGGACCCCTCTATCGCCTTACCGCACTACGTGAAGTACATGCGCTCCTTGCTTGGTTCCTTGAGGGGATAATAAAGCATTATTTTTCCGCTCGAAACAGGCCTTATTTACTAAAGGTTTTAGTGGTGAGGAACCTTGCCCTTTTTTTAATCCCACCACCCGCAAAGTTAATAGAAGGGAGCACCTCTTATGGTCTCATCCATCTCCTCCTCCTCAGCCCATTCGACATCCTTCACTTCGGCTGAAGCGTTGCAGGCCAAAGCGGCCAAGCTGCAGGCGAGAGCCGCCAAACTGCAGGCCAAAGCCGCCGTCAGCGATCCGACCCTTGCTGCCGTGTACAAGAAGAGCAAGGCGGACAAAGCGGACAAAGTCAAAGGCAATCAGAACGCGTCTCAGGCTGCGGCAGCTCAGCAAATTTTCAAACAATGGAAGCAGTCCTTGGATACGGCCAAGAGCTCTTTTCTCGATTCGATCAAGAGCACGATCGACGCTTCGCCTGGCGTGGTCGGCAAACGAGGGCTGAATGAGCTTCGCTCGCAGCTGAGCGACTGGACGGAGAGCCAATTCGACGGCTTGTCGAACGCGCTCGAGGGCATCGATCGCGACACGACGCTCAAGCTGCTGAGCAAAGCCGACAAAGTGTTGGATAAGCTGGATGACAAGCTATGGAACGATGTGCGTGACCTGGTTCAAGTGCATACGCTGGAAGTCCGGGAAGCGCGGCGGGACTTCCGCCAGTGGACGCGGACGGTCGGCGATACGAGCGCGTTGTCGAATCGGGTGGCGCAGCAGCTGGAGGCGGATGCCGACGGGATCGTCACGCAGCAGGATAAGGATGCTTTCGACCAATGGGCGGCCGAGTGGACGACGAACTACAAGCTCAGCTTGAACTCGAGACTCGAGGATGCGCCTAGCGGCATCAGGAACAAGCTGCTGGAGCGGGCGGATGCCCAATTGAATGCGATCACGAATGTTTACAAGACCGCAACCGCAGATGCGATTCAGGCATACGGCGTGCGGGTAGATGCGGCCAAGTCGGCGTACGAGCAATGGGACGGCGGCTTGAACGGCGGGTCGGCGGATGTGCTGAGCTCGATCACGGCTTCCGTCTACGACGATGCGGACGATATCACCGATGCCGAGAAGCAGGCGTTTGCCGCTACGATGGCTGCCTGGGCGGACGGGAACAAGACGCAGATCGCGGATGCGCTGGCATCGGCTCCGGCCGGATTGAAGAATACGCTGCTGGGCCAAGCGGATACGAATCTGAACGATGTTCGCGACACCTTGAACCAGTTCGTGAACGAGTCGATCAATTTCCGGAATGCTGGGGACACTTTGGCGCGTGGCTATCTGGACGAGTGGACGAACGGGCTCGCTGCCGACGGGACCGATTACCTCGAAGACGTGAAGGCGTTGATCAAGCTCGACCCGGACAAAATTTCGGACAGCGAGAAGGAAGCCTATCGGAACCAGCTGAATGAGTGGATCGCCGGGGTGAAACAAGATTTTTCCGCCGGACTGACCGATAAATTGAACGAGTCTCTGACGGGGGTGCAGCGCAAGTACAACACCCTCGCTACGGATGCGTTGACGCAGAAGACGGATCAGCTCTGGAGCTCGATCGAGTCCGAGATTGCCGATTGGAACAACCGGGTGATTGAAACGCCTGGGAACGGTAATGGGAATGGGAATGGCAATGGTAGTGGCAACGGGAACGGCAATGGCGATGGAAACGGTAATGGAAATGGCAACGGCAACGGTAACAGCAATGGAAACGGCAATGGTAATGGAAATGGTAATGGAAATGGTAACGGAATCCCGGATGGCAATAGTAATGGGAATGGAAATGGCAACGGTAATGGCAACGGTAATGGTAATGGGAACGGAAACGGAAACGGAAACGGTAATGGTAATGGTAATGGTAATGGTAATGGTAATGGTAATGGTAATGGCAACAGCAATAGCAATGGGAACTCTGTTATTAAAAAGCTTCGCAATCTGTTCCGGCCGTTTTACGATTTCGAGTTCGGCTCCAGCACCCACAAGCTGAAGTTCAGCCTGAAGGGCGGGTCCGGCAATTTGTCGGGGTTGTTCTTCGTGAGCGACGGCCGCGGCAATAAGAAAGAAGTAACCCTCAAATTCAGCAACTCTGAAATTGAAGGCAAATTTATGGATTACGCCAAGAAGGAAGGCATACTGGGGAAAACGGTGTCGATCGACAAATTCAACGACATGATTGGCAAAATTCAAGACAGCGTCAGGGATTTGTCGCATATCGATCCGGACCGATTGAAGATGGTCGCGACGAAGGATGAGGAGTCCAAGAAAATGTACGGCATTTTCGACAACATGATCAACCTCTTCAAACTGATGATCAAATAAACCGTAAGAGACCGGCTGGGCGGATTTGCGCTAGGCCGGTTTTTAGTTGCAAGCTGGGACGGTGGACGGGCTTTAGTGCTAACAAGGGTGCTCTCCTTGCCCACTTCCTGCTGCCTACTCGCCGTCTATCGTCGAGTATACAACGTTACGCAAAGCATGTTA
>NZ_BIMA01000171.1 GCF_004000845.1 Paenibacillus koleovorans NBRC 103111
AAATTCAAAAGCAGGGGAATAGCCTTCGGTCTTCCCCAAAAAACTTATACTTTCTAATAAAACCATAAAAAAGGCGCCCTCTCGGGCACCCCACCGCACTTCAACCGCTACTCTCTCGGCCGCCGCGCCTCCAGCTCCTGCGCCAGTTGCGCCGCCACTCGCCAAATGTCGCCCGCGCCCATCGTGAGCACCAGGTCGCCGCCCGCGACATGCGTCTGCAAGTACGCGAACACCTCATCCTTCGTCGGCAAATGCCGGACGTTCGAGTTGCTGTTCGCATGAATCAGCTCGACCAGCTTGGCGGAGCTGACCCCCTCGATCTGCTTCTCCCCCGCCGGGGAGTAGATGTCGGTGATGATCACCTCATCCGCCTCATGGAACGCCCGGCTGAACTGATCGAACAGGAAAAACGTCCGCGTATACCGCTGGGGCTGGAACACGGCGACGATCCGCTTGCCTGTCGCTTTCGCGGCGCTGATCGTCGCTTCGATCTCGGTCGGATGATGCGCATAGTCGTCGATGACGAGTATGCCGTCCGTCTCGCCGAGCACCTGGAAGCGCCGCTTCGCGCCGCGGAACTCCCGGATCGCAGCGGCGATTCGATCGAAAGGCAACCCCGCCTCCAGGCAAATAATAATCGTCGCCAGCGCATTGTACACATTGTGCCGGCCGGGTACGGACAGCTCCACCCGTCCGAGCCGCGCACCTCGATAGACGACGTCGAACGAAACCTTGCGGTCGCCCGGCCGGATATCGTCGGCATAACAATCGGCCCCGCTCTCGGCATGGAACCCATACGTCACCACCGGCACGGGAGCCTCCAGCCTCAGTTGCTGCAGATGCGGGTCGTCGAGACATAGCACCGCTTTCCCGTTCGGATTCACTTGACTGATGAACTGCGCGTAGGCAAGCTTCAGCTTCTCGAAATCGCCGTCGTAATTTTCCAGATGATCCGCTTCGATGTTCGTAACAACCGCATACAACGGATGATACTGGAGAAACGAACCGTCGCTTTCGTCGGCTTCGGCTACGACATAGTCGCCTTTGCCGGCCTTCGCATTGCTGCCCACATTCATGATTTCCCCGCCGATGAGGAAGGTCGGATCGAGTCCGCACCGCTCCATCACCAGGGAGATCATCGAGGAGGTCGTCGTTTTGCCGTGCGCCCCGGCGACGGCGATGCCCTTGCGGTCCGACATGAGTCGCGCCAGCATTTGGGACCGGTGGAGGATCGGGATGTTCAGCTTCTCGGCTTCCTGCATCTCCACATTGTCCTTCGCCAGCGCCGTCGAATAGACGACCACATCGGCACCTTGGACATGCCCGGCGTTATGGCCGATGTAGACTTGCGCGCCCTTCGCAGCCAGCTTGTCGGTCAGCTCCTGCCGCGCCAAATCCGAGCCCGTCACCCGGTACCCCATCTCCAGCATCACCTTCGCGATGGCGCTCATGCCGTACCCGCCGATCCCGATAAAATGAATATGCTCTGCAGCGCTCACTCCGAGCCTCACCAGCCTTTGTCAGAATCCTTCCGGTACAAGATCCATGCCCGGACGTCGGAGATGAGATAGAGCGTTCCCGACACGACCGCCAAGTCGCCGGGCTCCGTCCGTTCCGTCAGCATCCGAAGCGCCTCTCTGTAGTCTTTCTCCACATCGATGGGAATGATCAGCGCGAGCTCTCCCGCTACTTCACGAGCGAGGTCGGCCAGCGCGTCGGCGTCCATCTTTTTGAAAAACACCGGCTCGGTCACGATCAATGTATCCACTAAAGGCAGTATATGCCTCAAATAGTCGGAATGACTCTTCGTCGGCATCATTCCCATCATCAAATGAAGCCGCTTGTGAGGGTACACCGTGCGCAGCGCTTCGGCGAGCGTCGCCGCCCCTTCCGGATTATGCGCGCCGTCCAGCAGCAGCGGGGGCTCGCGGCGAATCATCTCGAGCCGGCCTGCCCAAGCGGCGGTGCGCATGCCCTCGAGCAAGTTCTCGTCGTCGACGAGAACGGCATAATATTGCCGCAGCACCTCCAGCGTCATAACCGCCAACGCCGCGTTTTTCTGCTGATGAGCACCGCTCAGAGCAATGCCGATCCCCGGCACGTCGCGAAACGGCCCGCTGAAATCGAACACTTGATGCTCCACTGCCGACTCTACTGACGCGTACCGGAATTGGTCCCCCATCAAATACAACGTCGTCCGCCTCTCAGCCGCAGTCCGCCGCATGACTTCTACAGCCTCCGGCTGCTCGACCGTGCAGACGACCGGCACGCCCGGCTTGATAATGCCGGCCTTTTCCGAAGCTATCTCCTCGATTGAATTGCCGAGAATGTCCATATGATCGTGTCCAACGTTCGTAATGACCGAGACGATCGGCGCCACAATGTTCGTCGAGTCGAGTCGGCCACCTAGACCGGTTTCCCACACGACCAAGTCCGGGAACGCGATGCGGGCGAAATAAGCGATCGCGATCGCCGTAGACACCTCGAACATCGTCGGGGCACCGATATCCGTCTGCGCCATTCCATCGGCGAACGGCTTGATCTGATTGGCAAGCTTCAAAAGCGATTCGTCATCAATATCGACGCCGTTTAACTGGATCCGGTTCTGGTACCGCTCGATGTAAGGGGACGTGAACGTCCCCACATCGTAGCCGCTCTGTACGAGCACCCGGGTCAAGTAGGCGCAAGTCGAGCCTTTGCCGTTCGTGCCGGCGACGTGAATGAATTTCAGCCGGCGGTGCGGATGGCCGAGCAGCTCCATGAGCCGCTCCATCCGCTTCAAGCCGACCTGGATGCCGAACTTCGGCATGCGCTGCGTGATCCAGGCGATCGCCTCGTCGATATCGCGGAACGCCGCTTCGCCTTGCGGCTCCAGTCCGCCGTCTTTGCAATCCTGCTCGCTCATAGCCATCCACCGTCCTATCCGCGCAGCTCGGCCATCCGGGCCAGCACTTTTTCGCGTTTGTCGGCATAATCCTGCCGCTTCGCTTTCTCTTCCTCGATTACCCGGGCAGGCGCTTTGGCTACGAAGCCCTCATTGCCCAGCTTTTTGTCGATACGATCCACTTCCGCATTCAGCGTCTGCACTTCTTTCTCGAGACGGGCCATTTCCTGGGAAATGTCGATCAACCCCGCCAGCGGCAAATACAGCTCCGCCCCGGTTACGACCGCCGTCATCGCTTTCTCCGGATTCGCCAAATCCAGACGGATCGCCAGCTCCGAAGTGTTGCAGAACCGGCGCAAATAGTCCTCGTTGCCGCTCAAAATCGCGAACGCCGCCTCGTCGGCCGGACGTACGAGCAGCTCGATTTTTTTGCTCATCGGCACGTTCACTTCGGCGCGGATATTCCGAACCGAGCGAATGATCTCCATCAGCAGGTTCATCTCTTTTTCGGCGTCCGGCGCTTCCCATTTGACGTCATAGATCGGCCATGAAGCAAGCATAATCGTCTCGCCCTCATGCGGCAGATGCTGCCAAATTTCCTCGCTGATGAACGGCATGAACGGATGGATCAGGCGCTGCGTCCGGTCGAGCACATAGGCCAGCACCGATTGCGTCGTCTTCTTCGCTTTCTCGTCTGTCCCATACAAAGACAGCTTGGCAAATTCGATGTACCAGTCGCACAGATCATCCCAGATGAAATTGTACAAGTAGCGACCCGTTTCGCCGAACTCGTATTGCTCGATCAGTCGGGTTACTTCGCGAACCGTGTCGTTCAACCGGTGCAAAATCCAACGATCGGCTGTGCCTAACTGCCCGCTAAGGTCGATGTCTTCATATGTGAAGCCCTCCAGGTTCATCAAAGCGAAACGGGAGGCGTTCCAAATTTTGTTGGCGAAGTTGCGGGCCTGCTCGACGCGCTCCCAGCGGAAACGCAAATCTTGACCCGGCGTGCTGCTCGTCGAGAGCATGTAGCGCATCGCGTCGGACCCGTATTTCTCGATGACCTCCTGCGGATCTACCCCGTTGCCAAGCGACTTGGACATCTTGCGGCCTTCGGAATCGCGAACGAGCCCGTGGATCAGCACGTCCTTGAACGGAGTCTGACCGGTGAACTCGATGCCGGAGAAAATCATCCGGGACACCCAGAACGGAATAATATCGTATCCCGTTACGAGCACGCTTGTCGGATAGTAGCGCTTGAGATCCTCCGTCTCTTCCGGCCAGCCAAGCGTGGAGAACGGCCACAGCGCCGAGCTGAACCAGGTGTCGAGCACATCCTCGTCTTGGCGAAGATGTTCGCTGCCGCATTGCGGGCAAGTGCCGAGATCGTCGCGGGATACGCTCGTCTGACCGCAGCCGTCGCAATACCAGGCCGGGATCCGGTGGCCCCACCAGAGCTGACGAGAAATACACCAGTCGCGCACGTTTTCCATCCATTGCAGATAGCTGCGCTCGAACCGGTCGGGCACGAAATTCGCGCCTTTGCCGCTGCGCTGGGCATCGATGGCCGCTTGCGAGAGCGGCTTCATGTCGACGAACCATTGCGTGGAGAGATAAGGCTCCACTACCGCCCCGCTCCGCTCGCTGTGACCAACCTGATGCACATGCTCCTCGATCTTCAGCAGCACGCCCTGCTCCTTCAAGTCGCTGACAAGCAGTTTGCGGCACTCGAAGCGGTCCAAGCCCTGGTAAGGGCCGGCGTTCGCGTTCATGCGGCCGGATTCGTCCATGACGAGCACTTGCGGCAACTGATGGCGCTGGCCGACTTCGAAGTCGTTCGGATCGTGAGCCGGCGTAATCTTGACTGCACCGCTGCCGAAATCTTTCTCGACGTAGCTGTCGGCGATTACCGGAATTTCACGGCCGATAATCGGCAGGATGAGCATCTTCCCGATCATATGCGCATACCGCTCGTCTTCCGGATGGACCGCTACGGCCGTATCGCCGAGCATCGTCTCCGGACGCGTCGTCGCAACAGTCAGATGCCCGCTGCCGTCCTTAAGCGGATATTGCAAGTGGTAGAGGCCGCCTTGCACCTCTTTATACTCGACCTCAATGTCCGACAGCGCCGTCCGTGCAGCGGGATCCCAGTTGATGATCCGATTGCCGCGATAGATCAGCCCTTTCTCATACAGGCGAACGAACACCTCGCGAACCGCCCGGGACAGCCCTTCATCGAGCGTAAATCGTTCCCGCGAGTAATCGAGCGAGAAGCCTACTTTGCCCCACTGCTCGTGAATCCGGTCGGCGTAATGCTCCTTCCACTCCCACACTTTCTCCAGAAACTTCTCGCGGCCCAAATCATAGCGGGACAGCCCTTCCTCGCGCAGCTTCTGCTCGACCTTCGTCTGCGTCGCGATACCCGCATGATCCGTTCCAGGCAGCCACAGCGCGTCGTAGCCCTGCATCCGCTTCACGCGGATCAGAATATCCTGCAGCGTGCAATCGAGCGCATGCCCGATGTGCAGCATCCCCGTGACATTCGGCGGCGGAATGACGATTGTGTACGGTTCGGCGTCAGGCCGTTTGCCCGCGCCAAAAAATCCGTTCTCCAGCCAATATTTGTACCATTTCTGCTCGGCCGCCTTCGGATCGTACGTCGTGGGCATCGAGCTTGCGGTTTTCAAAGTTTGATCTTCTGCCATAGAAAATGACCTCCTTCAGTAATAGCGACCATTCCAGGAACACAAAAAAACCTTTCGCCGCAAAGGACGAAAGGATGTTCTTCCGTGGTACCACCTTCATTCCGACCCCCTGAGAGAATCGGCGCTCAAGCAGATAACGGCTGCAACCGGCCCCGCGCACGCGAGAGGCAACTCCAGGACGACTTCGGCAATTACGACCTGCGGGACCTTCCAGCGCTTGCGGTCCCACTCTCTGAAGGGTTGGCTGCCTACTACTTCCTATCGACGTTTTTAATAAAATAAAAATACACAATAATAATGATACCGATAATAACGCGTGTAGTCAATCCGCTGTGAACCGAATTCAGGGACAGTCAGTCGGTTTTGTCATGCTTCAGCATCAGCTTGACGATGAAGATGATGACGACGATCAACCCTGCAATCCAGACGGACTGGTAGATGGACTGCGCAGTCGGCATAGGCTCGCACCTCTTAGTCGAGTGAAGTCTTATCTTTCAGCATATCCACCCTCGGCGGGTTCATACACTAAACTAAACCGTTCCTCAAATTTTATGGCGCCGTCAAGCCTTAGGAGGTGGTACCGTGGACAAATGGTGGTGGAAGGTTCGGTATTCCGTAAGAGGACTTTTGTTTCCGTTGATTTGCATCCAATTCATACGCACGCTGATTTTGCCGAACCCTCTGGATGTATTCATCCTGTTCGCGCTGTTTTTGGTCTATCTCGGCTTCTTGATGAACATATATTGAACTCTTCCGGCTCGGAGAAAGCCCCGACAGCCTGCAACGGCGGTCGGGGCTTTTTGCGCGACTATGGGATATAAAGCACCTGTCCGGCGGAAATTTCCGGCTCCGGCAGCTTGTTGTACAGCTTGAGCTCCTGGGGCTTTTTGTCGTAGCGACGAGCAATCGTCTCCAGCGTCTCTTCCTTCTGCACGATGACCATCCGCACCTTCTTGAATTTCTGCTCTTCGCCTTCGGAGAGGAACAGCTTCTTCCACTCCAGCACATCCGCAGGGTTCTGCTCCTCTACGCCGGCTCGGGTATCGGCTGCTTGCGCGGCTTCGCGCTCCCTCTCGTTCTCGGCGGCGCGTCGATAGGCCTCGTTCTTATGTATGTAAGACTTGAAGTCGGATGTTTGGCTTTCTTCCGCACGTTTGATGAAGGCGATCTTCATCGATGTGTCGCGCTCTTCCTCTTCCGTTTCAACAACCGCATTGTTCATTTCGCTGTTTTCAACCAAACTCGTGTTTTCCGCCGCCTGCTCCGCTTCCGTCTCGAACTGATCCAGCAGCGTCATGTCTTCGTACGTGTCCACCAATATTTCTTCTCTCGGCGGAGGCGCTGCGGCAAACTCCTCATCTTCGCGCTGATCCTCGTAAACTTCCTGCACATCTTCCTCTTGGACGACAAAAGCAAGCTCTTGCGACTCCTCCGCTTGCTCAGCCAGTTGCTCCGCCCACTGCTCCTCCGCTTGCTCTTCGCGTCCCCCAGGCACTTCTTCCTCTACTTGCTGCTGATAGTAAGGATAAGCTGCCGGCTGAGGAACGGATGGGGCTTGAACCGGAGCTTGCGCGTAAGGATAGTAAGGCTGCTGCGGAAATCCATACCCTTGCTGGCGGTACGGCGAAGCGGGCTGCTGGAACCACGGCGAGCTTGGCGGCGCTTGCGCGTAAGCGGACGGCTGCTCTTGCTGCTGCTCGGCCTCGAACGGCTCGATCGCCTGAGGCTGTTCGACCTGATGGACGAACAACACCTCCTCTTCCTCCCGCCAGACGTTCGGCGCAGCCGACTGCAGCTCGATCCCGTGGAGCGACAACACACCTGTCACATTCAAGCTGCGGGACGACAGCAGGTCCACATCGAAATTGTCGATCTCCACCGCGATCCGCTCCACCCGGTCCACTCGATTCATCGGGAGCGTGATTTCCACCGGAATGTAATGTCTCAGCTCAATCGCCGATCGCGTCTCCGCTTCCCCATTCTCGCCTGCATAAGTGCCCTGGAGCAGCAAATGCCCCCGTACTACCGCCTGATCGCCATTCACGTCTACTTCAATTTGCGGGATGAGCTCCATCCCATCCAATTCACGAATCGATTCCGCGTCCTCCGGAAGCAAGATTCGCTCATAAATATCGAACCGCAAACCTGGCTGCTGGCTCAACTTTGAACTCCTCCTTTCAGAAAACCGTCTATAAATTTATATGGACGAAGGAGGGCCACCATGACACTATTTTTTAGTTATTATACCAAATAATAAATTCAAAAAATCTATGTTTTCAGCTTCAATCGTTGGCGGGACCGCTATTTATATCTTTTACAATTTCTTGACCTTCTTTGTATTGCTTCCGCAGATTTATATGTCCACATCTTCCGAAGAATTATTGAGTTACCTTTGTCAAATCAAGAACACTTGAATTGGTCAAATTGTTTCTGTTTAATAAAACTTCTTTACTACCCCCAAACCAAGACATTTCAAGTTTTAAATTAGGATAAATGCTATTTAACTTTTCAATTTGTTCTTTTTTCATAGAAGATAATTTGTTTATTGCCGCCTTCTTTGTGTAGATGATCTTATTTCTATTTTTATTTTGAGTATCAAATGCTTGTAAGTTTGTTGGCTCAGTCAGAAATCTTTGTAGAGGAGTGAACTCATTCATTTGTTCATCTAGTGTGATATCTACATCGAAATTAATTAGTGCTTGTTCCGATTCGTTCGATATGAGCAAATTGTACACAATATAGTCATATACATCACCATTTTTACCAACTTCATAAGTAATCGAATACTCTGCTGAAATATGTGCTTTTTTTGACGGAACTGCTACTGCCACTAACAGGGATACTATGAGGATTATTACAAAAACAATGATTCCACTAATAATTAACTTCTTTTTACTCACAGGGTTCACTCTCCTGACTGAAAATGCAGAACTGAGGCAAGAATTTCTTGCCCCAGAATGATTCATTCTTCAAAGATTGAACAGCAAAACATTAATACCCATAATAATGTTCTGGAATACGTTGTGGATAACCAGCAATAACTAGAGCTTGTGCTTCAATGCCTGAGAAACTTGCATATGGTGCCATTTGAGCGGCTTTTGGAGTTGGAAAGTCAATGGTACTTTGATGTGCCAATCCATTTGTATCGATAAAATAGCCCCAACCATGTTCATAAATTTCTCTCGAGTGAGAATATGCCAATGTCTCCCAATCATCCGGTGTAAATATGTGATCGACAAATACTTCACCTTGATATGTAATGTATCGATAACTATAGTAGTTCTGCGCTGACGCTTGTTCAGTTGTATCAGCTGATACAGCGTAAAATAAGTTTGCTACACCATATAATATTGAGGAGACATATGTGTATATTCCAAGTACAAGGGATAGAGTGCTATTAATAATATTAAACCATATCCCGCTTATACTATTTGCTGAGTAAAGTCCACTATTAGAATAAGAAACACTCGATCTTGTGTCTCCAGGACTAGCCAGTAATCCAAATTTATTTGTACCAATATCGGAATAATTTAAATATTTTACATATTCAACCGTGTGTTTTTTCACGGTTTCTTCAAAATAAATTGCAGCATCCTTCGGAGACATAGTTTTCATTTTTTCTTCAATTTCAAGAAGTAATTCCTTCGTCAACTCCATCTCTTTGTTATCAATATACTGGTAGGATCTACTAGAAGCATTCGCAGATGTTGGAAATAAAATGCAGAAACACAAGAATACTAAAAATAATTTTCTCATATACGAGCTCCTCTCATACTAAGTGATTCTTATATGATAGCTGGCCAGCGTATCAGCAAAAAGATTGATTCGGCCTTTGATGCTCATGATTTAAGGCTGATTGTGGGTGGCCATGAGATTTATTTTTTGTCACTTATGCAAGGCAATACCGATTTTTTCAACAAAAATTGTTGCTATGGTTATTACCAATTACTATTGACTAAAATCACGTTACAACTCAACACCAAAACCAATAAAATAACCATAATTTCCTTATAAAACATAAATATTCATCTATTTCTAACATATTCTATAGTTATCTTAGCGCTAAATCGTTAATATTGCAACGATTTTCTCCTAAATATTTCATATAAATTCGAATTTCGAAAGTACCGCTCACTAAAAATATATAAAAAGGGCTCCAAATCTTTGGTAGAATTGTGTTTGTCGAGAAGATGAAATGGACCCAGCACCTCGCAAGCGATGTGGCGGTTTGCCGCTACTGGAAGCGATATGTCGACGAGGACTGGATCATCGAAGGGATCACCTTGATTTACAAAGCCACGTCCTGGAAAAAGCCCCACCGAGTAGCGGTCATTCGCAAGGCGCAAGTGTGCGTTGACGGTCAGGGCCGTATCGTGTTTGACGAAGATTGGCAATACGAAGCGATCGTGACCAACCTGGAATGGGATCCGATTGATCTGTGGCGTTTTTACAACCAACGCTGTTGCATGGAGATCTACATCAAAGAGGCGAAAGACAGCTTTTCCATTGACCGCATCACCACTGGTGAATTTGAAGCTAACGAACTCGATCTGCTGATTAAGCTGCTTGCCTATAACTTGTTCGAGCGCATCAAACGCGATTGTTGCGAGCCGGTGCATCAGGGATATACGATTGCTAGATTCCGACTAGAGTTCTTTCATTGCGCGGCAACGCTTGTTCAGCATAGTCGATCTATCGTGCTCAAGCTGATACAGGATTTCGCCAGCCGCTACGATTGGAGACGGATGGAAGCCAGAGTGGTTCAATTGGAATGAACATTTCCCATAATCTCACACTGCAAACGCAAGAGCCTCTTCATTGAGGAGGGGGAGTTATCTCCATGTGGACCCTTTTCCGAAATTACGTTGCTTCTTCTACCGCTTATTCACAGTCATTCAACCGCTCCGGGATGATCCCCGCCGTATTCTTACGCGCTTTTAGAAATTCAGGATAAACCTGAATTTCTAAAGTGAGTT
>NZ_BIMA01000172.1 GCF_004000845.1 Paenibacillus koleovorans NBRC 103111
TTGTAACAGCGTTCGGAACCCAGCTACCTGTCCTCCCCACATACCAACTGAACTCTTTCTCCAGAGGACCATCCGGGTGATCTTCCCTGATGGTTTTTCTTATGGTGGGCGGGGGCTGCCCGGTCGCCTTCTCCTCTTTGCCGCCGTTTGGGAGGTGATGGTGGCGTAGCGTTATTTTTTCGGGGGCATGGTACAAGGAAAGAGCAGAAGGCCAGTCTGGCCTCTGCTCCAACGAGTACTAACTCAGTTTGTAACAATCATCGTAATCGCAACCGTTCTTCCACCAAGAAGTGTCACCATCAGCTCGCACTGCTCGCCGGGTATTAACTGACTGAGGGTTTTCCCTTGGGATAGATTCGTCTCTACATTAATTATTTTCCCTGTAGTCAACTCCAAACCGTACTGATCAAACACGCGCAATACGGAATTGGAAATGTCATATGCTGTTGAAAACGCAAGAGTATCTCTATTCACACTGATTGTTGAACCTGAGATGTATTTAAACATTTGATACGTTCTAAAGCTTTCCCGTGCGGCTACAGGTGCCTCATTACTGATTTGTAGAGTCAGAGCGTATGGAATAGCGCCTGTTGAAGTAATGCCAGTCACCGTGTAAGGGATGCTTAGAGTTTGATTTGGCTCGGTAAATGGCAATCCCGATTTGGCCCACAGCATCAAATCCGTATAAGAAACATAAGTACTCTGTGTAACCGAGACCGAATAATAATTGGTATGATCTGCAGGTAATTTTACTACCGTTCCGTTCGACAGTTTGCCGTAGACAGTCAATAGTTTGGCATACAGAACGTCATCGCTGGCGTACAGTTTACCTGGGTCGACCGGACTGTATTCCGCAATATCTGTATGATCCACGACTTTCAGAGTTAAATAGTAGAGAGAATCGGCTACATCCTGATCGAATGAGTTGACCAGTTTCAGTTGCAGTTCTACTTCACTCGCTCTGCTTTGACCCTTTACAAAGATGGAGGAGATCTCGGATACCAATAGATTTCCACTGGAGAGTTCGATGGCTTGCCCAAGGGCAGTCGCTTTTACCTTATAGCCGGCAATGGCCCATTTTGAAGAAGGCATAACTCGTCCGTACTGATCCATTACTTGGACATTCGCCGAGCGAATTTGTAAGGTTGCTCCTACCGCAATGGTTTGGATTCCTAAAGTGCTGACTGCTGAAATTAGAACTGGCTTCGCCTCTTTATTGAGTTGAATTGGAAGAGTAGCTACACTTTGATTCGCTAAAATTGCTATTACTGCAACAAATGAAGCCATTGGGACATTTGTTGCGTCGAACATCAGCTTCACACGGTTCTCGGCGTAATCCATTTCAAAATAAACTTGTCCTACTCCATTCGAATCGAGATGTTGAATAGATAAGAGTCTATCTAGGGTTGTAACAGGATTGCCGAACTGATCGAAGGCAGCGAATGGAATTTCAAACTTCTCCCCTTGTACCGCAACAATTGGAGCAGTCATATTCAACTGTGTGACTACAGGGGTGCTGCCCAAATCGACGACTCCATCAGATGAAGCATCGGGAACAAGAACGGTTCGAACCGAGCCTGACTTATACGTCAATTGTGTTGTAAGTCCAATGCGTATGTACTCGTTCTTTGTGGTCGTACCCGTATATAGAAGATTGAAGCTGCCGTCAGCTCCTTCTTGTAAGATCGCCGAGCCCTTGCTTGCCGATACGTAAGCCCCTCTTATGCTCGTTAAGTCCGAGAAGGGATCTCCGTACTGATCGACTGCCGAAATGGGAATTACGGTAGGTTCGCCGGAAATAATTTTGGTTGGTGCTGTAAGGAGAACGCTGTCCAATCGACGTGCTTCTCGTACAGTGACTTCATACGTTGCCCGAGCTCCGGTATATCGAGAAATGATTAGTACTTCTGTCTTGCCTGCAGCTACATGTCCTGACAACTGGAGAGCCTTTTGATTCGAATTAGGTAGCACTGTAATTTGTCCGGTTGTATTTAGTATTGTCGGATTGCTAACATGAATGATCATTTCTTCGTTCATAGCAGCCGCGCTCAGTTCTGCTCCATCCTCATCTATTGCGGATACTAGTAAATAAAACTCTCCAGCATTGCTAGTGGTCGTCAGTTCTTTTTGTGCGGCATGGTACAGCCCTGTTATTTGTATGGTAGGGTACTGGGGAGGTACAGGGTCTACCGGATCAACCGGTGGAGCTGGCCGCTCTTCGTCTGACACAGCGAGGGTAATCGCTGCAAAATTCTTGTTGCTGCTCATGGCGCCTACTGCGATTAGCTGACCTAGGAAAAATGGTGGACCCGAGGTTGTAATCATCAGCTTGTTGGGTTGGATCGGAGTAATAGATCCAATGCCTGTGGTAAACATATATTGAGAAGCACGAGCAGCAGTAACGTCCTCTCCATATTGGTTCTCAATAATAAACTTTGTATAAATTTCAGTAGGACTTACTAAGACAGCGGTACTCAATAAGAAAGACAGCTTTACTTCCTCATTCTCCGCATTCAATGCGAAGCTAAACGGTCCGCCCGGAACTCCGCTTACGTCTAAGGTATAGCTCCCCTTAGATAGGTTGTTCATCAATTCAATAGTGGCGGTCTTACTGCGACCATTATTAGGACCCAATACTATTTTTCGTATCGGGAGCGGTAGGAGATTGTCTTTCTTCACAGAGAGCTGCAAAAGCGGTTCGCTGTAAAAACCTTCGGTCAAACTCAACTCGATTTTTTTGGCACCTACTATGCTGGCACTATTAGGCACCGGTTGAAGTACAACGATTTCGACCGGATCGCTGACCCGTTCTCCGGGAGATTGCGCCGTTATACTTAGAACATCTCCTGCAGAAAGCGTCACACCTGAGAGCAGAACCAAAAATATACCATTGGAAGTATTCCGTCCCAATTCAACGCCATTTCGTGTGACCACAACTTGTGAACCGTTCACAGCATTCCCGGAAACAGAATGATAGCTCGAATAGACCGGATATGGCACCGTTGGCGTTGCAGTCTTAGGCGGAACTACAGCAACCGTCAATTCAACCCCATCACTGACTTGGCTGCCGCTCTTCTGAGCGGTGACGCGCAAGACGTCGCCTGCCGTCAAGCTTACAGTCAAGGAAACATCAAACTGCCCGCTAACAGCTGCGGCGCCGCTGCCGATGGTGCTACCGGAGCGGGTGACGACGATGGAGGAGCCGGACTCGGCCGTGCCGCGGATGGCGGTAGCGTTCGCGTAGACGGTTTCCGTGAAGGTAGGAGAAGCCGTTTTCACCGTAGGTATGGCTGGGCCTCCGCCTCCGCCGCCACCTGGGAAAATCAAAGGCGGCATTGTGGTGGGCGTCGTGCCCGGGCCAGTGGTGGTCTCCGGTTTTGTCTCAAACTTGGAGTCTTTGGCCCCCTCGCCGAGGACGGCATTCTCGATTTTGCCCTTCCCCAGCACCTCCACAACCGCGTTCAGTACGGCTTCAAGGATGCTTGCGCCTTCGGCAACCGTTAACTTGATGCCTGCGGCCTTCTCCAGGATGGTCAGCTTGTCGATCGTGCCCTTCGGCATCTCGATCTCGACCTTGGTCGAAGCGACCTCAACGGACTCGAAGCTGCCGATCAGCTTGACCTTGGAGTCTGCGGACAGCCCCTCCGACAAGGATAGTTTGCCGAAGCCGCCTCCGGTCAAGCCCTCCTCTTCGATCGTGACGCTGGACTCGACGGTTACTTCGCCGACCTCGGTCTTCCCGGTTGCGACGATGCGTACGGTTCCGGTCTCCTTGTCCACGATGAGTGTGAGGATAATCGTATCGACGAGGTGGACGCTGTTCGCGCCGCCGCCTTGGACAAGGACGGAGCCTTTGACCTGCACGTTCTGCAGGGTGACGTCGCCTTCGCCAACGCCCTTCGCGATTTGCAGATCCCCGTTGATGACGGTATTGCGCAACGTGACGCCCGGTGCCGAGACGACTACTTTGCCGGCGATGGTCTCCTCGCCTGTCTCGGGGCCGTATGTACCCGCTTTGTCGAACGCAACGGCTTTGGCAGCCAACGCCCGCTGCAAGGCAACAATCGCCTCGGCACGCGAGACCGGAAGCGTCGGCCGGAAGCTGCCGTCCTCGTAGCCGTTCAAGATGCCCCTGTCGCTGAGGGAGCCGATGGCGCCTGCGCTCCAGTCTGCGATCGAGGCGGCGTCCGTATACGATGCCCGAGCAGCAGCCGAGCCCGACTTGGCCGGAGCCAATTTATTCAAAATAACGGCGAGCTCCTGACGCGACACTTGCTGATGCGGCCGCGCGGTGCCGTCTTCATAGCCTTCGATGAAGCCGGCTTGTACGGCTTGCGCGAACGGAACGGCTGCCCAATCCGAAGCCGGCAAGTCGCTGAACGCCACAGGCGCGCTCGAAGCAGGAGTGCCGAACGAACGGTTGGCTAACGCAACCAGCTCGGCCCGAGTGACCGACCCGTCCGGTTTCACGGTACCGTCTGCATAGCCCTCGATCCAGCCCTTCTGCAGCCATTCGCTCATGATTCCAGCGGCCCAATGCCCCTGAATGTCGCTGGCCGTACTAGCTGCCGCCTCGACTCGGTTGGCCGGTACATAGAAGCCTGTCACCAACAGCCCCGCAGCTAGCCATACGGCTAAAATCTTTTGGAATCCCTTCTTGCTGAAACGCATACTTCGCCTCCTGAAGATTAGTTGAATTTGCTATTCCTAATAAAACAGCTTTCTGATTGGATAATTTCCCACGAAAAGGAATCCTGCCTGATAGTATAGGATAGTTCGACTGCAGATGCTGTTGAAATATGTCGAATAACTAGAAATTTCGGACGAAAAATAGTTTTTTTGCCTCAGTCCACTTCATCACAATTTTTCCCGCCAACCCAATAGAAACTTCCTAGGAATTCCGGCCAAAAGAGCGAAGTAGAATAGAAAGGGAAAGGGTATACAAGAGAGATCAACCAGGGAGTGATGGCGGTATGGAGATTTGGATCGCGGCTCTGTTGACGCTAACTTGCGCGGCGGGCTTTCTATTGTTTCGGCGGAATACGATCCCTGACGGTCGTAGCGGAAGCATGGAAGAATCGGTATCGGAGTCGAAATCGGTACCGGTATTGGGCTGGAAGCTGTCCGTCATCATCCCGGCGCGGAACGAGGAGCACAACCTCCCCCATCTGCTCGGCTCTCTGCAAAAACAAACCTACCAGCCGTACGAAATCATCGTAGTCGACGACTGCTCGGAGGACCGGACGCGCGAGGTCGCCAAGAGCTTCGGGGTCACGGTCGTGGCGAGCACGCAGCTCCCTCCGGGCTGGACCGGCAAAAACTGGGCCGTCTGGACTGGCTACAGCCAAGCAACCGGCGATCTGATCGCCTTCCTGGACGCGGATGTCCGGCTCGCCCCCCATGCGCTGCAGTCGCTGCTGACAGCCCGGGAGCACACAGGCGGAGCCCTCTCCGTAGTCCCTCACCACCATGCCGAGCAATTTTACGAAAGACTCGCGCTGATCCCCAACATCCTCGGCTTGTTCGCCTTCACATCGCCTTTCGAAACCAAAAATCCGAACAAGGGCTTCTACGGATCCTGCATCCTGACCACTAGAGCCGACTACGAAAAAGCGCAAGGCCACGAGGCGATCAAAGCGGAGCTGCTGGACGATCTCAATCTTGGCGCCAAATTCATCGAAGCCGGCATTCCGGTCACCAATTATATCGGCGACGACGTGGTCTCCTTCCGCATGTACCCGAACGGCATCCGCAGCGAGGTGCAAGGCTTCAGCAAAGGCGCGGTGCTCAGCACAAGTAAGCTCGACATCCGCACGACGCTGCTCGTGGCAGTATGGCTGATCGGGCTGATCGCGGCTGAAGCGGCGCCTTTCTTGATCGGCACAGGCTGGTTTTGGCCGCTCGCCGCAGCATACCTCCTGTACACGCTGCAAATTTACTATTTCGTAGCCTACACCGGACGTTTCGGCCGTTGGATGCCGGCGCTGCATCCGCTCAGCACGGTTTTTTTCCTGTTCATCATGCTGTACTCGGTCTATCAGGTCGTGTTCTTGGGGAATGTGGCTTGGAAAGGAAGGCGGGTTGAGGTAGGGGGGCGAAAATCGTGATGCTGCTGCTGTGGACGGCTATTTGTTTCCTGAGCGGATCCTTCATGTTCTCCTATTGGCTCGGTCTGGCGGCGAATCGCAATTTGAAGGAAGTGGGTGACGGCAATCCGGGGGCTTTGAATTTGTGGAAAGCGGCTGGGTACACGTATGGGCTCACCGGCATCGCGCTCGATTTTCTAAAAGGGTATGTTCCGGTACTGCTCATGTGTCAAACGGAAACGGGGGCGGGGGGCGGATACGGCCTGGTCCTCCCTGCGGCTGCAGCCGTCATAGGCCATGCGTTCTCTCCGTTCATGGGCTGGCGCGGGGGCAAGGCGATCGCGGTGACGTTCGGGGTATGGAGCGCGCTGACCGGATTCGCCGCAACGCTCGCTTATGCGATCATTCTGGGGGTGCTGCTCGCCGTCGCCCGCGGCGCCAACAAAGGCAAGCCGACCTCCTCCGAGGCCGACGGGTTCCAAGTTGTGCTGGGCATGCTGCTGCTGTCGATTTTTCTGATCGTGCGTGGCTATACCCCTGCTATCCTGCTGTTCTGGCTGGTCAACCTGCTGCTGCTGGCCTTCACCCATCGTCATGAGATCGCCAGGTTCCTCAGTCGCCGGTTTGCGAAAAAGGGAGCCCGCTGAACGGGGAGCGGAGAGCGGAGAGCGGAGAGCGGGGAGCAGAGTGCGGCGCGATTGGAGCGTACGGAGCAGAAAGCGGTGAGCTAAGAGCGACGTATGGGAACAGGGAAAGACGTGCGGGGGAGCGACGTACAGTACAGGGAGAGACATCCGCGGAGCAGGATTGATTCGTCGACGGGCACTGGGTCACTCCACATGCCGTAGCTTGTCGGGATTCACCACGATATACACATGGGCGATCACAGCGTCCTCGACTGCGAAGGTGAAGACGGCGTTCGTTTGGCCGCCGAGCTTGGTGATGATGCCCGTCCCTCCGTTTACCTCCGCGAGTCGGATGGACAGCTCCTCGGCCGGCTGTTTCTTCAGCACGCCCTGCAGGAAGGCGATCACGCGGCTGCGGCCCGTAACCGGCCGGATCGCGGCGGACACTTGGCCCCCTCCGTCGGAGCTGAGCACCGCATGCTCGGACAACAGGCCTAGCAGCGCCTCCATATTGCCGCTGGACAGCGCCTGGACGAACCGCTCGGTGAGCCGGTTGGCCGCGTCGGCCTGCACCCGTGCGGCGGCCAGCCGATCCTGACCTTGCCCGGAGGCAGGAGCGTCGCCCGAGGCGCTGGCCGAGACGGCGCGTTTGGCGCGGTGGAAAATTTGGCGGCAATTCGCAGCCGTCTTCCCCACGATCTCCGCAATTTCCTCGTAATCGTATTGCAGCACCTCGCGCAGGATGAACACCGCCCGCTCCACATCCGACAGCTGCTGCAGCAGCAGGAGATAGGCGGTGGACAGCGACTCCTTCTGCAGGTAACGCTCCGCCGGGCCGACTGCGCCTGCCAGCGAGGCACCTCCTAGCCCTGGCGACAATCCCGCCGCGGACTCCGTCAACAGAGGTTCGGGCAGCCAAGGGCCGACATAAACTTCCCGCTGCCGGCTGGCCGACCGGAGGCGGTCCATACAGCGATGGGTGACGATTTTGCACAGATACGCCTTCACATGGCGAATGTCATGGCGGCGGGAACGCGCAGCCTCATAGTCGAGAAACGCCTCCTGTACGGCATCCTCCGCATCCGCCACGCTGCCCATCATCCTGTAAGCCAGCGCAAACAGCAAAGCCCTATATTTGACGTACAGGTCCGCTAACGATTCGGTCTGTTCCATGGTCGTCCCTCTCCCTTTCTAACCCTGCTCGCCTTCCTTATCCTTCCTTATATTTCCTTATAACTCCTTATTCGCCTACCGCAGTCCGATACGCGCCGCCCAGCACCTGGCCAACCGCCCGACGGGCGCTTGTCGCCGCCGCATCCAACAAATACTCTCCATGGCTCGCCCAGTCGCCGGCAACGTACAAACCCTTAATTTCCGGCACGGATGGACCGACCTCCAGCTGCTTCCGTCCCAGATGCGCATAATCGTGAACGACCGCAATATTCGGCAAAAATTGTTTGGCCGCTACAAGCTGCTCCCAGCCCGGATGCAGGAGCGACATCGTCTGCTCGAGCAGCTGCAAGTCGGCCGCAGGATCGCTGTCCGTCGGGCCGTTGTATTTCATCAGGTGGACGACTACCTTGCCGTCCTCGGTCAGCTTGGCCCCGGCGGAATGGTTGCTGAAGAAAACGGGACGGTCGAGTCCGAGCGCCACCTGGCGGTCGGGAGACGGCAGCCGTTCCAGGCACAGGTCGAGGCAGGCCGCCATCGCCGGGCGGGCTTCGTCTTTCCAGCGGCTCAGCACCGTCCGCTCCGCACCAGGGACAAGCCGGAACGTCACCTCCGGCGATACTGTGCTGATCACGTGAGCTGCCGCCAAAACCGTGCCGTCCTCCAGCTCAACTTGGCGGACCGCTCCGCCTTCATGGACGACCCGGGCTGCGGCGCTGTGTTCGATCATTTTCACGCCTGCTTGCACGGCTTTCTCTCGCAACTGATCGACAATCGACTGCCAGCCGCCGTGCAAATACTGCACGCCGCTTTTGAGCGAGCGCTGCACTTGCTTGAGCGCTGGGCCCGCCAATTGGTAGTCGGGATCGCGCGTGTAAGTCGCCGTTCGTGTCAGCGAGTAGAATATATGCCGCACCATCGGGTCGCGCAGCTCCCGCTCGGCCCACTCCCGCAAGCTTTCCCCAGGTCGCACCGCGATCGGACCCGACTTGAACAGCTTCCAGAACAGCTTCACCAGCTCGCCTTTGCCCGACCAGGACAGGAACGACGAGAGCAGCAGCTTCGCCGGATTGGCCAACGGAAACGCCTGGTCGTTCCAGATGAACGATCCGTTAAACGTCGGCTGCCCGCCTTCCAGCGCGATGCCCCATTGCTTCAATATCGCGTACGCTTCCCCGCCTTTATAAATCGCATGCCCGCCCAAATTGAACAGAGCTCCATTTTTCCGCACCGTGATGGCGCGTCCCCCGACGCGGTTCGATTTTTCCACCAGAATGGCCGGTTTCCCCGCTCTGCCCAGCTCCACCGCTGCCATCAGACCCGCCACGCCGCCTCCGATAATGACTGTATCGTATGGTTTCATCTTCATCGCCCTCCGTGAATGTTGTTGGTTTCACATATAGGGCGGATGAGGGTTTGGTTTTGTGACAGGATTGGTGAACCGCCAATCAGCCATCTCGATATGATACACCGCGAGCTCCTCGCACCGCTCATAACAAGCCTCAGCCGCCAAATAGCGGTCGTGCTGCCGCTAACCTTGTTCGTCCCCTGTAAGCTTCATGCCGCGACCCGGGCATTGGTTATCTATAAAGTGCCCCAGCTTTTCCAACCTCCTCATAGTTTGGCCAAATGCTGACGCCCTGCTGTCAGGGTGCTTGTACTATAATGAAAGCATAGCGATTCGATTCTGAAAAGCAGTGCGGCTAAAAATAGCAGTAGGCAATCGTAACTACTCAGGTGTTAGATAGGGGGAGCCGTCGGCGGTCGACGGCGGGCTATGTAGGGCTCCGGCAGATGAGGAATGCCGGGTCGCCAGGTTTAGCGGACAGGAGATCCGCTATTGTGCTTGATTCAGCGGTTTTTGAACATTTAGCGGACACACGAGCCCTTATTCGACTTCACAAGTGAACATTTTGCCACTTTACCGTTAAATAAGATCATCTGTGTCCGCCAAACTCACGAAAGCGTTACTTTTGTAGCAAATAAGATCATCTGTGTCCGCGAAAAATTTTGCAGAAACCTAAGTAATGATGGCAGCACATCACGTTATATTACGTGAGGAATACCAGAGAGAAGGAGTAATTGACCCATGAAAAGCCGATCCACACTTGAAAGGCCGGTGTTGTCGCGTCGCGCGCTAAACCGCGCTTTGCTTGCACGGCAGTTGCTGCTCGACCGCTCAACGATGAGCCCGCTGGCGGCGGTCGAGCGGCTGGCCGGGCTGCAGGCGCAGGCGCCGCTGCCGCCGTACTACGCGCTGTGGACGCGGCTCGCGGGCTTCCAGCCCGATGCGCTGGCGCAGTTGCTGCTCGACCGCCGTGTCGTCCGGATTGCGCTGATGCGCTCGACGATCCACCTCGTCTCCGCCCGCGACTGCCTCGCGCTGCGCCCGCTGATCCAGCCCGTGCTCGACCGCGGGCTGCGAGGCGCGCACCACCGCGACCTCGCGGGCCTCGACGAAGCCGCCGTGGCGGACGCCGCCCGAGCGTACACCGAGGCGGCGCCTCACACCGCTGCCGAGCTCGGCGCGCTGCTCGGCGAGCGCTGGCCCGGCGTCGGCGCGGACACACTGGCGGCGGTCGCACGCACGCGCCTCGCGCTCGTGCAGGTGCCGCCGCGCGGTGTGTGGGGCGCGAGCGGCCC
>NZ_BIMA01000173.1 GCF_004000845.1 Paenibacillus koleovorans NBRC 103111
ACCCTCCTACGCGCCAACTGAACTCTTTCGCCAGAGGTCCATCAGGGTGATCTTCTCTGATGGTTGTTCTTAACATATCAGATAGTTTAAATCCTTTACAGAGTTAAAGTGTCAAAGGGGTACCCTTTTTTTAAAAAATGAGTGATTACTCACTTTACAACTTGTGCTGTCTACGCTACACTAAAGTCAATCAATGAGTGATTACTCACACTCACATTATTCTCCGCCCATTCGAGAGGAGTGACCCCCCATGCCAGCTTCACAGCCTCCAGCATCTGCACACTCGCCAACCTCCCAGCCCCAACCTCCTGTCGTTGACATCCGCGACATCACCCGCCGGTTCGGCAGCCGCGCCGTTCTGAACGGCATCTCGCTGCGTGTCGAACGCGGCGAGCTGTTCGGCCTGCTCGGCCCGTCCGGCTCGGGCAAAACAACGCTGATCAAGCTCATCACCGGCATCGACCAAGCCGACGAAGGCGCCGTCCATGTGCTCGGCGAGCGCATGCCGAAGCTTGCGATGCTGCAGCGGTTCGGCTACATGGCGCAGTCGGACGCGCTCTACAACGAGCTGACTGCCCGCGAGAACCTTCACTTCTTCGCCTCGCTGTACGGCTTGTCCGGTACCCGGCGCAACGAGCGGATGCAGGCGGCGATGGCCGTCGTCGACTTGCTCGACCACCTGAACAAGCCGGTCGCCGCCTACTCCGGCGGCATGAAGCGACGGCTGTCGCTCGCCATCTCGCTCTTGCATGAGCCGGAGCTGCTCATCCTCGACGAGCCGACCGTCGGCATTGATCCGATGCTGCGCCAATCGATCTGGAGGGAGCTGCTCGCAATGAGAGAGCGGGGCACGACGATCATCCTGACGACGCATGTCATGGACGAGGCCGACAAATGCGACCGAATCGGCCTCATCCGCGAGGGCAAGCTGAATGCGGTCGATTCGCCGCAGGCGCTCAAAGCCCAGACCGGCACCGACAGCATCGAAGACGCCTTCATCGTCCTCGGGGGAGGGGTGCGGGGATGAGAACGCGTGCGCTGGCTATTCGCATCATCCGCCAGTTTGTCCGAGACAAGCGGACACTCGCGCTATTGTTCATGGCGCCGCTTCTGGTGCTGACGCTGATGTACTTCGTGTTCAACGGGCAAACGGTCAGCCCGGCGATCGGGACCGCTGGGCTCCCGGCGCAGCTGAACGAGCGGCTGCAGCAAGCCGGAGCGGAGCTGACGACCTACGCCGACCTTGCGCAGGCGCGAGCGGCCTTAGAGCAAGGCGACGCCGGCCTAGACGCCGTCATCACGCTCGAAGCCGGCAAGCCGTCGATTCTCCTGGAAGGCAGCGATCCCGGCGCTTCGAAAGGTGTCATGCTGCTTATTCAGAAGGCGCTGCAAGCCGATATTCCCGCCACCGTACCGACCGTAAACTATCTTCACGGCAGCGACTCGCTGACCAGCTTCGACAATTTCGGGCCGGTGCTGATCGGATTTTTCTCCTTCTTTTTCGTCTTTCTGCTCGCAGGCGTTGCTTTTCTGAGGGAACGTACGACCGGTACGCTGGAACGTCTTCTCGCTACACCGATCAAACGATCGGAAGTCGTGCTCGGCTACTTGACCGGCTTCGGCCTGTTCACCCTGCTGCAAGCGGCGCTCATCGCCTCCTATGCAATCGGAGTGCTCGGCCTGTATATGGAGGGCCATATTTGGCTCGTCTTGGCGATCAACCTGCTGCTAACTTTAACAGCGCTGACGCTGGGGACGCTTCTGTCCTCCTTTGCGAGCAGCGAGTTTCAGATCATTCAGTTCATCCCGCTGGTCATCGTGCCGCAGGTTTTTTTCTCCGGCCTGTTCAGCCTGGACGCCATGAATCCGTGGCTGCAGAAGCTCAGCTACATCATGCCGCTCTACTACGGAGCTGACGCGCTGCGAGGCATTATGCTGCGGGGCGAGGGTTTCGCCGAGATTCAGAACGATTTCTACGTTTTGCTCGGATTCTCCGTCGCGTTCGCTATACTGAACATTGCGGCGCTGAAGAAGCAGCGTGCGATTTAACAACAACAGCCTGTTTGTGGTACCATCAAGGCAAAGGTGCAAGGAGTTGAAACAACCGGATGAGCAGCAACGGAATGGAGCCGTGGATTGAAGAGCTCGTGCAAGCGAGCGCGGCAGCCGACAAAATGACGGAGAAACAAGCCCGCATCGTCGAAGCGGCGATCGAGATGTTTGCCGAGAAAGGATATTCCGGCGCCTCCACGAGTGAAATCGCTCAACGGGCGGGGGTAGCGGAGGGCACGATTTTTCGCCATTACAAGACGAAGAAGGATTTGCTGCTGTCGATCGTCACCCCGGCCATGCTGAAGCTGATTACGCCATTCGTACTGCGCGAGTTCAAGGATGTGCTGAATCAGGAATACGAGAGCTATGATCTGTTCCTGCGGGCGATGATCGAGAACCGGATCGCATTTGTTCAGAAAAATAAAAGCCTGATCCGCATCATCGCGCAGGAGATTCCTTTCCATCCGGAGCTGAGGGAGCAATTTGAAACGATTGTGCTGTCCCAAGTGGTCGTGCGGATGGAGAAGCGGATCGAGAAGTTCAAGGAGCAGGGCCAGATCCGCGCGGATTTGCCTACGGTTTCCGTACTGCGGATGACGGCTTCGACGCTGATAGGGTATGTGCTGATGCGCGATTTCGCGGCGACAAGGCCGGGGTCGGCTTGGGATGACGGGGCGGAACGGGAAGCGACGATTTCTTTTATCGTAAAAGGGTTGGCGCCTTAGATAAGCTCAGATGCGCTTGAGCGGGTTGGAGAGGACGTGCGAACTTGTATCAGCAGGCGGTTGGTCTGTATACGATGGTATTGGCATTGGACGGGGAGCGGGTGTTGCTCGTCAATCGGCCGTCCAAGCTCGGGTTTCCGGGCTACATAGGGCCGGGCGGCAAGGTGGGCAAGCTGGAGACGATCACGGATGCCGCTGTACGGGAGCTGCTGGAGGAGACTGGGCTGCGGGCGGAGCCTTCGGACTTGATTTACAAAGGGATGGACGGCTTCGTCGATCCGACAACGGAATATCGCTACATTGTGTTCAACTATGTGGTCCGCAAGTTCGAAGGCGAGCTGCTGCTGAACCCTCCGGAGGGTGAGCTGGTGTGGGTTCCGGTTGCGGAAGCGCTGGACTTGCCGATGCAGGACTGGTTCAAGCGGCGGTTCCCGCTGTTCTTCGCGGAGGGGACGTTCGAAATGTTCGACCTGTGGGAGCTGGAAGCGAAGCGCTCGCATGGCGAACGAAGGATACGGCTAGGAGGTGCAGAGGAGCTTGGCTTATAATAGCCAGGCTTCTTAATTTTTAGATATATGTATATGGGAACCCCTGCCGGACTGGAGTTTAGGAAGCTTTGCAGCTATGAAACAGGCATGGTTTCACCCTTGGTGGTGTGCCCTGTATTGGCTGGGAGTACAATCGGCCAGTTCCTTGAACACACGCCCGAAATGCGTCAGGCTCTCGAAGCCGACCTGCCTTGCGATATCCGTTACGCTGAGGTGAGAGTCGCGCAGCAGCTTTTGCGCTTCCGTCATGCGAACATGATTTAAATATTTGACAAAGTTGAATCCGGTTACATTTTTGAACAGACGGCTCAGGTGGAACGGGCTGATGTAGAACATTTCGGCGAGCATGGTTAATGTCATAGGAGTCGAGTAATGCAGCGTGACGAATTGGGCGATTTCTTCCACAGTATGATGCAAAGAGACGTTATGAATCGAACGGTTTCTTCTCTCTTCATGCATTCGCCGTTGCAGCCATAGCAGAAGCTCTAGCAGGGAAACTCGCATATAGTCCATGTAACCGTATTCACGTTTCTTGTACTCTCGCAGCATTTTGGTCAGCAATGTCTCAAAGAAGCTTTGCTCCGCCGCCGTGAGCTGCAATAGCTTGATTTCGGAAAAAATGTTGAGCACTTGGGGAATCGATTCTATGTAGCCGTCCAGAAACTTGCGATTGAACGCAAGGATAATCCCGTCCCTGAACGAATCGTCGAGCAATTTATGTTGATCGTTGCGGTCAATCAGGACCAATTCGCCTTTTCGAAGGGTGTAGGACTGGTCTTCAATTACATAGCCGCGAGTGCCGCTGAGCAGATAGTACATTTCATAGGTCTCGTGATTATGAAGGGGATAGTTGTCTATGCTGAGCCCGTCTTTTTGCACCCGCTGAATCAAGAAATCATTGACGAGAAACGAAAACTCGAGATTATACTGAAAAGCCACAGAACTCGCTCCCCTCATCGTCAGCTGCACTCTTAACTTTATTTTAGCATGCGTCCGGTTTTTCGAACAATGGCACATTGTAGCTCTTTAGGGGCCAGATTGCAAAAAATGTTGAATGAATAAAAATGAGCAAGCGTAGGTGAAGCATTTTATCCAAGCATCAATTAGAATTCGAATGAGAGCGCTTCCTTGCATCTTGTTAAGTCATCGTCTGCACTCTTCGACATTTCTGGAGGTGATCTGGATCGCATCCGAGGCAAGACTTGCAACAGTCTGATTACTATTTCGAAAGGAGCTCGTAACGAATGAAACGTGGATGGAAACAAATGCTTCTCTTGATTTTATTGATCACAGGCGTGATCCCTGTTTTCCCTGGCGCGGCCAGCGCCAGCGTACTGCCGTTCTACGCTTCCGCCCAGACCTCCGGTACGATGACAGTAAAGCTGTATCCTACCGAGAATGTCGATACCGGCGTTTCAACGCTTGTCACCTTCGGCGTTCCGTTCACCCGCGGATCCGTAGCCCCCGCCGATCTGACCAAGATCCGGGTGCTGAAGGGCGGCATCGAAATTCCCGCTTATGTCGCCATGCAAACCCCTTGGAGACATATTACGAACCCCGCGCTGGACGGCACCTCCGTCCGTGTAGCGACCGTTCAGATCCCATACACATTCACCTCCGCTTTCCCTAACAGCGAGAACATCACCATCGAGTGGGGGACGACGACCCGCACCCAGAACATCTCCACGCTGACCGATCCGAAGACGGCATGGCACCAAGTCGTCAGCGGCACGTTCGTCGCGACGGACAATATTTATGAACCGGATGTGTACGCGGTGCTGCCGAAGGACGTCCTGTCGAACGGCACGCTTAATCCGCAACGGATGAATCCGATGGATGACGCGATCGGCGTGACGCGCGACGATCCGTCCGCGATGAAGGCGGTCGAGCATTATCCGGGCTTCGATGAACTCGACTATGCGTTCAAAAACTTCTTCTACACGGTCATCAATGAAGATAACATCGCCGTAACCGAGACGAATCCGTACAAAGCTTCCGGAGATAAATCGGAAACCTGGCTGTACGACCGTTCGTCCACGATGTATGATCTGTATTTCCGCAGCGGCTCGTTCAAGGCGCTTCGCGAAGCGACACGCAGCACGGAATTCTATGCAAGCAAGCTGTGGGACAAGACGACGACGCCGATCAAAGCGATCGGGCTGTTCAAGCTGAAGGCGACTACATCGACGGCAAGCGGCGGCAACAACTCGATGTACTCCTACAACGAGCCGTTCGCGTATAACTACTGGCTGACCGGCAACGCAGGCATGCTCGAACCGATCGATTGGATTGTACATGCGCATGAAAACAACACCGAGAGCACCCGCTGGTCCGCCGGCTTGGTTACATGGACGGAGCGGCATACGGCGTTCCGATTGCTGGCTAACGTCATCGCCTACGAAGTATTGGGGCTCACGAAGTACAAGGATAAGATAGTATCGCAAACCGAGGACTTCATCTGGCACCAGAACGGCGCAGGCGGAGCGATGCCGTCCGGATACGTCGACGGGGGCTTGTATCACAAGGGCTCGCAGCACGGGGACGGAGTGGGCACAGATTTTGTTGCCTCTTCGTGGATGACCATCCTCTTGCAGCAGTCGATGATTCGCGCCTACTCGCTTACGCAGGACAGTGACATTGCGAACTTCGTCAAAAGAGTCGGAAATTTCTTGAAGGCTGCGGTTAAATATGATCCGTACCACGGCTACGACACGTATTCGGGCACGTTGCCCTATCCGGATTACATGATGAAGTACGACGGGACGACCGATTCGGTGAGCGGCGGCCGCGGCAGCCCGGGCAATCCGGCCGGCGGCAGCACGATCGACCACAATATTTCGATTGCGACCGGACTGCTCTGGTCTGAATATTTCAACCAGCTGCTTGGCGGTTCGCCCGATTCTACGATTACAGATCTGGCTATGGACCTCTACTACGGCTATGATATCGGCGTCAACTACTATACCCGTCCGGCAGGTCCGGCAAGCGGCAAAGCTGCTTTCCGCGTCAGCCCGTGGCGCAAATGGTCGTGGGAGTATAAACCGGCGGTCAGCTTGTCCTGGCTCGCGAATCAGCTCGGGGTCAGCCCGCAACTACCGCCGGACATTGCGATGTCCGCTCCTGCGGAAGGCCAGATTTTCTCCGAACCGGCTACGATCGGCATCGATCCGCTTGTAACGGCGAACACGGGTTCGATCGCGAAGGTGGAGTTTTTTAACGGGGTCACCAAGCTCGGCGAGAAAACATCGCCGCCTTACAACTACACGTGGTCATCCGTAGCGGCAGGCAGCTATGCGATCAAAGTGAAGGCGACGGACAGCAACGGCAAGTCCAGCGAGACGATCCGCAACGTGCGGGTGATCGACACAACAGGACTTAACAACTTCAAGGCTGCGATCCATGCAGGTCAATTCAAGACGTATCCGCTTGGCACGCAAACCGGCACGTTCACCGTAGAGCTCGATGCCATGCCGCTCGCTGCGACGGTCGACGGCGGGGTGAGCCTCTCGCTCGGCTCTGCCGGCGGCTCCTGGTCGATGCCGGCCGTCGTTCGCTTCGGAACGGCAGGCAAGATCGAAGCGCGCGACAACATTACTTATGTCGGCCCAGGCACACCGATTACTTACTCGGCGAACCAAATCTACCATCTGCGCATCGTAGTAGACACGGCGGGCAAGACGTACAGCGCTTACGTCACTCCGCCAGGCGGCTCGGAATTGACGATTGCGACGAACATCGCCTTCCGCAGCACGCCGGTCGTATCGAGCCTCAATACGCTGAACGTGATGGGTGACATCGGCGGCTTGCTCGTCGGCAACGTAACAGGCGGCACCGGCGACGTTACCGCTCCGACGGTCTCGATATCGGCTCCGTCCGCCTCGAGCACGATCTCGGGCTCCACGACGATTACGGCATCCGCCACCGATGCGACGGGCGTCAGCAACGTCCAATTGTTCATCGACGGCATCCAGGTGGGCAATACCCTAACAACGTCGCCTTACACGACGACGTTCAACGCCGCTACTTTGTCGAACGGCACGCATACGATTACGGCAAAAGCGGTGGACGCCGCCGGCAATACATCGTACTCGGCACCTGTGTCGGTGACGGTAACGGGAGGCGGTTCGGCGGATTCGACAGCGCCGACGGTGTCCATCACCTCGCCAAGCCCAGGCACCGTGAGCGGCTCCATCAGTTTGTCTGCCAGCGCCACGGATGACGTGCGCGTCGGCGGGGTCACCTTCCTCGTGGACGGCAAGCAGGTCACGCCCGAATTGATGAGCGCGCCGTTCTCGACGTCTTACAACACCAGCTCGCTCACGTCAGGCAACCACACCATCACGGCCGTCGCCCGGGACACGTCGGGCAATACGACGACCTCAACGGGCGTGGTCGTGAACGTGACGGACTCCACACCTCCGCAAGGGGTCATCAGTATGCCAGCCCCAGGCACGATCTACACGACCTCGTTCCTGCTGTCGGCGGTGGCGTCCGATAATGCGGGCGTGGCAGGCGTGCGCTTCTATGCGAACGGCACTCCGCTGGCGGCGGAGGACACCACCGTGCCGTACAGCCTGACGGTCAACTCGGGGATTTTGTCGGCCGGATCGTATGCGCTGACTGCGGTGATCCGAGATACGTCGAACAATACGTATACGACGCCGGCCGTGAACATCACCTTCAGCCCGGACAGCACAGCGCCGGCCGTATCGGTGACGTCGCCGGCGGCAAGCTCGACGAACAGCGGTTTTATCGTGCTCACGGCCAACGCGACGGATAATTACGGCGTGAGCAGCGTGCAGTTCAAGGTGGACGGCAATCCGATCGGAGAGCCGCTGACGAGCGCGCCGTACACGATGACCTACAACACGATGGGCAAGCTGGACGGCAGCCATACGTTCACGGCGACGGCAGTCGATGTGGGCGGCAATGCGACCACTTCGTCCGGGGTGAACGTGACATTCAGCAACAACAGCGGCGGCTCGGGTACGGTGACGTATCAGTACGGGGTCGACAACTACACATTCACGAAGGATGTCGGGATTACCAGCCAGAGCTCCGGCAATACAACGGCATCCAAGACAGGCGCCGACATCAATATCTACAACCAGCTGCAGCAGGCATCGCCCTATCAGATGTTCTCGATTATTCGCTTCGATGACATCACGATTCCGCTGAATACAAAAGTAGATTCCGCCACACTGACGGTTCGCATGAACTCCAACGTGAATCCGACGAATATCGACGGGCGCTACTTGAACAGCTATTGGAATTATGATTCCGCGCATATCACGTGGAATAAACGCGATCTTATGGACTTCTGGAATACGCCTGGCGCAAACGGCGACGGAACGGATTTCATCAGCGGCAAATCGTTCTCGACCACGTTGACTACAGGTTGGCAGGTCAAGACGATTACGCTCGATCCGGGCGTCGTTCAGAGCTGGGTGAAGAATCCTGATACGAACCATGGGGTCAAAATTATTGCTACGACACAAAATACAACCGGCAAAATCAACGGCTCGGAGAATACGACGGAGGCTTACCGACCGAAGCTCAGCATCACTTATTCGCCTTCGGACACGACACCGCCGACGGTTTCGGTCACATCGCCGACAGGCGGCGCTACGCTGTCCGGCGTGGTGAACTTGACTGCCAATGCGTCCGACAATGTCGGCGTGGAAGGCGTGCAGTTCTACTTTAACGGCATCGCGGCCGGTGCGGAAGATACTGTTGCTCCATACGACGTGTCATTCGATACGAGCGCTCTGACGCCGGGCTCCTACACCGTCACGGCGGTAGCGCGCGATGCGGCCGGCAACACCACGACGTCTTCCGGCGTCAATGTGACCGTCGCAGCGCCGGCACCGGTGACCGTGACGTTCCAAGAAGGCGTCAGCAGCTACACGGGAACGAAGGACATTACGATTCGTTCTGCTGTGGGCGGCTCTTCGTACACCTCGACCGAGGCCTATGTGTACAACAAAACGGATTTGCCGACTGGAGCTTACGAGATCCAAGGGCTGCTCCGATTCGACGACATCTCGATTCCTACCGGCAAGACGGTAACATCCGCTTCGTTGAAGCTGACGTTCATCAACACGTCTCAAGCGACTATCGATGTGACGGGCTACTACTTGAACACGGCATGGGGCGCGACCACGGCAACATGGGCCAATAAGGATACGAGTACGCCATGGAACACGGCCGGCGCCCGCGGAGTAGGCACGGACATCAAGAGCGGGCTGTCGTTTACGGTGCCGTTTACGGCGACAGGCAACCCGGTCGTGAAGACAATCACGCTGGATACGGCGACAGTGCAGGATTGGCTTGACAATCCGTCGAATAACCACGGGGTGTTGCTGTACTCCGCGGTGCCGGGCAAGATCATTCGCTTCTACACGTCCGAGCATGCGACGACGAGCTATCGTCCGGAACTGAGCATCACGTACCAATAACGGCTGTTTCATAAGAAGGACCTCAAATTCCACGGATGCGTGGAGGCTGAGGTCCTTTTTTTACAGATAAGAAAGTTTAAGTTCTTTACCGTGCTGAAGCGTCAAGGGGGTACCCGTTCTAAAATGGTTTTATTAGAAAGCAAGTTTTTTGGGGAGACGCAGGTTCCTTTTTAATGAGGGCTTCGGGCAGATGAGTGCAAGAGCAAGAGCCAGGTTACTTGGCGTTGGATCGGTTTTGGGTTGCATCTACAGGTACTTTTGGCTCCAACCCACATGTTCCAGCAAGATACCCCGGCCCCAGCCAGTAACTATCCTTCCGGGACCGAGCCCGGCTACTCCATCCCGCCGTAGCCCGACTTTTCCTGACTACGGGGGCATCATCTAAATGGGGGAGTGCTCCAGTCCGAGTTTCCCCACTTACAGAGGCGTTTTTACGCATCCCTAACAGAACCCCCTCTCCAACTCTGCAAACTCGGACTAGGGAGCCTAAATCTGCCTAGCAGCGGCCTTGCAGCCCGACTTTTTCGGACTGTATCCAGCGGTTACTTGGCGTTTAGGGGAGGGGGACAGGTTGACAAGGAGTCCGTCTCTAGGGCGACAGTAGACCAAAA
>NZ_BIMA01000174.1 GCF_004000845.1 Paenibacillus koleovorans NBRC 103111
GGAAGAAAGAGGGGTTCCGGCCGTTGTTGTAGTCATGGCTCTTGATGGAATGGAAGCTGAGATTGGCCACGCTTTCAAAGGCGGACGTTTCGCTCCTTCACTCCCTCTGCCTGCCCACTATGATTTTGATTTCGTTCTTAGCGTTATTTTCGAGAATCCCGTGTCGCAGTCTCCCGGTTATACGGACTCGTATGTGGCGGGAAAAATAAGAATGCAAGTGGTTCCCTCGCCAAGCCCACTCAGCAGGTCAAGCCCGTATTCCTTTCCAAATTGAAACCGAATTCTTTGGTGTACATTGCGAAGCCCGTTCCCTATCGATGTTGGGTCGTCGCTTCTTAACGCGGTCGTAAGCTTGGAGAGGCGCGCCTCCGTCATCCCGCGTCCGTCGTCCGACACCTCCAGCATGACAAGACCGTCCTGAAGCTCGCCTCGGATCGCAATCGTCCCTATACGGTCTTCATCGGGCAAAATTCCGTGAAGCAAGGCATTCTCCACCAGAGGCTGCAGGATCAACGCCAGTGTAGAGCACGCAAGCAATTCGGGCTCGACGTCGATAACCAATCGGATTCGCTCGTTGAATCGAATGCGCTGAATGGCGAAGTAGGCGCGTACATGCTCCAGCTCCGTTGCGATGCTGGTTCTTCTGCTGATGTTCAAGCTCAATCGGAGGAAGTCCGACAGGTTCCGCACCATGGCGCTGATTTCGGGCGCTTCGTGCCGAACGGCCATCCAATGAATCCCATTGAGCGTATTGTACAAAAAATGAGGATTGATTTGGGCCTGCAGCAGATTGAGCTCCGCCTCTTTTTTTTCCAAATCGGTCTTATACACGTCCTGGATTAAAGCCCGTATGCGCTCAACCATCCAATTGAATTTTCCTGAAAGTATGCCCACTTCATCCAGATAATCGGTGTGGACCCTGATCTTGAAGTCGTTCTTCTCCACGGCTCCCATAGCTTCAACCAGCTTGCGGATGCGGCGGGTTACTCCCGTTGAAACGATATAAGCAACGAGGAACGAAAGCGATAAGATGGCAGCAGCCACCCAGAGGAAGTTGCGAACGATCGCTTGCGCCCGATTCGTCATCTCGCTCATGGGAATCTCCGCGAGGACGAACAGAGGGAATGACGGCAATTTTTCATAGACAGTTAAATGGTTTTCGCTAGTAGAATTTTGCATGACCCCGTTCTGTCCCTCTGCTCGGCGCTTCGTCCAATCAGGGGGCAGCACAGGCTGATCTAGCAGCTCGGGAGACGAAGACGAGATCGCGATCCCATTCTCCGTAATCAGGAACCATCGGTGAATAAGGGATGATGCCGCCTGTGATGACACTCTGCGTACCAGCTCCTCGTTCAAACTAACCGTGGCGGTCGCGAGATGGGTAAAGTCCCTTACACTAACAATCTCCACCAAGCAGGACAAGGTCAACCCTTCTCCGGGCTTGAAAGCATAAAACCAACCTGATCCTGATCGATTGGAGGGCTGGAGTGCATTCAGTCGGCTGGCCGTGAGCTCCGCTTGATCCAAATACCGAATCCCGTCGTTCAAAAACCGTCGTGGACGGTCGAGATAGAGCTTGACCTTTAACCCATAGGTTTTCTCAATCGCATCCAGGGCTCGTTGAGCTACCAGATAATCGTCATATTGATCGGCCACCGATCCGTTCTCGCGGCGCAGGGCATCCTGGAGCTGGAAATTATAGGACAGGAAAGCGGCTTGCTTCTCCGTCTCCTCGAGCAGATTCTGCAGAGCATTGCTCGTTTGCACCAGATTGCCGGAAATGACATTCGTAAAGTTTTCTTCCGCCGTCTTCATATTCTCTCGGTAGGCGAAGTATCCGAACAGTCCGGTCGAGGCAATGATCAGCAGGGAGAATGAAAAAAAAGGCGATAACGCAGCGCGAGCTTCTTCATACTGAGCGACAAGTCAAATCCCCCCTCGTCTATAGTCGGATGGAGATAGGCCCTCGTACTTCCTGAACACCTTGCTGAAATAGTTCTCGCTGCTGTAGCCGACCAATGCGGCGACATCGGCAATTTTGAGCGTGACGTCGTTCATCAGCTCCTTCGCCTTCTGCAAACGATACTCGTTCAAATAGTGATTCAAGGTGTCTCCTGTGGCTTTCTTGAATATCATGCAAATATAGGCGCTCGTATAGTTCAGTTCGTTGGCCATTTCCAGAATGGACAATTGATCCTTCCAGTAATTCGACGCAATGTAGCTCTTAATGCTTTGGATGAGAAGGGACTCCCTCTCTCTGGGCAAATATCCGGCAGCCGCTATAGGCGCTTCACGCTCCAATAAGCTTGAATAGACTTCCCCCAATTGCAAGAACGATTCGAACGTATCGCTGATCTGCAGTCGGTTCGGCCTCCCGCCCGTTTGTTCGATCGATCGACTCCAAGCGGATACCTCCGGTTCCTGCGCTCCGGGAATCATCATTAGGGCGTGATTGCCCTTGCTCCAGCTAATCGCGGTATCGGACATGCCCATTCGTGAATTCCAGGCCGCTTCCAAATCCTTCGCCGTTTTGGCAGGCTCCTCGGATGGAACAAGCACTAATCGAAAACATTCATCGACATACCGGGGGAGCTGCAGCGACCGACAGCGTGCGGAGAGCTCCTCCCTCGAAATCACGGGTTGGGAAGCTTGCAGCAGGCTGTTGAGAAATTGCTCCCTCAGCACGGGGAGACTCATCTGCAGCATGGCATGAATCTGGTGCTGGTCAGACTTGCTCTTGCGCCGTTCAATCGCCGTTCGGACCGCTTGCTCCAGCTCTTGAACGTCTACGGGCTTAAGCAAATAATCGACCGCATGAAGCTTAATGGCGGACTTCATATAATTCATGTCGGAGTACGCGCTCATCATGATCAAACTGGCGTCAGAGCCCATTCGCTCCAGCTCGGCAGCGAGTTCTATGCCGGACATCTCCGGCATGCGCACATCGGTAACGATAATATCGGGCCGAAACGTGCCTACCAGCGCCAACGCCTGCTTCCCGTTCGACGCCTCCGCCAACTCGCCGACTTGGAGATCCTGCCAGCGCATACTTTGGCTGAGCGCCTCTCTTGTGATAACCTCGTCTTCTACTAGCAGCAACTTGAACACCGTTGTCACCCCCAGAAGTGTATACGTTTTCATCATAGCATACTTCTCGGATCAGATAGAGAGAAAGGCCCGGCATCGGAGCCGGACCTTATTTTACCGATGAATGGCGTCGGCCTTCCACGGGCAAGGCTGCCACGCGTCCAGACTGCCAATCCATTTTTCCCATAGCATACCATCTTGCCCGAACGCTTTGCCTGTCAGAGCGCTCAGCTCTTGATGCGCATGACGAACGAGAATTTTTCTAACATCCCCCAAATATTCAGCCAGTGTCCTCAATCCGTCTTTATCCCCGCACCGAGCCAACGCTCTCGCAATGACCAATTCCAAGTAAGCGGCTCTTTCCTCGAAGAAGTCCGGCTGCAGCAGAACATTGGAGGTACGTCCGCTAAAGAGGGGATCTTGCTGCAGCACCTTCAAGGATGGAATGAAATCCGGGTGTCCTAATCGCTCCGCCATATGGCATAGGCTATCGACATAATAGAATAAACCGTGTTTGGGGTCGGTAAACTTTTCCCATGTCGGGTTTAGCTTCTTTACCGCGCGATTGGCCACGTCTACGGCCGCCCGGCAATCATTGGTCATGGCTAGCGTATACAGGAGATAGGCAAGCTCCGGCATCGCCCCATGGTCGGGAGGAGCGGTTACGTATTTGATCGAGGTGTCGCGTCCCGGCAATTCATCGAATTGGAGAAATCGTTCCATCTCCTCCAGCAGGACGGGGATTCCAGCCGGGTCTCCGTGCCAAGCCAATGCTTTGGCCGCCGTCAACCGTCTCGGTGAGCCTGGATTGTCCGTCTCTCGTCGAAGCAGAGGGATCACACGCGAATCCGCCATACAGACGACCGCCATGGGAATACGCTCCCGGTATACGTCTTCATATCCCATATTGGCGAACTCGTACAGCCTTTCTTGGTCGTCCAGCTTGGATACCCAATCCTCCAATTGTTCTATCGTTTCGATCTGCCTAGGCGCGCGGGAAAGGATGGTTTCCGGCAAAATGTTCACGCGGACGAGCTCTTGCTGAAGCAAGTGCAACGGCACCTCTCTGGGCGGGACGGAAAGACGGGCAGCCAAGGAAGCGGCAATCCCTCCTACGGCTCCTAAATTCTCAAGATCGGCCTGCATTCGGATTGCCGGAAGAGCGTCATGGGTGCCGGAAATCGCTTTGCCCACGACCAGCAGCCCGTCTACCCCGTTCGGAAGCAGCGCGCGATACGGGATTTCAATCTCCAGATTGGGCGGCAGCAGGCCCATCCGGATCCAATCGGAGCAGCTGTGCCCTTTAATATCGTAATTGCTGAAGCAAATATTGACCACGTCCGGCCACTCTCGCAGAGCCAATTGATCGCTCAGGGACAGCAGAACCTCCCCCACGATATGGCGGGATTCCCGGGGAGCGATGTAGGCGCAATGATCATAGCCGATAAATCTTCGCCTGGCCGTCAGGATCGCTCGGGTATAGTCCTCCGCGTCGCCTACGTCCACCGTGCTGGTAAAATTATTCTTGTACAGACCCGGCTTTACTTGAGGAACCTTGGAATACCACATCGTAATACTGTCGCGCTCCGATCCATATAGATAGGGAGCGCCGGCCAGCACTGCCGCATCTCCGTCGCCGGTCGCATCGATCACGCAGGACGCGCGCACTTCGACAAGGCAATCAGGAAGCGCGATTCTCGCCCCGATTACCCGACCGCCTTCCTTCAGGACCGATACCAGCATGCTGCGCCAGAAGATGCGCACCCCCGCCTCGACGGCCATCTTCAGAAGAGCAAACATCTTGGCCTCGATATTCCACTTCTCTGCCGTAGCGCCTTGCCACTTCAAGCCCATCGACTCATGCTCTTCTCTCACTTGGCTTGCTACTCGAGCGGTAAAGCCTACCCTTCGACCGAACCAATAAGAATCCACTCCGCCCACGGTTCCCGTTCCTCCCAAGCCGCTGTTCATTTCGAACAGCATGGTGGACGTCCCTTGTTCAGCGGAAGCAATCGCCGCTGAAGCCCCGCTCGTTCCTCCGCCGATGACCAGCACATCGGTGGTTAGATGGATTGTGGGCAGCGTTCCGCATGCCGAGTCAGAGTGGTGACTGACGGTAACAGCAGTGGCGGCGGTGAGCTGGCTTGGATTTTCCTGAGCTGCTTTGGCCGCATGTTCCCCTGTTTCGTGACCTAACCGAGCAAGGGCAGCTACATTTCTCTGCAGCTCGGCGGATGCTTCATCCTCCAGATCGGCATTACCGCTAGCAATCCATATGCCGGGCATGGCCATGTAGGGAGAGACGTCGCACCCTTGCGTCCTCCGTCTCGGCGCTGCAGTCAGCTCATGGGCTCCATTTATCAATTCCGCATTCTTGAACTTGTGCTCGGTCGCCTTAAGCAAACGGAACAAGTCCATGGAAATCGTTCTCGCCTTGATCTCCGTTTGATTGGTCCAGAAAGGGTCCTGCGCATACGGCTCCTCCCAGCTGAACCGAAGCAGCATATGCCCTTGTTCGGAACCAGCCGGGATCGCCTGGACTTGCTTCAGCCCCAGCCTGGCGGCTGCCTCGCGCAAGGAAGACTCGTCCGGAGCTCCCGTCTCCACCTTTCGCAAGGAAATCATTCGTTCCACCCGTACATTCCGATCCCGGTATCGCAGCTCTGCCTGAGGGAGGGTCGCCGCCACCACCCCTTCCGACGAGGCGTCGATGAGCTGGTACGTGCGAACCGTCTTGGTCCCGAATTTGCCGGTCAGCGTTACAAGATATCCGTTCCTGTCCAGCGTCCACTCCACCATTCGCGCATTGTACAGCAGCTTCACCTTCTGCTCCAGCAATACATCTTCCAGCTTCAGCTTGATGCTGTCAGGCGTCAGCACCGGCAGCGACTCCGTAGTCCCCTCCATCATTAGTTCCCGCTGTCCCCAATTAAAAAATGCAGCTATTTCTTGAAGCTTATCCGGATCGATCGCATATTGATACGTCGCCGTCAGTTCCTCCCCGAGATACGTCCGCATCTCCGCCAGCATCACGGAAGCTCCGGCCTGAGCCGCGCTTCTGGCAGCGGCGACGCCGCCAAAGCCTCCCCCGAGAACCAGTACATCCACCCTATAGTCGGCCAACCCAAGCAGACCTTCCGACATGTTGTTCATCTCTCCTTGGCAAAGAACTCTTGTTTGGCTGTTCCACCGAAGCCCTTTTTCTTGTAAGCGCGTTCAAGTTTGGATTTACTATATCACCCATTTCGTGAAAGCAGAATGCACTATCTATTGATTTTGGGTGAAAAATAAACGGTTCCAAAATAATGCCAAAGGCGATCGCTTCACCTCTCCTCTCCAGCCATCTGCCCTCTTGTCTAATTGAATGTAAAAGTGTCCATACTGGATTTGTTCAAGAGCGGGAAGGAGACCGGAGCCCAATGATGCCTAGAGGGAACATATCGATGTTGCAAGCAAGCATGCTGCTAATAATGGCAATTGGACTGGACAATCATGTAACGGTGATCCCTCTGCTTCTCAATACAGCCCAGAAGGATTCCTGGATGAGTGTTATTCTGGTTGCCCCGTTATGCATACTTTGGACACTTCTGCCCTATTCTATCATTAGAAAAACCGAACAGACGAACATCATGACATGGCTGCGGTCGCACAATTACAACCTTTTACCGCCAGTAATAGCCTTAGTCGTGTTTCCCTTTTTCTTTATAAACGCATTTATTACGCTGAAAGAAGTCATTGTTTGGACAGAGGTATCCTATTTGCCGCAAACGCCAATGTTGGCCACTACCCTCACCTTACTGGCGCTTTGCGTCTATTCCGCCCTGAAAGGCATACGTTCCATAGCCATCATTGCAGGCCTATTGCTTCCCTTCGTTTGGCTGCTGGGTTACTTTGTCATGGCCGCCAATTTTCAAGTCAAGCGATACGACCTCCTGTTTCCTGTATTCCGCACAGCCGGGTTCTCAGGAATTGCGTCTTGCATGCTCTATGCGGCCAGTAGCTTTGTGGAGGTGTTCATCATTATTTTTATGCAGCATTCTATCCGTGACAAAATCAGATGGTATCATCTGATGATACTGGTCTTTCTTCTTGCCGGACTGACAGTCGGACCTTTAACCGGAGCCATCGCCGCTTTCGGCTACGAAGCGGTACTGATCCGATACCCGACCTTTGAGCAGTGGAAGCTGGTACGGATTGGGGATTACGTGTCTCATGTGGACTTCTTGTCGATCTATCAATGGCTCTCAGGCGCATTTGTACGCATTTCGCTCATGCTATATATGACGGCGGAGCTATTCAAGAAGGGCAAAGACACGAAATCCGTTCGCGCAGTGCCCATCCTGCTCCTTGCAGGAGCTTTATTAGTGCTGGCGTGCCTGCCTGCGATCAACGATTTTGATTATCTGAAGCTTGCCAAATGGTATTACATGGGGTCCTTTATCATCATTATTACGGTCTCGACGGTTTTGTTCGCGATCATCATGTGGATCAACCGCAAGAAGGGGGCTAACATTTGATTAGGAAACCGTGGCTCGGAACCCGGACCAAAAGCAATCGGATTGTCGGCTCATCGAGTACGAGGGAAGACGATACTTGGAGTGAATGGGATGAAGAGAGGCTTCGCATCCATTATCAAGGCAGCGCTGATGTGAAAATTCAAAACTGCCGGTTTGGCGAAGCTTCGGAAACCATCACGATCGTTTATTGCGAGGGACTTGTCGATATCAAGCAGATCTCCGATTTCGTCCTGCCCGCATTGGAGCAAGTATTCCAGAACGGAGACCCAGGAGCGGAAACTTGGGATAAGCTGCATGCCAAGCTGACGGTAGCAGAGATCCAAGCCGACCGGGATATGTCCGTCCACTTGTTCAGCGGAGCGCTCCTCCTGCTTCATCGTGCGAGCAAACGGATGTATGCGCACAATATCGAGAGCATTCCAAAACGGAGCCCTTCGGAGTCAGCAACCGAAATATCGCTCAAAGGACCTCGGGACGGATTTACGGAAGAGCTGTCTACGAACATAGCGCTAATTCGGAAACGATTGCACACGCATAAATTGTATAATGAAAGGTTTATCTTAGGCGTGGAGAGTCAGACCACAGTTTCTCTCGTGTACCTGGACGGTGTCATCAATCCGAATCTGGTTGAAGAGGCCCGGAGACGAATTCTGTCTTACCGGAATGAAACGGCGCTCCTAAGCAGCTCCCAGTTGGAAGAGACGTTGGGCGATTCCAAGTTCTCGTTGTTCCCTCTAATCGATTACATGGGACGACCCGATTATGTTGCACAGAGCTTGATTCGGGGGCGGTTTGCCGTATTGGTTAATGGATCGCCGATGGCGCTCATCGCCCCTTCCGGTTTGACCGAGCAGCTGAAATCGCCGGAGGATTTGCATTTACCTTACTACTTTGTTGCGTTGGAGCGATCGCTGCGTTTTATCGGTTTATTTATCGCCATCTATTTGCCCGGATTTTGGGTCGCTTTATGCGCCTTTAATATGGAGCAGTTGCCGTTCCGGCTGCTTGCTACGGTTTCCAATTCCCGACAGGGCTTGCCGTTATCCACATCTATGGAGGCCGTGCTCATGCTGGGTCTATTCGAATTATTCCGGGAGGCGGGCATCCGGCTTCCGAAGGCCGTCGGCCAGACCGTTGCGGTCGTTGGCGGATTGATTGTCGGGGACGCTGCAATCCGGGCCGGATTAACATCTCCTACGCTGCTGGTCGTATCTGCAGTGACCGCAGTATCGACATTTACCCTAGTGAATCAATCGTTAAGCGGCTCCGTAAGCGTGCTCCGGATATTTGTGCTGCTTGGCTCGTCCATTTTCGGCATGTTCGGTTTTTTTATCAGCATGTTTGCCATCGTCGCCTACTTGTCCGGATTGAGTTCGTTCGGAGTCGGTTATCTGGAGCCGCTTTCCCCCGTCACATTCAAGGATATCCTGCGAGCCGTTTGGGCCGTGCCCAAAAAGTGGAAGCAGACGAAAGCCGACAGCCTCAAGCAACAGAATCTGTACAGAGAGGAACCGTAAATGCTGCATGAAAACAACTCGGATATCCGGCCTGCTTCTGATCCCGTCTCTACTCCTATTGCTGACCGGGTGCTGGGACAGTCATGATCTTGAGGATATCGACTATATCTCCGGGATCGGTATCGACTACTCCGACAACACCTACCATGTTTATGCCCAAATGCTTGATTTCACCGTTATTGCGAGGCAGGAAAGCAGAAACGGCACCACAGAGCCGCTCGCTTATTCCGGACAAGGCACCGGGGAGACGGTCAGCATGGCGATGGACCAGCTATACGATACGGCTCAGCAAAGAATCGTCTGGAGTCATGTTACAGCCATCATTGTGACGGAAGCGGCCCTGAAACACGGAATCCAGGGCTTTGCGGATGCTATTAACCGATTCCGTGAGATCCGTTACACACCGTGGATTTTTGGCACCAAGGGCAATATTGACGAATTGTTCCATGCGACCGCGTTTTACAACCTTTCTTCCCTGTCCACCGTTATGCATGAACCGAGTAAAACATACAAGCAGAAGTCATGGCTCCCTCCGATTCGGTTGCTGCATTTCTCAGCGGATTATTGGGAGCCGGGGAAAACGATCATACTCCCCACGCTCGGCATTAACCCGGCTCAATGGGAAAAAAATCAAAAGCCGGACCCCAAGCTCCAAATGAACGGCGCTTTTGTTGTCAGAGACAAGGCAGTAAGAGGTTGGATAGGGAATGAGGATTTAAGCGGCTTGCGCTGGATGACGTCCGAAACCAATCGAACGCCTCTGGAAATCCGAGAAGACAACACGTTGCTTGCCGTCCTGTCATTAGAAAGCCCGAAGCAGGAAATTACCGAATCGTTTACGAATGGGAAGCCCCTATACCGGATCAAACTGACTATTACAGGAAATATCGTCGAACAGATACATCCAGCCAGCGAACAGCAGCTCAGTCAAATTGCGCAGTCCTTGATTCAAAAAGAGGTGCGAGAAACGTTCCTCAAAGCACTCAAGCTAAAATCAGATGTTTATCAACTTGAATATTTCACCTACCTGCACCATCCCGATATATGGAAACAATTAAAAACTCAAGCTCCATTCTTCTTAACCAAGGATTCTTTGGATGCGGTTGAGGTTCGTGTAAAAATAACTCATAGCGGCCTGCTCAAAATGCTGCAGAAGAGCTATACGAGATAATAGTCCCTATATAGAGCAATCTGCGATATTCCGCCGAAATGATCTTT
>NZ_BIMA01000175.1 GCF_004000845.1 Paenibacillus koleovorans NBRC 103111
TTCTGAGTCCGACTACCCCAGAAAGCCAGGAAACCCTGACGCTTCAATACGGTGAAGAACTTAAACTTTCTTATATGTCGAGAAAAACCCGATCAGAAGTTTCGCCGATCAGGTCTCGCAGAGTTCAACACAACTACCTCGTCGCCCCCCGATAAGCCGAAGGAGACAAGCCACTGTAGGCTTTGAACTTTTTCGAAAAATGCGCCAGCTCCAGCCCCACCCGGTCCGCGATGTCGGAAATGCTGAGCGTCGTAAACGAAAGCAGCCGTTTCGCCTCCTCCATCCGTTTCAGTTGAATGTAATGGATGGGCGGCAGCCCGGTATGCTTGCGGAAGTAGCTGATAAAATAGTTCGGATGAAAATGCACCAGCTCCGCCAACCGCTCGATCTCCAACGACTCGCTCAAATGCGTGGCAATGTAGTCCAGCACCCTGGTCAGCTTGTGGCGTTCCTGCGCGCGAAGGAAAGCTTGAACATACGTGACGCCGTCGCTTCCCTCCAAACAAAGCGCCAGCATTTCCAGCAAAGCAGCCTGCATGAAAAGCGGAGAAAATGGTTCCTTTGCTTTATAATGCCGAATCAATTGCTCGAACAACCCGCGAACCCGCTCCGGCTCCGACGGGGTGGCGATAAACGCCCGCCCGGCCGCATGCAACAATGACCACTCCCCGATCATCGCGTGAAAATGGCAAAAATACCGCTCAAAGGGATGATCCTCCGATGTTTCCGTCGTTTGACGTGTGCCGGCAGGCAAAATAAACAACTGCCCTGGCTTAGGAAAGTAGCGTTTGCCGTCGATCTCGACATACCCTTCTCCGCCCGTCAAAAAATAAAGCCGATTGAACGCCGGCAGCTCGTTGTTGCGCTTCCAGTCCGGGAATCCGGTTTTAAACTGTGCATGATCGATCCGAACGGCGAGATTCTCCAGCAAACTTCCGATCGTACTACGGGTCGCTTCTATGATAAAAGCCTCCAATCGAGGGGAATATACCCTAGACTACCATCGATTTTTATTTTACAAGATCACCTTACTCTCGTACAAATATAGCTTTGTCTCATCCATGTTGTTTGCCGTGGCGGGACGGTATGATGGAAGTATTGTGAATCGGAAGGAAGGGGAATTTGAAAATGAAGCTGTCTGTATTTACCGTCGTCACGCCGGATTTGAGTCCGGAGCAGCTGGCCGACGCCGCCAAAGCGGCAGGATTGCATGGCATTGAGTGGAGATTCAAAGGCACTCCGGCAGAGGTCCGCGACCAGGCGCCATCGTTCTGGGGCAACAATTTGTGTTCGATCGATCCGGAGCTGTCCGACGAAGAGACGCTGCAGTTCAAGCAAGTTACCGAATCGCGTGGACTTGTGGTCGCCGGCTTGACGCCCTATCTGAACAACCTGGATCTAGCTGAAACCGAGCATGCGTTCCGCAAAGCCAAGCTGATCGGAGCTGCTGCGATTCGCGTTGGCGTAGCAGGTTACGACGGTTCGACTCCCTATCCGGAGCTCTATGAGAAAACGGTCCGCTACTTGAAGGAAGCCGAGCAAATGGCCAAGCAGTTCGGGGTGAAAGGACTCGTGGAGACTCACCATAACACGATCTCGCCAAGCGCGAGTTTGGCGCATCGCCTCGTCAGCCATTGCGATTCCGATCATATCGGCGTTTTGTTCGATCCGGGCAACATGGTGCATGAAGGCTACGAGCATTGGCGCATGGGCCTCGAGCTGCTCGGTCCTTATCTCGCGCATGTCCATGTGAAGAATACGGGCTGGTTTGAAAATGGCCAACGCGAGGACGGCACGGTCCGTTGGGAGAGCCGTTGGGCGCCGCTTGCCGCCGGCAGCGTGGATTTCGCTGCGGTGCTGAAGCACCTGAAGGCGGTAGGGTACGACGGCTGGCTCGGCGTGGAGGACTTCTCCAAGCAGTATGGGTCGGAGGAGCTGCTTCGCGAATTTGTGAAGTTTGTGCAGGAACGGGTATAAGACAGAGCAGCGGCGTTAGGACCATGTCCTGGCGCCGCTGTATTTTTTCGTAATAATAGCCTAATAACCACTAGCCTTATGCGTGTCCGGGCACCATCTGGCTGAGCGGAAATGATCGATCAGCGCCTCGAGCGATTCCGGAGAGCGAAGCTGGCCCAACACTTCGAAGGCATAAGCGCGCACATATCGATCCTTACTAGTCAGCGCCTGCTTAATCGCATGTAACACGATCGACGGGTCGCCCTCGCGCCCGATACGAAGGAGCGAGAGACAGGCGGTATACCCGATTTTATTTTGGATGTACGCTTGGTTTTTCCCATACGGGTCCGTTGTATCGAAGATCATGTCCTTCTCCTGCTCCACCGAGGCCACAAGCGCTTCCGTCAGCGCAGGCACCGTCAAATCCGCACGCTGCGTCATCATGCCGAGCGATTCGATTGCGTTCCGGCAAACCCACATACTCTCGTCGCGGGTAGCCGCAACTAGGGCGGGAACCGCTTCGATGGACGCATTGCCCAGCATCCCCAGCGCGAAGGCGGCCAGCGCCCTGCGTTTATCATCCGGATGCCGACCGAGGATCTCCGTTAATCCTGCAACCGCTACGGTTCCCGAGCCTTGAAGCCCATACGCCGCACGGGTTGCGATCAAGTACGTTCCTTCCCGCAGCTGCTTCAGCAGCTCCTCCGCTCCTGCCATGCCCATCGTGCCGAGCGAATAGGCGGCATTCAAGGCGCGCACCTCCTCCTCCCTAAGCATACGGCCGAGTTCTTGAACACGGGGAGCCTCAGCTTCTTCCTTCGTTTCGCCGGCAAGAGATCCTTGTCCTCTAAGCCACTTCCATACATCGAGCCACAGATCCGGAAGCTGTGCCGGAGCTTCCAGGGGGAGGTCGAACCTGTCGCTCTTATGATTCCAAGTCGGAGATGCCGGAGCCGTTAACCGCACAAATTGAAACTTGAGCATGTACCGATCCAGCTGAGAGCTGTTGATGGAGGCCCTGTGCCACAGATCGAAGTGAACCAGAACCATCGTCCCCGCCTTACCTGTAGGCAGAAGCGTCTCAGCCTCATCCCCCGGAAACTTTTCGAAGTACTGCGTTCCAGGCATAATCGCGGTTGGGCCCATATCTAGCGTTACATCCTGGGTATAGTAGAAGATCATGGCCCACCAGGGCCTGTGGCTGCGCATGGAGGACCAGAACCCGTCCTTGTGCCATACGCCGCCTCCAGGGACCGGATTGCCCGGCCGATTGTAGTGACAGTGGCGGTGAGGATGCATGTAATACTCCGCCCCCAGCACGCTGGTCAAGGCTCCCCTGACTACAGAGGTTTCGAAGAATCGACCCAGCTCAGGTACGCGAGGCAGTATATTATTGCCAGGGTTTCCCTCATGGTGAAGCACCGTGTTGATTTTGCCCATCACCTCCTGATGCAGCCCGGGCGGCACCTCATTCCGGAGCACCACATACCCTTTCGTAATGAATTGAATCATTTGTTCATCCGTCAGCAAATCATTCGTATCCAGCACCGCATTCACTCCTTTATTTGATTCATGATACAATTCCAATATAGTCTTCTTACCTGCTCTCTGTATTTAGTAACGAATCCGATATTTGCACAATTGTCAGGTAAAATGAGGAGGTCTGGCATCTTTTGAACATCGCCCAGCTCAACCCCTACGTGTACTTTGCAACCCAGTACCCTTTTTCCAAAGGTCAAACGAGCCTGCATCGTATTTGTTATACGAGCTCGTTGTACCTCATTCGTGAAGGCGCAGGGATTCTTAAGACGGAAGAACGCAGCTATGAGGCGATTCCGGGCTCTCTCTACTACATCCCGGCGGGTCAACCTCACGAGTGGATCGCGGATGCCGAATCCCCGATGGTCCATGTCTGCTGCTACTTTGATTGGCAATTTGTCGACAGACAAGGCGCGTTCCCGGCGCCCAGCGCAATCTGCTATGATCCGGACCGGTTGGAATATGCGCTAATCGGTCCAAGCTTCCCCTACCCGATTCCCGAGTTTTCTCGAGTAGACCCCATCCGCACGTGGATCGATTGGTTCGAAAGCTTTTATATCTCGAACGAATTCATTTCGGCACGAACCTTTATGCGCAGCTTGCAAATCCAACGCCATTTTCAGAGCTTTATGGAGCATTTCCTTACCTTCGCTCTGCATGAAGATCATCTTCCCGACCCCAGGATCCATAAAGTGCTTGAGAAGCTGGAGCAAGACATTATGAATGGCAGCTTGCATCCGCTGGAGACGTACTCCCAGGGCTTGCCGATCAGCCGGGGCTACTTCTTCGAGATTTTCAAGAAAGCAACCGGATATTCGCCCAATCAATATATCAACCATTTCCGCATCAACCGGGCCAAAGACGACTTGCGGTTTTCCCCGCTCAGCATTACGGAGATCGCCGAGAAGCATCATTTCTCTTCCATCCATTACTTCTCCAGGCTCTTTCACAAGCTGACCGGGCAGTCGCCGAGCGAGTACAGGGAGCAACACATAATGAAAGGCAGGTAGAGGGAACCAGATTCCCGCTGCCTGCCTTATTCGTTGCTGATTACCAGCCAACCACTCTGAAATCGATATTTTTCGGCGGAGGGAACTGGACCTTCGCTTCTTCCAGAATCGAGTCCGTCACCTCTACGTTTCTCGCACGCGCCAGTTGTTTGGCGTTGTATTTGTACCACAGCTCGATGATCAGCACTTCGCCTTCCCGGATGACGGCAAACTCCTTCTGAAACAACGCCTGCATGAACGCATCCTGATCCAGCTCCAGAGCGGCCGCGCCTACGATAATCTGTATGCGGTCGCTGTTCGTGAGCGATTCCGGCAAAGCCGCATAAACGCTCCAAGCTTGTTGGTAGTCCTTCGCCTGAATCAACAGGTTCAGGTATTCTTCCACGATCGCCCGCTCCGGCACTTCGCCGGACAGCTCGTAAGCTTGTTCCATATAGGATCGAGCCTTATCGAAGCTCTCTTTGCGTTTGTACACCTCCGCCAGGTTCCGGTACACCCACACAGACGGCTCGAGCTGCAAGGAGGTTTCCCAAGCGGAGACGGCGGCCTCCTCCAGCCCTTTCTCGTAAAGCATAACTCCAAGATGCAAATACGCGTTCCACGACCGGTTCGATTCCGCCTTCAAGCTCGCCTCCAGCAGCTCCTGCCACTCGTCCTGCACCATCCAGGAGTCCGGGACAGCCGCCGCCTCGCGCACCGGCAAGCTTCCATCCTGCAGCAGGGCCACCCAATCCACTTGCGTCTGACCCATTCCACCGAATGGCAGGCCGGCCGGGATTGATCTGCCCTCCAGCGTTTCTCTCCGCAGCTTCTCCAACGCTCCCCAGCCCGAGCCTTGGTGCAGCAGCGCCTGCGGCTCACGGTTCGCCAGTTGCTGAAGCCGCTCGTGGATGCGATACACTTCCTGCTCATTCAGGAGGCTGTCTACACTGCGCTGAACATAGGCGCTCGCTTCTTCCCAGCCGCTGGAGCAAGCCAGCTCAGGGTCGATCGACGCTTCGCCCATCAGCTGCGTGAAGTCCCACTCCGTCCGGCCCGGCATATCGAGACCATGCAGCTGCGTCGGCGCAAAGCCGCCTTGTACTTCAATGTAATTGCCTTCTCCCGGGTTGGCCAAGAAATCGCACCACCGTCTGCCGCCGGCATGATTGCCCCAGCAAAACATTTTGCGATAGCGCAACAAAGAAGTAGAGCGCTCGTAGAACATCCGGCCATCCTCATAGGCGACTGCTTCCCACGGCGATGCGACCGACTCCGGCGTTTGGAAAAAATACTCGTTGGCGAACGGGAATCGCATCGGGAAGGTCACGTCTTCTCCCGGAACCGAAGGCAATTCAGGCAGCTGCTCCGCGCCAAAGCCTCCAAAACGCGGATCCATATAGATGACATCGCTTGTGGAGGAGAATACTCTCGCTTGTTCGGTTTCCCGGACCGCCACATTCGTCCACCAATACATCGGCACGGAGGTTTCGTTGTCATTCAGGATGCGTACGTAAATCTGGAGCATGTCGGCCCCGGGCGGCAGGTGGAAGTCGATATGCCAGAACACATTTTTGCAGCGTTCATATTCATACAGGCGCAGGAACGGGTTCCCTTCGTCGTCCGTCAGCTGAGCGGCGTAAACCGAGGAAGAGGTCGCGAACGTATGCCCGAGCTGACCGACGTTCCACTCCACCCCGCCGGAAAACCAGGCGTTGAGGATCGCGAGATTGGCAGGCTGGAACACCGGATTTTTATAAAACACATCGAGCCCGGTCTGCTTATTCTTGAGCGAATACAAGCGGCCGCCGTACTCCGGCAAAAACACAGCCTCCAGCACGTCGTTCTCGAGCACGATCGATTTCTGACGAAGCGTCTTCCGGTTTCTGGAGTACAGATCCTGCATACGATAAGGCAAATATCGCTCTCCCGCCTCGTAGCCCAGCAGATGCTTCTGCTCGTCCGAGAGGGTCCCGTTCTCCTTCACATCCCGGTTGTGCTTGCGATTGCGAAAGACGGGAAGCGGGTTGTCCCCCTCCAGCTCGGCTCCTTCAATGACCAATTCGGCTACATACAGCGCGGTGTTCTTCATGCTCATGCGTGTGATCACTCCTGCTCCTTCGGTTTCACATTCCTCTATCAAAAATAAGTATATGATGAAAATCGAAAGGAAACAATCAAAATTGAAAGAAAAAAATCTAGTAGCATCGCACCTCGTAGATCGCCGCGGAAGCGTCCCCGTTCGTAGCCTGGATGACGATGCGCAGGCTCTGGGCCGAAACGGGCGAAGGCAATGGATGAAGGCGATGACGCTGATAATTGCCGGTTACTTGGAGCAACGTATGCCACGCGCCGTCCGGCGACTGAGCTTCGATGGCATAGTCCTTCGGACACTGCGGGTCGCGGTAGAGCGGCTCATATCGGTGGAACTCCTTCAGCAGATGGCCTGGAAAGGTCAGGTGAACTTCCCGGATCGTTTGCGGCTGGACCCAGTCTAGCTGCAGCCATTGCGACAAAGGCTCGCGGCTGTCGGAGCGCCAGACGTTCGTATAAGTGTGCGGGCGCGTTACGCCGCTTAGCACGTTCGCAGGCTCGAAGCAGCTTTGCGCCGGCTTGATGCGATAGCTCTGTGTCGCGCCGTCTTGCGAATAGCGCCTCATTCTTCCATGCCCCATCTCATAGGCGGAAGGATGGCCGGGCAAGAAGGTGCCGGAGGAATGCCAGTGCACATGCGGATTGGCCAGCGCATCGAGCCGGACGTATCGTCCCGGCTGGAGTCCGTTGCCGGCATCAAGGAACAGGTCCCAGTCGATCCACTGTTGTTGCGCTAGTGCGGGTATGTGCAGGATCGTCTCGGATATTACAGAGCCGGTGTCTACACGGTAATCCCAGATGTGATCGACCGGCACGAGCTTGATGTGGAGCGTCTGCGGTTGATCCGAGTCGTTGCTGACGCAAAGGCTTAGCTGCTCGATGATGGCTGCTGAACCAACTGCTATCCATTGCCCCCGTCGGTGGTTGAGCGGCTCCGGTGCCGGATCGAGCCGCAGCTGCGTCCACTGCCGGGCTCTGAAGCCGCCGGTGGCGTCTGTCGTCTGCGGACCCGCCCCCGCAAGCGTCGCGGAGCTGCTGGCGGTGGCCCGCGCCTGTCGCGCCAAGTCCGCGGCGTCCTCGTTGCGGACGCTGGGCAGGAAGCAGCCGTCGCGCAGCAGTTGCTGCTGCAGCTCGCGTGCCGCCTGCGTCGGGATGTGTTGAAGCGGCAGGTGCTTGCTCAGCGACAGCGCCGCCGCCGTGCCGACCGCCTGCCCCATCAGAGCGGTCGTCGACATGACGCGGACGGTGCCGAGCGCGGCGTGGGTGACGCTGACGTTCCGGCCGGCGAGCAGCAGGTTGTCTACGTCCTTGGCAATCATGATCCGCAGCGGAATGCCGTACGGCCCGCAATAGCTTTTCACCGCGTATTCGGTGATCTCGCTGTACCCTTCTGCGCTTGCAGGCTCCGCTGTTGCTGCGAGCAAGCCTCCCGGCGTATGCAGGTCGATAAACCATCCGCCGAACGCCACCTCGTCCTCGAACACCGTCCGGTTCACCGGATCGTGCTCGGTCATGAAGTACTTACCGATGACCCGGCGGCTCTCCCGTTTGCCCGGCACTTGGCCGATCCAGTCGAGCGCCATATTCCTGGCTTTCTCCTTCAAGATCGGATCCTTGTTCTTGATCCAATCCCAGATGCCGAGCGTATGGCGGGTCAGCTCGTGGCGGATCGTCTCATTGTCATACACGGTATTCCATGGAATGCCGATCTCGATCCACCAATAGCCGGCCTCCAAGTCGTAGAACGTACGTCCTTGCTTGTCGAAATAGTCCGGATCCTCGTGTCGGACCGCCCAGTCCGGCGCGGTGAACGGAACCGGCCGCCCCATATCGCGCGCACGAAAATGAATCGAGCTCCCCATCGTGTCGTTGCTTGCTTGCAGCGGAGCGTGCGGCTCATTGAATTCGTCGCGGCCTTCGGACCCCCAGCGCCATACGCAGCCGGCCTGATCCGCAACTATGGCGTCGCCGGTACAGTCGATAAAGATCTGCCCGTCGAGGATCAGCTCCGTCTCCGCATTCGCCACTCGAGCGATCACCGACCGGATCGTCCTCTTGTCGGATTTGACAACATCCGTGATGGTCGTATTGAGGTGGAACGTCAAATTCGGCGTCTTCACCGCCATATCGTACATCGTCATGTCCCAGACACTGTTCGTGCCGCCGTTCTCGCGGATTTTCTCGTGGTTGGTTGCGCGCTCCTCGATCAACAGCTCCGAGATGATCCCAGTCTCGCGCGCATAGTTATGGAATTGCCCCGCTCCGTGCGGCGTAACCCGGATCTCCGAAGAACTGTTGCCCCCGAATACCGGCCGATCGTGGATCAAACAAGTTTTCGCTCCCGACCGAGCAGCCGCCACCGCCGCGCAAAATCCCGCCAGCCCTCCGCCGCATACGATCACCTCGAACTGCTCTTGCTTTCTTTGCACCATGTTGGTCGCCATCCTTCTCAAACGAATTATTTACACGTGTAAATTTTTATGTGAAAGCAATCCACGTACCCTCCGCCGCTCAGCTGACGGTAGACTACCCAGATTGTCTTACAACCAAATCCATTTGCAGCTTTGTTTCCGGCCATGTTCGGTCGGCTTCCGCACCGTTCATCAGCTTCCGGATAAAATACGTCGTACCCTCTTGCCCTAGCTGTTCCCGCGGATAAAGCAAGGTGGTGAGCGGCGGCGCCACTTCGCTGGAGAGCAGGATGCCTTCACAGCTAACTACGGCTAATTGCTGCGGGACGCTGACGAAGCTATGGCGGCAAGCGGACATGGCTCCCATAGCCATGAGATCGTTCATGCCGACTAGCGCCGTGTAGGGCAGCTCCTCCCCTCGGAGGCTAACAATCGCGGCTAACATCGCGGCTTGCGCCGGCTCGAACTGACCCTGGCCATACAAAATCCACTCAGGCTCGCATTGAAGCCCTGTGCCTGCAGCTGCCACCAGGAAAGCTTGTGCCCGCAAGCTCAAGTAACTGCGCTCGGACCTATGCGTCATCAGAGCGACTCGTACATGCCCTTGCTCCTTGAGGTAGGAAGCTAACTGCCACATGGAGGCATGCCAGTCCACGTCCAACCATTCCACCTGCTCGTGCCCAACGGTCGGCTGCAGCAAAGAGAAAATCGGCACCCCCTGCGCCGCAAAATGCGCAATCGTCTCCTCGTGCAGCGACTGCCCCAGCAGCAAGATCCCGTCCACTCGGCCATGAAGCAGCTCCTTCAGCCTTTCCTCGGTCCCGCTGTTGTAGGAATGGAAAAACACGGCATAGCCCAGCTCCTGCACCGTCTTCTCCACATGCAGCAGAATACCCGCTTCAAACGGGTTCCCCATGTAGCCCACCAGCACGGCGATCTGCCTCGTCTGCCTCATCTTCAACCCGCGCGCCATCAAATTGGGCCGGTACCCAAGCTGCTCGATCGCCTCCAGCACTTTGCGCTTCGTCTCTTCCTTGACGATCGACTTGTTATGCAGGACATAGGAGACGACGGCTTCCGATACGCCGGCCAGCTCCGCCACTTGTTTGCGTGTTGCCATTGCGAACCTCGATTCATCAGCGATAATTTACTCGTGTAAATTAATAATAAGGAAACCTGCCGCGGCTGACAAGAAAAATTTGCTCCATCTTGGTCGAGCTGCTGGCGGGGAGCGGGGAGAGCGGCGGGAGAGCGGCGGGAGAGCGGGCGGGGAGCGGGCGCGGACGGCGGTGGTAGGCGGGGTGGGCCGAGGTGAAGGCGCGGGACAGCTGTATGA
>NZ_BIMA01000176.1 GCF_004000845.1 Paenibacillus koleovorans NBRC 103111
CCAAAGGCCAGGTCGCGTAATAGACTACTCATGTCTCTATGTTGAAACTCCCGCTATTCACAAACCACTTCCATTACCCTCGCATGATCCAAGCCGTTCGTCTCAATCACTTCCACCCGCAGTCGGCTAAGCTGTTTCAAATCAACCCGGAAATGCAGCAAACGCTGGTAGTTATTCCGGACATGCGCAATCTCGGTCACCCCGTCCTCATGCTCGGCAAGCAGCTTGAACTCCTTCAAGGTTTCTTCCTGCGGTTGCCCCCATTGCATGAGCTTCTGGATCGAGTCCAGATGACAGAGGGTCAACCAACGATGAAGCCCGGTATCAAGCACCAGCGAGACAGATGTCACGTCTACCGGCTGCTCCCAGCGCAGCTCTAACCAGGGTGCGGCGTCACCGGGCTCGGACATCCAGCGGTGCGTACCCGCTTCAGTCAGATCCGGTCGCACGCCCTTCTCCCCGTGCGCAGAACGGGTATGCCCATCGGTCACCCACTCCGCCCGGCCTTGCTCCTGCTCGGAAGAAGCCGCAACACTTGCAGCCTTCGCCCGATTCGTCTCCAGCTTGCGCCCCGGCAGGAAGGCGCCCTGCCGCAGCAACTGCTGCTGTGCTTCCTCGACGATCGCTTGATTCACCCAAGCCTGCTCCAAGGGAAGGCTGTGCTTAAGGGCGACAGCCGCGAATGTCCCCAGTCCTTCTCCCATCACGGCACAGGTCCCCATTACACGAATGCTGGAAAAAGCTATATGAGTAGCGGACAAATTGCGCCCCGCGAACATTAAATTCTTAATATTGCGGCTGATCATCGAACGCAGCGGTATGCTGTACAAGTAGGGAGTATACGGTTGATGGCAGGGCTTCTCCTCCTTGGCATCGATCCCTCGGGGTGGATGCGTATCCATAGACCAGCCCCCGTAAGCGATCGTATCAGCAAAATCAACGGCCTGCTGAATATCATTCTGATTCAATACATGCTGACCGATGAATCTCCTCGACTCTCTTTTGCCTGGCACAAAACCGAACCAATCCAACGCCCAATTAGCGGACTCCGGGTGATTCCCGCTGTTCTTGATATGGTCCCATACACCCAGCATAATCGCTAACAGCTCATCTCGGATGAACTCGTTATCCTTGATCGTATCCAGCATTCCCCCAAACTCCACCCACCAATAACCGAATTCCCATGTGCTATGATTCCTGAATTTCAGATCCTCCTCGGAGAAGGAACGCGCCCAGACCGGGGGGGTAAAGGGCATAGGTCTCCCCATATCTCTGGAAGTGAACAACAGAGAGGAGCCCAACGCATACGCATCGCGATTCTCATTCGCGCTGTCTTCCCCATATTCATAAGAGGCTTCGCGACCCGTTGTATAAAGGGCGCCTGCCTCAAATCCAAGTCGACCGTCTCCCGTACAATCCACGAAGATATCAGCCGTTATGTCATAATCATCCTGCGTGCTTTCCCGTACAACATGAACAGAACGAATCCGCTCCTCTTCGACCTCGGCTCCGACTAAAGCTGTATTCAGCATAAGGGTCAGGTTGGCCTCCGCCCTGCATTTTTCGTATAAAATCAGATCCAGCATACTCGCACTCCGCTGCGGATTACGAACCGAACACTCTAGCATGATCTCTTCCAGAATTCCACTCTCTCTGCGCTCCGTTTCCAGCACCTTGCCAATAGCAGACGAACCCGAAATATTCATGCGGATCTCCGAGGATGCATTTCCCCCCAGAACAGGACGATCCTGACACAGAATGACTTGTGCTCCGTTACGGGCCGCCGCTAGTGCTGCTGCAACTCCTGTAATGCCTCCCCCTGCAACCAGAATCTGTGTTTTCAAAGCTTGCCTTTGCTGCCGTTTGTCCATCTCGATTGACTCCTCTCAACAATATGATATCTTTAATTTCATAGTACTTCTTGAGCATTACCCTTTAAAATCCACATAATTTCTGAGATCATATCCATAATTTCATGAATACAGGTGCATAAGATGAAGCTCTTGGAATGGTTGCCTAAACTAAAGACTCATATATATTGGGAGCGGAAAGAACAATTTCTACTCAAGCAAGACACTCATACATCTTGGGTATTATTCGCCGTGGAGTCCGGCCGGTTCAACTTCCAAATTGGCAACGTTCTCGATCAGGCCGAGTCCGGAGATCTCGTTATATGCCCCCCGAATACGGCCTTTCATCGGCGTATTGTGACTCCTCTATCCTTCCATGCGATTACATTTGATCTCCCCCATGAAGAAGCCGATCAAGAGCTCGCCGCCAGATTTCCTGATTACCTAATTCATTTGCCGCACACAACACGCTTGAATGACAACTTCGAGGAGCTAAGGCTCATCGAGCCTTTAACCTACAAAACGGCTGACAACGACAGTCGGAAGCAGCATTATTTTATCGATATATGGTATTTGATTGCCAAAGCATCCGGGAGGAAGGAAAATGTTCTGCCAACCGCCGCCAACGATAGTTTAATGGAGCAAGTCGCCCTGCACCTAAAGAATCATGCACATGAATCCATGGCAATACGAGAGGTAGCCGTGGACCTGGGTTTGACTCCTGTGCAATTGATTCGCAGGTTTAAAGCGATGTACGCCGTTGCCCCTCTGCAGTATTTAACTTCGATTCGAATAAAAACAGCCTGTACTCTATTGCTAGAGACAGACTGGACATTGGATGTTATAGCAGGCAAATGCAGCTACGAGAACGGCTATTACCTGAGCAGAGTGTTCAGTAAACATATGGGCTGCAATCCTTCAACTTATCGCAAACAAAATCAATATTAGTCGGCATACTTCACTTCTTCCGTAAGCCGTACCCTGTTCTCCTCCATCCATGCCAATGGACTTGCCATGCCAGCAGTTAACATCTCCAGATGGCGAGCTTCCGGGATCTTGGCCAGAGCTTGAACACGACTGTTAATCAATCTTGCGGAAATAAGATACGGCAGTGCGTAGGCTTCCTCTTGCTGCAGAGGTTGGTCGACGCTCTTGTTATAAGCGTTGACAAAATCGCCTATTCTTTCCCATTCAAACGAGCAGCTCCGGGTCAAGGAGAAAATATCCGTCCCGTCAATACCGCCAGGACGAACACCGGAGAAATAAAGGATGCCGTCCACGACATCTCGGATCCGAGGCTGCAAGCTAATCCAATCAAAATCGAATAAAGCACAGATCTCCGTGTCTCTAAAGGCTGCATTGGCCGGATGATAATCGCCATGAATGACAACCTTCGGCAATGCCGTGTAGAAGGAATCCGGAACATGCAGCAGGATTTCGCTTACATAGGACCTGATTCGAACAAGCTGTTCCCACTCCGGCTGTTCAGACCGGTGCCTATTCTCTTCCATATAACGTTCAAGCAAGGCGAGCATGACCGCCGGATCGTCGTACCGGGGGAGCTGTTTATCCACGCTTGGAACGAAATCCGCCAGTGCGTTGTGCAGCTTAGCCAGAAATGCGCCCGCCCCTGCAACCTGCATTCTGTTCTCCGGCTGAAAAGCATCCCCTTCCAAATACGGGGTTAGTTGATATACCTGGTCCTCTAGATTCGTATGCAGCGCACCTCTTCGATTCGGAAGAGGAGCAGGAATAGGGACACCTTGTTCTTTCAGATAGTACAAATATTGTTCTTCGTAAGCGATCCATAGTTCGGAGCTGTATTTCTTATTCCGCATGCGCATAATCAGCTTCCGTTGATCAAAGCGCACCAGATAGTTACGATTGGCGGTACCCCCATGAATTAGCGTAAGCTCGGCATGCTCGGGAATACCGTATTCCTTCATTAATAGCTGTGCAATTTCGGGTTTCATGGCTCCGCCCCTAAGATTGGATAAGCGGATATTTCTTCCGCTTGTAGCTCTGCGCGAAGGAAGTGCCGTCATATCCCGAGTAGTCTTGCGGTATGTCCTTCAGCGAGACGGTACGGCCTTGCTCCATGGACAGCTTGGCAGCTATGGCAGCCATCTCCGCCTCAGCAAGAGCCTTAAGAGGCAGGGGAACGGGCTGTTCTCCCGCATAATAAGGCAGAACCGCCTCCAGCAGAACCTGATAAAGCTTGCTGTTGTCTACTTGAAGGTAATCCACTCGCTTCTGTGAGACGATATTGGCATAGAACGGAATATTTCCTGCTGTTCCCCCAACGGAGACCATCCCCCTCCGCCCGTCCTTCCAGAGCAGCTCGAATTGATCCTGACCCGTCGTTCCAAGGTGAGTGACCTGGCTTATTCCAGGGCCCATCAAGCCATGAAGCATCGTATAGGCATGAATGCCATAGTTGAAGGCATCCACCCCACAGCCTGCAATCGCATAAACCCAATCTTCTCGAGGAAAGGCCTGTGACTTCCAACCCGCTACTTCCTGACTGTATCTTAGTGAAGATCCCCCAGAAATCTTGGCTCCCTCAGCGCTCCAGTCCAATAATTGCTGCAGATCGCGTACATTCCCCGCAAACGGCTTGTCAATAAATACACCCTTATCCGCCTCTACAAAAGGCCTGGCCCGCTCAACATGAACGTCCCAGTTACAGCTGTGAATGAATACTACATCAATGAGAGCCATCATTTCCTGCAAAGTGTTACATACGTTCTGAATTCCGTGCTCTTGAGCGAACGTTGCCGCATACCCGACCGGATTCACTTCGCCACTATCGAACACCGCTGTAACCTCATGGCCCAGTGATCGAATAAGGGGAACAAAAGCTGCCGGATGAGATGTATCCAGATCAACCATACCGACTCTTAATGTCTTCATTGCATGCTCCTCCTCTATTGTCCGCATAACCTCTGAACCATCGTGATCGACAAGCTACTTACAGCTAATGGTAGACAATGCTTGCTCGACTCTGGCTTGGATCGGCTCTGGCTTGCCGCTCTGCAGCGATTCAATGGCTTGCAGGATCATCAACGTGGCATACAGACCATCGATATGATCGATCAGCGGAGGTTCATCGTTCCGGATACATTGGAGGAACGCCTTGTTCTCCTCGAGGAAGCCGGTTTCCGAGCCCTTGTACACAACCGGGTCCTTCCCTTTTTCTTTATAAGTCAAGGTAGTCAGGCGATCGCAGATCGTAATGGACTTGTCCTCGGCAAACAGCTGCATGAAGAACTTGCTCGTAACCGGCGGAGTGCTGCAATCCCCTTGAACCAGGTTCCCTATCGCACCGTTGTTGAAACGGAATACTGCGGCAATATTATCAACCACGCCTGTAGACTGGTAATAGTTCCCGCCCGCTGCATACACCTCAACCGGCTCTGCGCCGGCAACGTAACGCATAATATCGGTAGAATGACAGCCTTGGCTGATCACGTTGCCGCCGCCCTTGATCGGATCGTTCGCCCATTTCCCTTCGCTCCAGCGATCGTCCATCATCTGCATCGTAACCATAATCGGCCGAGGGATTAACTCCTTGGCTTTCCCTAACATGTCGTAATAACGCATCTTGAAGGCCGTGAACAGCTTCTTGCCTGTTGCTGCAACTGCTGCTCCGATCCTCAGACATTCCTCCAGATTCATGGCCAGAGGTTTTTCTACGAGTACATGCTTGCCTGCCTCCAAGGCACGTACTGCAAAATCTGCATGCGTATCATGCAGAGTCGTAATATATAAAGCATCTATAGAGGAATCCTCCAACACCCTATTAATATCCGTAGTTGCATAATCACCGCCGAATTCAGCCAACAGCTTCTGAGCATTTGGCTCAAACACGTCACAATAAGCCGCAATCTCTGCCCCACCGATTTCTTTAATACATTTGGCATGAGTTCTGCCTAAGTTACCGCAACCAATAATTCCTACTCTAACTTGCTTCATCTCTCCATCATCCCTTCAAAGTAAATGAAAATTACGAACAAACTGCTGTACATCTACGATAATTCAACAGAATATACTCAAACTGCTGTACATACTGCTGTACTAATTCGCCTTCAGTGTACTCGCGCCTGTTCTCCCTGTCAACCACAACCCTTCATTGTCTGATGCAAGGATATGGGTTGTACAACAACTTGCTTTTCCGGTATCATTTTGGATGAAATATCCGAATGAGTCATGCAGAGGTGATCCGAGATGGACCAATCAAACCCAATCAGCCGCAAAACATTCCGCCGACGACTCGAGTACATGGTCAATCACTTGAGGAGGGACATCCGAGACGGACTCTATAAGCCGGGGGAATATCTGCCCTCCGAGTCTGAATTAGTTGTACGGTTTGAGATGAGCAACAAGTCCATTCGCAAAGGTCTGGAGCAGTTGGTTGCAGAAGGATTAATTGTGAAGGTAGACCGGGTCGGCAGTCGTATAACCGATCCTGCTAACGGTTCGCTAACTACTCTGACGCTCGGCCATCACTATTCCATTGAGCGGGATATTCAGCTCGGGCTGCTCCTGCAGGATTTTCAAACTCTTCATCCTGCAATTAAAGTCAACACCGTTCTGCTTAGCGGGATCAGCGAGGGATCCAATCTACAGAACGGTGCCATTGATGTATTCACAATTAATAATAATGAATTTATGGGGCTTGTGGATACCGACTCTACCCATCTGCTCGAGCCTCTTGAGAAAAATTCCGGTCTTTATCCTTTTGCAAATGAAGCGTTTGAACACGGGGAAGAGCAGCTTGCACAGCCTGTTATCTTCTCGCCAATTTTACTGGCTTACAATAGGAAGCACTTCATCGAATCCAACGTACCTGAACCTGACGGCAGCTGGACTTGGGGTCAAACGATTCGCCACGCAGCCGCCCTTACTGTTCCCGGCCGCAGATACGGACTGTACTTTCACTTGCTTGCCGACAACCGCTGGCCTGCCTTTCTGCTGCAAAGCGGGATGCGTTTCGAGCCTGACGCGAAGGGTAGCTTTCAATTGGCGGGAACCCGACTTCTTGATTGCATCCGACTGTGCAAATCCATTATTTCAAACACAGACGTGTTCCCGAATTATATGTCCGAGAACAGCAATGACGTCAATGAACTATTCATGCAGGGCAGAGTATCGATGATTATGACCAACTATATGACTTTGAACGAAATCAAACATTCAGATATCCGTTACGACATCTCCCCATTACCGTATTTATTCGAGCCCCGTTCCCTGCTGCTTGTAATTGGAGTGGCGATGAGCCGCAACTCAAAGAAGAAGGAAGCCGCCAGGCTATTCATGGAGTACCTGGCTTCGCCCAGAGCGCAGTCGAAGATACGCGAGCATACGCTCAGCTTGCCTGCGCTTAAGGAAATTGCCGAACAGCCTGCCTCTCCTTCCGAGGTGATGAATCGGCCCTCCCGCTATTATTTATTCCGGGAGATCATGTTCTCCTATCGACTGCATCGGGAGCTGAATTTGCCGCTTCACGCTTATAAATATTTGCGCCAGATCTTGAAGCAATACTGGTCCAATCTAATCACCGAGGAAGAACTATGCGAGCAGGCGAAGCATTTGTTTGGAGGTGCTGCATCCGATGGTCGCTAGTGAGAAGAGCGGGATGCTCAGTTCACGGAGCGAAGCCGCTCATCCTCACATTTCCGTTTCTGGTTGCAGCAAGCGAACAGGCTGCCTGAATGCAGGCAGCCTGTTCGCTCATCGTTGAATTCTCGTTTTCCGTTAGGTTCGGATCGGGTGGCTGCTCAGGATAATGTCCTTTAGTTCAGTCAGAGTCTTGATCCGATAGCTGGCCTGTGAGAAGTCATGTGTTTTTGTAAAGTCGTTATGGACAATAGCACAGTCGATACCAGCCGCCACGGCTGAGTTCAACCCTCTGTTTGAATCCTCTACAACCAGAGTCTCTTCTTTGGTAGCTCCGAAGCGCTTTAGGCCGGTCAAGTATGGTTCCGGGTGCGGCTTGGTGCGCTCGTAGTCTTCGCGAACAAGGACGAATTCCATGAATTGTATAATCTGGCGCTTTTCATGAATAAGTTGAAAATCCGCACGTTTGGCAGTCGTCACGATGGCCATGCGGACGTACTTTGACAGTTCGGCTAGAGTTTCAACTACGCCTTCAATCTCTATGGCTTCTGTTCTTAGATATTCCTGATAATAGACGTTGCGAACCTCACGCTGCTTGCTGATGGTCTGTTCATCAATACCTGTCGCCCTAGCTTGAGACCACGTGCCTAATGACTGGGTCATATCGCGGAGGTATTGATCTTTATCCAAGGTAAATCCAATGTCAGCCAGAGCGCGTTTTCCCGCTTTGAAATACCAGAATTCAGTATCAACCAGAACACCATCATGATCGAAGAGTATGAACTTTTTCATTGTATCGTTCTCCTTTCGCAGAGCCACTTCATGCATATGCACATGACTTTCAATAATTGAAATAAAAAAAAGCATCTGATCTAAGATCAAATACTTTGCCCAGGCGTACGGCTTATGAAATATGTGCTCCCCCGTAGTTGTCCTACGTTACGCCAGTCACACATATTTAAATACAATTCAATAATATCAGACAATTCCATTATTTCCAATACTGTTTTTGTTTATATTTTACGTGCTTATTGGACTATCCTGTCCTTTAGCTTAACGAGGCCTCCAAAAATGCCGACAGCCTGCGTTGCTGAGCTATAGTGCCCCGTTAGTTCAAACTATGTAACCAGATGTGACCATCCAGGGCTGTTCTTCATTTCATAGATTTTTTGGAGCGTATGGACACGTTTCGTCTTCTCATCATCGTCCTCTGTATGGAGATACCACTCCACAAGCCTGTACCCGAATACGAGAAGGATCAGCTCGTGGACGCAATGATCGGCGATAGGGGATACATCCGCATACTCCGAAAAGCCTTTGTAATACGCGGGGACACATCGCTGGTAGTATTCGACCATGTGATCGATATCCGCTTCATCTGCAATCAGGCTTGCGAGATCCTCGCCCAGGTAGCCCCATCCGCTGGTATCCCAGTCGATGAGCGCGATTTTCCCGTCGGTATAGATCAGGTTGGTCACCCAGAAGTCCCGGTGGCATAGCACAAGGGGCAATTTTTCGATGCGGTCGAGTATCTCGTCTGCGTGCTCATCGATGTCGATGAGCATTTGCCGCACGTGCTGCGGGAATTCGCAGTCCTCCGAGCGTATATAATCGTAGACGACCGGCCATGACCGGTAATGTAGATACGTATTCTTCATGAGGTCCGCATGGCTCAGGTTGGTCAGGCACTGCAGCACAGCGGGCTGCTCCACATACAGCTTGCCTTGATAGCGTCCTAACTCCAGCGCGGCCTGTTCATACATGTCACCGGTCAGGTCTAAGCCGGTTACGCCATCGATATATTCCAGCCACAGCTGGAATTCGTTTTCATCGGTATTGAACTCGGCGTGATAACATGTCGGCCAGCGGAAGGCATCCGAGAACGTCGCTCCCAAATCAGACGCATAGAGATCATATTCCCGACGCCAGGAACCCGGATCTCTGTAACGCTCCCATTTCTTCTGGATTTTTAGCACGATACGGTACGGCAATTTTTCGCCACCCGAGGTTTCGGCGATCCCCGTTATCAGGTACACATTTCCCACAGTTCTGCCCTGTAACGGCATGGTTTGGCAGTCCGCTGAGATGATATCCGTCTTGAACCGTTGGCTTAAAACATAAATCAGCGTTTGAAGTTCAATATTCATTTCTTCCTCCATTTTCTCTTCGTTTGCTTGCCCCACATATCAAATGTAATACCTAATTTCTGGAAGAGTTTCATTATAACTTTCCTGCCCGACAGCTTAACGAGGCCACCAAATCATATCGGTAGCCTCGTTTCTGGTTGAGCTATAGATCTCCGTTAGTTGAATCCCTTAACTAGAAAAATGCGTATAGTCCGTTTTCAAAATATTTGTATTCTCGTTCATCTAATATCTTTTTTCCGTATCCCTCAAAGAAAACATCAATCTCCGAATTTGTTTCAATAGCATTGGGCTTCGGGCGAATCGCTAAAGATAAATCATATCTCGGGTCTCCAAACGCTCCGCCGCTCCAATCAATAACGCTAGTTACTTTTCCATCATGAAAAATTACATTATCAATAGTAAAATCACCATGAATTAAGGTGTTTTTTATTGAAGATGGTTTATTTTCTTTTAATTCCTCCAATAATTCGGGCGTTCCATCGACCGAATAATGTTTAAGATTGTATTCTGCTCGTCGCAACATTTCTTCTAACCAAACAGAATCCCACTTCATATCTTTCGGGCATGATGTTGAATGAATCTGTGCTAAGACTACACCAAAACTGAATATCATTTCATGTTTCTGGCTCAACCCCAAAATCAGTTCTTGATTATTAGCGCAACATCCGGTGGCGGTTACATTCG
>NZ_BIMA01000177.1 GCF_004000845.1 Paenibacillus koleovorans NBRC 103111
GGGTATGCCCAGTGTTCGCATCTTCCCGTTGTCCTTGGGGATCTCCACCCTGCGGACCGGATTTGGACGATATTTTCCGTCCCGAACAAGCTTTACGAGTTCATCTCCATTGCCTTTGAGATATGGTAGCAGTTCCTCTACTTCCATCCCATCGACGCCGTGTGCGCCTTTGTTCTTCTTCACTTGCTTGTAGGCCTTGTTCAGATTCTCTCGGCTCAAGATTCGCTCTAACAGCTTGTCCCCTTGGCTGTTTGCGTCGGTGTTGTTGTTTTCCGTTATCCGCTTGTCGGTAAGCGCTCCCGCATACCCTTCGTGTTCCGCACGTTCTCTTTGCGGGCAGCCCTTGCTACAGCAAGGTATTCTGCTTTCTTTTGTCCCGACTTTGGTAACTTTCATTGACTAACACCTCCTTAGGTTCAACCCTTCATAACGCTTGTCGCGTTACTACTATGGTCTCTGCTGACTTCTCACGATAAATCTTGTTTCAACCGCATATCGCTTATCCGTTTCATGCGTCCGTGAGACCTCCCACGGTAAGTCGCGTAACTTTCATCCCATGTACCCGCCGTATTTACATCCTCGTGTCTGTGCAGTTTATTGGATTTCGCCTTGCTTGGCAGACTCATCCCACTTTGGATGCCTGATGCGGTTCGTGTTCCTCGGGTCAGGACTTTGCCTCCAGCTTCCTTCAGATTCCACCTCGCGATGGACACCCTTGCTCTTGGCTAATGGTTGGCAACTGCCAGCCCCCATAGCGGACTCTCACCGCCTAGCTGCGCGTCATGCGTGGCGCACCAACGCAAGTAAACGAGGCTGCCGTCCGGCAGCCTCGTTTACATAGATTCAGCTAATTTCGATGTGCTTCAGGAGATTGCCGTGCATGAGGCTCCCATCCTTATCCAGGCAAAGGATACGATCGCGACGGAACTGATCCGGATAGCCCTGTTCTACGCTCCACGCCCAGTCTATACAAGCATCGTCTTGATTCTCAACTTTGACACGAACGGATTTCCAACGGCTGACGGATCGATTGCGCTTGAATCCCTCCCGATTGCCTATTCGGACAAATCGAACATCGAGCCCATTGACCATACGGCTCAGTCGAAGCTCCCCATCGACAAAGATGGAGATCGTGCCATCCTCACGTAAAATCCGGTACCGGTGGAATTGGGTCGCATCTAGCTCAAAGCTATCCTCCGGCCGGTCGGCCAAAGAGATGCGGTTCGGCTCGAATCGGATCCAGCAGCCCGCACTTATGTTACAACCGTTGATATCCGCCTCCTGGACGGCTAGCTCCGCCTCGATCTCCACTCGCGCGTGCAAATCTTCCGCAGGGTAGAAAATAAAATTCACTCCATTCTCGTAATGCTCGTCCGTTCGCAGCACCATCGTGCCATCTTCAATCCAACAGCGAGATTCGTCCCAAATATTCGAGTTTGGTTCGTAGCGGATGTCCTCATATGGATTGAACACGGCGGCATAACTAGCGTAAGTGCCAGGCGCACTTCGATACGTGATGAGGATATTGCCCGACTGTAGCTTACCCGGTATCGCTCTTTGCCCATAATAAGGCGACAGGACCGGTTCGCTCCATGTAAATCCGAAATCCAAGCTGCGGCGGATCATACTAGGCTGCCCGTACATCCCTCCCATATCGCCGCATCGTGAAACCGACAGGAGCTGTCCAGGCGCATATTCGACGATACCTACCTCCCCGTCTGCGTATAGCTGATTATTGGCGAGTACACTTCGTAGATGAAACGACTTCCCGCCGTCCGTAGAAGCCATTAGGTAGCACATATAATAGCCGACCGGCTCCAACGTACCGAGCATATTTCCGATGTGCGCCCGGTTATCGGTACGATCGGCACTTTGAACAAGCGTATAGACCAGGTCGCCGTTTGCCAATTGGTGAATGCGCTCCGGCTCCCCTCCGATATCATCGATTTTTCTCGGATCGCTCCATGTCAGTCCGTCATCTTCGCTCCATAGCACATAGTTGGCCATTTCACGGTTCGGCTTTTGCCACATATACAAGGGACACATGCTCTTCATCCGGCTTACGATTGCCTTTGTCCACAATAATGACCAGCCGTCCGTCCGGCAACGCATTCAATTCCGGCGCGATCCAAACCGCTTGGTCGTGCTCCACATCGAGATGCGAGATCGACCGATGGCCCTCCCACGTTCGGCCTCCGTCATAGGAATAGCAGACCATAATATCGCTTGACCTCAGCATGTGTTGATCGGCCAACCGATAAGTACATACTATGCCTCTCTTCGTTTTCGCCATCCCAGCCACATGTAAGTAAATCCCCGGCTCCTTGCGAATATCCACTTTGTTGCTCTCCTGCAAATGCTTCATTCCGTGAAAGTTAGCAGTGTTTGGCATGCCTCTCACTCCTTTATCCATCTAATAGTTGCCTTCACAGCAACAATATGGCATCGGAAATTGAGATTCAATGGAGTTTGGAGAAGTCCGTCGGATTGGATAAGCGAATCGTCGCTTTAGATATCCTCTCGCGTATGGGGTAGCATTTCAACGAAAGGATGAGGAAAACGTTGTACGGTCGCGGGGGTTGTGTTATTTTACTCTTAAAATGAAAGGCGGGTATTGCAATCGAAACATTAGAGGAATTTATGACCCGGGTGCCTCTTGTCCCCCATATGAGGAAAGCAAGCGTCGCCAAACGAAAAACAGCCTTGCACCCACCTGGGCGAAGGCTATTGGATTATCAGTTGATCCATGTGGAAGAAGGCAATGGGACGCTTTGCATAAACGAACGGTGCTACTCCTTGCGCCCGGGTCATCTTGCCTTAATTCAGCCTAATGAGTGGAACTCCCTTCATAGCGACGGTCCGTTTCGGTTCGCCTTTGTTCATTTCGATGTGTTTTTCCAGCAGTTCCGTTCGCATCCGGATTCAGCTATTCATATCGATTTGGATTTGAATCTATCCAGCGAGTTTGCCCGAATGACGCAGCCCCGGCTGAACGGCTTTCCACAAGTGAATATCCCGGTTATCCTCCAGTTCGCAAAGACCGTACCGATAGTTAACACCATTAACCAAATCGCTGGCCTATGGCTGCGATACAATCCCTTGGCACAATTGGAAGCGGATCAGCTTACTTCGACACTGGTGTTGTCCATTCTGCGTGAATTTATGAGCATAGGAAAAGAGGTCCCCCGCTCTATGGGTTTATCGCTGGAATGGGTCCCTACCTATATACAAGCGCACATTAACGAACCGATTACGGTAGCCGATCTGGCGGAACTAAACGGGTATTCGGTTTCGCATTTTTCTCAATTGTTTCGACATCGTTACGGGTTGAGCGTTCACCAGTTCGTCCTAGAATCACGTATTTCGCTGGTCAAAAAATTACTGGTTACCACCCGGTTATCACTAGTCGATCTAGCTAGCGCAAGCGGTTTCGCCAATCGTTATCACCTGTCTAAGGCATTCAAGAAATTGACCGGCCGCACACCTACTGAATTTAGGGATAACGAACCGCCAACCAAATAAAATAGACCAACTCTAGATTAATTTCGTTCTAATCCTCCAAATAGGGAATGGTTAGAGGGCCTTGCGGAAGGACGGCTATCGTCATCGAGTCACCATATTTCCCTCTCAAGTTGATTATCGTGTCGCTCAGATTCGAGGCTGGTCGAAGCAATGCTTGCTTGACTTGCTCCTCCGTAAGCATCGAGTGTAGATAAACATCAGCCCACATTTGAATGACGGCTTGCTTCTGAACCTGCCATTGATCGAACATCTTAAATTCAGGATTCTCGATCATGCTGAGAAGCTTCTCAGGTGTATCGGCCATTCGTAGAATTCGGGCGTAATTGCCATGGTCGGGAATCCCGTCCGAACATTCGGCAGCGCAAATAATCGTTCCGCCTTGCTTCACAATTTTATGGGCGGCGCTCATCCCCTTCACAGCCTGGTACAAATTCTGATCCAGCGGATAGCCGGAGTTTGAAGTGAGGACGACATCGAATCTGCTCTCACATCGGACCATGGCATGCTTTTGTGTATACTCGCATCCCTGCCTATGGGCTTCGAACAGCTCTCCAGCAAATACATTCGTTATCTGTTTCTCCCCGTTCAACGTCACATTGAGCATAAAATCAGGTTTGCACATCAGATTGACTTCTCGCGCCATCTCTTGCAGAGGGTTGCCCTTCATCGTTCCCCAGGTTGCCAGCGGATGCCCGATCATCTGAGCGTTATGGAATGTCATAATCGTCTCGAGCCCGGCAATGCCCGGCATAATCCCTTTGCATCCTCCCGAGAATCCAGCGAAAAAATGGGGCTCGATAAAGCCGGTGACGATCCGGAAATCAGCTTCCACATAAGCTTTGTTCAAATAAACATCGCAACCAAAGGAACTATGGCCGACTTTGACCAGTTCGTCTGGGTTTTGACAGTGATGGTTAATGACATTAACTTGATCTACGACATCTCTTCCAAGCATTTGTATGAATTCTTCCCGCGTCTGATCGCGATGCGTGCCGGTCCCGTTAATGATCGTAACCCGGTCCGTCGGCACATGGCTCAGCTCCTTCAACAACCAAGGAACGAGCTTATGGTTCGGTGTAGGACGCGTAATGTCGCTGATCACGATCGCGATGCGGTCCGAACTTTTGACCAAGTCTCGTAAGGGTGCCGAACCTATCGGTTCGCGGAGCGCAGCGAGCACCGCCTGCTCTTCATCGTCCACCATCGGATGAGCTTTCGGCTCAAGAATGACCGCATGATCCGGCAGTTGTACCGGCAATCCCGTACGACCATATAATAAATTCACTTCCAATTTCGTAACCCCCTTAACGGATGCTGGTCCTATTAAGACTGTACACTATTGAAGGTCCATTGTCTCAAGGGTTTTGATACTTTTATGGCAATATATATTGACTACGGCAGTGGCTAAGGCATTGAGTAACCGCTGGATGCAGTCCGAAAAAGTCGGACAGCAAGGCCGCTCATGGGAGGATTATGCCCCCCAGTCCGAGTTTGCCGAATTGGAGCGGGGGTTTCTGTAAGAGGTGCGTAAAAACGCCTTTGTAAGTGGGTAAACTCGGACTGGAGCACCCCTACATTTAGCGGGTGCACCCGTAGTCAGGAAAAGTCGGACTACTGCACGATGGAGGCCTTTGTCTCCGTCTCTGGAGAGGGGGGAACCTTTGGGTTCGCCCCAAAAAACTATATTTTCTATTAAAAAAAAGACACCTTTTCAGGTGTCTTTCGCCATTGTTGAGCCAACCATCCCTTGCAGCTAACCGAGCTTTTGTCCGCAATTCGAACAGAAGTTAGCCCCCTCGGTTTTTGTACCGCAGTTCGGGCAGAAGTTCGGTTTATTCGTGCCGCTTGGAGCAGATGGAGATGAAGGTGACCCGTTTTCCGCCGACGGCTTCTGGGCATTGTTCATGTTCCTCATCATTTCATTCGCCATGTTCATCCCCATCATCATCCCAGCCATATCCGCCGCAGCGCCTCCGCCTTTCACGTTGCCGGAAGCTATACCATCGGTCATACTGACCTGTTGATACTTCTGGAGGTTGCCAATCATCTCATGCGAGGCGGTCTTCGTAATCATCGCTTGAATTTCCGGCGGATAATTGAAGCTCATCACATGGAATCCCGTAATCGTAATGCCGTTGTCCAGCATTTGCATGTCGAGGTCTTCCTGAATCCCTCTTGCAATATTCGATGCGTTCGCTTGCAGGTTGAACATATCTTTGCCTTCCCGGCTAATCCACTTCATAAGCAGCTGATCGAGCACGGAAGTCAACCGAAGCTTCACATCTTCCACTAGATAGCTGTTTTTGATCCCGGCGATTTTATCGATAAGCGCAACATAATCATTCACCTTGAACATAAATGTACCGTTGGCCCGAATCGGCATCCCGCCCGGGAGCTGGGGAGTCGGAATGAGGATCGGATTTTGCGTGCCCCATCGAACCGTAAACTCCTTCGTATTGACGAACAGCACTTCCACCCGCATCCCGCTGTTGAAGCCGAATTTGAAGCCCTTTAGCGTCGACAGGAACGGAATGATCTCCGAGTCGATTTTGTACTCGCCTTCCTTCTCGAATATCCCTTCGATTAAGCCATTGTGAATGAACAAGGCGTCTTGTCCGTGACGGATGATCAGCTTGCTGCCTTTTTTGATTTCCCGGTTGCTCCATTTCCAGAAAATCATGTCATCCCGAAACTCTTCCCATTCCACAACATTAGCGAACTGATTGCCGAAAAAGCTCATATTCTTCCCATCCCTTCAACATTAGAATGAACCTCTGCTACCGCTATGCGAATGCCCTCCACCGGTTCTTCCGCCACCGCCGCCACCCGAGCCGCTGCTTTTTGCGATTTTTGTTTTGGTCACCGTCGTTCGGATGTAGCTGTCCCGTCTGTCCACCACGCCCGAATTGCCGGTATCCTCATAGGTTCTTCGATCCACGGTTACCCGTCCGCCCGAGCGATATGCCATAATCCCTACGACTATCCCCCCGATTAATAGGGAAACCCCCAGCTGCAGCCAAATGTTGAATAGCGGATTGTTTGGGTTGACTCCCGGTGGAATGCCCATGTAGCGGTACGAGGTTTCGATATACTTCTGAAAAGCCGATTGGTAGTTTCCGCTTGATAAATCCGGGCTGATTTTGGCGCGAATCTGCTCCAACCGCTTGTCGCCCAAGTATTCCTCTGCCTTGTAAAAGCCGGCTAAATACACTTCCCGATGCTTCATATCCACGGTGAGAATAACCGCATTGCCATGAGGCTTATCATACCCCGGTGCGCGCTTATCGTAAAAATCTTGCGTCATTTTCATAACGTCAGCGTTAGCGGCGTTAGGGGTCGTGAAGATGATGATGTCCGTCTCCCGCAAGGCGCCATATTTGTTCGCCAGCTCGTTCAGTTCGGTGGATTCGTCTTTGCTCAGCAGCCCCGCTTCATCGAAGATGAGCGACTTGGAGGACGTCGCGGCGTAAGTCGTTCCAGCGTTTGTCGCAGCTATAATGATGGCTATAAGTACAAGCACGGCGAAGATCGCTGTCCACTTCTTCATAACAACCCGCCTCCCATCATCCAGGCTACGCCTTTCAATAGAAGAAACGAGACACCTGAGACCCCCGCGAACCAAGCCGCCACTTTTCCTTTGCTGATCGGAGGCTTCCCTACTACTTTGCCCGTCTGTCCGTTCATCGCGAACGTATACTCCAATTTCTTGTAATCGTAATGAACCACCCACACCGGCAGCAAGACATACTCCGCTTTTTTTAATTGCGTATCGATCTGTCTAGAGGCGCCCGTAATCGAAGTGTACTCCGCGAATGTAGATTGAATATAGGCTTCTATGTAGGAATGGATTTTCCTTTTGGCTCGAGCGAGCAGCTCATTTTCATTGAAGCTGTATTTCTCCGCGAGATAGCCTGATAAATACGGGGTCTTGAAGCCTTTGAGCTGCTCGTAGGGAAAAGGCTCCAGTTTGTCCATGATCGCATCATTCATTTTCTCGGCGGCATCGATCGGAACACGAACGTAATTCAACCGAATTTTTCGGTACACGTCATAGTGCGACGTTTCGGTAATGCGATAATCGCCCTGTGTATAGATGCGTACTTTTAGGCCGTTCGCTTGGACCTCGATCTTGTTGTCCAGCCCATACAGCCAGAAAGGGACGTACATGCCGGTGATGCCCTTGATTCGATCGGCTGTCATGAATCCGCCGGGCGTCAACAGGCCGTTTCTGCACCATTTCTTGAACGCAGCCATCGCCTCTTCTTTGCTGATCGCGAAAGGGATCACGAGCGCCGGAGCCAGCCTGCCTGACAGCCGATCGCCAAGGATCACGCCGGAGCCGCAAAAGCTGCAGAGCGTCGCCGCCGTCTCCGCGTCGGTTATCACGACCGCTCCGCAGCTCGTGCAATGATATTCCTTCGCGTCCTCTCCTGAGAAAGTATCGCCCGCAAAGGCTTCCGTCAACGCATCCGGCATCGCCTGGATGTCGTCTTGTCGTCCACAGCTGGCACAACCCAGCTTGCCCGTCTCACTATCAAAGAACATGCCACCGCCGCAGTTGGGGCACTTATATTCAATAACCGGCATCTACTCACCTTGTCCTTTATTGTCGCTTGCCTGCCCCTGCTTCTGCTCCCGTTCCCGCTTCTCCAGCTCCTCGAATTCCTTGTCCAGGCTGCTGCCGGAGCCCGCTCGAAGCTCGGCTACCGCCATCGCTTCTTCATACGCCGTATTGATCTTGTCCTCCACGGCGTCCAACACGGAATCTCTTGCCTCGCCAAGAGGAGAACCCATAGCGTTCAAGGATTGCTGCACTTTGGTAGCAGCCAGCTTTCCTTTCAATGCCGTCCGTCGCGCCTCCAGTTGGTCCTGATCCGCGGTCAGCTTTTCCATCAACTGCTTCATGTTTGCTGCATTCGAGGCGGCTGATTCGTAGTCTGCCTGCACCTGGACTTCCTTCTCTTCCTGTGCTACCTTGCGATCCAGGAACTTGCCGGACTCACTTGGGCTCCCCGCTTCGGCAGCCTTATCCGCATAACGCTGCAGCTTGTCGATCTCGGCGCGGATTTCGTCCCAGGCCCGCCTGGCCCTTCGTTCCTCCGCCAGCACCGCTGCCGTCTCGGCCTTCACCTGCCCTATATCGGCGTTTAATTGGCGCATATACGTATCCAGCGTTCTCTCCGGGTCCTCGGCTTGATCTAAGCGCGCATTCCAATTGCTCGCCATTATTTCTCTGAACCTCGATAAGATTCCCATACAGACCTCCTCCTTGAATCAAGATGCATCTCTTCTATCATACCGTAAAAAGCGGGAAAATGTTTAGTCAGGAAAAACAAACAAGCCATCCAAGTGCTTGACAGCCTCGGATGGCTTGTTATTTCTTTTGCCGGATAAAATGAATATGCCACCGGACAAACAGAAGCGCGCAAATATAATCATTCTTCGAGGCACCATGAACTGAATCCCCGGTTCATCCAATTCGTACAGCTTGAAGTAAAGCGCTAAAATGATATCGCTGCTCAAATTAATACATACAATGATGATCCAAGTCACATAGATTTCAACTTTAGTCAATCTCTTGGGCATAAAAGCAATGATGATGAGATTGATCGCTAATGCAAAGTACGTGCTCCACCACATAAAGAGATGACCTCCACTGGTATGATTTCCATAATGCCTGGTGGCCATCCCCTGCAGCTTCCATCTTGCCTCCTCGTCCCCAGTCAGCTTTTGTCTTGCTTAAACCTTGTAGGCTCTAATACATCGGACTTCGACCGTTCTAATTGGCTGTATTCCCCCGGCTCGAACTTCTCCGTCTTCTGCGGGTGAAGCAAAGCAGGTCGGCGGTGCATCCAAAATAGTGGGGATCTAAAAACGGTATCTTTCATCCCTTCAAAATTTCCAGGGATGATGGGACTCAAATAAGGCACCCCGAACGACTTTAAGGATAGCATGTGATTCACGATCAGGATGAGCCCGACGACTAGCCCATATAAGCCGAACATCCCGGAGAGAATGATGAGCGGGAAGCGGAGCAGGCGTAAGGCCAGTGCTGCATTATAAGCCGGTGTCGCGAATGAGCCTATCGTGGTGAGGGCGATGACGACGACCGTGATCGGGGATACGAAGCCGGCGGACACGGCCGCTTGGCCGACGACAAGCACCCCGACGATCGACAGCGCTCCGCCGACCTGCTGAGGCAATCGGATCGTCGCCTCTCGAAGCACTTCCATAGAAATCTCCATAATGAGCACTTCCAGCACGGCCGGGAAGGGTACCCCTGCTCGCCCTCCGGATACGGCAACCACATATGTCGTCGGGATTAGCTCCGGGTTATAGGCGATGATGCCAACATAGAGCGCTGGGAATATCAACGAGAAGACGAGAGCAAGCAAACGGGTTATACGAATAAAGCTAACCACTAGAAAGCGTTCCGAGTAATCTTCGATCGTTTGGTAGAACTGCGCGAACACCGTCGGCAAGATGAGCGCGATCGGCGAGCCCTCCACGAGAATAACGACACGGCCCTCCAGCAGGCTAGCGACCGCTTTGTCCGGCCGTTCGGTGTACTGAATTTGGGGGAACGGCGTAAAATGATTGTCCTGGATGAACTGCTCGATGTATCCGGAATCGAGGATGCCGTCGATCTTGATCATC
>NZ_BIMA01000178.1 GCF_004000845.1 Paenibacillus koleovorans NBRC 103111
GGGGCTACAGAGAGTATACCATACTTCACTGGAATATAGTTACATTATTTAAGGAACGATCTACTAGTAAATTCTATAACGCTATCTACTCTCATTACTACGCCAACGCCTACAGATACATCCCGGCTAGAATTACACATCATCAACGCACGCACCCGCTATGCTGGACGCAACAACGCAACGGCAATCACGCCGCTACTCGTAGCGATCCGCCCATCACTACCTACCGACGCACCGCCACCACATGCCGCTCGATACCGGCCAAATCCTTCACCACGCGAATCTCGCCCCAGTGACCGACGCGATCCAGCATCATCGCCACCGCTCGAGCTTGTCCGCTGCCTACCTCCAGCCCGACGAGCTGCGGCGGCCGCACAAGCGAACCCAGCTGCTCCGCCAGCCGGCGGTACAGCACGAGCCCATCCGGCCCGCCGTCCAGCGCCAGCCGAGGCTCAAAATCCTTCACTTGCACATCGAGCTCCTCGATCACCTTCGTCTCGATGTACGGCGGGTTGGACACCACCACATCCAGCTCCACGCCAGGTAGACCACCAGTACCGCCTACTCCTGCACCTGCACTTACACTTGCACCAGTTGCACTTGCACTTGTATCTGCAACTACACCTGCACCTGCACTTGCCCCAGCTCCACCAGAGCCGCCGCCAGCATCCCCCGCCTGCCCCGCCATCAGCGGCCCCAGCAGGTCGCCGTGGTGGAACACCACCCGCTCCGCCACGCCATGGCGGGCGGCATTGCCCCGCGCCACCTGCAGCGCAGCCGACGACAGATCAACGGCATGCACCCGCCACGCCGGGCGCTGCACCGCGACCGCGACGGCGATCGCGCCGCTGCCCGTACCGATGTCGGCGGCCGTCACCGGCGCGCCGTCGCCCCACAGCTCCCGCCCGACCGACACGATCTGCTCCACGAGCAGCTCGGTCTCCGGGCGGGGAATCAACACCGCGCGTTCCACGTGGAACGCAAGACCATAAAACTCCTGCTCGCCGGTAATATACTGCACCGGCTCGCCGGACGCTCGTCGAGCGAGGTAGCGCTCCCAGGCAAGCTCATGCTCCTCCGGGAACGGCTCGCTCCAGCGGAAGAGCAGCTCCGTCCGCCTCATACCGAGCACGTAACCCAGCAACAGCTCCGCCTGGAGCTTATTCTCCTCAACCCCATGCCGCCCTAAAAAAAGAGAAGCCCGCATATAGGCTTCACGAATCGTCGTCATGCTTGCTCCCCTTTTTCCAACAGCTCGGATTGGGCTTCCAGCGTCAAAGTGGAGATGATCTCCCCCATGTCGCCGTTCAACACTTGGTCCAGCTTATGCAGCGTCAAGCCGACGCGATGATCGGTTACCCGGCTCTGCGGGAAGTTGTACGTCCGGATTCGCTCGCTGCGATCCCCCGTGCCGACCTTGCTCTTCCGCTCGTTGCCGTATTTCGCATCCTCTTCCTGCTTCATCATGTCGTAGATACGGGCGCGAAGAACCTGCAACGCTTTCTCCTTGTTGGAGTTCTGCGATTTCCCGTCCTGACACGTCGCCACGATGCCCGTAGGCACATGCGTCACGCGGACCGCCGACTTCGTCGTGTTGACGGACTGGCCGCCCGCACCGCTCGAGCAGAACGTGTCCACTCGAATATCGGACTCGCGGATATCGATCTCCACTTCCTCCGCCTCGGGCATCACAACCACCGTCGACGTCGAAGTATGAATCCGGCCGCCCGACTCCGTAACCGGAATACGTTGCACCCGGTGCGCGCCGCTCTCGAACTTCAGCTTGCTGTAAGCGCCCTTGCCCGAGATCATGAAGATGATTTCCTTGAAGCCGCCCAGATCGTTCAGGTTCGCTTCGAGGATCTCCGTCTTCCACCCTTGGGTATCCGCGAAGCGCGTATACATCCGGTACAGATCGGCCGCGAACAGGGCCGCTTCGTCACCGCCGGCCGCCCCGCGAATTTCCACAATCACGTTCTTGTCGTCGTTCGGATCCTTCGGCAGCATGAGCACGCGAATCGTCTCTTCCAGCTCCGCCTTCCGCTCCGTCAGTTCGTCCAGCTCCATCTTCACGAGCTCGCGCATCTCATCGTCCAGCTTCTCGTTCTGCATCGCCTTGGCCGCTTCGTACTGCTCCATCACGCTCTTGTACTCGCTATAGGCCTGGAAGGAATCATGCAGATCGGACTGCTCCTTCGAATATTCGCGCAGCCGCTTCGAATCGTTCACGACATCGGGATCGCACAGCAGCTCGCTCAGCTTCTCATATCGGTCGGCCAGTGCCTGTAAACGGTCCAACATCGCTTCCACCTCCTATATCAATATCCCTTACTCTATTTATACGTTAAACCGGAAGTGCATGACATCGCCGTCGCGCACCTCGTATTCTTTGCCTTCCAAGCGGAGCAAGCCTTTCTCTTTCGCCGCATTCATCGACCCGCTGCCAACCAGATCGTGGTAAGCCACAACCTCGGCACGGATAAAGCCCCGCTCGAAGTCCGTGTGGATCACGCCCGCTGCCTGAGGAGCCTTCATTCCCTTGCGGATCGTCCAAGCGCGCACTTCCTGCACGCCGGCCGTGAAATACGTATACAGGCCAAGCAGCTTGTACGCCGCGCGAATCAATCGGTTCAACCCGGACTCGGCAAGCCCCAGCTCCGCCAGGAACATCTCCTTGTCCTCGCCCTCCAGCTCGGCGATCTCCGACTCCACCTTGGCGCTGATCGGCACGACCTCGGCGCCTTCTTCCGCCGCGAACTCTCGAACGATTTTCACATACGGATTATCGTCCGCATTAGCCGCCTCGGACTCCGCCACATTCGCCGCGTACAGCACCGGCTTCATCGTGAGCAGATGCAGGTCGCGAATGAGCAGCTTCTCTTCGTCCGTCAGCTCTACCGATCGGGCCGGCTTGTCGTTGTACAACGCTTCCTTCACCCGCTCCAGGCAATCCACTTCCTGCGCGTACTTCTTGTCCCCGCCCTTCATATTCTTGCGGGAGCGGTCGATGCGCTTCTCAACCGACTCGATGTCGGCCAGGATCAGTTCGAGGTTGATCGTCGCAATATCGTTCAGCGGATCCACCTTGCCGGATACATGCGTAATGTTCTCGTCCTGGAAGCAGCGCACGACGTGGACGATGGCGTCTACCTCGCGGATATGAGCCAGAAATTTATTGCCCAAGCCTTCGCCCTTGCTCGCGCCCTTCACCAAGCCGGCAATGTCGACGAATTCGAACGCCGTAGGCACGACCCGGTTCGGAACTACAATCTCAGTCAGCTTCTGCAGCCGATCGTCCGGCACTTCCACGACGCCCACATTCGGATCGATCGTACAGAACGGATAGTTCGCCATCTCGGCTCCCGCCTGGGTAATCGCGTTGAATAGGGTCGACTTGCCTACGTTCGGCAGTCCTACTACACCGCATGACAATGCCATCTATATGCACACTCCTTGAATGTCAATGGTTAACCTTTTCATTATACACGAGATCCGCGAGCCTGTCATTGTCCTACTAGAATTCCCAACCCGGAGGAACTCCAACCGTAGAGGCTTAGGACATTCCTCCCTCCTCATACACTACTTACGAAGAACACCCATCCTCTCTGCAAAGGAGGTCTACCCCATGAATAACGCTTCCTCCCCGCAAACGCAAACCGTCTTCCAGTGGGATCCTTACGTCGTGCAGACGCTCCAGGGCGTGTTAGGCCGGCAAATCGTCGTCGAAACGGTGCGCGGCATCGTTCGCGGCCAATTGAAGGAAGTGAAGCCCGACCATATCGTCGTCCATCAGCCGTCCGGAGACAGCACGTTCTATGTCCGCATTCAACAAATCATCTGGGTGATGCCCGAATAACCGCGAGGAGGCGAACCGGCTTGTTCAAACGGATCAATCGCTTGGCCATCGAGCTGCCCAAGCCCCAGTATGCGGATCCCAATGCGGCGGCGGCCGTGCAGGAGCTGCTGGGCGGCAAATTCGGCGAGATGTCCACCCTGAACAATTACATGTACCAGTCCTTCAACTTTCGCGAGAAAAAGAAATTCAAACCGTTCTACGATCTCGTAGCGAGTATCACCGCAGAAGAGTTCGGCCATGTCGAGCTTGTCGCCAATACGATCAATCTGATGCTGTCCGGCACGACGTACCCCGGCGACTCCAATGCGGCACCTCTGCAAAATGCCAAGGACCTGCGCAATACATACCACTTTATCGCAACCGCGCAAACGGCTCTGCCGGGCGACTCCATGGGCAAGGCCTGGACCGGCGACTACGTGTTCAACAGCGGCAACCTTATCCTGGACCTGCTTCACAACTTCTTCCTCGAGTGCGGCGCCCGGACACATAAGATGCGCGTGTACGAGATGACGAACCACCCGGTCGCGCGCCAGATGATCGGCTACCTGCTCGTCCGAGGCGGCGTACATGTGCTCGCCTACGCAAAGGCGCTGGAGATCGCCACCGGCGTCGACGTGAAGCGGCTGCTTCCGATTCCGAACCTGTCGAACTCCAGCTTCGACGCCGCCCGTCCATACGAGGCTATGGGGCTCGGACGCAAGCTGTTCACATTCAGCGAAGAGGATTACCGGGACATCGACAAGATCTGGAAAGGGATCGATCCGGAATCCGGACTGCCGCTCGAGGTCGTCATCGGCATCCCCGAGGGAGGCCCGATCCCCGATCTCGAAGGACTCCCCGAGGAGTACGCTCCCGGCATCTCGCATGAGGATTTCCTCGAGATCGCCAAACGACTGCAAGCGTCCGCCCACATCCCCGTCTCCGACCAAAAGTAAAACATCCCGGGTTGCCCTACCAGAGGCGACCCGGGATGTCTTCATTTCTATTTTATATTAGCTTAAACCAATCGTTAGCCGCCTTGATCATCTCCGCGCCGCTTGCAGCTTGCCAAGCTTCTGGACGTTCTTCGTGCTGTGTACCGTCTTGACATGCGTCGGCGCGGTCAGCGTTCGGTCGGATGCGACTTGCAGCGTGTATTGCAGACTGGCGTTGATGGCCGATATTGGTAAAACGATGACATCTTGCGTTTATCCACAAGTTATCCACGAAATTTGCTATTTTATCCTCAGGTTTGTCGGGCTCTTCCACATCTCAACAGATTTTATCCACAGAATTCGAGGTTTCAGCAGTAAGGGGCCGGGCGTTCCTAAGCCGTTCCTGACGCTGTCATCCGTTTCTTGCTATTCCCGGGGGCATCCTCTACAATAAAACGGAAGTCCGTGCCGGGTGAAATGCTAGTGATTTGGAAAATCGGCTAGAGTTAGCGTTTGTCGTTATCCCCATGTGCATAGAGGTTATCGACATGATTCGCTAAGTTGTGCACAGCTTTATCCACAGAGTGTTAACAACAGAATGAACGTTCGGGATAAGTTCCCTTATTGAGATAGGAACATGTGGAGACTGGAGGCCGGGATGGACGAGCATCAACGATGGATGTTGGAGGCGATTGCGGAGGCGCGTAAGGCGGAGGCTTTGCGGGAGGTGCCGATTGGGGCGGTCGTCGTGAAAAATGGGGAGATCATCGGGCGGGGCCATAATTTGCGGGAAACGACGTTCGACCCGACCGCTCATGCGGAAATGATCGCGATTCGTCAGGCGAGCGAGCAGCTTGGGGCATGGCGGCTGCTCGATTGTACACTCTACGTGACGCTGGAGCCTTGCCCGATGTGTGCCGGTGCGCTTGTGCAGTCGCGGCTCGATACGCTTGTGTACGGGACGACCGATCCGAAGGCCGGCTGCGTCGGCACCTTGATGAACCTCGTGCAAGAGGAACGGTTCAACCATCGGGTGAATGTGGTGTCCGGCGTGCTGCAGGAGGAATGCGCCCAACTGCTGACCGGCTTTTTCCGAGGCTTGCGGGGCAAATCGAATTAAGGCCAAAAAAGAACCGCTGAGAAGGCGGTTCTTGTCATTGCGGCACTTTTTTCTTCAGCGTCGGCATGTCAATCACCGTGATCATCTTGTTGTCCACGGAGATGACCCCCTCGTCTTGCAGCTCCTGGAGCACCTTCGTCACCGACTCCCGCACGGTCCCTACCATATTGGCAATTTCCTGATGAGTCAGCTTCACGCTAATTTGCATTTGCCCCTGCTTCAGCTCCCCATGGTCCAGCGACAGCTGGAGCACCGTCTTCAGAATGCGCGTCCGCACATCCAGGAACGTCAAATCATGAATTTGCTCGTTCGCTTTCCTCAGCCGGTTCATCGTCACTTCGAGCAGCTTCATGCACAAGGACGGCGCCTTCTCCATACACTCGTAGAAGGTCGCCCGGTTTAGCGTATACAGCACGCTCGGCTCCAGCGTCTCGGCATTCGCCGAACGGGTGAACCCTCTCTGGACGAGCGACATCTCGCCGAAGAAATCTCCCGCACGGAACAAAGCCAGCGTAATCTGCTTCGTGTTGTCGATCCGATAAATTTTGATCGTCCCCGATTTGATCAGGAACAGATCGTCGCCGGAATCGCCTTCGAAGAAAATAATCGCGTTTTTCTTGTATTTGCGCTCCATGAACAGAGAGGAAATCATCGCCAGCTCTTCATCTCTCAGGTGCTGGAACAACGGGACGTTGCGAACCAAAGTTACAATCTCTTTCATTGCCGATATCCTTTTCTGGAGAAGATTTTACTTGTTGCCAACCGCTTCTCCTACCCGGAAAATCATCACGTTCAGATGGCGAGCCAAATCGATCTCGTAGGGCTGCTTCAGCTGCTCGCCATAAGGATTGCGCAGTACCCGGATCACCGGTCTGTGCTTGAAGTCCTTGTTCACCTTCGAGACGATCCCCGTCTCCCCGGAGCTCAGCTCCACGCTTAACCCGAGCGGGAACAACGCGACTCGGTTGCGGAACTGGCGGACCTTATTAATATCATATAGTGTTCCGGCGCCGCCGTACAGTACCTCAATCGCCTGATGCGGCAAAATCGCTTCCCGGTGCGCTCTGGGATGCGTCAGCGAGTCGTACGTATCGATCAAGCCGATCCACTGGGCGAACGGGTGGATCTCATCGCCCTTCAAGCCGTGCGGGTACCCGCTCCCGTTGATCCGTTCGTGATGCTGCATCGCGCAATGGGCCACCGTAATCGGAATGCCGGGCTCCTCTTTAAGCAGTTTGAACCCGTATTCCGTATGCTTCTTGATCTCGGCATATTCGAACGGCGTGAGCGTCGTCTTCTTGGTCAGAATCTCGCGCGGCACTTTCAGGTTGCCGATATCGTGGAGAAGCGCGGCTAAGCTGAACGTATCGAGGTCTTCCCCGGTATATCCCTCTATCATCCCCAGTTTGGTCGCGTAGACGCATACGTTCATCGCCTTCTGGATGAAATGCTGGTCGAACACATTCGACTGAAACACGTTCATATTCATCAAGCTGATCGTATCATGGTGATGCAAGTCGCTGACCACCAGATCTACGCTCTTGGAGCACAACTTATATAGCTGACCGTTGCCGGTTTTTGGATCATAGCTTGTGCTGGCTACCCGATCAAGAATGTGCACTAGTGTATTGCGCAGGTTGACACGGGTTTCTTCACGAATCAGGTCCTCGATGATGATATCCTCGGTGTTCGAATCTTCAATGTGCAAGTATTCAATGCCCATCTTCTGCAGCTTGTTGATCACGTTCTGCGTCAGCTCATACTGATAGCCGACCAGAATTTGACCTTCGCTGTTGAAGATCGGTTTGCCTAATCTCATGCCTGGAACGCACATATGAGTAGGAATTAGGCGCATGGCAAGTAGTCCTTTCTCCTCGCAAGCTGAGGGTGTCAACCTGCTTATTTCCTAACAAACTTCATTATCCCATAGTGGGCTTGTAAGCTCTGTGTATTATTTTACAAAAAATCCGTGAACTTTGACACCTCTTTTTTGCTGCCGATCGCTAACTTTTTCCATAGCTTGTCCGGCGGGATGAGTCTAAAGACCCTATTGGCAGCGAAAGGAAATTCATTGACCTCTCTTTTTTCCCTCCGGAAGATGTGCTATAATGTAAATCGCTGCGTCCCCGTAGCTCAGCTGGATAGAGCGATAGTTTCCTAAACTATGCGTCGCGGGTTCGAGTCCCGCCGCGGGACGCCATTTTGAAACGCACTTGTAAAAGCTCTGTACAGCAGGGCTTTTTTATTTTTGCTTTTCTTGGTTAAGAAGGGCATACTGTGGGTATTCCATATCAGAGATGTAGATTGGACAAGGAAGGATGGAACTGACATGACGGAACGCGTACAGCTTGCATACGAAGAAAAGGGAATGGGGCGGCCGGTGGTGCTGCTTCACGGATTTTGCGGGAGCACCCGCTACTGGGACCGCGTTGTGCCTCTATTGAGCGATTCCTTTCGGGTGATTACGGTGGATTTGAGAGGGCATGGACGTTCGGAGGTTCCCGACTCGCCATATACCATCGAAGCCATGGCGGATGATGTAGCCGGCTTGCTGACGTCCCTGCAGTTGGATCAGCCCCCGGTGCTGCTAGGCCATTCCTTGGGCGGTTATGTGACGCTAGCGGTGGCGGAGAACGTTGCCGCTTCCCTCGGTGCCTACGGCTTGATTCACTCTACCGCCTATCCGGATGCCGAGCAGGCCAAGGCGAATCGGGACAAGACAATCGCCGCCATTCGCGATCAAGGCATGGTCCCGTTCATTGACGGGTTGATTCCGAAGCTGTTTGCCCCGGCTCATGTGGAATCGATGGGCGACCACGTTCAAGCGGCTAAGGTGATCGGCTATGCGACTGCCCCCCAAGGTGCTATGCATACGGCTGCCGCTATGCGGGATCGCCCGGATCGCAATCATGTCCTGCTCCAGGAAAATCTGCCTGTGCTACTGGTTGCCGGCGAGCAGGATCAGTTGATCCCCGTAGGGAAAACCTTTTCGGTTCAAGGCGTTCACCTTACTCCGGTGCGGATTCCTGAAGCCGGCCATATGAGCATGTATGAGGCGCCTGAAGCGCTTGCCGATGCCATAAAAACCTTTGTCGAGCAGCTTGCCTAGCGTAAGAAAAAAGGACCCTTTCGGGTCCTTTTTCGACGGTGGAGTTTTTTGGGATTTCCTAACCTATTCTTCAGAACCTCGGACCACTGCTGTCAGCCAGCAATGTATGTGTTACAAACACCCTAACGTGCGTTTGGCACATCCCTCCGTTTCTTCAGTAAGAGGTAGTACACTCACTTAGTGGATATTCTGCTGAATCGTTCAACGGAACCACACCTCGCTTCGCACCGTCGATTGTATTATGTGCACATTGCCGTTCCCTATACATACGATCGGGAAAAGATTTGCGTTACCCTTCTCCGTTGTTATGTCGCGTATGGTTGGCTTGCTTTGTTTTCTTCGATCCGGACAAGGGCTGTTGGCCACCCTGGTTTTTGTCGCTGCCGTTTCGCTGCCCTGTCGGGGGACTTACAGCTTGCGGGATATTTTTCGGCATACGCTTCCTTCCTCCTCCTGCCTGGGTTTACTTGTCGTGGTTCAGCGCGTCCTGATGGCGGCGGTCATTCGTATCCTGCTGCCACTGCTGCGCTTGATGGCTGGTTGCCGGCGTTTTCTGCAGGTCTTTTACGACGTTGCCCAAGTTTTTGTCCGGCCCTTTGCGCTTGCTCATTCGACATCCCTCCGCTACATGTGGGTTACGCTATGAAGTGTCTGTGCACACTCGTGGATGTGTCGCACATAGTCTTCGACCAGCTGTTGAATCGTTTCGTTGCGCTCATCCACGGTCTTATCGGCTTTCTCCACATCGATCAGGTCCACTCGCACTTCCCGGGTATCCATATACGTCACGCCGAAGTCAAAAGAGTACATGGAATGGCCCGCCGACGCAATATGGATTTGCATCGAATGCTTGTGCTCGCCTGGGTGTACCTCGAACTTATCCGAATCATGCAGAACGCCTGGCAAGGCCGATTGCCAAGCCTCAATCAATTGCTCCTGGCTCAGGGACAGCGAATCCGATTTGCTCATTAGAGTACCACCTCCTTCTAGCTTAACATGCGGCAGGTTTCCCCCTTTTATTCCAGATGAAAAAGCACAAAAAAAGCCATGCGGCGCATGACTTTGTT
>NZ_BIMA01000179.1 GCF_004000845.1 Paenibacillus koleovorans NBRC 103111
ATTATATCAATCTCCTCGTCGCCGTAAGCCGGTATACCCCCTATTTCTTTGACAATACCTAGTCTATCAATGTTCAGATCTGCAACCACTATGTTGTGCAATCCAAGCTTTCTGGCAGCGACCAGTGTGAACAGACCTATAGGTCCCGCTCCAAGAATCAGTAAGCGTTCATCCGGTTTCAAATGAAGGAGTTTGCATAAATGGACGGCGCAAGCAAATGGCTCTGTAAGAGCCGCTTGATCGAGACTGACAGAATCGGGTAACAGATAGATGTTACTCTCCGCTACAACAACATATTCTGCGAATGCACCCGGTTTATGGGCACCAAGCAGCTGGCGACACTGACATAGCTGATCGTTACCTACCAAACAAAAATCGCATTCACCACATGTCTCCAGCGGATTCACGACAACCCGATCACCTGGAAGAAACTTCTTCGCTGCCCTCCCCGTGCGAGCGATCGTTCCACTAAATTCATGACCCATCACAAGCGGCGGAACACGAAGCGAATTATGGCCCAAATAGCCGCTCAATTCTGAACCGCAAATCCCGGCCTTATCTACACGGATCAACACTTCGTCATGGCCAGGCTCAGGAACCGGGAGATGCCTTATATTCATTGTTTGCGGTCCTTCATAGACAAGCGCTTTCATCAGTGTTGGCATGGGACATCTCCTATTGAACTCGATAACGGTTAAGAACCGTCTCGTTGATTTCTATACCAAGACCCGGACGATCGATCGGTACCGTCACGTAGCCGTCTTTGAATTCGATTTCACGGCTTACCAAATCACGCGCCAGCGGAGAATCAGATACTGTATATTCGATCATAAAGCCGTTCGGAATGGCCGCTGCAAAATGAGTACTTGCTGCAACCAAAATACCTTTCTGTCCTGTTAGTAGTGGATACTAAACCAGTCCATAAAGAGTTATCGAACGATCCTAGGGTGTGACCCTTTTACAGGATTTCTTCATACTAACTTCGTCATGTTACATGCTCCAAGTCTGTATCTCTATTAACCTTTGATCGAACCGATGAGCATCCCTTTCACAAAATATTTTTGCAAGAACGGATAAATGATAAGAATCGGAATGATCGCTACGACGACTGTCGCCATCTTGACCGTCTCAGGCGGCAGCTGCTGCATGTCTTGGCTCGTCACGTTCAGCTCCTGGCTGACGCTCGGCGAAATAATCATATTCCGCAAGACGACCTGAATCGGCATCATATCTTTGTCGGTCAAGTACATGACCCCTGCGAAGTATGCGTTCCAGTGACCGACGCCGTAGAACAATCCAAGCGTTGCGATAATCGGCATCGAGAGCGGAAGGACGATTCTCAAGAGCGTCTGCATGTCACTGCAGCCGTCGACCTTGGCCGCTTCCTCAATCTCCGCCGGCAAGTTCTCGAAATACGTTTTCATGATCAGCATGTTGAACGACGATACGAGCCCCGGAATAACAAGCGCCCAGATCGTATTCAGCATGTGCGTGGCGCGAACGACCAAGTACAGCGGGATCAGACCGCCGGAGAACAGCATCGTGAAGACGATGCCCATCAATACATAGTTGCGGCCCGGCAAAAATTTCTTCGAGAGCGGGTAAGCGAGCAGCATCGTGACCAAGACGTTCAGGAACGTTCCGACTGTGGTTACGAGAATCGTAATTTTCAGCGCGTTCGGTACGCGGTCGCTGGAGAAAATGAACTTATACGCTTCAAGCGTAATTTTCTCTGGAATGACTACGAACCCGCCGTGCTTCAACACTTCCGTAATGGGAGTGATGGACATGACGACTACGTAATAAAGAGGGAACAACGTTGCCAATCCGAACATAACCATGGATGTATATAAGATAAAGTCGACGACGCGATCCGATTTCGTTTTTTGCAATAAGAATGACATGGTTTTTCTCCTTCTCTACCAGATTCCCGAGCCGCCGAGTTTTTTGGCTACCTTGTTCGCAGTGATGACCAGGACGAAGCCAATGACCGACTTGAAGAATCCGACAGCCGAAGCGACGCTGAAGTCCAGCTGCTCGATACCTCGTCGGAAGACCCATGTATCGATGATATCCCCGACGTCGTACACCCTCGCATTGAGGAAGATGTAAATCTGCTCGAATCCGGCGTCCAGAATGTGGCCGATCCGGAGAATGAGGAGCAGGACGAATACTTCGCGAATGCCCGGCAGCGTAATGTGCCAGATTTGCCTCCATCGGCCCGCGCCGTCCACAACCGCCGCCTCATACAGCTCTTGGTTGATCGTAGCGAGGGCGGCCAAATAGATGATCGCGCCGAAGCCTGTGTTCTTCCAGATATCCGTCAATATTATGAGCGGTCGGAACCAATCCTTGTCCGTCAACAGATTGAGCGTATCGCCCGTATGGTCTCTCCACCAAGTGGAGATCAAGCCCGCATCGGGAGCGAGGAACGAGAACGTTAAACCATAAACGATGATCCAGGAAAGGAAGTAAGGACCGTATGTTACCGTTTGCACAGCTTGCTTGAACCATTTCACGCGAATTTCGTTGAGAATGAGGGCGAGCAGCACGTCCGGAAGCATATTGAACAAAATCCGGTACACACTAATGACCAATGTATTGCGAATCAATTTCAGGAAGTCCGGCGAGTCGAACATGACCTTGAAGTTGTCGAAGCCGACCCAATCGCTTCCCCAAATCCCCTTAACCAGGTTATACTTCTTGAACGCGATCATGAGACCGCCCATCGGGATGTAGTGGAATACGATGTAATATAAAATTCCGGGTACCATCATCAGATAAAGCCAGCGATAACGGATGAGCTGCTTCCAAAGCGCAACTCCTTCTTTGTGGGGAGTCTTTGGGTATGTCATCGTATCCGCTGCAGTACTATACATGCTCACTGGTATTACTCCTCCGTATGAATTACTATTTATCTTGGTTTGCACTGCTCAATGTCCACTCTCAAGCCTCCATGTAAACCCTTGTCCAGAATTAATACCTGTTATTTCAATTCCGATTCATTTCGTACAGTTTCTGATTCGGAGCTCCAGGACACACCTACCACCAAGAAGAATGTTTGTTTGACGAACTCCTTCTACATTAAACACCGTTATCACTTCTGCCAGAAGTCTACTTCGTTTCGTACATGGTCACGTAGCTGTCGAGATAGTAGCTCTCTCCCCAGGCTAGCGAACCGCCATTCGCGTTCTCGGAGACACCTCTTCCGAAATTCACGTTCTGGTCCGAGTATAAAAAAAGGTCTGTGCTTGTATCTTGTGCTCCAGCAGCCGTTGGCAACAGGCCGGTGGTTAGCGCGAAGAGGAATGTAAGAGGCAGAAGACGTTTTGGATGAAAGCGATTCCGATTCATGAAACTATCATTCTCCTTTATACGATAATTTAAAGGCAGTTTCACTTAAGCGGAAAGAGGGCATACGCCCTCCCGGAATTAATCCTAACTATTCGGCATTATTTTGGTAGAATTACAAACAAGTCCTCACCGTCGATTTCCACTGGGTATCCCCTTAATTTCGTCTTCGAATCGACCAATAATTCTCCATTTTTCAAGTCAAACTCCCAGCCATGCCAGGGGCAACGCAAAATCTGGTCTTCCATTCCAAATTTGTACTCGTATACAAGGGAAGGAAGTCGCGTTCCACAAACAGGGCCCTTGCATATAGAGGCACCCTGGTGAGGACAATAGTTGCTCCATGCATACCAACTTCCCTGTACATTGTATAAACCGAACTCGATACCTTCTATTTTGAAAATCTTGCTTTTCGATTCCTGTATCTCGGTTGTTTTTCCGACCCAGTGCCTACTCATTCATCTTCTCCCCAAGCATTTAAGGGAGAATACTTCGACTCACTGGCGATTTTTTCGGCCAGATCGACGGAAATGTCGTCCTTTCTTTCGGGTCTCGTATCAAGTCCGTACAATTCTGCTGCGTTTCCCGCCAAAATACGCTGTTTCATTTCTTTCGGCATTCGTGGAAGTGCCATTCGTGGATTATCATTATCCCAGTGCGGATAGTCCGATGAGAACAATAGCGTTTTATCAGCCTCAATCATGTGCAAAATCTGCAATAAATGCTCCGGATTATTCGGTTCTTCAATAGGCTGTGTCGTCAGTCTGATGTGGTCTTTGATGTATTCGGATGGAAAACGTTTTAGCCACGGAGTAGATTCACGTAGAGCCTTATAGTTTTTATCCATTCTCCACATTAGGTGCGGCAACCAAGAAATCCCTCCTTCGATCGCCACGAATTTCAGTTTGGAAAATTTCTCGAACACCCCTTCACATACAAGGCTGTTCACATGTGTCATATAGTTGGTTGGCAAAATATTATGCCATTCCATATACCGGGTAGGGTATCCTGATGGCGTTGGCGCTCCTGAGATTCCCTTACCCTCTGTGCCTGGGTGGATAGCTACGGGCAAGCCACATTCTTGTGCAGCGTCGTAGATTGGATGATAAAAGCGCTGTCCATATGGCATTCGCGCAGCGCTCGCCATAAGCACTTGGACCATATTAGGGTTGGAAGCATGTCGTCGGATTTCTGCTGCCGCCGCAGTTGGATCAGATGCGTTTACGAAGATGGAGCCCTTGAATCGCGGGCTGACATTTAGCCACGAGTCGATCATTAGTTCATTACATGCGGCAGCAAGTACATTTCCATAATCAGGATCCGGATCCAGGGAGAGACCTAACACACCGGAGCCAGTGAGAATGGCATAGTCGATTCCGTACCGATCCATATGATCGCTGATTAGAAACTGAGGGTCACTGCCTGGAGCCCCACCTTTATCCGGAACCGCGTCTTTGCGGTTCGTACCTATAGATGAATAGTACTGCGCGCCATAGGGCAACCCAACAGCGCGATACCGATCATGCCACGCCTTTGATAAATACGGCAGCAAAGAGCCTAGTTGGTTATGAACATCTGCATCAATTAGGGTAGGTGAGTCATTCATTGGTTATGATTCCTCCTAAGTGTAAATTTTAATGATGTTTACTCACGACACCGCTATTATAGCGTTGACTAGGATTGCTATACCATGAAGTTTCCTCTATTATATTTGTACAATCTTCTACTGAATGGGTAGTAAAAAATAATGGAGGAATAAGACGATGAATCCATCTTTTGCTGTTGCTGATTATGATTTTACTATTACTACCCTGGAATATGTCGTTGAAGTGCAGTCGAAGAAGCCTACCGAAGTACATCAATCAAAAACACCGGCAATAAAGAATGAATATGTGCTCTCCCTTACTACCCAAGGATCTACAAATTATTATATATCCGACCAGCAATATAGCATCTCTAAGGGGGATATACTGTTTTTTCCACGATACTTGCCCCGCAGCAGAGTAATGAATGAATTGGATCAGTGGAGACATATCGTAGTGGTGTTCCATCTTCAGTTTGGGAGCGAGTCGGATCATGCCTTGCTTGATAATTTGAATCATGTATTCAAAAATTTAGATCAAACTCGGTTCGCTTTCTTGTTTCAAGAGCTCCTGCAGGCTTGGGGAGAAAAACAAACGGGATATTTGATCCGCTGTCGCAGCCGCATAATGGAAATCATGCATTTATTAATTATCGATTCCATAGATCACAAAACATCTCACCTTCGAATGGTTGAAACGCTGATCGGACTGATGTATGCTAATGAACACAAATTTTACTCAATCGAGGAGTTGAGCCGTGAAATCGGCATCAGCCCGTCCTATTTGTGCCTGATTTTTAAGAAAACAACAGGTAAAACGGCTATTCAATATCAAAACCAAATCAAGATTGGCAAAGCATGCGATTTATTACGAAGTGGGGAATACAATATAACAGAAGCAGCTGAGCGCTTAGGCTTTAAAGATATTTATTACTTTAGTAGATTGTTCAAGAAAATCATGGGAACAACCCCTTCCACTATAATGAGGAAAATCTAGGGTTAGAATGAGGCAACCTGCTTCCTGCAGACAACACCAAATCTACACTCCGTATGAGTCGTGTACATGTCCTGATTGTCTGTTAAAGGAATCCATATTACAAACTCTGGATGTAGCGTATGGATAGATGTGCTCCTAAACTCTACTTCACCGGAAGTGTTCAATCCCGTGATATAAATGTTACGCCTAGCTCGTTCCCAATCATTAATTTCCTTACCAGTCATAAAAGTAAATCCGTATTCGTTGGCAGTATGAATCACTTTGCGCAGTGTTTCTCTTATGCCAGGTTGATTGTGAACATGGAACTGATGAAATAAGAAATGAGCAACTCCCTTAACTCTTCTCGCCTCCTCAAGTAAGCAGGCAAGAACACTGTCTTTCGCAAGCATAGCATGATCTTGATGGTCCTGAATTAAGAAGCCCATCTCAAGTACATTGTAGAAGCGATTCTCCTCGTCTGAATAAGCTATCGGGAAGTAGGGGTGACACGTTCCGAACAGATAACCTACATTCCCCTTTTTACTAGGTCCTCGGGTCTGATCAGCTTCAACCCCATGTCGCTCACACCACTGGAATAATTCGCCCCACCCTTCAAAACGAGTGTAGTGGTTCTTGTTAGAAGTGCATTGCTCCAACCCAGTGACCTTCTTCAGCCAATTTATTTGACGTGCAAATTCCTGTTCGCCCCACTTGCCATTCTGATCCTCCATTGCGTTATAATGGAGGGCCAACTCATGACCATCTGCAATCACCTGCTCATAAATGTATGGACTGTAGCCCGGTTCTAACATACACCAGGTACTGCGCACATTGTACTCCTTCAAGACGGCAAGCGTCGTGACAGCAGCATCATCGATGTTTCGATCGCTGTCGTGAGAGATCATCGCTACTTGCTCAATTCCGTCCGGCCAATATCCCACGAATGGCAAAGTTAGTCCGAGCTTAGTAGTTTCCTTCAATAAATGCCCGATGAAAGCTTCTTTCCACAGGTCGGAATATGGATATGGAAAATAGGCTGCTCCCGTTCCAACCTTAACCCGATCCATGTCCCAATCTAATTCGAAGCTGTCATCGGCTTTTAGAAACATGTCATCTATGGCAGCAGTTCCATCCGGAGCAGGGAACCCATCCTGGGTGACCGGCTTTGTGCCTTGCTGTAGCCCTACCCATGTGGCAGGCAGGTTTACAGCCCAGCGATGGAGGATTCCGCGACCAACAGGGAAGCATTGCATCGCAGCACCTAATACTTTTTCTTCCGACAATGGACTTGATTTAAGCATGCCGAGAGACGCTGTAATAGGAGGATTGTCTGAATCTAACATGCGGTTATCATTCCATATCGTTGCTTCAATATAACGTAGCGGTCGCGAGTCTCCTAGAGTATTCGGCAGCATAGCGTAACCAGGACCCGTTGTTGAATGAATCACGCAGCCCAATCGGTTGGCAAAGCAGTTTAACCCGGCGAACGAAATTAACAAACCGCCGCCTTCAGCATAGTCCCATAGGATTTCTTGTCCAGATGGATCTGTTGATGAAGGCTCAAGTGCGATAATAACGACATCGCACGAGTAAATCTCCTCCGCTGAATGCAGCAGGCGGAACGGAATTCCTGCGTGCTCCAGAACTTCAACAATAAATTTTTCAAACACATTTTCACCTTTAACCCAGCGCGCTTGAGCTGCTTTGTTGTCGCATAATACACCTACATTTGCTAATCTACTCATACCGGATCTCCTCTCGTGAAATGGACAGAAACGATTCTTAAAATGAAGACTCCCCAAAAAAAGCAGAGAGTCTTCGTTTATAATGATCTATTTGCCCAAGCCTGCTGCCTTAATTTGCGCATCATAGGCTTCGAAGAGTGCATTGCCGTTATACTTTGTCATCAATTCTTCACGATATGCAGGCCAGTTCTTGCCTGACTTATCATCAAAGATGGCTTTTGCTTGTAATTCGCGTTGGCGTTTACGGAAAGTAGCCAAGTCAAAACCAGTTGGCGGTAGCAAACTAGTTCCTAAATATGGAGCTGATGGAATAGCTGCTATTGTTTTTGCAATTTCACGGTCACGATCGGTTTCCTTCGCATTAATGACAGTCAAGCCAAATACCGCTGGTGTTGCCGGTGTGAAGAAATCCCAGATCGTCAAGAAATCGCCTTTCTCTACGATTTCCTTTTGGAAGGTCTCAAGATTAAGGGTTATCGTTTTGCCACTCTTAGTGTAATGCCTATTTTCCACTCCATAATGAGATAGGAGGAATCCTTCTTCGCTTGCCAGCCAATCCAATATTTCTACTATACGAGTAACTTTCTCAGGGGATTTCTCGACGATGTTCTTATGGAATAGGATAGGCGATCCAGGAGCTACACCAGTTGCAATAGGTTGATTGCCAAATGGCGTGAATGGAACCCAATTTGCTTTTGGAAATAATGCTTTCGTTTTTGATTGTAAACTCTGAGGATTGGAGTCGTAAGCAAAATCTTGCGTTGCGCCCATGATTACGCCAACTTTTCCTTGTGCTGCTCTGTCGATATGTTGAGGAGATTTGTTCAGGAACCAATCCGGATCAACTAGACCTTCAGCAACGACCTTAGAAATATCATTTAATGCTTGCTCAACACGCGGATCCGTTTGCATATCTATGAACTTTCCGTTTTGAAGGGTGGTAGCGTAAACAAGTCCTGCCTTCCAATATTCAGGCCATTCAAGCCCAATTCCATCGCCACCAGGTGCCGTAGTAAACCCATAGGTATCTTTCTTGCCATTTCCGTCTGGATCATTGAACGTAAACGCTTTCAAGACATTTAAATATTCATCGTAGGTTTTTGGGATTTGCAGGTTGAGTTGATCTAACCAATCTTTGCGAATATACCAAGTACGGTACAATTCTTTACTGTACGGTGTAGGTGCACGGAATACTTTGCCTTGAAATTGATACCTCTGAAACGTAGTATCGTCAACCCAGTATTTGAAATAGTTAGGCATTTTGCTTGGATTGATAAAATTTCCTATCTCGCCCAAGACGCCATCCAAAGCATATTTTTGTCCGCCATCTCCGTTTACATCTCGCCACATATCAGGTGGTTCATTAGCGGCCAGATGAGCATTTAGCTTGTTAACATAATCTTGGCCTGCTGGCATGTATTCTACTGTTAACTTTACATTGAATTTCTCTTCAATCGTTTTCTTTACGAAGTCGTCAGCAACTGCTGGGAGCCTGGCATTGACAGGACCTTCTATCATGATTCGAAGATTAAGCTCTTCCTTTAGAGATGCAGCTGTTCCTTCGGTTATGGAAGGTGTTTGTGTAACTGTAGAGTCTGTACCCTTGTTTGAGCCACAAGCACTGAGCACAACAGTGGTGAATGTTAGAACAGTAAACACTATTAAGTTTTTTTTCATCTTGCTAAAATCACCCCTTTAAAAATTTGCGAATTTTTGATTTGCCCCTATTGGATGCATCTGTATTATATCGTTGCTTAAGTTTGCCCTTCCATGAATAATCCTTTAATTTTTTTGTACAATCTTCTAATGAAGGCTTTCCGTTAATTCTGCTATCCCTTCTTTTCTGAATTTTACCGGCAACGGGCAAATGTGAAGGAATAGTTAACACATTATGAGGAAAATGCTGCACGCGGTAGACGTGAATTTGCTCGAGCTTGGACGGCACGATATTCTCCTGCACATAAACATGGTAGGGTAAGCCAGCTCTCGCTGCATAAGCGGCGATCGAAGCTGGCGGCGGCTTCGCTTTATTTATGGGCTCTTCCCAGAAAAGCGTGTTCCGCTACAACGTGCACGAATAACGTTGTCTCGGACAAGCTTCCGGAGTGGCAAAGCAACGCTGGATTGATGAACTGGCTTAAAAACCTGGGGAGATGAACCACAAATAATGAGAAGTTCATTTGCAGAGCTTGCTGCTACACGGCGACCTTTGCAAGATGACTTCTCATTATGCCGGACTTCTCATTACCCTTATTGGACTAAACCGCTGCCGCGGTGG
>NZ_BIMA01000180.1 GCF_004000845.1 Paenibacillus koleovorans NBRC 103111
GAGAAGATAGTGGCCGGCACGACTACGGTGCTCGCGACCACGCCGTTCACGATGACGACCGGGAATACGTACAAGCTGAAGGGTACGATCCGCGGCAATACGCTCATGCTGTACGTCGACGGGACCCTTTATCTGACGGCGACCGACTCGGCAATTGCCGCCGGAGGGTATGTCGGACTGAACGCGCATCGCCGCGATGCATACTTCGACAATATCAAGGTAGCGGAGATGACGAACGAGTACTATAACTTCGAGAGCGGTTCGGCGACCGGCTGGCAGCCGGTTAGCGGGACATGGAGCGTCGTGACCCAAGGCGCGGGCAAGGTGTACCGCCAGACGGACGACACCAGCGTGAGCGCCAAGACGATCACGAATTCCACGTGGACGGACGTGCTCGTGGAGGCGGATGTGACGACGGTGTCGTCCACGACCACCAACAACGGGGTTCATCTGATGGCCCGGTACCAGGACGCGCTCAATACGTACATGTTCCGCTATTACGTGCAGGCCGGCACTCCGTCGCTACGGATCGAGAAGATAGTGGCCGGCACGACTACGGTGCTCGCGACCACACCGTTCACGATGACGACCGGGAATACGTACAAGCTGAAGGGCACGATCCGCGGCAATACGCTCAAGCTCTACGTTGACGGGACCCTCTATCTGGCGGCGACCGATTCTGCAATTGCCGTCGGAGGAAATGTCGGACTGAACGCGCATCGCCGCGATGCATACTTCGACAATATCAAGGTAGCGGAGATTACAGGTGACGATCCGCTGACGAACGAGTTCTATGCTTTCGAAAGCGGTTCGGCGACCGGCTGGAAGCCGATTAACGGGACATGGAGTGTCGTGACCCAAGGCGCTGGCAAAGTGTACCGCCAGACGGACGACACCATCGTGAACGCCAAGACGATCACGACTTCCACGTGGACGGACGTGCTCGTGGAAGCGGATGTGACGACGGTGTCGTCTACGACCACCTACAACGCAGTCCAATTAATGGCTCGGTACCAGGACGCGCTCAATACCTATACATTCCGCTATTACGTGCAGGCCGGGACCCCGTCACTGCAGATCGAGAAGATATTCGCCGGCACGACTACAGTGCTCGCGAGCACGCCTTTCACGATGAACAACGGAACTACGTACAAGCTGAAAGGCACGATCAGCGGCAATACGCTCAAGTTGTACGTCGACGGGACTCTCTATGTGACGGCGACCGATTCGGACATTACCGAAGGGTATGTCGGACTGGCCGCGCATCGCCGCGATACGTACTTCGACAATGTCAAGGTGATGGAGATTATCGGGGACAAGTGGGAAATCGGCCGTGGGCCTTGGTCGATCATCAACTCTGAGCTGTATACCGACTCGCTCAACTTTAGCAACTCTGAGGTGCGAACGCGGCAGCAGAACGACTTGTACGCCTACAGCGGACAGGCGAAGGTGAAGGTCGTCGCCTGGGGCGCGACGCCGGCCAGCGCCGGACTGGTGGCCCGCTCGCTTGGCATCAACGATGGCTACCGCTTCCTTCTGTACAACTCCGGCAGCGGTACGAAGCTGCGCATCGAGAAGGTGCTGAGCGGCCTGCCAGCCCTCGCGACGCCGACCGTGCTCGCGGAGAAGTCGTACACGGTCTCCGCCGGAACGGACTATACGCTGAAGGTCACGGTAGAGGGCGGTTTGCTGAAGCTGTACGTGAATGGTACGTTCGAGCTCAGCGCCTACGACACGACGCTGCCGCGCGGCGGCTTCGGGTTCCGGGCCACGAACGCTCAAGCGAGTTTCGACAACACATCGCTGGAGCAGCTCCAATAGAGGGATAGCGAAGAGAGCCCAGGAACATGGTTCATGTCCCCGGGCTCTTGCGTGCTTCACGCCGGAGTCATAGATGAGATGAAGGAGGAAGGAGATCAGCTTGAAAAATATAACTTTCCTAACGGATGACAAAGGACTTCAGGAGAAGTACCAAAGCGCGGTCAACGGGCTTGCCGGGAACGTTTCCAATCCCTATACGGTTCAGGGGCGCCAATTGCAAATGCCTATTCTGGTGGAGGGAGCGGTCTATTCGGGTATATGGCTGGAGTGCGGCCCTTTTGAGGGGCTGGTCTACGGCAGTATGTATAACATGGAGGTAGCAAAGGCCAATCATCGAATCTTTTTTGAATTTCAAAAAGAGGATGGTTATTTGCCCTGCTGGATTAGAAGCGGAAAAATCGGGACCGGTCAGATTCAAATGGTAGTGCCCATTGCAAAAACAGCCTTCGAGGTTTACCAACAAACCAAGGAAGCCGCTTTTCTGGAAGAGGCGTATTCTAGTTGTGTACGTTGGGACGATTGGTTGAAGAAGTACCGTGATCCTCGCGGACTGAATCTTTGCGAGTTGTTTTGTGAGTACGATACCGGTCATGACCGGAGCAACCGCTTCTACAGCTTGTGCAAAGGAAGCGCCCATGAATGCCCGGATAATGACGCCAGAATCTGCCACAATGTAGGGACCTTGCCCTGGCTTGCTCCGGATCTATCGGCAACCTTGTATGGAGGAAGGGTTGCGCTTGCCGCCATGGCCCGGGAAATGGGGCGCGAGAGTGAAGCGGAGGAGTGGCTGGAGAAAGCGGAGCTGACGAGACGGGCCATCTTGTCCCATTTGTATGATCCCGAAAGCAGCTGCTTCTACGATCTGGACTGCAATAACCGCTTCGTGAGAATCGTATCCGATACCTTGACTCGGGTGCTATGCGAGCATGTGGCAGACCAGCCGCTATTTGAACAAATCTTTGGCAGACATATCAAAAATCCGTATGGGTTCTGGACTCCCTATCCCCTCCCGTCGGTTGCCGTCTCCGATCCTCTATACGACCCCAAGCCGCCGTTTAATTCCTGGTGCGGCCCCTCTCAGGCATTAACGGCATTACGGGCTCCACGGTGGTTTGAGCATTACCGGAAGCCCTCAGAGTTGACATTTATGATGAAGATGTGGGTCAAGGCCCTGGTCGCCAGTCCTGATTTCTCGCAAGAGATGAATCCGTTCACGGGAGAATTCAGCATGGCCAAAAAATATTCCCCTAGCATGTGTGTCATGATCGATTATACGGCGCGGTTATATGGGATTCAAGAAACCGGGCAGCAGCTAGCGTGGAATTGCCGATTGCCGGAGCAGGCTCAAGCCTCCGTATATGAGATGGATGTGCCTGGCGGGCGGGCAGTCCTGCGCAGGGGCACCGAATCCGCTTCAATAGCCGTTGGCGGCAAGGAGCTGTACAGCGTGAAGGGGACGTGCAGGGTGATTACAAATCGAAATGGCGAGATCCGTACAGTCGTTGGTACTGAACAGAATGATGTACAAGTGGAGGTAGTCAGGCTGTATGACCATAAAACGGCAGTTCTTAGCCTCAGTCCCAATGAGGAAGTCGAAGTCAATGAAGGGGCATATGTATAATCGGCTTGTGCACGACAGATCGATTAAGCCGGCTTGCGATCCATGAGGGGCGACCGGAACTACGTACAAGCTGAAGAGAGCCCGGGAACATGGTTCATGTCCCCGGGCTCTTGCGTGCTTCACACTTCCGAATAAATGTACTCGCTTCTCCCACCTTAAATTGAATCGTAACTGGCTTCCAGGAATCAGTCGAGGATTTACTCTGCGATCTGATAGCGATACAGGGAGAAGGAGAAGTGTGCCGAAAGCTTGAATGAGACATAGCCATTGGCGTCTGCCTCTACCTCTACCGTTTCCTCCGCACGGTTCGAAATCACGACATCTTTGTCTGCCAGCCGAATGATCTCAGTTAGGCAAAGTGTGGATAAAGGCTCGACTCCCCAAAGCTTCAGGGCATACTCTGATCGCGTATGCTTTTCCCGAATCACAAGCAGATATCCGTTATGCTCATCGATGATGCTTTGAAGCCCTGTCCAGGAAGCCCCTGACGGTTCCTCCCCTAGAGGCAATACATGCCCTCCCAGTATAGCAGGATGATGAGGTTTGACTGCTTCAATCACGTTGCTTAACGCTACTGACTGTGTTGCAGTGAGCCGCGTTGTCTCCATCCAAGCCAATGGATTTGTAAAGGCGACCACCATAAAGGCATACACCTGCCCGCTATGAAATGGTGACAATGGATCATTTTCATACTTGTCTTGATTCCGCTCAACATTCAAAAACTCCATTTGCAATCTGTCTGCTGGAAAATAAGGAAGCAGCGTCCACAAGTTACGCAGTGTCCAATGGGGATAATAATTGCCCCAGTCTGTATAGCGATTTTCCAAGAAAATCGTGCCATATTGCGTTTGACCCAAGTACCCTAATCGCGTACGAGCCGTCGCATCGATATTGAATACCACTTTACCTCCCGTGGTTTTAACCACTTGGCGCATCATCGTAAGAAGTCTAGTTTCTCCAAGCTTTGAACGAATTTCTATGCCATCTAGTTTAAATGCCACGATGTCATACGCTTCGTGCAGTCCGAGCAATGTGGTAACGTCTTTCTCCCAATTGACATAATCGTCGGAGGAATCCGGTGAAAACCATAAACCAAGCTGAATGCCCTTCTCAGCAGCTGACTTCACAAGTGGAGATAAACCATTTGGAAACCGTTCAGGATGAACATGCCAAAACTGCCCGTTCCCGCTGTAATAATGGCTCCAAAGACCGCCTCCTGGCGCGGCATTGACGGAATTGACGGTGACTCCTTTTTGCCAACCGTCATCGATTTGTAGCACAGTCAGACCTAGGTTCGATGCTGCTCGCAGTTCATCTAGCACGAAAGCTTCATTCAAAGCACCGTCTTTGGAACGGTCGCCCCATGTGTTGCTCATCAGAAAGCTGTCCCTGTCCGGCTTATAATGCCGGAGATTTCTGTGGTAGTCATGCATCAGCCGATGCTCGCTAAAGGCATCTCCGTCATAAACCCCAACCATCGTTCCATAGGATGTTATGGTCTCTCCAGCAGATAGGTCCGATTGCGTGATGCCTGAACCTTTTACGGAGAGGCGTTTCCCGTGAAAATAAAAATCGGTACACCCCGGCTGTAAATCCCCAAGAGGGGTCGGCCCCTCCTTCGCAACCATAAGTCCGCCAGTACCAAGCGTCGATTTGAGTGTAAGCAGGTTGCCGCGCAAGCTCAACTGCTCATTGACGTACAATAAACCGCTTTCTTTGCTTATCAGATTATTATGCGTGTCGGTCTGATCACGAAAGCCGACACACGCCCATCGGCAATGTAAATGCTGGATGGGGAGCCAATCACAGTAGTCTCCGCCTAGTTTCCCGCGTGCCTTATTATTGTCATCCAGTTGCAGCTTATCTTCAGTACTAGAGAAGGCTTGGCGATCCGGTTGAATTAGGGCTACAAAGGACGCAGCTGAATCTGATTCGGCTTCTCCCGCAGCGTTCGGCTTGCCGGCCAACACCGAATACTCATGGCGGATAAAAGAGGAGCCCGGATACACTTTAAGCGTTAACCGGATGGTTAAGCGTTCATCGTCGTGGTCATAGGCCATGTCCACATCCAGCCTCAAATACGGCTTGGAAATGCCGTAGTCATCCTCTTCGCTAGCGGTAACAGAAGCGTTCGTCAACTTTGCCGATGGTGACAGCCAAGGAAACTGAAACATCGTTGTTTCGTTCGTCCGGGACAACCATTCCACTTGATTCTTTTTATCATAGATCGACTTGCTGATCGGCCCTCTTTCTTCGAAAGCCCAACTGCGTTCAATCGCAGTGTTGCCAACTTTTAATTTTGAACCCTCAATCTGGACATAGCAATCCTGTATCCACTTCGATTTCAGCATAGAGAAACACACTCCATTGTGGTAATATATTATCCGACAAAATGAGTATATCCCCTTTGGTAACCAATGAAAAATAGGAACATTTTGAATCGGAGTGGTAAAAAATTGTGAAAAAAACTTTTGGATTCCGTTATACCAACGAAGATCGTCACTTATTTAAACTTGTGTCCATCGGCCATGAAATCACGTGTGATGCCAACTACCACTGGGACGGTATGAAACGTGATGGAACCGGCTTCATTTTTCAATTTACGATGAAAGGAGCAGGCATGCTGCGCATAGGCGAGGAACTGATGGAGATCGGTAAACATCAGGCACTGTGGGTTCAAATCCCGAGTAATCATGCCTACTGGTATCCTCCAAAAAACGCAGAGCCATGGGAATTCATTTGGATTCGATTCGAGGGCATTCGCGGAGAAGGGCTGCGGAAAGAGCTCTTCGGTGAACACAACAACCTCATTGCCCTGCCTCCCGAGGCGCCGCCCGTAAATTTGCTATGGAAGCTATATGAAGATGTGAGTCAAAAGCAGGTTGGTGACCGCTTTGATCTATCCCTGCGTATTTATGAATGGGTGCTGGCGCTTCAGCGTTTTCTGCAAAGCAAAGAAGCCGTCTCTCAACACGAGATACCGGCTGCCTACCGTAAAGTTGCAACTCATATCGATCATCACTATGCTTCTGACCTTTCCTTGGATCGTTTAGCAGAGGTGGCCGGACTTAACAAGTACTACTTATGTAAAAGGTTTCCCCTTTACTATCATGTCAGCACCATGGATTATCTCCGTAATCGAAGAATAGAAAAAGCCGCTGAGTTACTGCAAAATCCCCATCTCTCCGTAAAGGAAATTGCATCTCGCTGCGGCTATCACGAGGTCGGTTATTTCGGTAAGGTGTTTCATAAAATGATGGGCATGTCGCCTAGCTCCTATCGGGAAAATGCGAGTAAGCATGAGGATTATTTGAGGCTGCTGGAATGATATCGCGCTGTATACCAAAACGATAAGAGGCGGGTTGCCCATAGTGGCTGAAGCCTCTTTTTTGCATTCTACCGATGATGAGTAAATTCAGTCGAGCTTACCATTTGATGACATGGTCATGAAGTGAGCAGAACCAATTAAATTGCAAATAGCCATAGAGTCGGTTTACTCCCTATACTGAAATCAATCAAACAGACTAGTACTAGGAAAAGTATGCGACCATGACCTTGACGGGGAGGTGATAGCCCGATCGCTAATAGATCGCCAACATCTAAGCCGACATCTCAGATCATGTTCGCCGTCCAGTTACTCTTTTCAGTTTTAAATTAGCTTAAATTAACTAATGAAAGAGGTGTGATTTATGGTGAAAAAAGTATTGTCTTATTTGCTTGTATTTGTATTGACTATTAGTATTTCTGATGCAATCTTTGCTCCTTCCCAAACGAAAACGGCATTTGCTGCCGTTACTCACCCATTTTTGCTGATTCATTCATCTGATTTCGCTGCGATGCAAAGCAAATCCAGTTCGGCTCCTTGGCTGGGAATGAAAACCGATGCCATCGCCACTTCAAATGCAGGTCTTACCCTGGGAGGCACCAATCGTGAAAATTGTTTGAAAATGAGCGCGTATCTTGATGCTACTGCTCTGGCATATATCCTTGACCCGACTAATAAGTCTACTTATGTTACCCGTATCAAAAATGTAATCTTGAATGATTTGCCTACTATGGCGGTTGCTAATTCTGCGCTGTGGGATGAAGTTGTACCGCCGGCAAATACGCTATTTACCGCTATCATTGCGCTTGACACGGTATATAATGACATGGCCTCGGGAGATCGAACATTAAGTGAAACCACGATTGAGAGCTTAGTGAATTCGATTCCTTACACGGTTAACTGGAAATTGGCGGGGTATGGCCTTCATGGTACATGGGATGTGTATAAGGGGGTAAGGACTACCCCGGATGATACTTACTATGATAGGCTCATATATGAGATAGGCGGAGGGGCTACACACTTATCTGCGGGGTATGCGGATGCCAGATTCCTGGGAAATGACAGGTATGTGAAAAGCATGTATATGGATGTATTGGAGCATACGGGCATAGATAACAGGTACTATTCCAATCCGACGATTATTGCTGCCTATGAGCATGTTCTCGGCTATTCGTCAACGCCGTTCAAGCGTCCTGCCATGTTCGGAGATACGGCACTTGTAGCCGGCTCGTTTTATGCGAAAGAAGGAAGCATGCCTGCATACCGGGCGGCAAAATTCTCAAGCGATGCTGCAAAATATGCAGCCTGGTATAACGAGGGTAAAACGAGACGGGGCAGGCTGCTGAACTATGTTGTTCCCGATGCTGATCTGCCGTCGGCGCAAATGCCGACAAAGAGCGTGGTTTATAAAGATGGCGGGGGCTATTTCCGTGACAATTCCGGTTCTGCGAATGGATTGATGGGGGCATTGTCCAATGTAAGTGTGGAGCCGCAGCATGCGCATAAGGATACGAATGCAATCTATCTTGCCGGTTATGGTGAACATCTATTGACCAATTCGGGGTATCCGGGCTATGGAGACCACACAGTAGTGAACAATAACGCACCTGAGCTTGTTATAACATCATCGCAGCCGACATATACTGCCCGTGCCAGTGCAGATGCCTTTGTGAGAAGCGGTACTTATGCCGACACCAATTATGGCACTAATCCCACCATGATTGTTAAATCGGATCTCGCGAATTATGCCCGGAAGGCCTATGTTAAATTCAATTTCTATCCATTCCTGGCGCCTAGCGCTTCAAACGCAAAACTGAGGGTTTACGTAGACAGTATAGGTACTGATTCACCAAGGACGATAAAAGTATACGGCACGTCCGATGAGTCCTGGACAGAGACGGGAATCACGTGGAACAATGCGCCTGCAGGAACCACCTATATTACCAGCTTTACCGTAACTGCAGGAGCGGAATGGAAAGAAGTTGATGTAACAAGCTATGTAAACAGCAACCTGTCGGACAAGATTGTGTCGTTTTTGCTGGTGGATGAAGGGGCGGCAAGCTCAGCCGGACAGGTTATCTTTAATTCGAAGGAAGCTGCCGGTACTACCTATACATGGACTTATGTAAATGGTGCCGTCTGGGCCAATAATTCACTTTATACGGACCGTGACGCCAATCATACTACCAAGTACGGGGGCGGCTTAAGCGAAGGCTTTACCAGTACTTATTTTGACTATGCTCAAGGTCTTGACGGTCCTGCGCTTTTAAACGATTCACACAGCAGAGATTTCTTGTTTGTGCATCCGCAAGACGGTGCGAACGGCTATTTCATTATGCGGGATGGAATCACAACCGCTGCAAACGGTTATGCCTATACGGCTTTACATCCTAATACGAAAAGCAGCACAGGGATCACGACAGTTACTTCCGATACGGAATATGAAGCCACAATCAATGGATTTTTACTAAATAAAACAGATGTTAAATTAAATGTATTTTATGCTACCCCGCCCACTTCAGTTACTTTGAAAAATGGTGCTATAACAGGTTTTATCAACTCCTTCGAAGGTAAGTACCTGGAAGCGAAGTATCAAGCCGATACAACTGGCAATGCGAGATTCCTTACCCTCCTGTTCCCCAGCGATTCGACTCATGCGAAAGCAACCATGACACGTTTGGCCGGCTCCGGATATACGGGAGCATCGGTAAACCACGGAAACGGTATTATCGACTATGTTTTCACAACCAGCAATTCATCGAGCAAAAGCTATAACGGAGTCTCTTATTGGGGTTATGTAGCGGCATATCGTAAAAACGGGACCGAAACATCATTCTACTTTATCCGATCAGGCAAAAGCTTCAGTGACGGTGCAGGCTATGGGTTCAGTTCTCCCTCGAATGTCTCGATTCATATGAGAGGAAAGACAGGTAAAATCGCAACAAATTCAAACGTCAACGTGACCTTCAATTATCCGGGCATCACCGGGGTGAACCTTGACGGAGCTCCAGCCGCCATCGTGGGTTCGGGAAGCGGATATGTGACTGTAACCGTTCCGGCAGGGACAAAATCGGTGCAATTATTGCCATAGTAAAATATAGAGTTAAATTGCGGAGAA
>NZ_BIMA01000181.1 GCF_004000845.1 Paenibacillus koleovorans NBRC 103111
AATGTAACCGCCACCGGATGTTGCGCTAATAATCAAGAACTGATTTTGGGGTTGAGCCGGTTTTTCATTTTAAAAAGTAGGATTTACACATTACCGTTTCCCAATTGCAGTTTTCTTCTATAAGAAGCATTGCGATGCTTGAAATTCAATCATTAATCAATTATTTTGCTTGATTTTTACTCAGTCCATGTGTTAATGTTGGATTATCGAACAGCATTTTTTTGTTTTGCTTGATTATCTAACTTCGAGGTGTTCCAATGAAAGCTGCTTGGGTTACGTTTGAGGGAATAGGTGGAAGTGGGAAAAGTACAGTTGTTAATGAAGTATATGATTACTTTGAAAAAAAACTAAAGAAAAAGGTGATCGTAACTAGAGAGCCTGGCGGAACGTTAGCGGGGGCTGAATTAAGAGAAGTTGTCTTGAAATCAAGAAATGACAAATTACTACCTCTCACGGAACTTTTATTGTTCGTAGCAGACAGGCATGAGACATATAAAAAAATTGTAGAACCAAACATAAAACAGGGAGTTTTGGTGTTAAGCGATAGGGGACTTGATGGTAGTTTGGCTTATCAAGGCTTTGGCCGCGGGCTTGATATGAAACTTATAGAGACTCTTAACAACTTTTCCACTAATAAAACAAAACCAAATCTCACTATTTTACTAGATATTGAACCAAATCTAAGTATAAAGAGAATGAATCAAAGGAAAGAGATTGAACAAGACCAATTTGATACAGAAAGATTAGAATTTCAAATAAAGGTGAGAGAAGGTTTTTTATATTTAGCTAAGCAAAACCCGGAGCGAATTGTAGTTGTGGACGCGAGCAGAGCACCAGAGGAAGTGAAAAAAAAAGTAATAGAAATTATTACTGAAAAGCTTCTTCATGAACAGTAGAAGAGAGGTGATTCTAGTGTCAGATGGATTAATTGCAGAGAAGGTGAAAGATTTACTTGAAAGTTTATGTGGTGATGACTCGTCAAGAATACAACAAGATATTGAAAAATTGGGCGATGCAGAAGTGGATTCAATATATTTTGTAGAAATTGCTCCGGTCGTTGCACAACATTTTGGAATTATGATAACTGTAAATCACATCGATCAACATGCGAAGCGTTCATTTAATGATTTTTGTAGACTCATCGGTAATTTAGTTTCAGAACGGAGGTAAACCTATGGAACAAGAAAAAGCTGGAATTCTGGCCGAACGTCTAAGAGAAACTAGAGAATACCTTGGTTTATCACAACAGTTTGTAGCAGACTATATTGGAATATCACGTGCAGCTATTTCATCTATTGAAAGTGGGAAAAGAAAAGTTGATGCTTTAGAGTTGGAAAAGTTTTCTAAACTTTATAAATATCCAATAACTTATTTCTATGGTAATGATGAAAAAGAGGATGAAAAAACTGTTCAACTTCTAGCTCGAACAGCCTCCCAACTGGATGAAACCGATCGAAAACAAGTTTTGAAGTTTGCTCAATTTCTAAAAAATGTAGGTAAACAAGATAATTAAGAGGTGAGGGAACCTTTATGATGCAATGGACTGAGGTGGTTAAACAAGCTGCATTTAAGGCGACAGAAGTTCATACTCGTTTAGGGAGCAAATGGGACGAAGCAAAATCAATTGATATTTTTTCAATAATTGAAAAGGAAAATATTGTTTTGATGGTTCAACCGCTTGGAAATTTGGCCGGGGCATTTATTCCGTCTCAAGAAAAGGGGGTTCCTCCTGGAATACTTATTAATGGAAATCTTCCTTTGGCTAAGCAAAGATATTCTGCCGCGCATGAATATTGTCACTATTTATCTGGAGACGAGATGAGTACTGATACCGAATCAGAATTATTTGACATGGGTGCTTATAAACGTTCAGACTCTGAGAGGATTGCTGAAGTTTTCGCAGCAAGGTTTTTAATGCCTAGACCTCTAGTACTTTCAATCATGTCAAAATTAGGTGTTACAAAGAATAAGTTAAGTCCGGAATCGGTGTATTCACTTTCTTTAAGATTGGGTGTCAGTTATCAGGCCATGACGAACCAGCTTTGCTCATTTGAGATGATCACTAGACAAAAACGAGATGCTTTGCTTCGAATTAAACCTAAACAAATAAAGGGACTTTTAGGAGCAGAGGGGCTTGAAGATAGCTGGAATGACGTCTGGGTTTTAAATCAGAGTAATAACGGAGAGTGGATACAACCGAGGCCAGGCGACTCTATTATTATTGAAATGCACGAAAACCCATCCAGCGGATTTGTTTGGAAGTGCAAAGAGAATGTGCATATAAATTGTGTAAGTAAAAACTGGATTTCAACGGATGGTAGTATTGGAAGCGTGGGGATAAGAAGGTTTATTTTCCAAGCCTCACAAGAAGGCTTTACTAATTTGGAGATGTATTACTCACGCCCATGGGTAGAAAAAGAGTTTTTGGAAGTAGCCATATTTAAGTTGTTAATTCAAGGGAAACGACTGGGAGTTTCAGAAAAATGGCTTACGGGAGAGGCAGTATGATGAAAGTATTTACCCCTACTATAGATTTGAGATCGGAAATGACAGAAGTCAAGGATCAAGGACAACGCCCGTCTTGTGTCGCATTTGCGGTGACTGCTAGTAACGAATTTTATCAAAAAAGCAAAAATCCACTTTCTGAAGAGTTTCTTTTTAGATGTTGTAAAATGCGCGACAAAAATGACTATGGAGGTACCTACGTAAGAACAGCTATGAAGAATCTTTATGCTGTCGGTCAGGTTGAAGAAAGTGTCATGCCCTATCAAAAGGGTTTTAATAGTTCACCGTTACCATCAACAATAAATTTAGGTTATTTTAGACTAGCAAGAAAATACAGAATAGATGAGTTTAAACAGATTTCGAAAGAAATTGGTTTTGTAGAAAAAAACATCTCTTGTGGTAGACCGGTAGTTTGTGTAGTTGAAGTGAGAGATGAGTTTTTCGAGCCGAGCCATTCATTTATAGATATTCAAGAGAATATGTCCCAGTCGTTTCCATTACATGCAATTGTAATCGTTGGCTATGGGCTAGATAATTTCGGACAAAAGTATTTTATTATTCGAAATAGCTGGGGAAGTGAGTGGGGAACAAATGGGCACGGGTATTTATCATACTTGTATTATAAAATATGTTGTATAGAAAATTGGGTTGTTGGGGCATGAGGAGGAGGTCAAGATGAGTAATGTTATTGTAGGGGGAAATGTATCAGATGCATGGATAAAGGCATCACAATATTTAGATAGGGTAGGAGGGCATGAATACAATCTCGTCGTGCAAGTTTCTAATCCTACAGAAGAAAATATGAATGTAAGGAACTCTGTGAATCAATTTCTTAAAATCAGGAACTTTTCAGCAGTTGAGACTGTTTCCAGCACTATTTTTCCAAAGGGTTTATGGAATCAAAAAAATTCACGTGAAATGTTTTATAGTCGCTTCAAACAATTATACCCAGAAATCAGAAAAATAAAAAGCAATAATACGGGTACATATTTTGGAAGACTTGTTGATTGGGGGTACGAGCGCCCGAAAAATAAAGTCAATCAACTGGAAGAAATAATAAATAAGTTGAGGGCAAATAAGGCAGAAGAAAAGTGTAATTATGAGATGTCCATCTACGATACACGATTAGATTATAAAAAAAGCATGGGTTTTCCGTGTATGAGCTTTATTAGTTTAAAAATTCGAGGATCAAGCCTAGATATGTATGCTGTATATAGAAACCAACATTTTGTAAAAAAAGCATATGGAAACTATTTAGGACTAGGGAGATTACTAGAATTTATTGCGTCTCAAGTAGAACTTGATTTAGGAATATTGACTTGCCTTGCGACACATGCACAACTTGAAGGAGGCAATAAGACTCCTCTAAGAAAACTGTTTTTGGCTTACGGTACTCCTTATGGTGGATAGGCAAACCATATTGTCTGAAGGGCAGCAAATATTTTGTTTTGGTAAATCCATTAATTATGTAATTTTAAAGTATGAAAGTAGTACTACACTTGAGTGGTTGTCAATCCAGGAGCAATCGGTATGGTATGAAGATAAAATACATCGCAGAGGAGGGAATGATTGGCTCGCAGGTCGTTTTGCAATTAAAAAAGCAATTCTGAATTGGTCGTTAAATAAAAGTAAAGAACAACAAAATATGAATGAAATAACCATACTTAATGATGCAAATGGAGCTCCTGTACTAGTGGACATGCCATATATATGGCTAGCTATTAGTTTGTCACACAAGCAGTCAATGGGTTTTGCTATCGCCTCAGATGATTACCCTTTTGTTGGTTGTGACATGGAGAAGCTAACATATAGATCTGAAAAAATGATCCCATTTTTTTCAAGCGAAAGTGAATACAAGTTATGGGAGGAGCAAAAAATACATAGAGATGTGGTGACATTACTATGGGTTATGAAGGAAGCCGCAATCAAATGTCTTAGAAGACAGTTCGGTGCTGCGCCATTAAAATTGGATAAGATCGTTGTAACACCAAGTGTACACAACAACTTTTTATTCGCTTACCCTGAAGATGCTGGTTCTAGTGGTGTTCATGGCCAGGGGATCGTATGGATAGACCATGAACATGCGTTCGCGTTGTGCGCAACGTTACAATTATATTGAAGGTGGGAGAATTTTGAATAAAGTAATAACAGGAAGAGACATTGGGGATACATGGGTCAAGGCAATGCAATATCTCCAAACGGTTCAATTTGAGGCTTATAACCTCATAGCCGAGATAGATCAGCCTATAATCAATGACCAAGAACTGCATCAAAAGTTGAACGCTATATTGCGTGAGTTAGGTGATCAGCCTGTTGAAACAGTGGCGAATACAATTTTTCCCATAGGGCTAATTGATTCTATGAAAAATCGTCAATCGTTTTACTCGCGATTCATGGCATTATATCCAACATTACGAAAAATCCCAGAAAGCTCAAGAGGTACTTATTTTGGTCGTTTGGTTGCATGGAATTTTGAAAGCTCTCCAGAGTATCCTTTTAATCAAGTCGAGCACACAATTAATAAATTAATCCAAGCTAAACAGAAGAAAAACAGAATTCGAGTTAGGTATGAAATGTCTATTTATGATCCTCAGCTTGATTGTAATATGACCATGGGCTTTCCATGCATGAGTTTCATCAGTGTTAAAATAAGGGGAGAATTCATTGATTTGACTGCTATTTACAGAAATCAACATTTTATACAAAAAGCTTACGGTAACTATTTAGGATTATCCAATTTATTAAGATTCATTGCAAAGGAAAGTGGGTTTCAATTTGGGAAACTGACATGCATAGCAACGCATGCAGGTTTAGGGAGAATCGATAAATCTAATTTAAATAGATTATTGCTCTCGGATGAACAATTAACGTTAGACCTTTAATAAGCTTGTCATAAATGCTATAAAAGGGGTAAAAGGTTTTTTGTGCACCCATGTCGAATATTGTTTTAGAGGGGCTGAGTGATTAGCATATGAAGGGATGGTAGTAAGTGAAAAAAAGTGATTTTCCCCTTATTAGTCTAAAACGGATTCGACCTAAACCAAGTCAAGTTTACGATACGTATTGGCGTTTTGCTGCCGAGAGACAGAATGTTTTTTTTGAGAAATTCCAAGGTGCTCTAGCTCCATGGACTGATGATGAGGTTCTAAGAAAATATAAATTTACAAATGTGTACCGAGCCTCTGATCGAGTAAGTCAATATCTTATAACAAATATAATATATAACAGCGAGTACTCAATAGAGGACTTATTTTATAGAATTATTTTATTTAAAACTTTCAATAAAATTGAAACTTGGCAGCTATTAGAGAAAAAAATACAAGAAGATATTATATATGGAACCTATTCATTTGATAAAATTGATCGAATATTATCCGAAAAAATGGAGTGTCGTGAACCGATTTATTCTGCTGCCTATATTATGGCTTCGGGTAAGAATGCCTTTGGTTATTTTAAAAAGCACCAGAATCATTTAAGATTACTAGAGTTGATGATGATAGATGATATCCCTCAAAAAATAGCTCATGCTAAAAAAATGAAAGAAGTATATGAACTGTTAATTTCGTACTCAACAATAGGGAGTTTTTTAGCTTACCAATATTGTATTGATTTGAATTACAGTCCATTAACCAACTTTAGTGAGATGGAGTTTGTTATTGCAGGTCCCGGAGCAAAGAGTGGAATAAAGAAGTGCTTTGAAAGTTTAGGTGAATATGACGAAAGTAATATTATTGCTTACATGGCTGACCGTCAGGAAGAAGAGTTTTATCGACTTGGAATAGATTTTAAAACGCTTTGGGGGAGAAGATTGCAGCTAATTGATTGCCAGAACTTATTTTGCGAAGTAGATAAGTACTCACGAATAGTTCATCCAGAAGTACAAGGGAGTTCAAATAGGACTAAAATCAAGCAACTGTATCGTCCTACCAGTGGAAATGTAGATTATTGGTTCCCTCCAAAGTGGAATATTAATGATAATCTTGGAAAGAAAAGCAGGTGATAAAATGATAAATGTTTTTGAAGGAGAAACAGCAAATGATATCTGGAAAAGTGCAGTTGAATGTTTGCATGGCAGCGGTCAGCTAACTAAGAGTAGAATAGGCGACACTAAAGAGATATTGCACTCTGTTTTTTCAATCTCTGACCCGCGGCAGAAGTGGATTACTTCAAGATTCCCTCCCATGAACCCTGCTTTTGCGTTAGCAGAGTTGGTTTGGATCGTAAGTGGGGAGAGTGAAGCTTCAGTATTAAATCATTGGAATCCGTCACTACCAAAATATTGTGGTAATTCGGAAAATTACCACGGCGCTTATGGGCACAGGCTTCGAAAGCACTTTGGGATTGACCAACTTGAAAGGGCATATTATTCTTTGGTTAACAATCCTGATAGTCGCCAAGTTGTACTGCAACTGTGGGATTCCAAAATAGACTTTCCAGATGAATTAGGGCGGCCTGTCTCGGACGATATCCCTTGCAATATATGCTCAATTCTTAAAATTAGGAATAATAGACTTGACTGGACCCAAGTATTACGAAGCAATGACATCTTCCTTGGAGTACCATATAATTTTGTGCAGTTTACAAGTCTGCAAGAAATTTTAGCAGGATGGCTTAACCTAAAAGTAGGTGCGTATACACAACTAAGTGATAGTTTACACTTATATCTTAAAGATGACAAGAAAATGAATATTCAAGATAAAAACCAGCCGAAAAACGAAGATTCTTTATCGATTTCAAAAGAAATATCGGATGAATTATTTGCGGAATTATATAAAAACATGAAATTACTGAGTCGAAATTATGCAACAAAGGAAGACTTAAAACAATGCATAAATTTATCTAGAGATATCGAATCCTATAGGAATATCATGGTTATTATTGCTGCGGATTCTGCACGAAGAAAAGGTTGGCTCGATTTGTCATTAGAACTTTTAGAGAATTGCACTAATTTACTTTATAAACAAATGTGGTTTAGCTGGAAGAAAGAACAAAATAAATAGGTTGAAGAATTATGTGACTATCTGTTCAATAATTTAAGTGGAATCTATATGAGTGGGAATCATGCACACAAATCTATTAAAGATGTGTTGGAGGTAACTATGGCGAATAAAGACAAAGACTTGATTTCTTCAATTGTTAGTACTAATCTCAACGATATTTTTGAATGTGAACATAATATTGAATATCCGCTAGATAGTGTTGTTATAGACAAATTAAGGTACATTGATAGTAAACTCAGTGAATCAGACGATGATTATCAGATTTATAACTATATCTCTGAAATAAAATTCCTTTGGAAAGAGATTATTTCTAAATCTATTAAGTGTTTAAGGTATTATGACAAACGGGAGCCATTTATGGCGAACGGTGAAAAAAAACCTACTGCATACGGTGTAGAAGAGTTGTCTCGGTATTTCGAAAAGTATATCGAATTTGAAACGATGCTTTATGGGAGTAACAGATACTATAGAGACCATGTAGTTCATGTTTTTCGAACTTGGTTATTGGGAGTAGAGTGTCTTCTAAAAAATAACGCCCGCTACTTGGAGGAAATAAAAATCGGTGATGAGGCGGAAATAAACAACTTTGAAAAGGTCAGTATTTGGTCAATTATTGGGCTGACGCACGATTTAGGCTACCCCTTGGAAAAAGCGAGACAGATTATAGGTAAGACTCAGGAGATGATGAGTACTTTCGTCACCAATCCTAATATTTCAATGGATCTATCATTTAGTGGTGTGCAAAATAACATGAATGATTTTGTCGTAAGGTTTTTAAGTTCTAAGATGAAGCCGCGCGTTGAAGATGGCGTAGCATCTTATGTAGCAAGACTACAACCTAAGTATTACTTCAAGTTTCAGAAATCTCTTGAAAATTCTAAACATGGTATCGTTAGCTCGATTATTATCTATAAGATACTTAACTACTTCTTAGAATCTGACTACAACATAAATGAAGATTATACTTTTGACGAAGAGGATAAAAGACAATTTTACATTCGGAGAGAGATACTTCGAGCTATAGCTTCACATACATGCAAAGATATTTATCATCTGTATATGTCCTCCTTCTCATTTTTATTAATCATTGTGGACGATTCTCAGGAATGGGGGAGGAAACGTATTTCCGAACTATATACTAAAGATACAAAGAAATATGAGTTGAATACAATAAGTTTTAATTTTGAAAACGAGAACAATAATATTTGCCATATAGACGAAAGATTTGAACTAAGTCACGATGAGGCCGCTCTGGCACAACTACTTTATAGTCTTCGAAAACAATGTGAAGTCTACATGGAAATCTTTAGGGATGGACAAGATACTGTAAATCGCAACTTTACATTTGTTAAAAATTGCGAAATCAAGTTTGGGAGTAACCCAGCTATTAGATTTAATGTGAACTTCGAAATAAGCAACACTACTGTATCTACATTTTTCGTTAAGAAAAATTATACTGGAACAATAAATATTGACAATAAATATGATGACGATTTTGTAAAAAAATCATTTAGAGTCGATCAAGTTCAGACAGAGGAAATAGAGGAGGACTATCGAAGAACAAAAAAATATTCGATACCATTGTAATGTTCTTTTCAAATCAATGAATATATTGGGTTGTAACTATTTGAATGTCCCAGCAATATGAAGTTCTCCTGAGAGAGCTTCATATTGCTGTTTTTTATAGGTGTGCTAATTAGCACATCATTCACATTATCTGAAAATTCAGAATTAATAATTCTTGTCTTTGTATAAAAATAAACCACATACTTTAA
>NZ_BIMA01000182.1 GCF_004000845.1 Paenibacillus koleovorans NBRC 103111
AGACACCGTTGCTGCGAGGCGGCGCCACAGCTGCTGAAAAGGGGGCGAGGTTCATATTGTCAATCCGTGTGGATCGAACGTCGCACTCGCCGCTTCGATATGCTTCAGCGCCCAATGGTTGGCGGGAACGTCCGGCCAGGATGATGTCACTGCCGCTTCCAGCGGTGCAATACCGAATAGAAGATTGATAACCACTATGGCTTCAGCTCTTGTCAGCTCGCGGTCGGGCCGGAAGCTGCCGTCGGGATATCCTTGCAAAATATGATGATCCTTCAACGCTTCAATAATCCCACCGGCCCAATGCGATTCGGTATCGGTGAATGATCTCCCCGGAAGTGCGCTCAAATCGAGCAAACGCGTGGCAATTACAGTCATCTCCGCTCTCGTAATTGCCCGATCCGGCTGAAAGCGGCCATCCGGGTAACCGATCATATATCCGTCCGCAACCACAAGCTGAACGCTCTCATAAGCCCAATGCGAATCCGCTAAATCGGGATAGATCGCATGCTCCATGCCGCTATCGTATGTTAATGATCGATACCTTATCAACAAGCTGGCTATTTGTGCGCGTGTAATCGATTGATCCGGCCCGAACGTGCCATCTGGAAATCCGGATATGTAACCCTTGCGTCCTGTGCTTTGACCTGTATTTTGCCCTGTGTGAAGGAACTCGCCCGCTCCAGGCTCTATAAGCATTCCGGAGTCGTTAAACAGGGTTCTTGAGCCTTCCCAGTATATCATACTAAATGTGCTGAACCGGTCCACTTCAAATTCAATACCGAGCTGGTCGGCGTTTTTGTACTGCATTACCTGTCCCTTCATCAGTTCCACAGTTCCGTCACTATGCTCAATAAAGATAACAAGGTTGTCCAGAATGTCCTGTCGCTGCTTGGGAGCCTCCGGCAATCGGTCATAAAGCGGCAAAGTAATGCGAATCGGACGATTCTGCATATTCGTCTCGATCATCATTGGTCGTCCCAGCACCCGCATATTCATGCTGGCCGCCCCCGACCATTGCTGCACCTGCGGATCCTCCAATGCCCTTTCGATGATACGTGTCTGCTGCCGTATATCCTTCACGGGCACAATGCGGAAGTACACATCCTCCCCCATATCCTTCATTGAACCATGAGGTATGAAAATCTTGGCATATTCAGTATAAAACTCAAGATGCGTCTGTCCGTTGACAAAACGCTGCAACGCCGCTTCAGAGATGTTCACTTTCGTTTCCAGCACGATATCCGCTTCATCGGGAATGACAACCCTGGCTGTGTCTATGCCCGATTGATTCAGCTTAAGAACGGTATCTTCGGCCTGACTTTCCGTCAGCCCGATCTCGTCCTTGACGGTCCCGTCAATGTCCGTTGTACGCCTAACGGTCGTCTGCACGATAGTGATACCCTCAAATCCGCCACCGGCCTCAACGTTCGCAATTATTTCTTCTACAATCGGTATCCGCACAGGCTCCGGAACTACGACTTGCGGATCTGAGGCCGGGTCTGGGACCGGATCTGGATCTGGGGCCGGATCTGGATCTGGGGCCGGGTCTGGGTCTGGGACCGGGTCTGGGTCTGGGGCCGGATCTGGGTCTGGTGCATTCACCGTTATGTTTACTGTCGCTTCATTGCTGATCTCGGCGCTTGCGGCACCATCACCGGTATCCGTCACGGTGAAGGTGAAGCTGTCAGCACCCGTATAATCCGGATTCGGCGTATAAGTCAGCATTCGGCCGGCCCCGCCCAGAATTCCATTGGCCGGTTGATTCGTTACCGTATAGATCAGATCGCTTGCTGCGGTTTCTGTATCGGTTCCACTAAGCGTGATTTCCTTCATGGTGTTGATAACCACTGTAACCAACTGTCCAAGTGCGGCCGGAACGTCGTTCACCGGGGCAACGTTGATCGTGACTGTCGCTGCAGCGCTTGTAATTCCATCCTCATCCGTTACGGTAAACTGCAGGCTGTCAGCTCCGTTGTAATGGGCAGTAGGCGTATACGTTACAATGCGTCCAACCAGATTCGCCGTCCCATGCTCCGGCACCTCCGTGATCGCATAGATTAAATCCGCCGCTGCCGTCTCTGCGTCGGCGCCGCTTAATGTTATTTGTATATTCTGCTCGTTCTCATCGATATTCACAACCTGGGCTGCTGCCGTCGGTCCATTGACAATAGAGAAAACAATCGCAGTCTCGGGTCCGGAAAAGTACGTCCATGTATCGATCGCCTTCACATCCCCGTAATCATGGGAAAACGCATGAGCTCCGGCAGCACTGCTTACACCTTCGCTGGCATCCCGCGGATTCGGCGCCCCAACGCCATCAAGGCTTATGGCCTCCCCATTGGCTGTCGTATAATTCGTGTCGTTATAATAAATCGTGAACGCATCCGTGCCGATTGGAAATACGCCAGGTGGGTTAAGCATCTCAATAATGATGCCATTGTCCGCAAACTCCACATCCAGCATCGGGAAGTGATACTCACCGCCCTTTATCATCACTTTGGCATTGTAACTGCCCGCAGGAAGATTGGCTCCATCCTTGTCCTTGCCGTCCCACTGCACCTCATTCAGTCCGGCTATCGTTGCACTCCCGATTACAACATCCGGTCCGCTGTCACTTGGATCGAAAATCCCGTCATTATCAACATCGATGATCAATCGATACGATGATGCCGTGGCCGTTGTAAACTGGAATTTCCCTCCCTCACCGATTAGCGCCTTTGATTCCGTATGACCGACAAAACCTGATCCTACCGGTTCCGGCGCGGGTAGCTGTGCGATCAGATCCGCCGGAAGCCGAGGACTTGGTTCGTTGAAGAAAATTCGATGCGTGACATCGTCAGCCGTATCCGGCATATTCGGGTTATGAACCGTAATATTGCCGCGAACCATATCCGCTTGAGGTACTGAACGATGCAGGGTCGTGTTCGTGGTAGCATCGATAAATCCGCGGTTGTTGGCAAACATCACAAACGCGAACGGGTTGATCCCATTCAGATTAACCCGATACCGATACCCATCCAGGGTCAACACAATGACCTCGGAATATATATTCGTACCTGCAATGTTGGAGCCTGAATTCAAGGCCAGATAGTTGGCATACATTCGCCCCTTCTCCTCGTTGGCTCCATCGCTGCTGACTGTTACATCCCAAGCTGCAATCGCGCTGCCCTGAACACCCCATAATTCATTCACCCATTTTCTGGCCGGATTATGAGCGCCGCCCTCTCCGACCGTTCCGTGAAACTCGACTGTCCACCAACCGGCCTCTTCTTCTGCCGCATCGACCGAAATGGTGAGCGGCGTATATGATCCTGGTCCGAATGGACCGACCTCTTCTTTGATCAGTGTATCGATCAGACCTTCTCCCGATGCCAATACATCCAGAACATGCGAGACACCCGATGGAGAAGTAACTACAATATCTTGTCCATCATAAGAGTTGTGCACACTGGAGCCCAAATACAGCGTCTCGCCCTCAAGCGCATACACATACAGAGTCGTTTTTTGCGCGATTCCCGCAATGTCGTTCCAGGGCATCCACAACATATAAGGTCGATATGCAGTATTGGGAGCCGGTCTGTTCTCCACCAGTTCTCTGCTGCCTTCCGCATGTGCAGCTTGCGAGAGTAAAGCTATTTCTGTCAACATGAGTAAGCTTGCCGCCAAACCAATGACGATTAATCTTAATCTTTTTATAACCCAAGCCATTCCATTTCCCTTCTTTCCTCATGATATTGGTCCCTCGGGTAGCCACATCGGCACATATCATTCATGCTACTAAAGGGGACTGAGCAAATACTGAGCAAAATGAGTAAACATGACAAAGAACCGTCCGCCATAAATCCACGAACGGTCATATCCCACTCAACTCGCAAGCACAGTTATGTACAGCATATAAATTACTGACGAAGAGCCCGTATCGTATCTCCCGTCAAGCGCTGATTTTGGTTTGGAGCCTTCAAACTTTCCTAATATTTAAGCAACTTCCTGATAGAAGCCGGCACATCGATCCCCAGCTCTTGTCGAAACATGGCTTCTACGCTTTCATAATGTTTATTGTAGCTTCCTACATCTCCCATTCTGATATAGGCTTGCAATAGTAATTCATGAAATTCTTCCTGGTATGGACTCATCTCGATAAGCTGCTTGAGCCGAGTAACCACCCGAACATCATCACGCGCGGCCAAGTAGAAGTCCACGATTCGTTTCAGCAATGCTTTATAGATAAATTGGAGCTGAGTCTGCATGCTTACCGTCCATGGAAAATCGTCCTCCCCCATATAGTCGCCCCGATATAAATCCGCCGCGTAATCGGAGGCATCGATGGTTTCGGAAGTAATTGCCTCCTTGCCGGCAGCCATCCGTATGAATTCATCTGCATCGCAGGTCATATTCGTCAATCTAAGCTGGTAGCCTTCGTCCACATATCGCAAAGACATATGCTGCTCGAACGCGTAAGCTTTAATCAATTTCCGGATCTGATACACACATGTATGCAAGTAAACCATTGCCCGTTCAATATCCATGTCCGGCCACAGCTGCTCCATAATGATTGTGCGATGCACGGCGCTGTCTTTGTTGTGGACGAGGTAGGCGAACAGCTCCTTCACCTTTGACATTCGCCATTTCACATACTCATTCTGCTCCGAGCCGACAAGCACTCTGAACTTGCCCATGCATTGAATCGAGCACACGGTTACGTTGACTTCGGAAGCCACGTGTCGAAGCGGGGCAGCACCTGATTGCCGGATTAGACCGGCAAGTCGCTGCACCGCCTTCTCCATCCGCTTGCTTCCAACCGGCTTCAATAAGTAATCCAGTGCATTCAGTTCGAACGCTTCGACGGCATACTGATCGTATGCCGTCACGAACACTACCTCCGCATGACACAGCTCCAACAGACGCCCAGCCACTTGCAAGCCATCCATGCCCGGCATCTCCACATCGAGGAACACCACGTCAACATCCAAGCCCGGGCAATGTTCAATCGCTTCCAGCGGATTCGTAAAGGTGCCCACCACTTGAATTTGCTTAAATTCGGACAATACATCCTGCAGCGCTTGAAGCGCATACTGTTCATCATCAATCAAGATCGCATTCATCATGCTGTACCTTCTTGCAGCATCTCCGTGCCGTTAAGCGGAATTCTCATACTTATACGCATCCCTTCATCGGCTACGCTCTCCATCTGGAGACCATAGCCATAAAATCGCCTCATGCGGGTCTCAATATTAATCAGTCCTACACCCGATGACGCCGACTCTCCATCGAACAAACGCTCGAGCCGCTCCGGCGACATTCCGACGCCGTCATCCTCCACTGTAATCCATACTGCGTCGTCCATTGAACGAATGCTCAATTTAATGGTACCTCCATTCATTCGTTTCATAATTCCGTGCCGTACCGCATTCTCCACCAGCGGCTGTATGCTTAGTGGCGGGATCAAGCATTCGATCGCAGAATCGATATCGTAGATCATTCGCAGCCTTTCTCCGAAACGCGCTTGCTCGATAGCCAAATAAGCCTCCACAAGCTGCAGTTCGACCTCCAGTCGCACGAATTGCTGTCTGTTGCGGAAGTCGAAGCTGCTGCGCAAATACAAGCTTAAATCCGTTAATAAATCAGTTGCTTTTTTCGGATCGCGCGGACAAATTCCGATAATCGTGCTGAGGGCATTGTAGAGAAAATGCGGTTTAATTTGCGCTTGCAGAAATGCGATTTCGGACTCAATCGCCTGCTCCACCGATCGTTTCATATCCAGCAGCGTGCGAACCCTGCCACGTAATTCATGCGAATAAAAGGGTTTAACCAAAAAGTCGTTCGCTCCTGCCGCAAATCCGCTTATCATATCCTCGGGCTCGCTTTTCACCGTCACTAACAGAATCGGCAGCTCGAACAACGTAAATTGCTCGCGTATGGATCGGCACACATCATATCCGGATATTCGCGGCATCATGACATCCAGTATAACGATATCAATAGAATGGGCATGATGGGGCTTCAGCATTTCAAGTGCCTGCTCGCCGCCGGATGCAATCAGAATTCGATACGGTTCTTGCGCCAGAACGTTCAGAATGACCTGCAGATTGGTCGGATCGTCATCGACTGCCAATATCGTGAAGCTGCCGTTCGGATGTTTGCGAATTGAGGGAGCTGCCGCTTCGGCTTCTTCATACAGGGAGGGTACTCGCGAATCCATGCTTGAGGGAGACCGTTGTTCTTTCATGGTGCTGACCGGCAAGGTGAAGGAAAAGGTCGACCCCGAACCGAGCATGGAATTCACGGTGATTTGTCCCCCGTTCAGCTCGACCAGTTGCTTCGTTATGGACAATCCCAGCCCCGTTCCTCCGTATTCACGGGAGACGGAGGCAGATACTTGTTCGAAGGATTGGAAAATGACCTCCTGCTGGGATGCCGACAATCCGATACCCGTATCGGTCACCGACACCCGCACCCAATTTCCAATGTGATCGGCCGTCACCTTGATCTCGCCCTCATTCGTAAACTTGATCGCATTACCGATCAGATTGTACAAAATTTGCACCAGCCGGTTTTCATCGGCATATACCGACGGGAGATGGTCGGGAATATTCACTGTCAACTCAATCGGTTTGTTTCCGACATAGTGACGGAACACTTCCAGATTGGCCCGCAATGCGCCTTGGAGCGACACGCTGCGCCGCTCCAGCGTAATCTCGCCATTTTTTAATTTGGAGAAATCAAGAATATCGCGAATCAGATTAACGAGCCTGCGCGCGACAGAAACAATCGTGGACATATTAGCCTGCTGCGCCTGGGTCATAGCCCCCGCGGATCCCTCCAGCATCGCTTGGGACATGTTAATAATGCCATGAAGCGGCGTTTGCAGCTCGTGCGAGGTATTCGCCATAAACTCATCCTTCATCCGATCCAGGGAAACCAACTTGTCCGACATCGTCTCAATCGTGCGGAACGCTTTGGAGAACCGCCTGGCCAGAACAATCGCCTGGACGAACACGAGCACGAACAAGCCGAAATGCATCATTTGCCTTTGCAGGAGCTGCAGCGCATTCGTCTCAAAGAAGAACCCTGTAATGTAAAACATATTGTACAGAATATCATGGAAGATGGCGATCATGAACATGGCGGTACCGAAAAGTTGCAGACGCGCCCCCTCTCTCTTGCGCACAACAGCAACAATGATGCCGGTTATAATCGACAAGGCCAGCAGCAGCATGAACATATGATAATATTGAATCAAATGCGTCGATATGCGGGTCGGTGTTACGATCACGGTAAGTAGGAACAGAGCGGATATCCACATCGTTACCCTGACAGTTATGCGCGGAATCTCATGAGGATACATCTGACGCAAATATAGGGTGAACACCAGCACGCCGCCATAATAGGTGGAATAGAGGAAAACAACCACTGCGCCAACCGATATGTCAGGGAAGAAGTTAAGGATGTACATTTCACCCGTGAACAACAGCCGGATCGCACCAATCATACAGCCGGTGGCAAAATATAAAGCTACCTTCTCCTGCGGACGCAATAAATAGATGCACAGATGGTACAAACCCATGAACATAAACACACCGAACAGGATCAGACCGACGGCTAATTCGTTCTCTCTGAGCTTCCCGATGGCGACGTCCGTTCCCAGATGCGGTGCATACCACATCCCACCGCGATCATAAGTGTAATTCGAAATATGTACGATAATATCGAATTCGGCAGAAGCCGTCTGGAAGGAAACGACTTGAGGAGCGAATCTGTCAACAGCCTGCCGCTCGTTATCCGCTGCCACACCGCATTCGGCCACGACCCTGTCATCGATCATAATGAGACAGGAGGTAGACCAGGTCGGGATTTTCAACGCTCGTAATCCGGGGTTATCCGCCGCTTTCACATGCAGCCGGTAGGTGGCATAGCCGAACCCGGGCAGCGGCTCACCACCCGTGTCATATTCCGTCCAAACGTTCGGTACCTTGGCCCACAGAGGAGGGGGTAATGGCTGTTCATTGAAGTCCTCCGCATCAAGAAACCGCTCCCAATAAAATTCCCATTCTCCTTGCAGGCTCACCATACCGTCCGTTTCAAATTGCCAATTCGTCAAATCGATCGTACCCCGAACAGCCTCGGGCTGCTGCATGGAGGCGGGTTGCTGCTGTATGAATCGTGTCAGCCATACGCCGGAAGCGATAACAAGCAGAACCAAGAGCCCCATGAGGATCATGCGTTTGTAAGATTTCATGAAAGCCCTCCCGCTTGACAGTCTCGCAAATAGCTCAGCCGATCATGCTTAGTAATACTGTCCAGCACCGGTAATTGGACGGTTTCGCCTTCAAAAAAATTTTCGATTTGCATGTCCCACACCCGCTCCCCGACCCGACGCTCGATTCAATGACTCTAGCATACACCATAATTCGCCATTTTCGGAGTCGTCAGGGTGCGGAATGTGAGTTTAAAGACAGATTCTTGAATTCCCGGCCATCCTTGAAGTCCTGTATAGCAAATTTTAACAACAAAAAAAACCACTCCCTTAACGATGATTTGTGCCATCGTAAGTTAGTGGGTTACTTTGTTAGAATCGGGTCTAAGTACAACCACTATCTAATTTCACCATGTTAAAGCCTCAAATGTACTGCTGTTATGCGGTCGGCGGGATTTGAACCCGCACACCCACTGGGCACTACCCCCTCAAGATAGCGTGTCTGCCGTTCCACCACGACCGCGTATAAAGGAACTGTATTAGGTTGCCAACCATTCTGAGGAAAATGGTGGTGAGCCATGTAGGACTCGAACCTACGACACCCTGATTAAAAGTCAGGTGCTCTACCGACTGAGCTAATGGCTCTCATGCTGCTGCTCCTGACCGGGAGTCGAGCAAAAAAAATGGTGACCCGTAGGGGATTCGAACCCCTGTTACCTCCGTGAAAGGGAGGTGTCTTAACCCCTTGACCAACGGGCCATTTTTCAGTGCCGTTTTTAGCGACAAGTGTTATTATAGCGGATCTTCGCGTGGAAGACAAGCTTTTTGTTAAGGAATTTTTTCGCAGCCGTTCGGTCAGGGATATGGTTAGTGTTTGCTTGTTAATTGGGTGTTACTCGGTCCGTTTTCAGGTTGGCTGAGGGGATAGACGCTATTCCCACAATTATCAGTTTCTCATCCCTTCCCCAAGCACGAAAAAACGACCGTATGCACGGTCGTTTTTCTTAGCGGAGAGAAGGGGAT
>NZ_BIMA01000183.1 GCF_004000845.1 Paenibacillus koleovorans NBRC 103111
TTGAAATGCTCCCTCGAATGATTCAATGGTTCAATGCGGATCCTTGTTTCGAAGGAAACAGGTCCGGTTTGATTGGTAAACCGCCTCTCCACCGACGGGGCAACCCGATACTGGTTATTCACGTCATAGTCGTTATCCGTCAGTCGTAGGCTCTTATTCCATGTATGATCAGGGAGCGGGTCGTAAACGACTTCGGTAACGCCATAAGTGCTATCGATGAACCAGCCTCCCCCGGTAATACGCGAACCCGTAACCTCCTCGTCGAAGGTATTCCTAAATGAATCGACGACCAACGTGGTTGAAACGTTCGGTTTCACATCGGATTTATTCCCTGCGATATCCTCCGCTTCGACGAAGAATTGGTGCGGTCCCGGTGAAAGCCCTTCCAATGTTACGTGCAATTGGTCCGCCGGCACCCTGGCGAGTGCATAAACACCTTCATATACCGTATAGTTAGAGATGCCAAGATTGTCGGCAGCCGCGTTCCACTCGAGTGTTGCTGTTGTGGCGGACTGATGCTGCACCGACAATGTACCGCCGGACCATGACGGATTCTCGTCATCCATTGTCAAATAATCGACCTCATAAACACCGGTCATGTCTTGGGCAAAATATTTTACACGGTCCATTGTCGTTCTACTGTCTATCGTGGTCAAGTTATACTTCGTGTAGGTCCCAGTCGTTTTGTCGATGCTGGAATCGTTTTTGCTATAATCTTTTAATGCTTCGCTTACGATAGTCAAGTCGTAACTAGCGGTTGTCAGATTGAAATTAAACTGCACGGTGATCCATTCGCCCAAATAAGCCGCATCGGGTATACTCTTCTGACTTCCGCTTTCATCAAAATAACCGAGATGGCCGAAGGAATAAAAGATTCCCGCTACCTTTTGTTGAGAGGAGTTATAGAAAAGAACATTAAAATGTTGACGCGGATTATCAAGCGGCTCGATGCGGATCTTCGTCTCAAAGGATACAACGCCAGTCTGATTCGTGAACCGACGTTCGGCAGCGGCGGCATTTCGATAAGGGTTGCCGGCGTCATAATCGTCATCCGTTAATCGCAAGCCTTTGTTTACTCCATCCTCCGTCAGCGCTCCAACTTCGACTGTGCCGTACGCACTGTCGATAAACCACCCGTTCCCTGTAGTTCGCGGACCCATGGTTTCATTGTCGAACGTATCCATGAATGAAGCCGACGATGCGAAGACAGGCGTTGACGCCTGTCCTCCAAACATGCCGAACAATAGGGTCCAGATCAGTATCAAGCTAAGCTGTCTTTTTATTGGATTACTCATGTCGATCCCTCCTAAAAGGTTGGATGAAGAGATTGCCAATCCCATGTAACCTACTATTATTTTTTCGAAGCCAAATACTCTTGTACTTGCTTCTCAACTTCCGCTCTCGCTTTTTCAATACCCGCCGCTTTTTGTTTGTCCCGGTAAGCCTTCAGTCCTTCCGCAACATCCACCATCCCGTATTGCAAAGCGGTAAGCTCCGTTTTGTTCACTTCACTAAGAGCGGCGATTTCGTTGCGAATATTGTCTGTTTTCAGCGTAAAGGCTTGCAGCTTCGGTACGGTCAACACTTTGCTCACCGAATCCAGTACAGTCTGATAATTAGGAAGCGAACCATCGCTTACTTTCAAGAATTTCGCGTTTCTCCAGCCCCAAGGCGACATTTTTTCAGGCGGAAATTTATTCGTATCTCCGGTTACACCTGCCGGCAAAGCAAGCTTTCCTGCAGAAGTCAGGGTGTAATGTTTCCCGGATATTCCGTACATCGAGAGCATATTGTAACGCTCGTCGTACGTGAGAAGCTCAAGTGCCATCAAAGCTCGCTCCGGATTTTTGGCGGTAGAGGGAATAGCCATGCCATTGTTTATATAAGAAGGACTGGCCATCATCTTCTCATTCACAATTGGGAAAAACTCCACTTGCCATTCTGGATGAGCCCCGTTCATTTGCATGTAGATTTCATTTGCAGTAACCATACCTGCGATCGCCGCTGCCGATGCTCCTTGTTTGAACGCATCTGTCGAATACACTTTGTTCGAAAAAGCATTTTTGGACCAGTAGCCTTTGTCGGCCCATTCCTTCGTTTTCTTCGCATAATCCTCGAAAAACTTCGCTTCGGAGAATACTTCCAGCTTCGGAGCCGCGTCGTTCATGTTATACATCATGCCGGCGGCAAACACATTTTCCGCATTATAGCCTGCTGCCGTGATGTACAAGCCGAACAAATTGGAGATATCAGCGCCAACATTAAGCGGGATCAAACCCTTTTCATTTTTCAGAACAGCGTCGAAATATACGGAAGCATCATTTATCGTTTTGATTTCAGGAACATTGTATTTTTTCCGAAGATCTCCTCTGATCAGAAATCCGCTAGGGTTCAAGCTGGCTGAAGGCCCCGGCACCATATACGTCTTCCCGCCGATCGTGGCCTGCGACCAGATTTCCTTCGTTAACCCGTTATTTATTTTAGGTGCATAGGTTGGTAGTAGTTCGTTTAATTCCTTGAAAGCATTTTTTTGTGCCAGATCGGCAAAGTTTACATAGGCGGCTGCATAAATAAGATCGATGGCTTCACCCGACGCAAGAAGGGTCGGGTACTTCTTCTGGTAATCTCCCATGGACATATAGGAAATATCAAGTGTCGCATTAATATCTTGTTTCATCATTTTGTTTATTTCCGCCAACACGACAGGCAGATCAGGCGGCGGATCGCCAATCAAATACATCGAAAGCTTGACTTCCTTAGATGTATCGATACTGCTTTTACCAGCGGAAGGCGATGCCGACGCGGCTCCTGGCGATGACGATGTGACAGGCTGGTTGTCCTTTGCATCCTTCGAGCTGCAAGCGACCATTACGATGTTCACCAATAGAACAATCGAGAGTAGCAGCCCCAATCTGACTTTTGTCCCCTTCATTACACATTCCTCCAATTTTGATTATGATAAACCGCCGGGGTGGTTTCCAGCGGGGTTATCCTTTCACAGCACCAATCGTAATACCCGCTATAAAAAACCTTTGAACGAATGGGTAGGCTAAAATAATCGGTCCCGTCGCCACCACGGTCATCGCCAGCTTCATCGATTGCTGCGGCATATCCGTAGTGGGTATTCCAGAACCTCCTGCAGTGACAGCGCTCGCAAATTGAACGCTTGAAATCATTTTGTATAGCAAATATTGAAGTGGAAAAAGAGTATCCTTTTGCATATACAACATCGCGCTAAACCAATCATTCCAATAATGAAGGGCTATAAAAAGTCCTACGGAGGCGAGAGCCGGTGTCATCAGCGGCAGAATGATGGTTACAAAAATATGAAAATCCCCGCTGCCATCGATTTTTGCTGATTCGACAAGTGAATCCGGGATCGAGCCGGTCATGAAGCTTCGTAAAATCAACATGAAAAACACGCTGATTAAGCTGGGAAGGATTAGCGCGAGCAGATTATCCTTTAAGTGAAGGTAGCGAACCATCACGATATAAGTTGGAATCATTCCTCCGTTGAACAGCGTGGTGAAGTAGAAGAAAAAAGCCGCTGCATTGCGGTAGTGAAAGTCTTTCCGGTAGAGAACATAGGCCGTCATCGCTGTGAAAAATAAAGAGGCTACCGTTCCAAGAAGAGTTACGAATATAGTAACGCCATAGGCACGAATTATTTTTTCCGGAGCAAGAAACAGCACTCTATAGGCTTCCAGACTGAAGTCGCGGGGAATTAACGAATACCCTTGACGAATGATCATTTCTTCCGATGTGAAGGACCCCGAAATAACAATTAAGAAAGGAATTACACATATTAGGGCTGCCGTTGCAATGAACGAATAACCAAGAATGTTAAACCATAGTGTATCTTTTTGCATACCAAGCTACCTCCGCATACAACCATCGTTTAGAACAAAGCATAATCTTTATGCGCTCTTCTCACCGCGTAGTTGACCAATATGATGATGACAAAGCATAATGTCGATTGATAAAATGCCGCTGCCGAAGCCATTCCGATATCACTGCTGTTGATCAAAGAGCGAAACACGAATGTATCGATTAAATCCGTCGAATTATACAAGGTCGTGTTGTCGCCAACCAGTTGATAGAACATATCGAAGTCGCCTCGCAGTATTCTTCCAATGCTTAGCAAAACCATAATAATGATCGTCGGTACGAGCAAGGGCAATGTGATATGAAATACTTTTTGAAACGCACTAGCCCCATCAATATCAGCCGCTTCGTAGCAATGCCGATCAATGCCCATAATCGCGGATAAATAAATAATGCTGCCATACCCGATCCATTTCCAAGCCGAAAAAGCCGGAAGAAGAATGGACCATGCCGTAACACTACGATAGATGTCTACCGGCTCCCATCCGAGCGAACGTAAGACGCTATTCAACAAGCCATACTCATAATTGAACAGGTTGTAAATGAACACACCCACCACAACCCACGAGATGAAGTAAGGCATAAACATCATCGTTTGGAATGTCTTCTTCCAAATCCGTCCTGCCATCTCGGCAAATAAAACCGCAGCACATATTTGCAGAAGATTGTTGATTACCAGGAATACAAGATTATAGACTATCGTATTTCGCGTAACGGTAAACGCTTTCCCAGATATAAAGAAAAAACGGAAATTGTCGAACCCTGTCCACGGGCTAAAGTATATACCATCCCTAAAATTGAAGTTTTTAAATGCGACTACCAACCCGGTGAGTGGAATATAGCTTAAGACGATAAAATATAGGACAGCAGGCAATAACATCAGCATTAGCAGCTTATTATTTTTCCATTCTTTTGCTGCTTTGTTTGTTCGAAACATAGAGTCCTCTCCTTCCTACCGATAATCATGTCTCATTTTCCGTAACGTGACGTCAGCTACATTTCCATTGTATCTGCGGGGCTACTTACGCACATGGTTGATATTTCGATCGACACGTCTAAAATTTCGTTCTTTTGTCGAACGGTGGGCCATTTATTGTGCGCAACAAACTCATGCCTTAGAATAGGTATAAAATCATTCCGATGCGGAGAGATTGCGTATGAACCTACTTATCGTGGACGACGAAAAAATAACGCGTGATACTTTATGGAATTTTATTCCGTGGCGTGAACTTGGAATTAAACGTATTGAGAGCGCTCGCAATGGCCTTGAAGCGATTCAGACTCTATCAAACTTCTTGCCGGATATTTTGTTGACCGATATCCGCATGCCTAGAATGAATGGCATCGAGTTAGCCCAACACATTCGAAATTTACTCCCGGTCTGTCCCATTATTTTCATGAGCGGTTATTCAGACAAAACCTATTTACTATCCGCCATTCGACTCAGCGCATCGAGTTATATTGAAAAGCCGATTCAATTAGAGGAAGTCGAGAAAGAAGTAAACAAAGCAATCGATATTTGTAGAACCTATAGACAATCTAGCCTATTGTCATTGAAGCAAGAGCTGGTCATGGAAATCCTAAAGCCAGATATCGATTTCAATCATCCTCGTCTATTGTTACTTCTAAAACACTTTAACCTTAGTCCTTCACATTCATGCCTTGCCGTACTAGTCTTTATTAACTTGCCTGATAATAAGAATTCCGCTGAACGATCTGCCATTCAAAACGAGATCCTCGAATCCATAGCGTTGATGAATGATGTTTTCCCTATGACCCTAGAATCCGATAAAATCGCACTTGCGATCTATCGAACCGATATGTCGGGCGCAAAGGATGATGAGGCTCGCACCCAATTCCTACGTCACTTGTCCACACAGATATCAGCAAGTCATCCATGTACGGTCTCGTTTATCATTGGGAGATATTCGGCTACAACGACAACTTTCCACGATTCTTTGAACTTTGCGCTAGAATCCGTTCCTATGCACTTCATTTTAGGTTACGGGAGTATAGTCGACGGAAATGTGATTCGAGGTGACACTTTTAAGCTTGAACCTTTTTTCTACAAACATTTCAAGGCATTCATTCACAAAAGCCGATCAGAAGAAATAACGAAGTTTATCCGTGATATTACGACGGCTATCTCAAACTACCCTCGGACTGATATGAATACCGTTAAGAATATTTACTTTCATCTGCTTCTCGCTCTATATCAGGACACCAGTTCTGAACATTCGTCCGATACGGAATCGGTTTGGGAAGGCAACTATTTTTGGCATGACATTGATGAGTTTTGTACGCTTGAAGATTTGGCGGATTATGTGGTTACCGTTGCCAACGAACGACTTGCGGAACCGATATCTCCTGCGGCCAAACATGGCTCCATTTCGCTCATCATGCAATACATTCACGAGCATTATGAGGATGAGAAATTATCGGTCAGTGTTTTGGCCAAACATGCCTATTTGCGACACACGTATTTATGCTTCTTATTCAAAAAACAAACCGGTAAAACAGTCTACGAATACATTACGGAGTACCGGATCAAAAAAGCGATTGAACTGATGAAAAACGATACTCTTAAATTGATCGATATTGCCGTCGCCGTCGGATTTACGGATGCCAATCGCTTCGGAAGATACTTCAAAAGATATGTTGGCGTTACGCCCAGTGAATATCGGAAAAGATGATTGGATGTGAGTTGAAATGCGAAGAATTTGGGGGATTGCAAACAATCTTAGCATCAGGCAGAAGTGGTTCTATTCCTTTTTTCTTTTGACCGTGTTACCGTTATCTCTCTTCATTGCAGTGAATTATTTCAAAACATCCGAAGCGATGAAGCAGAAATTGTTATTTTCTGCACGTCAAGCCCTCGATCAGTCCGTTTCCTTTCTTGATTATCGTACTAGCTATATTGTTAATATATCGGATGTCATCGTTTCAGACAGCCGTGTCCAAACCATTGCAAGTCGTACCGCCACTTATTACATGCAGAATCGAACGGCAGAAGTAACGGATTTTCACTATATGTATGATCTATTTTCTAATCTCCAGGCGAAAAACGATGTAGCCAGGATCCGCTTGTTCCTGGATAATGGAGCAAGCTATACGGAAGGCAATGCTAACTTCCTGAGTCTCCGTAATGTTCAAGGGAAGCTATGGTTCACAACATTGTTTACCGAATCAAGAAAGGTTTCGTGGTTCCCCGGTCATTATTTTGAACCCCACTCCGGACTACAAGACACTTACATTTCCTCGATTAGAAGATTGCCCGATCTGAATGATCTAAGCAAAACGGTCGGCGTGCTCAGTATTGATATCAAGGAATCGATCCTTCGCGACTTGTTGAATAAAACTAAGATTACCCAGGAAACTTTAGTTATGCTCATTAACAATCGGAGTGAAATCATTTCATCGTCTGAGAATCCTACTGACTGGATGAGCGAATTTGCCCATTCGGAGCTCTACAAGTTGACAGTAAGCGGCAATAATGCCCAGGATATGTTGCCCATTATCCTTAACCATGAAAAATACTACTCCTACACGCATATGGTTGAAAATACAGATTGGAAAATGCTCTTACTTTTACCCAATCGAGATATTATTCACGAAACGGCCCAAGCAAGAAATGAGCTCATTTTATTTTTCGGTATCTTTACATTTCTCGCGTTTCTCATGGCACTTTACATTTCCTCTTCTCATACGAAACGAATCCGAAGGCTGATAGTTGCCATGAAGCAGGTTGAGACTGGGAATTTCAATACCACTCTTCCCATTGGCAGCTATGATGAAATAGGTGTTTTAACAAATAAATTTAATTTTCTTACAAGTAAAATCAATGCTTTGCTCGATGAAAAATACCAAATGGGTCTGAATGCCAAAAGTGCGGAGCTTAAAGCCCTTCAATCGCAAATCAATCCTCATTTTCTGTACAACACTCTAGATTTGATCAACCACTTCTCCATTCAAAGCCGTAACCCGCAAATCACGAAAATCGTCATGACGTTGGCTAAATATTATAAAATAAGTTTGAGTCACGGTGAGGATTGGGTAACGTTACAGAGCGAGCTTGACCATGTACAAGCTTACGTCGATATACAGAACAGCCGATTTGAGAATGGCGTTCAGCTGGAGATCCACATCCCTCCGGAATTATTGAATTGTAAACTACCAAAAATAACGTTGCAGCCGCTTGTTGAAAACGCCATTATTCATGGCATTTTAGAAAAGGACATTCCGAAAGGGACCATTCGTATAACAGGGCGTATGGAGCGCGGATTTTCGATTATTGCCATTCAAGATGACGGAGTCGGGATGCCTGCAGAGCGGCTTTCTTCGATTCTAAATACTGAAGATGCAGCCGTGGCAAAATCAGGATACGGCGTTCAGAATATTCACGAGCGGTTGCAACTATGCTTTGGCCCCTTGTGCGGTCTAACTTATGAAAGCGAACCTGGCACTGGAACTACAGTGTATCTTAAACTGTACACTGCGGGTGCATAAGCCTTGTCCTCAAGTACTCACTCCTTAAAATAAAAAGCCAGTAAGCTCGAAGATTAATCTTACTGGCTCCGATGATTTTTCTTTTCAGAACGGCCTTTCTTTCTTCTTCTACTGCAACAACTATTTCTCTAGCGAGATCTTTCATCTTATGACTAACTGTGAGTAGTAGTTACGACTAAGACTAAAAACCGTAATGATCAGATCGAAATTATAGTTACGAATGAGACTTGCTATATGTACAATCAAGACTTTCTGCGATTATTATGTCTACGACTCGGACTTTCTTTTCGCTGTTTTTTTCCCTTGCAAAACCTATAACCAATAGCGACCTGAGATGTACTAGGCTTCACGCAGTCTCCGGTACAAACGCGGTAGGTTCCAATAGTCCAAGACGTGCTTTATACAACACAAATCTCGTTGTAAAAAGTTTTGTAATTCGTAGCCTTCTACATGTGAAGCAAAATCTTAGCATGCGATCCTGGGCTTGTAATCAGAGACTCGAAACAGGATTGCCCTTGGTCTAGCGGTTTTTGCTTCGTCCAAGGTAACAGGTCGATACTCCCTTCTGCAATCCATTCTAGCGCGGTAACAAAGTCTGTGGACGTATAAGCAAACGATCCAATAAGCTTGATTTACTCGCGGATGATTGTATTTATAGGAAGCGTACTGTCCGAATTGTGTAATCCGGCAAGTCCAACGCAGCCGCCTCTGCGGACACTTTCCACTGCCCGACTACGGGTCGACTGCAGCCCGACGGCATCCACAACGGCATGAAATCCTCCCACAGGTATCATTAT
>NZ_BIMA01000184.1 GCF_004000845.1 Paenibacillus koleovorans NBRC 103111
GGACGGCTTCGCCGTCTACCGTTGGCGACAGGTCGGCGCCGCACACGGCGATCAGCGCATCGTCCCGGAATAGGAGCTCCGGGCCGAGCAGCGTGATCTCCAGTGCGGCGGCACCCGGCGCATTGCCGACGAGCGCGTTCGCCGTCGCCAGCGCATACGGATCCATCGCGCCGCCGACCGGCACGCCGTAGCGCTGATAGCCAGGGCGGCCGAGATCCTGGATCGTCGTCAGCAGCCCCGCTTTGCGCACAATTATTTCCGTTGCCTTCATCCCGCTCTCCCTCCCGCACGAAAACTCGGCCAAAGTGATTAACTCCAGCACCAAACGACCGTCCCGCCACCCACACATCAAACTGCTCTCCCAACGCATACCGATTAAATGCTCACGTGTGCGTTAATCAATGGCCATGAGGAGAGGGAGTGCACCATTGTAGAAGGGGGAAGGCATTGGTAGCGCCGATTATTCGTTATTCAGCCTACAGCTCGTGCGACCACACCAAGTTACCTGCCATCCTACTTCACTCATCTATCTACCTATCTGCCAACCCAAGCTTCCCCATAACCTGCTGCTCCCCTAGCGCCGAAGCCTCATACTCCTCCGCTCCTATCGGGCGGAAACGGATGCGGTCGCCGGCCCGCAGCAAGGTCGGCGGGTCGCGCTCGGGCAGGAACAGCCGCAGCGGCGTGCGGCCGATGAGCTGCCAGCCGCCCGGCGACTGCAGCGGGTACACGCCGGTCTGCCCGCCGGCGATGCCGACGCTGCCCGCAGGGACGACAAGCCGCGGCGTACTCCGGCGGGGTGTCGCCAGTACGGCCGGCAAACCGCCCATATACGGAAAACCCGGCATAAAGCCGAGCATGTATACCTGGTACTCCGCTTCCGAATGAAGCCGAACTACCTCCGGCTCGGACAGTCCCCGCTGATCCGCCAAATCCTCCAAGTCCGGACCATACGCGCCGCCGTAACATACCGGGATTGTCACGATCCTCGTTTCGCCGCCCCCAGCCGACTCCTGCGACAGCAGCAGCTCCCGCAGCAGATCGCTCACAATATCAAAGGGTAACCTGGCACCGCGTCCTGACCGGCGATACACGATCCAGGGGTCATAATGAACTGCAAGCGCCGCATAGGAGGGCACAGCCTCTACGAAACCCGGAAACGGACGCCGTCTGAGCATCGCATCCAGCCTCATGACGCCATCGTACGCCGACGCATCCACGCAGCGCCCATACCGAACAAGCACCGCGCGCTCCCCCAACCGCTCCAGCCCATAGGGTGTCATGCCGCTTTCACCTCACCTTGTCCGTTCACTCCTCGTTAATCCGCCAAAATAGCGTTATGAAAACTTTGAAAACACTTTATTTCTGCGTCTGTGCGAGTTAGGTATGGAAAAACCCCATACAATTTATTTTTTGGGCACCTTTAGTTGCCTCCCGTACAGAGGCCGTCGATTAACTGAGGACTGTTCAGAAGGAGAATATATTTGTACGATTTTTCGAATACAATCTCAGCTGAATCCTCTATCCTTGACCAAGTTGTATGATTTTTCGCACAAAAAACGGTGGGTCCTCAATGAATCGACAGCCTCTTGACATCACCTTATTTGGGCAGCCGCCCGTGATTGCCCAAAACATCACCAAACAACCTTCCAATTGCGATCCAGCGTAGCCTCGATCGTCCCCCGCCGCAAAATATAGTCCGCGATCAGCTCCGACACGTCCGTCGGAATGTCCCGTACCACAGGCTTGTCCTTGAACATAAGATAGTTGCCGCCGCCGCCCGAACGATAGTTGTTCATCACGACGTCATACTCCGCATCCATCCGCACCGGCTCGCCTTCGAAATCCAGCTGCACGACTCGGTCCCCTTCCGGCCGCCGAATGTCGAGCACATACGAAATGCCTTCCCACATATCGTAATTGTACGGCTGCGGCTTCGGTGTCAGGAACTTCGGATTCACCGCCACACGTCCACGCCAGTATGCTGCTCCACCTTCGTCTACTTCCTCCTCGACTGCACGTCCACGCCAGTATGCTGCTCCGCTGTCGCCGCCTTCCCAATCGCCGGTGCCGGTACTCCCGCTCCCGTCACTCCGCGCAAAATAGCTAGCGCTCAGCTCCAGCGCATCCCGCATATCCTGCCCGCTAATTCGGATCACCTTCAAAGTGTTCGGATAAATGTAATTCGACACGATATCCCGCATCGTCACATTCGACGGGATGCCCGGCGAATCCTCCGCGAACAGAGCGGTATTCGAGATCCGCGCCCCCGATATGTCCATCTGCACTTTGTTGATAAACTCGATCAAAGGACTGTCACCCAACCGAACCTCCATCGGATCGCGCACCACCATATCGCCCTCGACGCGGCCCATCGGCGTATCGAGCCAGCTTTGCGTCAGCCGCTCAGCCTCGTCCACCAGCTGCAGCACCCGCTCATCCGCCTCAACGCCTGCCACAGACAGCAGCTCGGAAGAGCCTCCTGCCACGGCCCAGCCGCGCCCCTCGCGAAGCTCCAGCTGCAAGCTCACCTTAGCCACATTTTCACCGCGATGCCCCGGCTGGGACACGACAACCCCATTTACCCGCACCCCTGCGATCGTCCGATGCTGATGCCCGGTCAGCAGAACATCGATTCCCGGCACATCCCTGCATAGCGCATACCCTTGATTTTCATCCGTAGGCGTCTCGGTCTGCTCCCCCGTCTCCAAGTCCCGCTCAAAGCCGCCATGGTACGTAACCACCACAACATCCGCACGTTCCTCATCGCGCAGCTTTGCCACCCACCGCTTCGCCGTCTCCACCGCATCGAGAAAGCCGAGCCCCGCAATATGTGAAGGATTTTCCCAATTCGGGATGTAAGGGGTGCACAAGCCTAACACCGCAACCCGCACACCGCCCTCCAGCTCGCGAACGAAATACGGCTTCCCAAAAACGGGCTCCCCCGACGCCGCATCCACGATATTGGCTGCCAGCCAAGGAAACTGCGACTCACCCACCGCTCTACGCAAATGGTCCAACCCATAATTGAACTCGTGGTTGCCGATTGCCGCCGCGTCGACTTGAAGCTCATTCATCGCTGCTATCAAAGGGTTCGCACGATCCGGCGCAATTCTGGCCTGATAATATGCAAGCGGCGTCCCTTGAATCAGATCCCCGTTGTCGATCCAAAGAACCGGTCCGCCCCGAGCCCGTTCCCGCTCCACGAGGGTGGCGATTTTGGCTAATCCAGCCTCTTGTGGCAAATGATTCGCATAGTGTTTGGGTATGATATGACCGTGGATATCGCTCGTACTGAGAATGGTCAAGTCCAACGTCCGATCCGGTGCAGCAGTCAATCCGAACAGCTCCTTTGTTTGCTTCAACATAACAGAATTGTACACAACTTACCTGGAGGGGTTCAAATGAAAAAATGGAAAATGTCTATCCTCGCCCTGTCGGCCGTTCTAGCCGCTGGGCTAGCAACTTCGGGATGCGCCAAAAAAGAGAGCAACGCCAGCTACGTCCCGAAGGAATTGAAGGTCCAATTCGTGCCGTCCCAGAACGCGGAGACGCTTGAAGCGAAAGCGAAGCCGCTGGAAAAGCTGCTGGGGGACAAGCTCGGCATTCCGGTCAAAGTGTCGGTCTCGACCAGCTACAACACCATTATTGAAGCGATGGCTTCCAAACAAGTGGATGTAGGCTTCCTGCCTCCGAACACGTATATCCTCGCTCACGATGAGAAAAAAGCGGCCGACGTGTTGCTGCAAGCGCAGCGTTTCGGAGTAAACGATGCGACGGGACAGCCGACAACCGATTTGGTCGACTTCTACAAGTCGATGATCATCGTCAAGGCCGATTCGCCGATCAAGACGGTTAAGGACCTGAAGGGTAAAAAAGTCGCTTGGCAGGACGTCACCTCCTCCGCAGGCTATGTTTGGCCGGCCAATGAGCTGAAAAAGGAAGGCGTCGATCCGGAGAAGGATGTGACCGGCATAACGGTCAAGGGCCATGACAAAGCGGTGCTCGCCGTCTTGAACGGAGAAGTCGACGCGGCCGCCGTGTTCCAGGACATCCGCGCGCAGATGAAAGACGTGCCGGATGCCGTGGCGAAAACGAGAGTGCTCAAGTTCACCGCCCCGATCCCGAATGACACGATTGCCGTGCGCTCCGATATGGACGCCGAATACCGGAAGAAGCTGCAACAAGCCTTCATTGACATCGGCAAAGATACGGAAGGCAAGAAGATTGTTGCCGAAGTGTACTCGCATCAAGGTTACGTAGCGTCTGAAGACAGCAAGTTCGAGGTCGTTCGCGAGTATGCGAAGGGCGTTGGACAGAAATAAAGGGAGCCACAAAATTATGGAGAGCAGAATGAGACTTTATACTGTTGGCCCTCCGTGGTATACTGGAACCAAGAAACGTGTAAAATGCTAAGAGAGTCGTGCTAGTAACACGACTCTCCGCGCAATAGCCGCTTTTAAGGGCGGTAGGCTTAGAAATAGGTTAAGCGACGGAATAGACCGCTACCTTCTCTGGGGGGCGGTCTATTTCCGTTTCATGTAGGTAAGCAAGGCCAGAATAAACATCCCAAATAGGAACATTAACTGCAACGCTTGAAATACCTCCACAGGCATCACCTCCCTTCCGGAAGGTTAGCCGACCGCCCTACACAAGCCGCTTGCGAATATACCCCGAAATCACATCGATCAGCGTCACCATCAAAATAATCCCGTATAAAATAATCGCCACGCGCGGCCAGCTTCTCGCCTCCAGCGCGAAGATGAGCGGCGTCCCGATCCCGCCTGCGCCGATCATCCCGAGAATGGCCGCCGAACGGACATTGATCTCGAATCGGTACAGTGTGAAGGAGAAAAACTCGGGCAGCACCTGCGGCAAAACGCCGTACCACAGCACCTGCAGGCGGTTTGCCCCACTGGCGGTAAGCGCCTCTGCCGGGCCGAGATCCAAGTTCTCGATCGCCTCGGAGAACAGTTTGCCGAGCATGCCGATCGAGTGCAAGCCCAGCGCCAGCACCCCGGCGAAAGGACCGGGTCCGACCGCCTTGATGAACATAATCGCCATGACGATCTCGGGAATCGTTCGGACGATGCTCAGCATCACTTTTCCGCTAGCGGATACCGGACCTCGCGCACTCATGTTCACCGCCGCCCAGAAGGCGAACGGCACGCAGAGCACCGCCGATATGAAGGTCCCGAGCACCGAGATCGCCAGCGTATCGAGCAGCCCTCGCAGCAAATCCTCGCCCTCCGGAATGTAGACATAGTTGAAATCCGGATGCAGGAAGCCGTGGCCGATTGCGCGGGCGATTTGGCCGGCTGTGCCTTTGATGCCCTCGAACGGAATGCCGGTAAACGACCACACATACACGATCAAGAGGAAAATCGCGACCAGCCAAAAACGAATGCGGACTTTGAACGGTTTGACGGGTGCGGCATAACGGCTCATAGCAGCTTCCCCCGTACCTTGGTGCTGATGTAGTCGATCAACAAGACGATGGCAAACGTCAACAAAATAATTGTACAAGCGCGATCATAACGCAGTTGGTTCAAGGTTCGATCCAAGTACAAGCCGATTCCCCCTGCCCCGACCAGTCCGAGAATAGCCGCAGCTCGCACGTTTACCTCGAACGTATACAGAAAATAAGCCATGAACGAAGCCGTCACCTGCGGCACGACGCCGAAATGAATCCACTGCAGCTTGTTCGCCCCTACGGCCGTCATCGCCTCCAGCGGTCCAGGATCGATCGCTTCGATCGACTCGTACGTCAGCTTGGCTACGAGCCCGAAGGAAAAGAAGATCAGCGCGAGAATACCTGCAAACGGCCCTATGCCAAAAACAGCAACGAACAGAGAAGCAAACAAGAGGTCGGGAATTGTCCGAACCAAGTTCAGCACAAAACGAGCCGGCACATACAGCCAAGCCGTCCGGGAAATGTTGCTGGCGGCCAGGACCGCGACGGGAATCGCCAGCAAACCGCCGATCGTCGTGCCGATGACGGCCATCCGGATCGTCTGCAGCATCGGTCCCCAGATGACGTCCAAGTACCCCAAGTCGGGCGGGAACATCTCGACGACCAGCTTCAACATTTCCGGAATGCCCAGCAGCAATTGAACAGGAGTGGCATTGGTCCGATAAGAGCTGGCGATCAATAGAGCTAGCAGCAGCACGACCGTGATGACGGCTTTAGTCCTGGGCGGCTTCGCTGGCCAATGGGGACGAGGTTCATAGTTGGCGGCGTTCACGCTCATGCTTCCTCCTCTCCCAGCAGCTCGTCTTGTTTGATCGCTCGGCCATAGATGGACGAGAACGCGTCGTCGGTCGCATCGGATACTGGTCCGTCAAATACGAGCTGTCCCGCGCGCAGCCCTATAATGCGAGTCGCATACTCGCGCGCCAGGTCGATGAAGTGCAGATTGACGACCGTCGTGATCCCGAGCTCTTGGTTGATACGCTTCAAATCATCCATCACTTGACGGGTTGTGAGAGGGTCCAGCGAGGCAACAGGTTCGTCTGCAAGGATGATTTTCGCCTCCTGCGCAAGCGCTCTGGCGATGGAGACGCGCTGCTGTTGGCCTCCGGACAGTTGATCGGCCCGCACGTAAGCTTTCTCGAGAATGTTGACCCGCTCCAGTGCCTCCATCGCCAAGTGCACGTCCCGCTTAGGGAACAAGCCGAGCAGCGTCCGCCAAGTCGAATGGTAGCCGACCCGTCCGGACAACACGTTGCGGATGACGGTGGAGCGTCGGACCAAGTTGAAGTTTTGGAAAATCATCCCGATGCCGCGCCGCATATGCCGAAGCTCTTCGCCCCTCGCTGCTGTGATCGAGCGGCCGTCGATGACGATTTCGCCTTGCGTGATGTCGTGCAGACGGTTGATCGAACGGAGCATCGTCGATTTGCCCGCGCCAGACAACCCTACGATTACGACAAACTCGCCCGGCTGGATCGTCAGGTTCAGGTTGTTCAGCCCGATTGTGCCGTTCGGATATATTTTGGAGACGCTGCGGAACTCTATCATTCGGTTTTCTCCTAACGGAAGCTTGGATTTTGTGTTAGAATCAAACAACAAGAACTTGGTGCTGGGGAGAATCGCGTTGAAAACATTGATTATTGCCGAAAAGCCCGATATGGGGCGCAATATCGCCGCTGCGATCGAGCCGAAGGCTGTTAACAAGCGTACCCACTTGGAAGGCTCTCAATACGTCATCACTTGGGCGATCGGGCATCTCATCGGTCTCGCCGAGCCGGACAAATACGACGACAAATACAAGAAGTGGAATTTCGGCGATTTGCCGATTATTCCCGATACGTTCAAGCTGCTGCCCAACTTCAAAACGAAAGACCAGCTGCAGGTGATCAAGACGCTTGCGGCCGATTGCGATGCGATCGTGAACGCTTGCGACGCTGGGAGGGAAGGGCAGTTGATTTTTGCCTATATCCAGCAGCATTTGCGTTTGCGCCAGCCTGTGAAAAGGTTATGGATCTCGGACTTGACCGCGGAGACGATCCGACGCGGGTTCGAGCAATTGAAGGACGGAGCCGAATACGAGCATCTGACCAAAGCGGCCCGGGCGCGCAGCGAAGCGGATTGGCTGATCGGGATGAACGGATCGCGGGCGTTTACGACGAAACATCGCGAGCTGCTGTCGGTAGGCCGGGTGCAGACGCCGGTGCTGGCGCTTGTGTATGATCGGCAGAAGCAGATCGAGGCTTTTTCCTCGCTGAAGTTCTATGAGGTGGAAGCTTGGTTTGATCAGCAGGGGTTGGACGAGACGACTACATACAAGGGCAACTGGCAAGGGGAACGGATTACCGATCCGGAGAAAGCGGGAGCCATTGTCGAGAAGGTGAAAGGCAAGCCGGGGGTCGTCGCGGAGTACGAGGTGAAGGATACGAAGGAGTATCCGATGCGGCTGTACGACTTGACGCTGTTGCAGCGGGAGGCGAACGCCAAGTTCGCTTTTTCGGCCAAAAAGACGCTAGATGTCGCTCAAGGGCTGTACGAGAAGCACAAGGTGATTTCTTATCCCCGGACGAACTCCAACTATGTGAATGAGCAGAACATTCCGGAGATGCATAAGGCGTTGGACTCGCTGCGGGGGACGGCGTACGATCCTCTCGTGCAAGGGGCGGACAAGCGGCATGTGCATGTACGCAACCGTGGCGTCTGCAACCCGGACAAGGTCGAGGATCACCATGCGATTCTGCCGACGGGCAAACGGGCGAACGGCCTCAGTCCCGACGAGCAGAAGCTGTACGATTTGATTATCAAGCGGTTCTTGTCCCACTTCTATCCGCCGGCCGAGTACAAGGTGCATACGGTGCTGACCGATGTCGAGCAGGAGCGATTCAAGACGATCGTGAAGCAGGAGCTGAGCAAAGGCTGGAAGGTCGTCTATGCGGGCGACGAAGAGCCTGGTGCGCGCGGTGGGAAACGCGGCGGGGCAAAGGGCGGCAAGGCGGATAAGGACGGCAGCGCTTCGGCCGACGCCGAGAGCGGCGCGGACGGCGGTGGGGGCGAGGCGGAGGAGCAGCTGCTCGACTCGCCTTTCTCACTGGACCCGCAGCTGCCCGTGAAGTGCACGGACGCAAAGGCGAAGGAGAAGGAGACGCAGCCTCCGAAGCCTTACACGGAGGGCACGCTGCTGAAGGCGATGGAGAGCGCCGGGCGGCAGATGGAGGACGAGGCGCTGCGCGAGGCGATGAAGGACTCCGGGCTCGGCACGCCGGCCACCCGCGCCTCGATCATCGAGCGGCTCAAGAATGTCGGCTATGTCGACATGCAAGGCAAGCGGATCGCCATTACGCCGAAGGGCCGGGTGGCGATCGAGCTGATCCGCGGCGCCGGCGTGGAGCTGCTGACGTCGCCGGAGATGACCGGCCAGTGGGAGCGGCGGCTGCACGAGATTTCGCGCGGCCAGGCTTCGGATGTCACGTTCATGGAGAACGTGAAGAAGTTCACACGCGCCATCGTGGACAAGGTGCGCGTGCAGTCGCCGGCGGCGCGAGCCGCCTTCGAGGCGGCCGAGGCACCGGGCGCTCGCGGCGGCGGCGCAAAGCGCGGGCGCGGCGGCAGCGCCGGCGCAGGC
>NZ_BIMA01000185.1 GCF_004000845.1 Paenibacillus koleovorans NBRC 103111
CCCTTATGCGTACGTAGTTACTGGCCAAGGCGAGAGTGTCGTGCGGACAAGCAGGAAGTGAGCTGTGCAAGAGCGGCAGATCCGACCCCGTCCGTCGATCGCCAAGTACCTTGCTCTGCAGTCCGACTCCCTAGTAAGTAAGGAAACCCCTGACGCTTCAATACGGTGAAGAACTTAAACTTCCCTATCCGTCAACAAAAGAGCAAGCTCCCCTCCCGGGCAGCTTGCTCTTTTTCACTAAACCTTACTTGCTCTCCGCAATGATCTGGCGGAGCACCGTTTGCAGGATGCCGCCGTTGCGGTAGTAGTCGACGTCGACCATGCTGTCCAGACGGACGATCGCGTCGAACTCGAACGTCGATCCGTCGTCGCGAGTCGCGGTGACGCGCACGGTTTGACCCGGCTGCACGCCGTTGTCGAGGCCGGCGATGTCGAACGTCTCGGTGCCGGTGATGCCGAGCGTCTTCCAGCCGAAGCCCTCAGGGAATTGCAGCGGCAGCACGCCCATGCCGACCAGGTTGGAGCGGTGAATCCGCTCGAAGCTCTCGGCGATGACGGCTTTCACGCCCAGCAGGAACGTGCCTTTGGCCGCCCAGTCGCGGGAAGAGCCGGTGCCGTATTCTTTGCCGGCGATGACGACTAGCGTTGTGTCGGCGGCTTGGTATTTCATCGAAGCGTCGTAGATCGACATCACTTCGCCGGTAGGCAAGTGAGTCGTTACGCCGCCCTCGGTGCCGGGAGCCACTTGGTTCCGGATGCGGATGTTCGCGAACGTACCGCGCATCATCACTTCGTGGTTGCCTCGACGGGAGCCGTACGAGTTGAAGTCTTCCTTCTTCACGCCGTGCTCGAGCAAGTAACGGCCCCCAGGGCTGTCGGTCTTGATGTTGCCCGCTGGGGAGATATGGTCAGTCGTCACGGAGTCGCCCATAAGCGCGAGCGCTTTGGCGCCATGGACTTCCTCGATGTTGCCGACTTCCAGGCCGAGACCTTGGAAGAACGGAGGCTCTTGAATGTAAGTGGAGTTGGAATCCCACTCGTAGAGCTCGCCTTTCGGTACCGGAATTTGGTTCCAACGCTCGTTTTGCGTAAACACGTTCTCGTACTTGGCGCGGAACATGTCCGGCGTCAAGGAGGAGGCTACGGCAGCCTTGATCTCGTCGTTCGTCGGCCAGATGTCCTTCAGGTAGACCGGCTGGTTGTCGCGGTCATAGCCGATTGGGTCGTTGGCCAGGTCGATGTTGACGGTACCGGCCAGCGCATAGGCAACGACGAGCGGAGGCGAAGCCAAGTAGTTGGCTTTCACTTGCGCATGGACGCGGCCTTCGAAGTTCCGGTTGCCGGACAGGACGGCGGCTACGGTCATGTCGTTCTCGGTGATCGCTTGGCTCACTTCATCAGGTAGCGGACCGCTGTTCCCGATACAAGTGGCGCAGCCATAACCGGCTACGTGGAAGCCGAGCGCTTCGAGCGGCTCGATCAAGCCGGCCTTGTGCAGGTACTCGGTGACGACAAGCGAACCCGGAGTCAGCGAGCTCTTCACGTAGCCCGGCTTCGTCAGACCGCGCTCAACCGCTTTTTTCGCGACGAGACCGGCACCCAGCATAACGCTAGGGTTGGATGTGTTCGTACAGCTGGTGATCGCCGCGATAACGACAGCGCCAGTACCCATCGAAGACGCAGGACCGTTCGGATGCTTCACAGGCACCGTCTGAGCGATCTTCTCGTCGGACAGACCGTAGCCGCCCTTCTCGATCGGAGTACGGATGATCGAGTTGAACGATTCCTTCATATTGGTCAATTCCACACGGTCTTGAGGGCGCTTAGGACCGGCCAAGCTTGGAACGATCGTGGACAAGTCCAGCTCGATCGCGTCCGTGAACACCGGATCCGGCGTCTCGTCCGTACGGAACATGCCTTGCTCTTGATAATAAGCTTCGACCAGCTTGATTTGCTCTTCGGCGCGGCCGGTGCTTCTCATGTAGTTCAGAGCTTCGCTGTCAACCGGGAAGAAGCCGATCGTAGCGCCGTATTCCGGAGCCATGTTGGCAACCGTAGCGCGGTCGGCCAAGCTGATGTTGCTGAGACCAGGGCCGTAGAATTCTACGAACTTGCCTACGACGCCTTTTTTGCGAAGAATTTGGGTAACCGTCAGAGCCAGGTCAGTCGCCGTAGCGCCTTCCGCCAAGCTGCCGGTCAGTTTGAAGCCGATAACTTCAGGCGTGACGAAATACAGCGGTTGGCCGAGCATGCCGGCTTCCGCCTCGATGCCGCCTACGCCCCAGCCTACAACGCCGAGACCGTTGATCATCGTCGTGTGGGAATCGGTACCTACGAGGGAATCCGGATATACGACCGTTTCGCCGTCTACTGTCTTCGTAGCCGCTACGGATGCCAGGTACTCCAGGTTCACCTGATGCACGATCCCGGTAGCAGGAGGAACGGCACGGAAGTTGTCGAACGCGGTTTGAGCCCAGCGGAGGAAACGGTAGCGCTCCTCGTTGCGTTCGAACTCGACCTTCATGTTGTACTCGAGAGCGTCAGGGGTGCCGAAAGCATCGACCATTACCGAGTGGTCGATTACGAGATCGACCGGCACGAGCGGGTTGATCCGCTTCGGGTCGCCGCCGGCGCGCTTCATCGTGTCGCGCATTGCGGCGAGGTCTACGACAACCGGTACGCCGGTGAAGTCTTGCAGCACGATACGGGCAGGGATGAACGGAATTTCCTTGTTCTCATCGCGGCCTTCCGCCCAGCTCGCGATTTGTTTCACATGTTCGTTCGTGATGGCGCGTCCGTCGAATTGGCGAACGGCGGCTTCAAGCAATACCTTAATGGAGAACGGCAGCTTGTCGATTCCGCTGAAGCCTTTGCTCTCCAGGGACTTCAGGCTGTAGTAGTTGTACGATTTGTCGCCTACCTGCAGCTGAGTCCGGACGGAGAAGTGGTCCTTGTTGGACATGTTGTGTGCCTCCTTCTTAATGAACCTGTATTTCAAAGTTGGAATCAGTTTCGCTAGATGAAACTTGATTTCATAATTCCTCGTCTTTAGTATACCCTCTTCTTTTTGTGGCGTAAAGTTTTTTTTCTTCTAATAAAGTGCCCTCTTTTTTTATCCGCCCGATCGTTCCAAAGTCCCCCAAGGTCTGTTTGCAGCCAGCTTTTCATATAAATGGGATAATGCCTGTTTGACATTGTGCGAAATGCGGACCGTTTCTCCTTGCATCTCTAATTCAAGGGGGTCACTATGCTGGACAAATGGAAAAAAACCGTCTATGAGTACATGCATCACCGCAACCAATTGGAATCCGGACTAAGGGTGGAGCCGCTGCTTACAACCGTCCGGGACGACCGTTACTTGCGCAAGCAGGAGCTGCGACTCAGACGCCTGCAAGCGACCCAGCTGGAACGAAACGCGAAGCCCGTCCGCACGGAGACCGGCCTTGTCCTGCGCCATATTGACGAACGGGAGCCGAACGAGGCGGTAGTCGTCGATGTCGAGCTCAGGCGGCATTACGAGTATGAACTGCATGGAATGAAGCATATGGAGGATCGAAGGGAGAAGGAGCGGCTGACGGTCATTCGTTCGGGCAATCGCTGGCTCATTACGCAAGTGGAAAGCGAAGTGCCGGAGCGGTTGTCGCCGCATTCGCCGCCTTCCGAGGCGATTGCCCGGGCGGAGGAGGCCGAGCGCGAGCCTTACGACACTCCTCCGAATCGGACGATGCCTTATTTGAACCCGAGGCTGATCTCGGGCAGCGGCTTCGACGCTTCATTTCGCCCGATCTATTATAATCGAACCAAAGCCCAAGAATACGCCAACACCTGGTGGAACAGCGCCAACCCGAGCTTCGTTTCGCTGGAAGTGGACTGTACGAATTTCGTCTCCCAGTGCCTCTTTGCAGGCGGAGCGCCGATGAACTATACTGGGAAGAGGGAAACAGGCTGGTGGTACCAAGGCCATTCCAAGGAACGCGAAGGCTGGAGCTTCAGCTGGGCGGTCGCGCATAGCCTGTGCATGCATTTGACGACGTCGCGCAGCGGGCTGCGGGCCGACATCATGGAGCACGCCTCGCAGCTGACGATCGGCGATGTAATCTGCTACGACTGGGACGGCAACGGCCGGTTCCAGCACAATACGTTCGTTACCGCGATCGATGCGGCGGGTATGCCACTCGTCAACGCGCATACGGTAGACAGCAAGCACCGGTATTGGGATTACAAGGATTCATACGCCTGGACGCCGAATACGAAATACCGTTTTTGCCATATTCACGATCAGTTTTGAATGGGGACATCATCGGGCGCTAGCCACAGCCATCCCGGCACGGCAGCCCTGCAGCCGCTTCCGGCCGCTCCGCCGACAGGCGCTGTTCACTAGCATGAAGCAACAACTGGATAAATATTCATGGGCGGAGGTATCTATGAGCAAACGAGTACGCGTCGGCCTGGTCTACGGAGGCAAGTCCGGCGAACACGAGGTGTCGCTGTCGACGGCGATGGCGGTCATACAAGCATTCGATCATACGAAGTACGAGGTCAAGCCGTTTTATATTACAAAAGAAGGCTCGTGGCGATCCGGTCCCGTATTGGAAGGGCCGGTGGCGAACAAGGAGCTGCTGAAGCTCGAAGCGGAGCCGGCGCGAGGCGTCGCCAAGGTGAGCTCCCTGCAAGGGACGGAGTCTCCCGGCGCGCTACAGCCGATTTTCCAGGCGGGGACGGGCGATGACAATGCCCTGGACGTGATTTTCCCGCTCCTGCACGGTACGTTCGGTGAGGATGGCACGATTCAAGGCCTGCTCGAGATGGCCAATGTGCCATACGTAGGAGCGGGAGTGCTGGCCTCCGCGGTTGGCATGGACAAAGTGATGATGAAGAAGATGTTCGCCCAGGAAGGGCTCCCGCAATGCGTGTTCCGTCACTTCACGAGAGCGCAGTGGGAGAAGGACCAGCCGTTTTTCCTGATGGAGATCGAGATTTCGATCGGGTATCCGTGCTTCGTGAAGCCGGCGAACCTAGGCTCGAGCGTAGGCATCTCCAAGGCGCGGAACCGCGAGGAATTGATCGAGGCGCTTGCCTTAGCTTTCCAATTTGACCGCAAGGCGATTGTGGAAGAATATATTGAAGCGAGAGAAGTCGAGGTAGCCGTGCTGGGCAACGATTCCCCGATCGTTTCGGTTGTAGGCGAGATCGTCTCTTCCAATGAGTTCTATGACTACAAGGCCAAGTACATCGACGGCAAAAGCGCCATGATTATCCCGGCGGAGATTCCGGCGGATATAGCGGAGCAGCTGCGCGAGATGGCGGTGCGTGCGTTCCAGGCGATCGACGGCAGCGGGTTGGCGCGGGTCGATTTCTTCTTGCGGAAGTCCGATCAGGCGATCATGATCAACGAGATCAACACGATGCCGGGCTTTACCCCATTCAGCATGTACCCGCTTCTGTGGAAAGAAACCGGCAAGCCGTACCGCGAGCTGCTGAACGATTTGATCCAGCTGGCGCTGGAGCGGCACGAAGGGAAGCAGCATCTCAAGTACTCATTCGATACTTAATTCATCTTTCATTACCAAATCGTTGGAGGGATTGCGGCTATGGGTTTCCAAACCGAATTCAATTCCGTTTGCAAATTAATATTAGCCTAAATATTCCTTATGTGGTGTGGGTTTTCTCTTATTCTATAAAGGGATTACCCACAAGCTACCCACAGTTGACTAAAGTTATTTTACTTTCATTATTTTTTCGAAGCTGTCTGTAGCCGCTTTGCGTTTTTTCTCGGTTACGTGAAGGTAAACCCTGCGAGTGATGTCATCGTTTTTGTGACCTAAACGTTCTTGGATTACAGCGAGGTCCACTCCTCCTTCTGCAAGGAGTGATACGTGAGTGTGGCGTAGACTATGGGGCGTAAGTGTGGTTGGTAATTTAGCAATCTCTAACAGTGATTCAAATCTGTGTTCAAGATTAATCGCACTGGCGGGATATCCATGCTGTTCAGAACTCCAGAAGAGGAATCCGGCATCGTGTAACAACTCAACTTCTTTACGCCGAGTAGCTTGCCATGCTATTTGAGACTTAATCGCTTTTATTACCGTCTCTCCAATTGCTACCTTACGAATTGATGATTTGTTTTTTGGCGGTCCTAAGTGATATTTGCTAATCTTAGTCAACACAGTCAGTGTTTTTGTGATAGATATGGTTTTTTCTTCCTCATCAAAATCAGTCAATTTCAAAGCGAGAAGCTCTCCAATGCGTAATCCTGTATAAGTAAGGATCAGAAAGAAATCATATTCCTGCGGTCTTCCTCTAAACCTAACAATATTTAGAAAGTGTTTTAACTGCTTCTTTTCAAGGAATTTCGGAATATCGGGTTCCCCGGACTCGATCTTATCAAGACTTGCCTTAAAAGCAGGGATGACAGCTTCATCTGTGGGATTTGAGCTTATGATTTTTTTGCGAACCGCATCAGAGAACATTAAACTAATACCATCGTGATAACGCTGAATTGTACCTTTTTTCTTACCAGCTCGTTTTAGGGTATTCAAGTATCTTTGATAATCATCCCCTGTTACTTCTCGCAACTTCTCGTTTTCTCCAATATATGAAATAAACGAATTAGTCGCAGTTGTACGATTTCTTATCGTCGTTAACGCTGGCTCGCGTTCGGTTTTGTAGTCTTCTATCCACTTTTCCCGCCAAGAGCCAAGAGTGACGTTTTTCGGGTCTACCAGTTTTCCGCGCAGCTTATCGGCTTTGATCAGAATTCCCGCATCATATGCCTCTTCAGCCGTTGGATACGATTCCGTTTCTTTTTGCTTGCGAGATTTTTTCCCGTCTTTAACTACCGACACACTATACCGATAGGTATAGCGGCCATCTCTCTCCCGAACCCCGGGAGGGAGTTTTTTCTTTTTCTTCCCTTTTGCAGGTATTGACTTAGCCATTATTCGCACCCCATTTACGCTTAATCGGACTCAACAAGATAGAGAATTACTTTTCCGTGAATCTGTATGTCACCAGCTTCCCGGTAAGGAAGGACATGATCTGCAAAACTGCTGATTTGACTGTCCGGTCTAAAGATTATTCTTTCATTCTCACTGTCATTAAAAAAGCGTTTAACCGAAAATTCGTTTCTGTCGCTGTAGACCACAATGTCGCCATTTTTTAAGTTTGAAAGTTCTACTTGCTTTACGACGATTAGCGATCCGTGAGGTATTGTTTTATTCATTGAATCTCCATTGATGCGAGTGATGTAGATGTCATCATTTGACGCCCATTTACCCATCATGCAGTCTGGTATTTCAATTTTTTGAACATCTTCTAAATGCAAGTGTTCGACGTGACTTGGGAGACCTGCCGAAATAGAAACTGGATAATAGGGATAGCTCGTTGTTGAGGTTAAGTCTTCCGACTCATCAACCCAGCCCATTAAATACCCAGGCGACACCTTCAATGCTTTCGCAAGGGGTTCAAGTATAGATATAGGCATGTTATCAATATCATCACTTTCATATCTGTAAACAGTTGCGCGATTTTTGTTTAATTTTTCCGCTAGTGTATCCACGGACATTCCTAAAAGCTTTCTTTGTTTTTTGATACGGTCTCCAACACTCATCCTATTGTTCGCCTCCTAGTAGACATCATAAAGCATTAGTCGCATATTTGCAATTACTAACGATAAAATCAGAAAAAAAGTTTGTTTTTATGCGACATTTCGATTGACTCCAGAGGCCCCTTAACGTATGATTAAATCAATTCGCACGGTATGCGACATTGGGGGAGGTGATGAGATGGTCAATGTGAACAAGCTAAAGGGCAAAATCGTAGAACGAGGTTTTTCCGTCGCGGATGTTGCTGTTCGCATTAAGATGCACAAAAGCACGCTGCACAGAAAGTTGAATGACGGAGATTCCTTTTCGATCAAAGAAGCAAATCTTATTTCTAAAGTGCTTGGGCTCTCAAGTGCGGAGGCAATGGAAATTTTTTTTGATCATAATGTCGCATGACATGCGACAAAAAGTGGAGTTGATGAACATTGGAAGTAATATTGCCACCTACGTTAACCGTCAAGCAGTCTTATGAGTACCTCAATATCGGGCGAACTAGAATGTTCGCTTTGTTGAAAACAAAAAAAGTGAAGTCCTACAAACACGGTAAATCTCGGCGAATCAAACGTGAATGGCTTTTGGAATACGAGCGCGAGTTAATGAGGCAGGAGAGTGGTTCCGCGTGAATCTCTACTCTTTGAAGGAGCCCGATGACCCATGGTCCTACACTACGCAATCCTAGCTTTCGTTATTATCTCCGTCGTCGTGCTGATCATCGCTTCACCGAACCTGGAAGACGAGGAAGGGAGGTGAACAGCAGCATGCCATTTTGGATTCAATATGCTTGTGACGCGGACTACAACCGCCGATTCAATTTCATCTATCGCCGGCGCTATACGCTGGAGGACGCGATCCGCAGCTATTCGAAATCGAAAGAAGCCAAGCTCGGCGGCAACGTTGATGTACGGGCATGAAAAAAAAGCCCACTGGGCGGGGTAGGAGCCGCGTAGTGGACCGCAACGAAAAAACTATACTTACCGCCATCTTATCACAGTTGGCGAAAAATTGGGAGGACTTATGGATAACAATTCGGTCGTCAAAGGTTTCAAGGTATTCAAGCCAGATTTCACTTGCCGCGGCTTTCAATTTGCAGTCGGCAACACGTATACGCACGAAGGGCCGATCGAGCCATGCGCGGCCGGCTTCCACTTCTGCGAGAAGCTGGTCGACTGCTTCAACTATTACGACTTCGACCCGAACAACCGGGTCGCCGAGATCGAAGCACTCGGTGAGCTGAAGCACGAGGACGACAAGGCTTGCACGAACATCATCCGGATCGTCCGGGAGATCAGCTGGGCTGAGATGCTGGACATGGTGAACACCGGGAAGGGGAATACAGGACTTTCCAACGCGGGCC
>NZ_BIMA01000186.1 GCF_004000845.1 Paenibacillus koleovorans NBRC 103111
AATAAAAAATCAAGTGTGTCCTTCCTGCTTACTCTCTTTTGCAAGCAGAAGTGTTACTGCTAATACATAATGACCGAAGCAAGGCGGCGAATGCTGTCCGAATACTGCCGGGAAAAGTGACCGAGAGTGGGTGTTAGAAGGGGGAAGCCATCGAAACGGTTTCCCCTGCTGCTGTTAGACAAAGCGTATCTGGTACCTATCCGTCATCCTGAGGTTAAACTTGGTCTCCCTCATGATTACGTACCACTGCCGATCAAGCTCGAGTCGGCAAGGGATGCCACGATCACCAACGCGCATTTCAAAGCATTCGCCGCAGTGAATTGCATGCAAACGGCCGCTAAGACGAATCATCCAGCATGCCCCGTCCCGGTCATAAGCCATCTTCAACCACCGGCCCGTCATGCGAGTTCCCCCTGAATGACGCGTTTGATCATATGATCGTCGATGATGCGATGTTTGTTCTGCGAACCGTAGATCAGGCTGTGCGTACACACCTTGTTGATTAGGCGCGCGGCGCCGCTGGAGAAACGGAACACATCGTCAATCGCCGCCTCCGTGAAGGCGTCGTGCCCGGCCCCGGCGTAGGTCAAATGACGGGCGATGTAGGCCCCGGTCTGCGCCCGGTCGAAGTGGACCAGCTTGCATTGCAGACCTTACGGGGGAATACCCGCAGGAACGGAATCGGCAATTAAGAGGAAGCCGCTGTCAAATCTGGCGCCGCCCGAACCAATTCGAATCGGAAAGTATGGCATGTTACGGAAGACGTTTCTGAAGAATGAACGCAAGGGTTCTTACGCCCATCTGCTGCTGTCGGAGCAGTTGAATTTACATCTGGTGGAAATCGACCGGACAGCGCGGGAGCAAGTGGATTGGTCAATGGCGCAGTTGTTGGAACGACACCCAGCCCCGGATAAAGCCGCTCATCCATTGGACTGGACAAGTCATATGAACTGCCTGAAGCAACAAGTAGAGGAATTAGTCTTGAATGAGCTTGTTTACAACTGAATAAGTATGGACGGAAAACGGAAGGCTGCGGCCTTCCGTTTTGTCATGAGCGAAACCTGACCGCATGCTCGTCCGGTTCCCGCTTTCACACTGCTTCGGGGTGGGTGAAGATGCTGGGCATGATCTGTCCCCTCTTTATCCCGGCGGGTGCCTTTAGGGGCAACGAGCAACGTTGCTGCGAGCAAAGTTTAATGTTTCTGTAAGGAATCTTTTACGTCAATTCAGTAGTAGGTCACAAGAGATATTGCTTTTGCCTGTTTGGATTGACTTTTTGTTGCTACAAATATATATTTATTGTGGACACAAAAAGCGAGGTGAAGGGATGCCGTCCAAGAAGATAGGGCGTCCTCCATCAGACAAGCCCAAAAGCGAATTGATTCGAGTACGGGCCGATCAAGAGATTTTAAGCAAGCTTGATGCTTGCACCGAAAAGCTCAAAACAACCCGTTCCGATGTTATTCGCAAAGGGATTGAAAAGGTGTATGACGAGCTCCAAAAATAAAGAAGGAAGCAGCGTGAGTCCCAAGAAGAACACCGCTACTTCCTTGCCCGCAATCGCTACATGAGCAGACTGCATAAATATCCTACCATGTGCAGGAATCTCATTCAAGCGATGCGATAACAATGATGGGAGGATGACCATGAAATCGATTCTGGAAGGCCTGTACCGCGGACAACTTCATCCCGAGGAGATCATTGTGCCGACTCATCCTGAATATCGGCCGTTAAGCCGACAACTTGGTGCTATGACTGAAAAATGGAGAAAGGAACTCAGCGACGAGATGTTTCGTGAGCTTGAGAAGTATTCTGATCTATGTGTGAGCATGAACAGCTTGCATGTTGAAGCTGCCTTTGTTCATGGATTCAGACTCGGCGCCAACATGATTATTGAAGTCATGAGTAGGCGTGAGGAGTTGGTTCCGAATGAAGCTGCGGGCCTGTCATTATAATGAATGCAACGACGTTATGACGGTTGTATTTGGGGACGGAACAACACTTCGCCTCAGCTGCTCCGAGATCGAAGTAACTTATGACATGCATGCATCGGCGCGTTCTCATTTGATCTGGCTTAAGGAAAATGAACCGTTTGCTTATGCCGAGTTGGTTCTCAATAACAATTTGAAGCGCTACGCCGAGGAATACAGCCGGGAATACCTGAAGCAGCAGAATGAACTCGCCGAGCAACTTGAATCTCACTATCAAGATAAGGCATATGCGCAGGCTATTGCGAGAGAAATCATGATGCGCGGCGATTAACGCCAACTTTCATTGAGGGAATCGTAAAAGGCAGAGGTGGCTTTCGGTCAATCAACCGCAAGGACGGATGACAATCGAAAGCATCGTCGCTGGATGCTTCCCTCATTCTTTTTCCTGGCCGGTGTCTTTTAGGCAACCTCGGACGATGTCCGAAGTTGCAGCAAGCACTGAATTTGGATGGCCACCAAATTCGCTTGTTAGGGGCGAAGCCCCTAATACCCCTCTTGACAGCCAAGATTCATCCAATCATTCCCCGTCGTTTTTGAATCAGTTTGAAATCATCGATTCACACTTTCTTCCGATACAGTGAAGTTCGATAGCGTCACTTCGCACATCGCCGGGGGCTTGGGGGCGCAGCCCTCAACAAGCGAATTTGGGAGACCAAATTCAGTGCTTGCTGCAATTTAGGACAGCCTCCTAAATTGTCTCATGAGTACTTTCCGGGAACAACAGGAAGGGTTGCCGGAGTCAAGAGCGTTTCTTCGCGCGGGGCGGGTAAGGCGTTTTTTGATCGGTGCGGCCAAGTAAATAATCGACACTGGTTTGATGGAAGTCAGCTAATGCGATTAAAAGCGCTGTCGGAATATCAAGCTTTCCCCGTTCGTAATCACTGTACGTCCGCTGTTTGCAATTCAAATGCGCGCATAGCTGCTCCTGTGATAAATCCTTATCTTCACGCATGTTTCGTATTCGTTCGTAGACCACAAGCACTCACCTCAGGATGAGTATAGTTCAGTGGATAATCCGCTATTTACTTTCAGTGTGTTATACACTAGAATTTTCTATACACGCCTTTACTCATGCCAGGGCGAGCCAGAACGATGTGGTCGGCGAAGGGGGACATCATGGTGAAAGGAGTCGAAGAACTGCTGGCGCGTATCGAAAGCGTTCGCCGGGAACTGAATGAACAAGCCTTGCATGACAGTCTTCCAAGCCCGACGATCCTTGAAAAATCCAGGGAACTCGATCGTCTGTTGAATATGTATCAAGCGGTCAAAACGGGAGCGCCGCTCACGCAAGGCTGAGATCCCTGCTGTTTTTAAGGTATTCGTCACAGAGGTGCCCGATTTAGGCGCGAAAATGAAACGGTTAGTAGAGGGCTTTGTTTTAGGAAGCCCTCCGACTAACCGTTTTATTTTGGAGAGGAGAGCGAGAACATGAAGTCTCCCGTCTTTCGTGACGACCGGCATGAAGCTTTTTACTACCGGATGTTAGCCGAACGTCGTTGTACCAACAGCTACCATCGCGCTTTGTTTTACACGCTGGGGCTGTCGAAGGATACCCGCGCCCATATTCAGGAATTGTTCGACTTTTCTGATGGCGGCATCAAACCGGAAGGTCTGTCTGCTTCCTGGCAAACTGGAGGTTCTCTCCGTATCTGTCGTTTGGCGTTTAATCTCTGGAACGGCTGGAGCCAGACGGGCGAGGAACGGTATTCAACCCCGTATGAGCTGTTTGATTGCGAAGCTGCTCCCTACTTTTTTGAAGCAATTCGGCTGCGTTATCCGGAATATGCTCGCCAACTGCCACCCGCCATCAAGCCTCACGCTGAACGCACGCGGTGAGCTGTGTTTGGGGGATTTACGGAAGGGAGAGACACGGATGAACGAAGAGAAGCTTCCTTTGTCACCGACTCCGGCAGACCGCGACCGCGATCCGATACACGAGATGCAGTTGGGGAAAAGCTTGTATATCGTGCAATGTCACTTTATCGGTAATGAAACGCTCGGTGATAAAATCGAACGGCTTGTTTTGCGAACGTGGGAGGAAGAAGCGTTCAGAAGCCGATGAAACTGAAAGGGAATCCTCGCGGTTCCCTTTTCTCATAGACGCGGAACACCCTACCTCAACTTTACAAAAATCCGGTATACTGAAATCAGCCGATTTGTTGCTGGGAAAGGACGGAGGATGAAAAAACAACAGCAAACCAGAACCGCGATCTATTGTCGTTTGAGTCGGGACGATGAGCAGAGTGGCGAGAGCATGAGCATTGAAAATCAACGAATTTTGCTTCGGCGTTACGCGAAGGAGCACGGCTTTGAAGTGGTTGAGGTGTATACGGACGATGGCTGGAGCGGTACCAACTTTGATCGCCCCGACTTCCAACGAATGAAGCGAGACATCGAGAGCGGTGGGATTGATATTGTGCTGGTGAAGGATTTAAGCCGCTTGGGCCGCAACCAGATCGAAACAAGTCTGTGTATTCAGGTATTTTTTCCGGAGCATCAGGTACGCTTTATTGCCGTCAGCGAGAACATTGACACCGCCAAGGGCGAAGATGATTTCATGGAACTGCGGAATCTGTTCAATGAATGGTTCGTCCGCGATACAAGCCGCAAGGTCAAGAGCGGCTACCGCCAGCGGGCGTTAAACGGCGATTACACGGGAGCCTTTGCCCCCTACGGCTATCGCAAGGACGAGCAGAACAAGCATAAGCTGGTTCCCGATGAAAATACGGCTTCGGTTGTGCAACACATTTTCCGATTGGCGGTGGAGGGCTGCAGTCCTTATAAAATTGGCAGATTGCTGAGGGAAGATCGGGTTTTAACGCCACGCGCCTACCTGGCGGAGCAGCATCAGCGTTACCTGAAAGTCGTCAATACCCGGCATCCGTACGATTGGGGAGCAACGACCGTCAAGGCCATTCTCCAGAACAAGGCGCATCTGGGGCACATGGTGAGCCACAAGGCAACCAAGCCCTCCTTCAAGAAAAAGCGGGTGGTCGTCGTACCTCAGGACGAATGGATTGAGGTTCGGGATACGCATGAGCCGCTGATTGACGAAGAGACCTTTGCTCTGGCACAGAAGGTCATTCGGGTGAAGAAGCGCCCGACCAAAGAGGGCGAGCATCAAATTTTCGCGGGATTGCTGAAATGCTCGACCTGTGGCCAAGGCTTGTCCTTCGCTCGCGGCGGCAGCAGCAAAACCAGCGGCGGTAAGGGCGGACGCGGCAGCTTCGCCTGCAACCAGTCGAGAACACGCGGCAAAGCATATTGTAGCTTCCATTACATCAGCTATGTGGACATCTATGAGATTATATTGGCCGATATCCGGCGACATGCACAGACCTCCAAGGAAAAGGAAAACGCCTTTGCAGAAAAGCTTGCCACGTTGAGCCAGAACCAGCAGAAAAAGCAATGGCGAGCTGCCATGAAAGAGCGCGTCAGGTTGAACAGCCGGGAAAGCGAGCTGCAAACGATTCAGCGGAAGCTTTATGAGGACAATGCTTTAGGGAAAATCACTGATGAACAGTATGTGACGTTGTCACGGGATTTTACAGAAGAACAAGCACAACTGAAGGAGCGGATCAAACTGCTGGAAGAGCAGCTTAACCAGGCTGAGAGCAAGCAGGAAAACACGACTCGATTTTTGGAACTGGTGCGCGAGTACACGAATATGAAGGAATTAACAAAAGCGATATTGAATGAACTAATTGACAAGGTTGTTGTGTATGATGCCGGGAAGATAAACGGCAAGCGCGTGCAGCGCATTGATATTTATTACCGATTCGTCGGGTTACTTTCGTAATCATTTGAGGTGTTACCTCGTTAAAAATAGATTACTCCGTTGAGGTATACTGATCCTAGTGGGCATTGCGTGTCTCCGATGTTTGGAGGGGGAGAATACTGTGAGGAAATGGTTGATTTTGTTTATGATACAGCGGAATTTGTGCTAGACTACGCGGGGCCAGGTACTGGAGTTAAGTCAACCATAGTATACGCTGCAAAAAGTGGGAAGAGTATTGTTAGTGCGGTTAAATCAGGTGTTTCTAAAGGATGGAATAAGATAAAAGGTTGGCGTGGGAAAACGGATGAAGTAGTTCCAGATGTAGTTCCAGTACCCAACTTCTCCAACTATGCCACACTAGCCACGAAAAATTCTAACTCAATGGAGGTTGTCCTTGGAAAGTATAATGTTGACCTGAACGCTGTATCGTATGATAGAGTTGCGCAAGCTAGAGGAGCTACATTTTTTCACTTGGAAAATTGGGATGATGTGTCTCGGAAAATTGGTGCTGAAAAGATGTGGAATATCAATGAAGCATTTTTAAGTCAACAAGTCTCACTAGGTAAATCATTTGTCTTAACTCATGATCCCAAAGCGGCTACAGGTTATTTTCTAGACGAAATTAAGTTCCTTAGGAATAAGGGCTATGATTTTGTTCAGAATGGATCGGTTTGGACTTCAGTAAAAAACTAATCTTACAGGGTGATTAAATGCACGATGTTGAAAAAGCAAAAATGATATTTATTAAATACGGTGGAAGTCATTTTCATATGGAACGGAACGGAGAATTTGATTACTATAAAAGTTTTAATATCTTAAAACAGCAAGAAGTTGCATGGATTAAAGAGTATCAACGTGAAATAGTTGAGAAATTACAAGCTAGCACAGATGTTTCCTTGTACAACACAATGCTACCTGAGCTATTTCGTACAATTACACAATTCAAAATTGTCGACCATTTAAGTGTTCTAAACAAATTTATATTTAAGGATGTACAACAGTTGGATTCATTTACTCAATTAAGAGTGGCGGAAGGGTTCATAGGTTTGTTGGAATCGATTGGGAATAATAACGATAATACTATTTTGGAAATACGGCAGCACACAAAAGTAATGTTAGAAAATATAAGTAATCAATCTATGTCCGTTGACTCTTATTACAAAAAAATTGATTATTTAAAGGATGTATTAACAGATGATAAGATTCGGAGTCGAGTAAAATCTAGTCTAAACAAACTTAGTGAGAATCATTAATGGTACTATAATGCGATTAACCCTCGCGTCGTGGTGTTCTTATCTCTCAAGACCTTATACACACTCACCTGTAACATAAGAGCAACTCTCTAAGAACCAGTCCAACCGATTGATAGAAGGAACACATCAAGATTGTTCTCGTTATGTTACAGTCAATGGCGGTTCATCGATAACTGATCTTCAATAAATTCATACGATTCGCGGACTGCTTAACCCGATGGGTTAAGCAGTTTGTGTTTCGAATAGAAAAAAACCTTCAACACCGTACGTATAGATCAGCATGAAGGTCAAAGCAGAGAACAAACCCGTTATGAAAATCACGATCAATAGAACAACCGCAGCCAAGATCAATTGGGACAACTTCAACCGCAATAACTTCAGCCAAGTAGCGAATACATATTTCGAACATGCCACACTACAGAACGATAACTAAACGATATGACCAAAGACCACTTAAACTAGAGTGGTCTTTTCTATGGAATCGCCCGACATTACGTGCAACCGTGAAAAAACGGTAAGATCACCGTTCTGTGCCCGAGAGGTAGTAACTCACTCGAACCCGGCGAAAGGCTTCGCAGCACCTAAGCTCGTTAGTTACAAACGGTAAAGACTGTGTTTGCCGCACTTACTACCGCGGTATGTACGGTTGCCTATAGCGAAGAGGACATAAAAATCAGCATAAGCTGCTCCCTAGCCGTAATAAACAGGAACGAAAATAAGGTGTGCATCATGTTGTGGGGCGAAACTGAACACCCAAGTTATCAAACACAAACGCTATGTAGGTTATTCAGAGGAGGCGCAAGTCTATGATGAGAGGACAGAAACATGTCTGTGGGGCGAGAACCCGCAGCAGGACGAGCTGTAACAATCTGCCCATGAAGAACGGGAGATGTCGCTTGCACGGCGGCAAGAGCAAGGGGCCAAACAACCCAGCCAAATTGAGAGGAAATCGGAATGCAGTCGGTAATAAGGCAGCACTCACAACAGGGGAGTATGAGACGATCACGTGGGAGACGTTGACCGAAGAGGAGAAAGGGTATCTCCGAGAACAGTATCGCTTGCAACCCGATGAACGAATCGATCTCCCTTTGAAATGGAAAGTATACGAGTTGCCCGAATGATGCGACGGGCCAATCAGTGGGATGAGAATCCGAGTCAGTACTTCGAGGAACTTATAGCTGTTGAGAATGCCATCACCCGCGTATCCGGCAGAATGTTGACCCTTGTAGCAGAGATGAACGGGATACTCCCCAGTGATTTGAAATAATCGCATGAATTTGAAACTCCACTTAAACATTGCCCCAAATTCGTTATATATTCTATGCCACGGTGCAAGTACTCGCTTAAAGGAGATGGGTTTCCAGTGACACGAACTAAAAAATCGGAAGCTTTGCAGTACGACGAGTTAGCGGTCGCTATAAAACCGCTGTCGATCTATCACAAGTCATCAGCAGAAAGGAATGCCGAGAAGGTAGGGAGGTTACTACAGGAAGGGATTAGTCAGGGCGGTGCAGCTTATGGACAAGCGGTATATCAGCTGGCTCATTACTTTATTCAACAATGCGGCTACACGTACGGGGCCGCCAAACGTGAACTCCGCCAATGGACATGGGCGAAGTGCAGCACCAGTTTGTACGATCCGGAACGCGCAGATGGAATCATTAGCACCATTTGTTACACGCTCTGCTACAAGGGTATAAGGCCATCCCGATCGACCAGGCTCAAGGACGGAGAGTTTTGCAATGAGGACTTACAGGAAATTCGGCCGGTTGAACAGAAGCCGCTACGAGTTCTGTACGCCATCCTCTACCAGCATGGTAAGGTATTTGGAGATCGTTGCGGACGATTCTACATGACCTACCAGCAGATGATGGAGGCCGGTTCAGGCAGGAATCGATCACGGCTGAAAGCTCAAGTTGAGCTGTTA
>NZ_BIMA01000187.1 GCF_004000845.1 Paenibacillus koleovorans NBRC 103111
TAATCGAACTCCTAAGTGTATCATTGGGTTGTTCCTCAATTGGACCAACTATAACGGCTATTCCCTTGATCCCATAAGTAAAACCATCTTCTAGCTGATCTATCTCATTCCTTGCTTCTCCTACAGCATAAGGTTTCAAATTGGGCTTATATTCGTTCTGTGTACTGTCACGAAAATACATCTCAATGAAATCCATTGCCATTTCTTTATTGCCTGCATAAATTAGCAACATGCCCAATCACTCCAGTAGCTGGTACTGCAGCATCAACGTAAATAAGATCACCAATTTGAAGTTGAGTCCAGTCAACGGTGCCGTTAGTGTTTATTGCATTGATTTCCATACCATAACCTTGGTTGAATTTAGCAACCTGATTTGATGTACTGTTAGGCAACATATAGTCAAGGAACTCTAAATTGTTATTAACCGAGGCCGCAGATCTAGCGCAATCAAGACCATTTGGCTGCCCGACATTTACATCCGGCCCTACAGGAAAATTAAGGTTCAACTGGGCTCCTCCCAATGTATACCGTGAGGGTACTGGCTCCTTTTAATGAATATTTATAAACGGATTGGATTTCCGGTCATTGGCCGGTCGATTCCGGGTTTTCATTGGAACACATCCAGCTCCGAACAACCCGCTTATGATGGTCATTCCGCTTCCGTGGCGGACGGTAAGCAAACGCGAGTTTCTTTCGTGGAATTCCAAGGCACCTGACAAGGATTGAGGATGACTTGCACCAAATTGGAACGGAACAAAGAGAAGCGCTAATCGCTCAAAAAATGAAATTCAGGGTTCTATTCCTGAGGTCCAGCCGTTGGATAAAACCCCTAATCAGCGTCATTACGCCTACCTATAATCGACCGTCCACTTTGTGTGAGATGCTCGAAAGCTTGTTTGGAGAAGAGAATACTGGGGAGTTGATGAATGACCAGCGCGATCTCGTTTACTACGATGCTGCTATTGTTGAGCTTGTATCTATTGGAAATTCATCATGTGAGCGAAGCCTTCGACGGAGACATTTATCACTAGTGGGATCGGGACTTTTTTCTGAGAGTTTCCGGTCTGTTTCAAGTAAACCGCGTCCCCGCCGCATTTTGTATGCATTTTCTACTTCGAACGGGATGATCTCTCTGCGGATCCTTTCCGCTGCCGCATCCCGGCTGTTGCTGTTTTAGGGGGTTTTTCCTTCCCTCGCTAAAAATCCAAGCACTTTTTCGATCGTTTCGTTTTCCCGGGTTCGATTCAGCTTCACATCCAGGTCCGGATTGGTAACAAATCGATTTCCCAACTGATAATAGATGCCGGCAATTGGAAACGGCTGCGCTCCCGTCGGTCCTACCCCCGTCATATAATCCGCGATCACGATTACATCCTTCCACCCGTCCTGATTGACATCTCGAAAGGCTACTGCCCGAATATCATAAAGCCACCAACCCGTGTTGCCTGTGAACGAAGGAAATTCATATTTCAGCCCTCCCGATTCATCCGCTAAGAAAAACACCGCTTCCGCTTTCGGTGTCTCTCTTTTGCCAGAAATGAATTTCACCTTCCCCCATGGATCCAACGTAACCGTGAACGATTGATGCTCCAACGGTTGGACTCCATCCATACGAATTCCTGCCTTCTCGTCCGGGTCCCCTGCCGCCCTCTCGAAAGTCTGATTATTCTCATTGTACACCCAGTGCAACCGGCTATCCCTAATATGAAATTTATTGTCCTCTAATGACATCGACATGGAATGGCCGACAGCCGTGTTATGAATCACGCCCTTGTAAACTCTCATCTCTTTGTCCCCGTCAGGCAGCGCGCCTAGGGAAACAGGTTTCCAGCGGCCTGCCTGCTTTTCGAAAATCGCGATGTAGGAAGCTTCTGTTTTGTAGATCCCGCCGAGCAAAAAAAGCGTATGATCCGTAACGTAGTGCAGACCGCTTAGATAGGGAGAGGATCGGAGCAGTGGATCGCACTTCAGTTCGCCCTCGTCGTAATACTGGTAATAGATCGTACGCGCCCCAATCGTCCCTGAAATGTCGACCGGACTCGACCACTGGAAGAGGCGGCCATTTTTCCCCACGGTGGAATCTATATGGATTCCTTGGTCCATCCAGTCCAGATTGTCTACGTAGCTTCCTTCCATCTCGAGATAGGCCCGCAGCAGGTCCAACGCCTTCTCGAAGGATTGGGTCCTTAGTGTCTGGTCCGCTCCGGGATGATTCTCTGATGCAGCCAGTGCCGCTGTAATTTCTTGCTTGATGGCCTCCCTCTGGATTTCGGAGGTCGAAGGCTGCACAGACGATGCTGCCACGATGCCGGGTGTTGATGCTGCTGCCGGCGCTCCGGCGACGGCCGGCGTAACTTCAGTGGAAGGAGATGCCTGTTCCTCGCATCCCCCTACTACAGCAATCACAAGAATTGCAGCCATCAGAACCAATCCGTTGCAAATTTGGCCTTTTGCTACGGAATCCAATTAAACCTCACGTCCCTTTTCCCGGGAATGACGATATGCTCCCCGGTGGCGGGGTTCCGTCCTGGAAGATCTGGGATATCCCTTACTTTAAACATGCCGAGTCCCGGCACCCGTACCGGCTCTCCTGCTTTCAGCCGTGCCCCGATCGCTTCCAGATATTGTGCCACCACATCATTGACTTGCGTTTCCTCGATTCCTAGTGTTTCTGCTACCTGCTTATGGAGTTCTGTTGAAAGCATAGTCTTTTTCCCCTTATGTTTGATAATGCAAAATCGCGTAGCCTTTCGCCGCCGTATCCCGGTAAAAGTCGACCATTTCCCAGTAATAGTTGAAAACATACTGAAGCTCGTCTTCGCTTTCCCAGTCCACCGTCTGCGGATAAATGCCCAGTTCCGTCATCTTGTCAGGCTGATAGCGGTCCACTAGAGGCTGCCCCTTCAGCTCCTCTAACACCGAGGCGATTGTTTTCACTTCTTCATCGGTCAGATATCGAACCGTATATGTTTCCCCACCCTCGATTTCTGTGCCTCCAATTACGACATCAACCATAGGCTCATCCCCTTCCCAGGCTGTACCGTTCAAAATAAAATGAATCGCATGCCAAGCTTTGTCCAGGTATAAAGGCTGCAATTGCTTGTCTTCAAATAAGTACGTTTGGAGATCCAGTCTCCCTTCCAAAATATCCCTCAACGCTTCGACAGTGATGGGTCTCATGTGTGCAACCGTTGACATGGATGCGCCTCCTGCGAGTAGTTGTTAGGTTCGGCTTTCAAACCCACTAAGTTCGGGTCTGTATTTCCATCTGAAAAAAGGGTTGGTTACATCGCTTTCCGAAACGATTTCCAAATCGGTCCCTTTGATCACAATTTGTAGCGGTGTGCGGGAATTGTCAAGGATGATATGCTTCTCTTGATCCATTTCGGAAACCGTTAGCAGTCCCTTTGTATCCGGTATTGCCTTCAGACTCTCCGGTACCCAGCGTCCCGTGTGATATGACCATTGTCCGATGAAAATGGCATTCGCAAATGAGGTTCGCCTTCCGGATATGAGAAGCTTGTCTTCCGCAAACAAATGCTCTGAATAAACAAGCGGCTGTTCTTCCCACAAGGCATCGGCTTGTACTTTTCCGTCTTTCACATATTGGATGATCATCGAATGTCCGGTTTTTCCTAGAATCGGCTCCGAGAACAGCTTAATGAATCGGCTGTCTTTCCCTGCGGCCACAATTTCGAGCGCCATCCCGCTCCACTTCAAGTCGTCCTGCCAGGATTCGTCTGACTCGTCGAGGTAGCGGATCAACAGCTCTCTCGCATTAGTGAAAGCTCCTTCTACCCGACGGTCCTCCTCCTGACTCGAGTTCGAATTCAATGGTTTCTCTGTTCTGTAGATGGCTGTGGACTTGATGATCTCTGCTTTCCTCACATCGGCTATGTGGCCTGCAGGAGCATACAAGTAATCCGCTACATACCACTGATTGTTGGCTCGGACAAACTGAAATTCTACATCAACCGGATAATCTCGCACAATCACTAGGTTAGCTTTTAACGTAAGGCGGTCCCCGTTCCGCGCCATTTTCAATTCGTTGATTTTCTGCACATGCTGAGGCAAGAAGTAATAGACACGGCCCGGGTGATCAATCCGATACCCGCCTTGGACTGCTGTGTAGGCTTGTTGGAATCGTTTTTGCACGAAATCAGGTGTGTATACTCGTCCTAGCCAATCCGCGATTTCCTTCCGATGCTGCTCCAACACGGCAAGTCCTTCATTCATCATGGCACTAATGTACATATGCTCAACATCCATGACCCATTTGAAAAGGGCTTCTTGATCGAACTTGTCGATGGTATCTTGCTGCAGAACGGGGAAGGGGGTCAGACTTTGTCCGAATAGGGGGTTGATGTCCTCCCACCTAATTCCGGCTTGGTCCCAGCTATCCGGCTTAATCTCTGTATTTGTCGTATATGTTACCTGATCATATAAATTGTACAACTTGGTAGTCGCGTCCCCATCGTACACATCCCCTGAGATAGGATCGGCGTATAAGCCTCTCCCGGCTCCTTTCGATCTTGGAGCAAGACCAATTAAATACAACCCACTTTGTTTTTCAGGTCCAATTCGGACTTCATCCACACTTACTTCCAAGGCATCGTTCTCGATTGGCCAAGTCTTTATGATCAAATTCTTTACCTCAAGCGTCGTAAGCCTTCTAGAAACTGATTGAATGGGGGTTAGCGTAGAATGGGGTAGCGATGGACTAGGAGATGATGGCTCAGTAATACCAGTAGGTCTTGGTGTCACTGATGGCGTTGCTGATGCGAAGACAGATCGTTGTGTAGGTGCTGCCGATGAAGAAGTTGTGGATGTAGGAGCAGTAGCAGCTGCTTGTATGTCTTCTGCGTTGTTAGAGGTAGGCTGCGTTGCAACCATGTTCGGACTAGAGGAACTCTTTTGACCGGTGCTAGTGATTTCATCTTGGCACTCGCCCAGTAAAACTGGCATACACATCACACAAAATAGAAAACATTTTGTGAACCGGTTACCCAACTGCATCTCCTACTTCCTTAGTCTACAATTTATGAGGCCCGCCAAGTGTTAATGACGGACTCCCTGAAGCTTGCTTCTAATGCCAGCTTACCCACTCAAAAACCACGCGAGCAAGGCTCCCAACGCCAAATAAGGGCCGTATGCCATGTATTGCTTCCGATCCCCTTTTCTCTTCAATAGAAGCAGCGCTCCTGCACCCCCTCCAATCGCCGTACCTAGAAGAATCGCTACAAGTGTACCCTGGACACCTAAATAGATCCCGCAAACCGCGACAAACTTAACATCCCCGAATCCCATCTTCCCCCGACTCAAGAGATACAACAAGAAAAGAATGAAAAAACCCGTCAGCATGCCCGATAGCGATTCTATCAAAGAATCCTGCCAATCCTTTTGTACGACCTGCAGGACACCCCCCGCCATAAGCCCATACAGCAAAATACGATTTGGGATCGTAAAGGTCCTATAGTCTACAATAGAAACCCACAATAGAAACAAAAAAAAGAGAATCACTTCCACAACTGCTGAAATGCTCATCTCGTCAAAAACCTTTCACGCTGCCTAAATGTTGGGTCATGCTAACAAAACTCGGATAACTGCGCCTGCTCATAGGGATACGTTGCTCACAGTGAAATAATGTAATCACATAATTCCCTTCCACCAAGAGGTCCGGGCTGACGGAGCAAATGTAACTGGTGTTCACCAGAAAGCTGCGATGCGGGAAAAATACCGGAAGAGTGAATTGAGCGTGAAGATCCTTTAATGAAGTGCTGGTCTCCACGATCTCCCCGGATCGAAGCACAATCTTGCTAGTGCGATTATCCATCTTCTCGATATAAATAACATACTGTTGATTCATGTGCTTGGTTCTGTTGCTGAATTTGCAAGCGATGAAGGTGGGCGGCATAGCACCAAGCAAATGGACTCTATTGTGAACCCGTTCCATCGCTTTGAGGAACCGATTTCGTTCAATTGGTTTCTCGATATAATCTACCACACCCAGTTCGTAACCGGCCTTATAATGTCTTGAATCGGAAGAACTGGTTGCAATGATGATCTGCGGGAAAAACCCCTGGTCAAGAATAATTTTACATGCTGAAATACCATCCAATTTCTCCAGTCGGATATCCACAATCAATAGATCCGGGCGGTGCCTGAGATAGCTATCTACAAGCCGCTTACCTGTAGAAACACAATCCAAGACGGTCATTCCAGCTTCCTTCACATAGCTCTGCATCAATTGCCGGTTACCGGCATCTTCTTCAGCAATAAGCACAGTCCCATGAATAACCATTATTCCCTACACCTGAACCTTCTGTTATGATATATGCGTGGAATAGTTAACATTTTATACCATGCCTTCCGCTTCATACAGTGCTATGGAATATGATGTCGGCACTAGTGGATATTCGGAGAAAAAATTGTCGAAAAATATTGGAAGAAATCGAAAAACCGCTTATAATCAGAACTGTACCTTGATAGTAGGAGTTCGGTTGATGCTCATTAATAAAAAGGTTCTCCTTACTACGTGCATTCTCATAGCATTAACTTGTATTAGCACCTCTGGTGCTGCATACTATTTTTCGACCAAACGGACGCTCACTACCCATTTGAAGGAGAAACTGGAGCTAATCAGTCAACAGATCTATGAGCATATCGAGGTAAAGTATCCCTCTGAATTTATGGTGGCAGCTGGCAGCGCAGCGTTATTAGACTATCGCGAAACTGAAGTTGAAGTTACGTGGACAATCGACTCCATATTGGAGATGGATTCATCTATTCTTGAGGTAACTATTTTCAATCTGGATCCTGTCCAGGAAGTGAAGTACGGTGATTATACATACGAGGATGCAGATGATTTATTCTATATTTTTGCAACATCAGAGCTGAACGGCACCGTTTCTTACCAGTCTACAATAAAGGGTGATTCCGTTTACAAGTTCTTCACACCCGTCCAGAACTCGAGCCTCCCTCTTGTTATCAGTCTTGTTACAGACTACAGTCCCATAAGAAGCGTTTTAATCAAGCAAGTCCTTCAGCACTTGGCTGCAGTAACTAGCGCCTCGTTCCTGTTGATCTTGCTAAGCGTACTGGGAATACGAGTTTTCGGAAAAAATAGTTTCTTGGTTACGGACAACTATGTCCCCGCTGACATTGAACAACAATGGAAAAACCTGTACGTTTCAATTCGTGGACAGCGCCATGATTTCTTGCATCATATAGCTGTTCTTCGCGAGTTAACTGCTAACCGGCAGTACGAGCTAGTCGGCAACTACTCGCAACAACTTACCAAAGAAACGATGATTCTAAATGAAAGCCTTATGATTGGCGACCCCATACTATCCGCCATTATTCATTCCAAGAAAGTCGAATCGATTAGCAGAGGGATTGAATTTACGTGCAATTTCGCAGCGTTGCCCAGCGATCTGCCAATAGCTGCTATGAACTCACTAGATCTTGTGAAAGTCATTGGTAATCTAATAGACAACGCCATGGATGCTCTGGACGTGTCACTGGTCGAACGAAAGCAAATCATAGTAGAGGGGAAGACGGAAAGAAATTACTTTATTTTATCGGTAAGCAATAATGGTTGTCCGATCCCCGAAGCTAATCAAAACATCATCTTCCAGACTGGATTCTCAACCAAATCAAATCGTCATTTAGGAATAGGGCTTACTATTGTAAAGGGTATCGTACTCAAGTATAAGGGAACCATTCATTTCGAAAGCAATGACACGAGTACCGCCTTCACAATCATCATCCCATCCAAGAAAGGTCATTTTCCATGGAACCATTGACGAACGAGCCTCTCAGTGTCGTAATAGCAGAGGATGATATCTTTCTCAAACAGAATATGATACAGTTCGTATGCGGGCTAGGGCATCATGTACCTTGCACAGTCAGTTCGGGAGCCAAGCTGATCGAGGCTTGTGCCTTGTACAAGCCCGACCTTCTGATCGTGGATATTGGTCTTCGCAAGAGCGATGGCATAGAGGCCTGCAAAGCCATCCTCACGCGTGGATTTTCCCCTGAAATCATCCTGGTGACGGCGTCGACAACCCCTGAGGATCTATTGGCCGGTTATGAATTGAACTGTATCTCCTATTTGGTAAAGCCTCTGGATTATGAAAAGTTAGCCAACGCCGTACATACCGCAAAAACCAGAATGATTCAGAAACGAGCTTCCCTGCTACCGGTGACAACATTAGCTCCCACTCATTGGATTCAATGCAAATGGAAGTTCAAGATCCGCCAGATTGCCGAAGAACATATACTGTTCATCAAGAAAGAAGAGAAGTTATTGACGCAGGTGTATCTAACCGGACAGGAAGTTATAAGCACGAGCTCTACCTTAAAAGAAATTCAAGCCCAATGCTCCCATCGCATCGTTCGGACTCACAAAAGCTATTTGGTGAATCTCCAGTATGTGAAGTCGGTGTTTCCGAGCATTACATATATGGGGTCGTATGATTTATCTCTTGTTGGCTCTTCCTTGATCGTCCCTCTTTCCAAGCGCTTGGTTTCTAATTTTCATGAAGCGCAGAGAATGGTGAGTCAGGGAGCACAGAAGCAGCTGGAGTAGGTGAATTGCCTGAATTAGTTGGTATTGAGATGCATGTAACAACGCGAAATAAATAGGCACAGGTGAATCCAAATTTCTTCTTGAAACCTGCGCCATTTAAGTATTTAAGTACGTTTAGCTCGAGAAATACCGGTTTGATTTCTTTGGGCGGTTGATCTCGTGACCGTTGTTGTTCTATCCTAAAGAAGGCATCTCTTCAGTGTGGTAGTGTAGACTTCGACACTCTTACTTTGTCAGACGCAGAGTTTTTTCATTTTCTTCAAATCCACGATAGAATTGGTTTCACATTAGGCTACACGTACTGCCAAACTGTTTTTACTCTGCGAAAGTCGAGAAATTAACAA
>NZ_BIMA01000188.1 GCF_004000845.1 Paenibacillus koleovorans NBRC 103111
AGTAACCATCAACCCCCATCGGAAAACGCCGCTCCAATACGGATTTGGAACATATCGTCAATTCCCCACCAAGCTGTCATTTTACTACCTCCGTTTCTCGAATACAGAAAAAGCCGCCCATTGGACGACTTTGCTCTTCTGGCTTTAAGCCTGTTGGAATGCAAGTACCATTTGTACGTGTCGCCGCCTTAATCGGTGCTCAGGCTGCGATCGTCGAACATGGACGTAACTTCCTTGCCGCCGTCGATCTGGATGAACTGCCCGGTAATTTGCGTGGCCCAATCGCTCGCCAGAAACACGATCAGCGCCGCCGTGTCGTCCGTCGTCTGCATGCGCCCGAGCGGCAACGCCCTGCCTTTGTCCGCCAGCCAGTCTGCCGACTGGCCCTTGGCCGCCCGCTCCGACAGTTCGCCTTCCGTCGCTACCCAGCCGGGATTGACGCAATTGACGCGTATGCGGTGCTTGGCGAGCGAGCCCGCCATATTGCGGGTCATCGTCAGCAAGCCGCCTTTCGAGACAGAGTAGGCGAACAGCTCCGGCAAGCCGATTATCGCATGGCTCGAGCCGATGTTGACGATCGCCCCGCCGCCGCGGCGCACAAGCGCCGGCTCCGCCGCCTTGCTCGCCAGAAACGCGCCGCGCAAATTGATCGCCATGACGCGGTCCCACAGTTCGACGCTCGTATCCTGCATCATGCTGCGCGGGTACAAGCCGGCGTTGTTCACCAATATGTCGACGCCGCCGAACGTTTCCTCCGCGCGGGCGACCATCCCCTCCATGTCGGCTTCGCTCGTCACATCCGCCTGCGCGAACGCCGCTTCGTAGCCCGCTTGCCGCAGCCGTTCAGCCGCCTCTTCTCCCGCGGTCGAGCGGTCGGCGATGACGACGGCGGCTCCCGCCTCGGCCATCCGCTTCGCCGCGCCAAACCCGAGACCCGCTGCCGCTCCTGTGACGACAGCCACTTTGCCTTGCAACAACCGATCCGTAAACAAATCGCAACCCCGCCTTATGTAGATTGGACGCACCGCTTGGCGCGTGAAGTTCATTTTTGCAACAAACGCCTCACACCCCCGGCCAAGAAAGCCGGTTGGCAAATGCTGATCTTGTCTCCACTTTATTTTTATCGTCGGTTCTTGTCAATCGATTTGTCTCGTGCGGCGCAGAATAAGCACCGCTAACCGTGCAGCGGCTTATCCGCAGTCGGAATATGATGCACACCATTTCTAATCGAGTTATCAGTTCAGCATCATCCGGTACTGTATAATGTTTGCAGTTTATCTCTGTAAGCCTATCGTCAAAACAGGGACGTCCACGATATCGGACGTCCCTGTTTTACGCCTAAACCTCTATTAGATCAGTTCGGACTGTTTCAGCAGCCGCTGCACGATAGCCGCCGCCTCGGCGCGCGTCATGAACGCTTTTGGCGCGAGCTTGTCGGCGTCCCGTCCGCTCACTAGACCGGCCTTCACGCTCGTTGCCGCAGCTTTAACCGCCCAGCCAGACAACTCCCGGACATCGGTGAATCGCGCTAGTTCGCTGTCAGCGCCAACGATGTCAAGCCGCGTAACGCCCATCGCCCTAGCGATGATCGCCATCGCCTGCTCGCGGGTGATGCGCTCGTTCGGCCGGAAGTTACCGTCCTCATAGCCGTTGATCAAATCGTAGGCATTCGCCGTCGCAACAGTGCCGCTATACCAAGCGGACGCGTCCACATCGCCAAAGCGTTTGCCTGTCTGCGCCGGGATGAGCCCCAGCGCGCATACGATCATGGCGGCGAATTCAGCGCGGTTAATGTCGAGATCCGGACTAAATGCGGCTGTGCCCTGGCCGCCTTGGACAAACGCCTGAAACAGCAATTTTTGCCGCTCGGACGGGATGCCGATTCCCGAATCCTGAACGAGAACGCTGACGCGATCCGCTTGTTCAGTCGCCTTAATGGTGATTTATGAGTGCATAGTACCACAACCTGTTTTCTCATTTTTTGGACAATTGCAGAGAAGACGAGATTATGGAGACAACCCCTTGGAAGACCATTTTTCAGAATGAGTTACTGTTTATTGGATATTACGTTATCTAGAAACTGATCTGCGTCGCTATTAAATTTCCAGTTAACTCCAAATTTATCAACTAGCATTCCAAAACACGAAGACCAGGGATAATTGGATAACGGCATGATGACATAGCCGCCAAGGGACAAACCATTAAAGTATTGTTCCAATTTTTGCTTATCATCGATGACCAGACTAATCAGAATATTATTCCCTTGCACCAACTCACCTGTTGCCGCCTTCATGGAAGGCAAAATGTCCGACATCATGATCTTCCCGCCTGCGAATTCTATGGAAGACTCCATGATCATATTTAACTCATTTTCCGGCATAGGGTAGTTTGGATCTTGCGGGATATCCCCAAATCTCACTTTTTTTACTTCAGTTGCGCTTAAAGCCTCCGAATAAAATTCAATCACTTGTTCTGCATTCCCATCAAAGTTTACATATACAATAGCTGCCATAAAGCAATACCTCCTTCTTGTTATAAATGTAGTATAATTCATAAAAGGTGACAGCTGTATGTCACTGTTTTATATTGATGCAGAAAAAAAGATAGGGGAATCTATGGAAAAAGTCGAGAGATTGATCTCTATCATTATGATTTTGCTGAAAAAGGACGTCGTTTCCACCAAGGAATTCGTGCAATTATTTAACGTTTCCAAAAGAACGATTCTTCGCGATATGGAAACTTTGAGTTTATCGAACATACCGATCTATTCGGTCACTGGAGTTCGTGGCGGCTACGGCATTATGGATGAATACAAAGTTGATAAACGTCTTTTAAGCAGCTCTGACCTAGAGAATATATTGACTGCGCTCGGCGGACTGGAACAAATTCTAATTAGTGAAGAAGTTGAAATAACGATCAAAAAAATAGAAGCTATGGTTAGCCCATTGGCTCCGAAAAGTTCGATCCAACTGTCTTTTTATGATTGGGAGGGTAGGTTTGAGATTCGTCAAACCTTGAAGACATGTCAGGAAGCCATCTTAAAGCGAAGAGTAGTTTCATTTGATTATATAGATAAAAATGGCACGGCGACGAATAGAACTGTCGAGCCCTATCAGCTTCATTTTAGCGAAATGAGTTGGTATCTGAAAGGATTCTGTTTACAACGTATGGGATCTAGAACGTTCAAATTATCTCGGATCGATCATCTTGATATAAATGAACAAACGTTTAGCCCTAGAGATGATTTGTTGGAGCAAGGGCAGGAAGCAAGTTATCAACCGGAACTAGTCGCAGTCAAGGCGTTGATTTCGCCTGGCATAAAAGATCAATTTATTGAAAGGTTCGGACGAAAAAGTATTGAAAACTATAGTCCTGAATATTTAATAGCAACCATTTATGTCCCTCAAAACAGTACGGGGTTTGAATTTTTAGCAAGCTTTGGTACAAATCTAACAATTGTAGAGCCCAAAACGTATGTTGAAAACTTTCGAAATTATTTAAAAAAAATGATGGATAACTACTCCTGAAAGGCCTCGTTTCTTCCGAGTCGGTACTCGCATCGCTGGAAGCCGCCCCCATTGCGATGAGCTGTGGCTGGACGGAAGTCTCCTTATCCCTCCTAAATAGGTGTGCGGGGGAATGTACCGGATTAGAACATATGAAATTTTCAAAGTGCAAGGAGGGCACCAAAACTTTTCCCCCTACTATTCATTTCATTTTTCATGCCCACATAGGCCGTGCTAGTGTGAAAATCGGCCACGGCAGCAGTTGTCGTGGCCGACCACATTCCCGTTTATATCAATTCTGGTTAGATCAATCCCGATTGCTTAAGCAACCGCTGAATTGTTGCTGCCACTTCGGCGCGGGTCATGTAGCCCTTCGGCACAAGCGTATCTGCACTTCTGCCGGATACGATGCCCGCCTGCACGACGTCCGCAACGCCGCTTTTTGCCCACGTCGCTACATCTGCTGTATCTCTGAACGAATGAAGCGTCTCTTCCGCCGATTGTGCGGCCATCTTGTCTCGCAGTCCGGTTAGCTTCATCGCCTTGGCGATAATCGTCATCGCCTGTTCTCTCGTGATCTTGTCATTCGGGCGGAATGTCCCGTCGTTAAACCCGTCGATTAGTCCGTAGGCATTTGCTGTCTGGATTGCGCTGCTGTACCAATCTGTCCCCTTCACGTCTGAAAAGGAGGTTGAATTATTTTCCAGTTTAAGCCCTATCGGCATCCACTGCCACGGAGTGGAGCTTATACCGCTCATTAAGCGAGACAAGGGCCGTCTTCAGTCCGTGAAACTTCAGCGTTTTTCGGAGCTGATACACGGCCGTATTCAGGAATACATTCGTTTGGCGGTTCGTCAAGCCGTCAAACAGATCCTCCAATATTTGATCCCTCGCGGCACCTTTGTGGCGATGCATCAGAAGATAGGCAAACAGTTCGGCGCTTTTACCGGAAATCCATTTGACATCGCCATGCCGGCTGTGCGCAGTCATGCCGCCCAGACCGTTCACCGTCAATCTGTTCGCCGCGTCTTCTTCGGATGTTGCTGAGATCCCCCTCTCCCCGGCAACCCGTTCGATCGTTTGCGTGAGCCGTTCGAGGATGACCGGCTTGACAATATCATCGACTGCGCCGAGCTCAAAAGCATCGAGCGCATACTCTTTATGCGACGTGACGAACACAATCTTCAGATTCCGGCGAATCGCCTGCATTTGCTTGGCCAGCCCGATGCCGTCTTCCCCGGCCATCTGAATGTCGACAAAAGCAATATCCACCGCTTCCGACCGCACCCAATCGAGCGCATCCGCGCCATTCAGGAAGCTTCCCGAAATCGTCACGCCTTCAATTTGGGACAACAGCCGCCTCAGAATAATTAACATGGCCTTCTCGTCGTCTATCAGCATCACTCTCATACTCTCACCCTAACTTACAGCTTCGCATCGGTCAACGAATTACGAAATAACGCGAGGCAATGAAAAATAAAAGACGCTTCCTTCACATGGGGCGCTGTTCACCCCAATTTCTCCACCGCTTCTTTGCACAAGCTCCTTGCACACGAGCAGACCGATTCCGGTTCCACGCACCCTTCGGTTCCAGGGGATGACCCTAACGGAACGCCGCCGAATAATAATCTCATTCTTTCCGGCCCGATCCCGATCCCATTGTCTCTGACCGTAACAACAACCATTTCATCCTGTTCTTCTGCATCGACGCAAACAAGGCCGCCGGGCTTTGTATACTTGATAGCGTTAGTAAGCAAATTCCGCAAGATCAAGCTGACCGCCTCCCTGTCCGCACACACTTGAATGCCGTCCCGAACCTTATTGTGGATACGAACTTGCTTGGCTTCGCTCTTGCTTTCCAACAGCTTGGCGGCTTCCTTCACAACAGACGACAGGACCCCTACCCGCCAAATCGGCCGAGCTTCCGGCCCACCCTGCAAACAACCGGCGAGCGGATGCGTTGCTGTCGATCACCGCGCCTTTGTCATCTGCCACGAGAACACCGTCTAGTATCATTTCCACGATTATATCCTTTGCGATGGGAACGGTTGACAACAGCTTATACTTGAAAACCGCCAAAAACATGCAGACCCCTATAATTCCATTAATGACAACAGTATACAGGCCCCATAATAATGGCGGCAGCGGATTGACCAGCCCTGCAATGACCCACATAATGGGCAGGGTTACGGATAGCCAGACCCATAACGTTTGCTTGCGTGCAAGCGGGCCGTATTTCCCGGCATAGACGCCCAAATAACAAAGTGCCATCAACAACGCCATGAAACCGATGATATTCAGGCAGACGGACAGTCCCGTACTGGAAAATGTCAACTCGCCGTCTTGCAGCATCATTTCGTAGCGGAGCAGTTGATGATACGAGTCCGTCCATAAGAGCGCCGCCCACAAGATGAAATATAGCAGTATTAGAAAGATTTTGCTCCGTTGCAGCAGCCGCTCTTGGCCGACATAATCCAGCACGAAAAACAGGAAAAACGGAATTGCGAAAATATGGGCCGATTGGTGGAGGTTAAACCAATGCAGCTTTTCCGTTAATGTCGCGCTTATCATCTCGAAAATGGACCCGCATGCATTTAAAGTTTCGAAGAGCATCACCCATGCCAAATAGCGAGCTCCGCGCTGGTGTCTGTTCGCATAGGCATAAATCCCGACAAGCGCCGTAATCGCGGCTGAAATAATTTTTACCGCCATACTAATCGTCAAATAGGTCATACCAGGAACCCATGTCGATGTTCTCCCTGCAACTAACCAGATTAATGCCCTTCTCCTGCCAAACCGACAAAAGAGCGAGCAAATCCTGCGAGGATCGGGATAGGCGAGAAAGAAACTCGACCACCACTGTATCCAGGTGTGGTAAGCTTGCGCCAAATCCATCACCACGCATTTGGGATTCAACGTCCGTAACTGCGGATGCTCGTTGGCGTACGCAAATATTTTTCCATTTATATCTTCTGTTTGCTTCGTAAAACACTGATATCTGTTTTGAGCCAAGAATGATGTCACAAATATCGCAGATGAAACGTTATACAAAGTAAATACAAGTTTGAGGGAGGGCCAAAGTTGCTAGAACAGGAAACATTACATGCCTTTGTTAGCGGAGATGAGAGGGCACTTGAAGAAGTAATAGATACGTATAGCAAGTCGCTTCTTCGATACTGTATCTCCATTTTGTGTGATGTTGAAGAAGCAAAGGATGTTTTGCAAGATACCTTTATTAAAGCATACGAAAAAAGAAGGCAATTTCAGCTAGGTACATCGATGAATGCTTGGTTGTATCGCATTGCATATACAACGGCAATCAATGCGGTAAGAAGGCGGAAACTCAGATTTAAGCTCTGGAAAGCGAGTGAAGACATAAGCCCTGCTCAAGAAAGTTACATATCTGAGCCTCTTTATAGTATATTATCGTCTTTATCTGTGGCAGACAGAGCATTGCTTTACGGCAGAGTTTTGGATGAACGGTCATACCAAGAACTGTCACACATATTAAACGTATCAGAATCAACACTTCGAAAACGATTCGAACGGCTGAGAAGCAGACTTGCCAAAGAGGTAGAGCACAGGGAAACTTATGCTAAGGAGGAGTGGGTGCAATGAATATGGAACTCATCCGAAAACAATTGGAGGAAATTACTCCCCCAGAAATGCATTTCAAGCAACATGTATTGCATCAGATTCGAATTCGCAGGCAAAATCGCAAACGACACATGCAGATCTCCGCAGCAGTCGCCCTACTAGTTATCATCATTGGTACTGCGCAATTTCAACAGATTGCAGCTGTAGCTGAAAATGTATACAGGAGCATTCAAATATCACTCCATAATAACGAAACCTTGGTTATCGACAACAATCTAGAAATGATACCGATCGAGGTGAATGGTCTCACATGGGTCGGCAAACAGCCGAACAGAATCGGATATAAGTCTTATACCGATACCAATACCAATACCGCAGAAGATGAACTTAAGATCAAGCTGTTGCACAACACAATGAGTAACGAATCTATGGCTGACTTCAGATACTTCGAAAAACGAAATATGGCAGAGCTCTTTTTGCGTTATTTTTTCATTGGAGATTTGGAAAACTTCAGTGAAACCATTTTGGAAAACGGTGATAGACAACACAGATACAGTGCAGATCGTGATACCGTCTATAAGTCTCCTGTAAATATGAAGGTTTCATTTTTCACTGGAAGAGGCGCACAATATGAGATGGACAACCTGGATACCTATAATTATGAAGAAAAATATATAAGCCCTGTGAATGGCATTACAGCTTACCTTTTAAAAGACACGTTCCAAGCCGCGTCTGAGGAGAGTAGTCTATTGATGTATGCAGCAGGAAGTATTACAGAGAAGCTTACCGTTTTTGTACATGATAATTTGTTGTATACCATTTACGGAAACATCCCATCCTCGGAGATGAAAAAAATTATCGATGCTTTTGTAATTGAAAATTAAGCGGTGACCGCCGCGGATTGACCGTGCCAAAGCTATGATACGGTGTTATCCCATTTGCAAATAGGCTATCTACCAACTTGGCCAATTCCTCCGACGATAGATCTTTGCCGTTGCGTATCCAAAGGCGAAACATAGATATTAATGTTGATATGTAAAACTCAATGATGTATGGTGCTAAGACATCATTTGTTGGAAAGTCCACAATCAATTTCTCAAAGGGAATTTCTCTTTTCAGGCGTTCCACAAAATGAACAGAACCATAGTCGCCCAAGAGGGCTTTAAAAACAGAAATTTCCTCTGCATTCTCCAAGCATTGAAGTGCATCTTGGAAAGTATGGGTAGAAAACTCTCTGCTTGCCATTTCCATGTTAATGGATTTCATAACACGCTCTTCAACGTAGTCCAACAACTCATAGATATCCGTAAAGTATTGATAAAATGTACTGCGATTATATCCGGATTGGTTAGCAATCTCTTGAATGGATATTTTTTCAATTGGTTTTTGGCTATATAAATCACAGAATACATTTATAAATGTTTGCCTTGTTTTGTCCGTAATTTCAGGTTGCTTTTTCATTATTGGCCTCCATTTTACTGTTCAATCGATTATACGACAGATATTAAAAATCTGATGGTTGATGACCGTATAGTGAATCTATACAATAACATTATACAACACGTTGTTTGATCATCAACAAGAA
>NZ_BIMA01000189.1 GCF_004000845.1 Paenibacillus koleovorans NBRC 103111
CTTAAACTTTCTTATCTGTCAAAAAAGGGAGGAACCATTGGTCCCTCCCCTTCACTCTAACTCATTCCCTCTCGATCCCCAAGCGCTCGTACTGCTCCGCCGGGGCGTCCAGCTCTTCCATCAGCCGCCGCATATGCGCCAGCATCTTGCCCTCCACGATCGGGTCCTGCAGAGGCATGACCTGGTCAGGATCGCTGTGCAGATCGAACAGCATGGTCGCCAACTCCTTCGACCGAGGTACCGTCTTCTTGACCTTCAACGTCCGTACGCCCTTCGTAAAGGAAAACGGATCGGCGAGTTCTACATCCTGCAGTTCGCTTACCCGAAACCGGCTGCGCATATGGGTCGGCATCAGCGTATATTCGTACAAAGGACCGTTCGCTTCCGTCGCCGGGCCGCGCATGTACACGTAGCGCCCGTCCGTACAGTTGACATGACCTCCGTGGATGCCGAACAAGGCAGCCTCCCGTACAGGCTTATCGCAAGCGATAGTCTGAGCCAACGATTTCCCGATCATATTGGCTGGAATGTGGATGCCGAAATAGTCCAGCAAAGTAGGGGCCATATCGATCATCTGCACAAGGCTGGTCCGGCGCTCTCCCTGCAGCTTCACGCGAGGATCCCAGATGAATAGCGGCGTATGAGCGATTTCATTGTAGAACGGCTGCACCGACTTGGCCCACCAGTTATGCTCGCCCAGCAGGAAGCCGTGATCCGTGTTGACGATTAGCAGTGTATCCTCCCATAGATTCAACTCGTCCATGAGGTCCAGCATCTTGCCCAGATAGGCGTCGCACATGCTCAACAATCCAGCATACTGAAGCTTGCAATGCTCCACCTCCTCGGGGGACTCCTGAACTTGCCGGTAGAGCGGCCAATCGAAGTGCTTCCCCTCGTACGCATGCGGATATAAGCTGCGATACTTCAAGGGGGTATAGAAGGGCTCGTGAGGATCGAACGTCTCCACTTGCAGAAACCATCGGTCTTCCGCTCTGTTGTTGCGAATGAACTCCATACCCGCCGCGAAGGTACGTGCCTGAGGGAATTCTTCCTCGTCCCGGATATACTGCCGGTTCACCCAGTCCTGCCGCACCAGCGGAGTATGGGTATCGCCTGTGGCCAGCGGTGGAATGTCCGGGTCACGGACATGGCCCTTCCAAGGATCTCCCTCTTGCCCGCGGATCAGCTCGAAGCTCTGGTACCGGGTATGGTAGGTGGCTCCCCCATCCTCCCAGTAATGCTGATGGTCGGTGACCAGATGCGTGTAAACTCCGTTCTCGCGAAGCAGCTCCGGCATGGAGTCGTCGAATGGCTCGAGCGGACTCCAGCCGCGATGCAGGAAGTTGGTTCGGCCCGTATGGAGCTCCCTCCGGGCCGGCATGCAGGGCATACTGCCCACATAGCTGTTCTCGAACGTAACGGTCCGTTCGGCCAGCCGCTTAAAGTTAGGCGCGTGAATCCACTCACAGCCATAAGGCGGCAGCATATGTCTGTTCAACGTATCGAACATGAGCATAATCGCCTTCATCTTCGACTCCCCCTATTTGCCCATCAGCTTCTGGGCGCGGTCATAGAATTGCTGATACCCCGACACATATTTGTCTACATTTAATTTCTTCAATTTATCCAAATGTTCCTTCCACCCCGCATCATCAATCCCCTTCATGATCGATTGAGCCAAGAAATTCGACAAGTAAGTGTTGATTTCCGTCGCCATCGTAGTCCGTTCCTTCAACACTTCAGCAGAATCCTGGCCAAGCGGAATGACATCCTTCTTGAGATAAGGGGTGTACAGCGTCTGCTTCTGCTTCACCTTCACATCCCGCGGATCGGTCACATTCAGTCGATCGTTGTCCTCATCCATGAGCAGGTAGAAGCCGTTCATACCCGGCGATTGCGTATGTCTCAGCTCGGCGAAGTTGTTGAAGCCGGTCGGAAGCTTCGTAGCCTTCTCCCACTTGTCGCCTTGCACCTTGCTCCAGACTACATTCTCCGGTCCGAACGAGAACAGCATTCTGGAGTCGAACGAGGAATTGAAATATTCATACAGCCGCACCAAGGCTTCCGGGTTCTGAGCTTTCTTCGTAACCACGAAGGCATCGTAGACGAAATCGCCAGGCACTTTGTTGCCCAACGCCAAGATGTTGCCGCTCTTGTCCTTCATCGGCAGGATGTCGATGTATTCCGAGGCTTTATCCGTCCCTACTACGATATCGTCATAGCTGTGATGATTGAAAAACCCGAGCACGCCTTTTTTCCCTTTGGCGACATAGTCGGCGTTTTTCTGGACGAATCCGTCCGGATCGATCAGGCCATCTTTGTACATCTTGTTGAGATAGACCAGATAGTCGTAATACCGCGGATCGGAAGGAACGAAGATCACTTTCCCCTTGTCGACCATGACGTTCGTCTGTCCGTCGTTCATAAGACCGAAGTTCCAGAGCATCGGATCGAGGCCGTAGCTTTGCTCGTTGTAGAAGCTGTATGGAATTTCATCGGCCTTGCCGTTGCCGTTAGGATCTTTGTCCTTGAACGCTTTCAGTACTTGGTACAGCTCGTCCGTGTTGGTCGGCACCTTCAAGTTCAGCTTATCCAGCCAAACCTTATTGATGGAAAACGCCACATTCGCATAGTTTCCCGTCGTCTGCAGCAGCGGCAAGCTGTACAGATTGCCGTCCGGCAGCGTGCCGGCTACCTTGTACTCCGGATGCTTCCCATACAATTTCACGAGCGTCGGGGCATATTTGTCGACCAGGCCGTTCAGCGGCCTGAAGGAATCGATGTACAGCGACAAGTTCGGGATCCCGCCCACGATCACATCCGGCAAATCGTTCGATGCGATCATAATGCCGATTTTCTCGTTCCAAGCCATACCCGGGATCTCGGTGATCTCGAATTTCAGCCCTGTTTCCTGCTGCGCCTTCTTGATGGACTCCTTTTCCTGCCAGGAGGTTTTATCGTTATCGCTTTTCTTAACGACCATCTTGATGGTCATCGGTTCCTTTGCGATCGGCAGTCCGGTTGCATTTACTTTGTCGTTAACCGGCGCGTTTTTGGCCGCTTCGCTTCCGCCCTCTTTTTCATTCGAACAGCCCGCCAGTACGAGACCCGCCACCGTTAAAGCAAGTGAGGCATGCATAATTGTCGACGCGCCTAACTTTTTCCTCATGCTACCCTTCATCCCTTTTCTTTGTGTAATTTGCTCGCCGGACCGCCTGACACGAAAGCGATTTCACGATGCAAACTGATTATATAATGCGACCTTGAGCAAAAGTATGGAGCCAGTTCAGGTCAATTTGTATTCAACTCATTGTTTGCGAGCAGGGGCAGCTTAATCTGAATGACCGTTCCCAGCTCTGCCGAACTCGAGACACGAAGCCCGTAAGCTTCGCCATATTGCAGTCGAATGCGCCAGTGGATGTTGGCGAGTCCGATCTTTTGCCGGCCGATGCTTTCTTTTTCCAGCTCCACGGGATGGGCCAGCATTTGCTGAATTTTGTCCAATGTGGCCTCATTCATGCCCGGACCGTTATCCCACACCTCGAGCTGGATCGACTGCTCCATCACACGTCCTGTTATACGGAGATGTCCTTCATTATAGGACTTCTCCAAGCCATGGTACACCGCATTCTCTACCAAAGGCTGCAGCACCATCTTCATGATGGTTTTGGAGTACAGCTCCGGCTCTATATCGAAGGTCCAATGGAATTTCCCGGCGAATCGGATGTCGATAATTTTCAAATATTGCTCCACAATGAACAGTTCTTCCTGAACCTGAACTTCATCTTCGCCTCTTACCGCGTATTTGAAAATCTCGGACATCGAGACCGTCATCTGAGCAATCTCCGGCACTTCTCGGGCCAGCGCAATCCCGCCGATACACTGCATCGTATTGAACAGGAAATGAGGATTCACTTGGCTGCGCAGCGCATAGAGCTCGGTCTGCTTGCGGCTGATCTCGATCTGGTACACCCGCTGGAGCGTGTCCAGGTGACGATTGTTCAATCCTTCCAATTTGCGAAGCATCCGATTGATATGCAGGGCGATTCCGCCGATCTCGCTCCTGTATCGATTGGAGATCTGCTTGTAAAAATCTCCTTCCCCGACCGCCCCGATCTCTCGGAGCAGCCGCGTTACAGGCTTCGCGAAGCTGCGATGAAACACCCAGGCGAGTGCCAGCAGCAGCAACAGCATGATGCCGCCCACAATCATCGTGAAGCCGCGGAAAAATTGATAATCGCGCACGACGTTATCTTTCAGTACGATGCCCACTAACGTCCATTCCGTACGGCCGATCTCTTGGCGGATGGAAATTTCACGGCCTGGAACCGGATGGTTGATCGCTTGCTCTGCCATCTCCGAATTGGAAGCAATCCATTTACCTCCATCGTCCTCGATATAGAATTGCACGTTTTCCGGCTGCGCGGCCTGTCCGACGATTTGCTTCAACAAGTCCGGATTCAGGAAGACGATGATGCTCCCCAGCTTTTCTCCGAGACGAGAATCGGGTGTCGAAGAGTACACCGGCATGAGATAGGCGATGGAGTCCCGCTTGCTGATCGGGTCGCCCGGCAAATAGACGAATCCGCTATACCGATCCCCCTGCCGCTCCGTCCGCTCTTGAATTCGATCCAAGGCATCGGATACTTGAGTATCGCTATAGTAATAAATGCGTTTCCACTCCGGAGTCACCAGAACCACATTCTGAATTTCTGTATTCATCTCGATGCCGGTCTTGATCATATCCTCGATAACCTTCTGCGTGTGAAAAATATCGAGTGGATCGCGCGCGGACAGGAACGATTGGACGGAGTTGCTGTATGAAAAAAACACGGCCGCCTTGGCCGTTCGGTCGAAAATCATATTCATCGTCCCTACCGCTTGGGACATGCTGTCTCGGGTGAACGTCTCCACCTTGCGCTCCGTGACTCGCGTGATCTGCACATAGTAGATCGTCTGCACAATCCCCACGAGCAAGACGGCGAAGACGACGATGAGGCCGAATTGATAGTTGAGCTTGAGGTTCGAAAATCGCCATTTCATAGCCCTTTCCCTGCCTTCCTGTATTCGGTGGGAGTGAGCCCGTAGAACTTCTTGAACACTTTATTGAAATAGTAATAGTCCGGATAGCCGGCCCGCTTCGCGACCTCGTCGATCGACAAAGCTTTCTCTCCAAGCAGGAGCGCAGCCTGTTTCATCCGGAGCTCGGTCAAATATTCGGAAAACGTCATGCCCGTAAACTTGTTGAACAGCAAGCAGCAGTAATTGGGGTTCAAATAAAACTTGCGGGCCAGCTCCCGAAGCTGCAGCTTGTCATCCAGATGATCCCGCATGTACTTGAGCATCCCCTCGAAGTTCAGCTCGCCTTCTTCTTCGGTCGCCTGTTCACGAGCTCCTTGCTTGACGGCTTCGGCTTGCGGAAGCGGGCGTCCCTCCTGGCGATGGCGCTCCAGTTGATGCGCGAGCCGTTGCAGCAGCTGCTCCGCTTGCTCCGGACTGACCGGCTTCAGACAGTATTCGAACGCCCCTAGCTTAACCGCCTCTTGGGCATAAGAAAACTCGGCAAAGCCGCTGACGATGACGAATTCGCTGCGGACCCCTGCCGATCTCAACTGCTGCATCAGTTCAATGCCGGACAACTGCGGCATGCGGATATCGGTGAAGACGACATCCGGCTTATATTGCTCGACAAGCGATAGGGCTTCCATGGAATTCCGGGTCTCGGCCACTACCTCGAACCCCATCTCCTGCCATGGAAACGACTTTTTCAGATAAATTAGAGTCCACGGTTCATCGTCAACCAACACGACACGATATGCGCTCATCTGCAGGTCCCCTGGGATGTCAATCTCGTCATTTGAGTTCCATTATACAACGCCCGGCAAGCGTTTGAATATTTGAACATTATCCCTTCACCGATCCGATCATGACCCCTTTGACGAAGAAACGCTGCAAGAAAGGATACACGCAGATGATCGGCAAGGTGGAGACCACGACGACCCCATACTTGATCACTTCGGCAATGCGCTGCTTCTCGGCAAAAGCGTCCAGCTCCGACGCATCGGTCGGCGTGCTCAGCGCCTGCCCTTGCACAAGAATATCTCTTAGAATGAGCTGAAGCGGGAACAATTCTTTTTTGGAAACGTAGATCAAGGCGTTGAAGTAAGAGTTCCACTGCCCGACCGCGTAGAACAACGCGATGACCGCCACAATGGACTTGGAAAGCGGCAGCACGATGGAGAGAAAGAAACGCCAATTCCCGCAGCCGTCGATGAAGGCGGCTTCCAGCAGCTCTTTCGGAATCATGTTCTCGAAAAATGTCTTCGTGATGATGATGTTGTACACCCAGACGGATCCGATCAGGATCAGCGCGAGCGGCGTATTCAGCAAGTTCAGGTCCTTGACGACCATATAGGTGGGGATCAGCCCCCCGTTGAAGAACATCGTGAACACCATCAGCTTCATAATCCAGCCGCGTCCCAGCAAATCTTTTCGGGACAACGCATAGCCCGCCAGAATCGTCACCACTACACTAATGCTGGTTCCGGCGACCGTATAGAGAATCGTATTCCGATAGCCTGTCCAGATGCGATTTTCCTGAAAAATGAACTTATAAGCGGCAAAGTCGATCCCTCTCGGAGCGAACAGCACTTGGCCGGACAAGATATGCTCGGGCGAGCTGATGGAGGCAATGACGACAAAGTACAGCGGGTACAAGGTGATGAGCAATGCTCCTACGGCTAGAAATAGGATTACGGCATCGAACACGATGTCTTCTTTGGTGTTGCGCTTGATCATCTGCAGCTCTCCTCCGGTTACCACAATCCATGCTGTGTCGTTTTGTTGGCTAGCTTGTTGACGGCGATCAAGACGATGAAATTGATGAGATTGTTGAACAGTCCGATAGCCGAAGCATAGCTGTATTGCGCGCCCTGCAAGCCGATTTTGTAGACGTACGTGCTGATGACTTCCGAATGGGACAGATTGGGCGGCGTTTGCATCAGAAACGTTTTCTCGAAACCGACGTTCATCACTTGTCCGACACTCAGGATGATCAGAATGACGGCCGTCGGCATCAGCATCGGCAGATCGATATGCCAGATCCGGCGAAGCTTGGTCGCCCCGTCCACAATCGCCGCTTCATGCAGCTCGGGACTCACGCCGGCCAATGTAGCAATGTAGATGATCGACGACCACCCCATCGTTTGCCACACGCCCGACCAGACGAACAAATGTCGGAATATGTCCGGGTCGCCCAGGAAGTCGATCGGTTTGCCGCCCAGCTCGCGTATCACAATGTTCACGATGCCGTTGGTCGGCGATAGGAAGACGAACATCATCCCGACCAAGACGACGATGGAGATGAAATGCGGGGCGTACGTGATTGTCTGCGTCGTCTTTTTCAGCCACGGGATTGGGGTGTAGTTCAACACGAGCGCAAGAATGAGGGGAAACGGAAACCCTACCGCCAGCTGGTACAGGCTCAAGAACAGCGTATTTTTCAGCAGTGTCCAGAACGAATAGGAATCGAGAAATTTCTCGAAGTATTTCATACCGACCCAAGTGCTGTTCCAGATCCCTTTCGCAGGGGAAAAATCCCGGAAAGCGATCTGCAGGCCATAAAGCGGCAAGTAGTGGAACAAAATGAGATAGATGAGGGCTGGCGCCAGGAACACATATAAGGTGGTGTTGTTGAATATTTGCTTTAGCAGCCGTTGCCGGGCTGTGCGGCTCGTTGGAACAGTTAGTGGTTTCGGTTGATCGATGGTGGAAGTTTCCTTCATGCTGCGAGTCCCTCCTGCCGGGCCGGCTCTCTAAGTCGTACCGCTCAGGTACATCCTTATTATAGGTTGGCTGTCTCGTCGCAGGTATGGAGCGGATTCAGGACCTTTTGGTAATCAACTCATATAGCAGATGTAAAAAATCCTGGAGGGGGAGTGCAGTCGGCGAGCTGGGAGGGCAGGAAGACGGGTTCCGATCGTGGTTGAAATCATGGCCCTTTTCTGATAGTTACTTCATTCGCACCCACTGGGCTCCATCCTCCAGGCAACCATGATGCCGTAGTCCGAAAAATGAGGCTGTCGATTAACTGAGGACTGTACAGAATCTCAGCTGAATCCACTATCCTTGACCAGATTGTATGATTTTTCGCACAAAAAACGGTGTGTCCCCCATGAATCGACAGCCTCAGAATTCCACTTACAGAGCGGGCCTCCGCCGAAAAATGTCACGTAGTCCGAGTTTGCCGAATTGGAACGGGCTTTCTCGGTGGGGTCTGGCTGAAATGGCTCTGTAAGTGGGCAAATTCGGACTGGAGCGACCTTCGTATGACCACGCAGCTCTGTAGTCAGGAAAAGTCGGACTGGTGTCGGGTGTCAGGTGCCAGGTGTTGATCCGCACCGACTCGAACAGCTCCTCCGGCAAGCTTTCGTAGAAGCTTTACGTGATCCGCACATTGAAGCTCCACACGGCGTTCGGGAGAATCATCGACCAGACGGAATTGAGCAGGCCCAGCGACTTGACGATCAAGTACGCCCGGATGATGCCGCCGCTGAGCAGCATGGTGAAAATGATGTGCGGTCGGGGAGAGTAAGAAAAACCGTCCTGGCGGAAGGCCCGGTGGCGTGAGTGCTCAGTTGGTGCGTGGGGA
>NZ_BIMA01000190.1 GCF_004000845.1 Paenibacillus koleovorans NBRC 103111
CTTGGTGGCTAAAACGGCCTGCTGAACTCGATGTAGGGTAAAATTGGTCTACTTTGACGGCTGAAACAATCGACTGGACTCGATGTATGGTAAAATCGGGTCGCTCCCCGGCGCCCGGATCCCCATGGATCCCCATGTTTAGGGGCAAATAGCGATATGCCGTAGATGGAGTATCGCTATTTTTCTCAAAACGAGGGGTTCGGGCAAAATAGAGGGATGCCATAAGTTGCCATATCGTTATTTGACCCGGGGGATTGGTCGAACATAGCGCAAATCCCCTTCCAAACAAAAATAACGCCGGCACCACGCACCGACGTCACGTCACAGCCCAAAGCCGCTCCTCAATGCTCCATCAAGGAGACAGCAGCACTTTCCCGACAATCTCCAGCAGCTTCGTCGCTTCGAAAGGCTTCACTACGTACGACTTCGCTCCCAGCTTGATCGCCTCCAGCACCTGCTGCTTGTGGCCCACCGCAGAAATCATGACCACCTTCGCCTGCGGAAAAGTCTTGAGCAATTGCTGCAGCGCCTCGATCCCGTTCACGCTCGACATGCTGATGTCCATCGTTACGATGTCCGGCTTATGGTTAATGTACACCGGGATCACTTCCCGGCCGTCCGAAGCTTCCGCCACGATCTCATGGCCCCCGCGCTCGAGCGCCGTCCGTATATTTTTGCGCATGACCGCCGAGTCGTCCACTATCATGATTTTCGCCATTGTCGCTATGCCTCCGTCCGTTCGTCCAATTGCACGGCAAGGATGCTGGCCAGCTCCGCCTTGTGCTCCATCGGGATGTAGATCACCCGGAATCGCCCTTCGTCCGCCTCGTAAGCCTGGCACAGCAGCCGACGGCTCTTGGCCCGAATCTCGGCCCGGCGGGTCAAGATCATGAGCGGGTTCCCGAGGCAAATATCGCTGTGCTCCCGTTCGGCAAGTGCGTTGCCAGTCAAGATGTTCGCGGCCTCCGCGATAACCTCGACCGCATATTGCGCCGCCTGTGCGTCCGTGATCGGTTCGAGCATGAACAGCTTCGCTATGCTGCGAGCCAGCCTCTCCTCAATCGTCAGCACAATGCCGCCCTCCAGCGCCTTGCCGACTTGGATGAATGCCGTTATATCCTCAAGCCGGTGTTTGCCGTCCGTGGCCGTCGGGTCCAAACGGCTCAAGCCTGGTAAGCCGAGCTGCTGCAAATACCGCTCCGCCGAGCGCAGCAGGCTCTCGAACCATTGACGCTCCTGCTCCTGCCCCAGATCCTGATCCTGATCCTGATCTTGACCTTGAACCTGATCCTGCCCTTGGCCTTGCTTGTGGCCTGACTCTTTCCCGTGCCCTTGTTCCGGCTGGAACTCCATGTCGCTCATCCCGATCCCTCCCTCAGCCCTCATCCGGCAAAATAAACTCAAATCGCGTTCCATGTCCCCGCTCCGTCGTCACGCGGATCGTACCGCCCAGCCGCTCGACCTCTTCTTTCACAGCCGACAGCCCGATGCCCCGTCCCGCCCACTCAGTCACGCGCCGCGCCGTGGAGAATTGCTCGCGGAAAATGAGCTGGACGGCCTCTTCGTCGCTCATGGCGAGGATCGCGGCAACATCGCTGTTCGGCATCGAGGCGGCCTTCCGCCGCAATATATCCGCATCGATGCCGCGCCCGTCGTCGGCAATCTCGATGCGAAGACAGCCCCCCGAGTGAGTCGCTTCGATCGTGACTCGACCGTACGGGTCTTTGCCCGCCGCCACTCGCTCCGCCTCCGGCTCGATGCCGTGGATCGCGATGTTGCGGACCACGTGAACGAGCGACTTCGCGAACGGATAATATCGCTCGGTATCGACCGGAAGCTCGCCGCCGCGCACGACGACCGGATGCACCCGCAAGCCGCGGCGCTCCGCGAGCTCCTCCAGGTAAGGCGGATACTGCTTAAGCAGCGACTGCACGGGCTTGTTCCGCATCGCACGCAACTCCGCCAGCAACATGCGGTCGCTTTCCGTCTGCGCCTGCTCGCCCGCCCACTGCTCCAGCCGTCTCCATTGCTGAAGCGACACTTTCACGGACTGGCGTGCGCCAAGTCCTTCGAAAGAGTCCCCCAGCATACGTTGAAGGACGGCCTCCTCCTCTTGAAGCCAGAGCAGCAGCGGCTGCGATTCCATGTAGGCGGCCAATTGCTCGGCCGTAAACCCGCCGGATCGACTCAGCAGCTCCTGCAGCCCCGACTCCAGCTCATGCAGCATGGCGACCATCGCGCCGAAGCGGAGGAAGCCGAAGCTGCCCTTGAATGTATGTACCGCTTTGTACAGGGACAGCGCCTTTTCCACCGGCGTCTCCCCGTCGTCCGCAAGCGTCTCCGCCACTTCCGTCTGCGCGAACCGCTCGAAATCCCGCACGACGTCGGCCAGATCATCTGCATGCATAACCGCCTGGGCGAGCATTCGGGTGGACGCTTGCTCGGCTTCCATGAGCGCTTCGAGCCGCCTTTTCTCCGTAATGTCCGTCAGCATGACCATCAGGCTATCGCCTTCCTGCATATCCTGCACATCCTGCATATCCTCAGCTTGATCAGCGTTCATCGGCTTGGCCTCGATTTGCAGCACTTTCCCGCCAATCGTCACCTCTTCCGGCAGCAAGGACAAGATCAGCTCCCGCTTGGCGGCGTCCGACTCCATAAAATATTCATTCAAAATGCTGGTCAGCAGCTCGCGGTCCTTGGAATCGTTTGGCGTCGGATAGAGCAAGTTGGGCAAAGCTAAACCGGTCAGCACCCCAGCCTCAGGAAAAATACGTGTACACTCCACGCTGTATTCCTCCCTGACTAGCAAATCCGCGCCAACCGACAGGAAGCCCTGATTCGCATTGTCCAGCAGGCTGCGGATGGAAGACGTCCTTCGCCGCACCGTCGCCTCCAGCGTATGATTCCATTGCGCGATTTGCTGAATGGCCCTCACAATCTCGGCCTCCGCTTGCAGCACATGCTTGGGGATCGAGTCGATCGAACGACCGGCCGCCACCTCGGCGAGCGACGCCGTAAAATGGCGCAGCGGCAGCAAGATGCGATACCGCAGCAGCAATACGACCAGCGCGAGCAGCACCGTGATTGCCACAAGCCGGAAAACGGCAAGCGATCGGAAGCTGTCTACAATTTGCGTAGCGGAAACCGATTCCACTTGCGTATGCACAACGCCGATGGTGTCCCCGTTCATGTCATGGAGCGGGGCATCGACCTCCGCCATATAGTAATCGTTCAGCCGCTCGAAGGTGAACCGCTCCTCGAGCTCCTCGCCTTCCGGCTTCGCCAGGAGCTCTTGCATGTACGGATGCAGCGACTCCTCCTTCACATCGTTCGTAGAGGAGAGAAATTGCCCGTTCGTCGTCAGGACGGCCAAACTCGTCTGCAGCGTATGCTCAAGCGACTGCAGCATGTCGGCGTTCAAGAAACGCCCCGTGATGAGCAGTCCCGCCGGCTCGAACTCTCCGGAGTCCCCCGTAACTTGGGACACGGCCACCAGCGCCATGCCCTTCGATGTGCGGAGCAATCCTGAGAAGCTCTCTTCCTCCCGGATCCGATCGAGCAGGAACAAGTATTGAAGCTTCCCGTCAAATTCCGCTACATCTCCGGATTGGACCAGCACATTGCCTTGCATATCGGTCTCCGCGACAAACTCCACATTCGGCACCACATCCGGCATATCTCCGATATTCTTCTTCAGCCAGGTGAAATCCCTTTTGAGCACCGCTTGGCGGTTCGCCTCCCAGTAGCCGTTCGTAATCGTCACTCCGAGAATGGACTCCCCGAGCGCTTCAATGGACAGTTTGGCGGCCCGGTTGCTCTGAATCGCCTTCTCCCGCTCGATCGCCTTGAGCCCGGAGAACGTGTGCATGTTGAAATATTGAAACAGCCCGAAGAGCGGCAAAACGACCAGAAGCCCGATCCATATCAGCAGCTCCTTCATAAAAGAACGGCGTTTGTGCACGCGAGTGTTCATGTTGCCCCCCGGGATTCGTGATCCGTGATGGATCGCGCAATAAATCTGGCGAGTCCGGCATCCAACGAATACCAGACTCTGGAAAGGATTATATTCGGCGAAGGTGCCGAAAAAACCTGCTTCTTTTGTCCTGCATTCGACATTTTCCTATTCGGCCACAACCTCGATCCGCGCAAAAAAACAAGCGCGTGTTATTCGCTCTAACGCTGCGCTTGCTTCGGGTGGGCTTGGAGCCATTGCAGGACGTCCTGAATGGTGCGGACCGGCACGATGTTCAATGTCGTCGAACCTTTTCTCGCATCGGTCTCCTGTCCATTGGGTACGAAAAAGACGTCGACGCCGGTGCGTTCGATCGTGTAGGCTTTCTGCTCTATGCCGCCGATGCGGCCGATGGAGCCGTCCGGCTCTATCGTGCCTGTGCCTGCGATGCGATTACCGTTAGAAATGCCGCCCGGCGTCAGCTGGTCGATCAGCGCAAGCGTCAGCATCGCCCCGTGCGAAGGCCCGCCCTCATGCGCCAAATAATCGCGGAAGCCGACCGGCCGGGGCAAATCGAGCTCCAGCGCGTTCTCGATCGTAATGCCGAACGCCGCTTGGGCAGGGTTGTCCGGATGCGGCTTCGTGCCGCTCCGCACGGTTATCCGCTGCCCGTCCCGCCTTAAACCGACCGCTACGGACTCGCCGGGACGCACGCCCTTCATAAGGGCGGTCAGCGACCCGGCGTCGCCGATCTCGCGGCCATTCGCCTCGAGGATGACGTCGCCGGGCTTCAGGCTTTCGTGCGCCGGCCCGTCCGCCTGGACGCTCGTCACCTTGACGCCGTGCACGGTCGCTCCGCTGCCTAGCCCGACCTGGCGGAAGGCGACGGCGCTCGCGAGCGAATCGGCCTCCGCCTTCATGTCGCGCACGAGCGTGTCGTAGGCGCCGAGCGACATCCCGAGCGACGCCTTCGGCTCGAACTCGTAGTGCGGGAACAGCCGGGCGAACAGCCAGTCCGCCGGGAACGCCGGCCGCTCGAAGACGAGCACGCCTGTCATCGGCGCGTGGGCGGTACCACCCTCGACCTGTGCGTAGCGGCTCATGTTGATTGTGATGCCCGGGTACGTCACCATGTACGACGTAGGCATCGCCAGCGCCAGCAGCAGCAGCGCGCTGGCGGCCGTGAGGGCGAGGCTGCGGCGGGGCACCGCAGCCCGCCAATGGCGGCGCGGCTGCGCGTGCTCGCGGCGCCGCTGCACCCATTCGGCGCGCGCCATGTCGAGCGCCGCCAGCACCCAGGCCGCGCCGAGCAGGCACGCGGCCCACACCAGGCGGCGCGGCTGCATCGCGAGCGCGCCGAGCACCCCGGCCGAAGCGGCGATGATCGCCGCTTTGGCCGCCAGGGCGCCGAGCGCTACGCGCGTGGCGCCTGCCGTGCGATCGCCGCGGCGCCATGCGCCCAGCGCCGCGGCGATGCCGAGCGTCGCGCCGCCGATCCAGGCGAGCGGCACGAGGAGCAGGGCGTACGCCGCCGTATCGATAGCGTCGATCCAGAACAGCTCGCCGTCGGCGCCGAACCGCTGCGGCAGCGGATCGGGCAGCCAGATCAGCTCCCCGAGCAGCAGCAGCCCGATCGCCAACGCCATGCCCACTATGTATAGCCGCTGCCCACGATCCACCCTCAACACTCCCTTACTGGCTCCGATGTAATGATTTCCATTTCCATTGTATCGGAAGTAGGCTTATTTTCCTAATTTCGCAACCGCTTTCTCGACAAATGCGCTATAATGGAATCAATTTCCCCTTGTGAAAGGAACTTGCCGATGCGTTGGAAGACCGGACGAACCTTGGGCTCCCCGATGATCATATTCATTGCGGCGCTCGCGCTTGTCGGATTCATCCTATACACCCCTAACGAGGAACAGCTGCTGCCGGAAAAAGCGGTCGACAACGAGGTCGCCCCTCCCCCGCACCAGCTCGATCTGCTCGCCTTCTGGCACGAGCGCGCTTCGATCGCGCAGCAGGCCGGGCAACCGGACGTCGCCGCCAACTACCAGAAGCGGCTTGACGCCTACGAGCTCGGATTGCCGGCCGCATCGGCAGGCATCTACGCATCCGGACTAAACGATGTACCGGTCGGGACATTCGACCTGTATTTGCAGTCCCCTGCAGCGGCTCCTGCGAAGACCGGCGGCGCCGCAGCCAAGACCTCGTCGACTCACCGGACGCTCGCCAAACACGAGCCTGCTTCGGGTGTCTATCTCGGCATGCTGGGCGCGGATCGGCGAGTCGGGTACGACGTCACCAAGGTCGAATCCGTCTACGGCAAAAAGCATGCGATTTACTTAGCCTATGTCGGCTGGCGCAAAGTGCAGACCGATACGAATACGTATTTCCCGACGCGGACGGCGGAGCGGATCAAAGCGCTCGACGGCGCCATCCAGATCGGCTGGGAGCCCCGCTACGGGCTGGACGATGTGAAGGACGATGAATACGTCCGCCGTTTCGCCCGCGAGGCCAAGGAAGCCGGCCTGCCCGTGTTCCTCCGCTACGCGTCCGAGATGAACGGTTCTTGGGTGCCTTGGTACGACGAGCCCAAGAAGTTCATCGAGAAGTTCCGCCTCATCCACGACATTATGGAGCAAGAGGCGCCGAACGTAGCGATGGTATGGTCGCCGAACTTCTGGCCGCCGGACACGATCGACGACTACTACCCGGGTGACGAGTACGTCGACTGGGTCGGCTTCTCGCTCTACAACTCGCCGTACACGAACGGCAAGGAGCAGCTGTTCGGCAGCGTGATCGACACGTTCGCGCCGCTGTACGACCGGTACAGCCACAAACCGATCATGATTGCCGAGGGAGCTATCGCCCATACGCATTTGCCTACCAACACCGCCTACCCTACCTGGGGCGAGACGCAGCTGGCTTACATGTACGGCCTGCTGCCGCGTATGTTCCCGCAGGTAAAGGGGATCACGTACTTCAACTTTAGCCGCGCGCAAGCCCAGCGGACGAATGCGGAGTTCGTCTACGATATCGGCGAGAATATGTACATGGACGGGATATATCGCCGGATGGCGCGCTCGGATTTGTACTTGAGCAAGGTGGAGCACGGCAAAGACCCGATGCCCAATCCGTATAAAAAGCTGGCCGGCGCCTCCATTCCGCCCGGCAGCCAAAGCGTTATGATCTACCCGAAGCTCGAGAATCCGAAAGGCGAGGCGCCGTTCGCCATCGCGCTGTATCAAGGCGACCGCCTGCTCGGCGTCAGCTATGAGGCGCCTTGGGAGATGGCCGTCGAGATCCGCCCGGAGACAGCCTCCAAACCCTGGTACACCGTCGCTTACAACATGAACATGGAGCCAGTTTCGATCAGCTCTCGCCCTTAGCATTCAAGAAAGACCTGATCAGGAGTTCACCGATCAGGTCTTTGATTGCCTGCCGAGAGTAACCTAGGGACGATTTCTTGCTGGAGAGGATCCTAGCGGGACCCGGATTGTCGTGCTGGAATGTGGGAATGGAGAGCCAAGCGTAACAGTAGATGCAACCCAAGAGCGCCGAACGCTAAGTCACCTCTGGATGCAGTCCGAACAAGTCGGTCTGCAAGGCCGCTCGTGGTCCGGATCAGCTCCCTAGTCCGAGTTTGCCGAATTGGAGCGGCGTTTTCGAGAGGGGATGCGTGGAAATGGCTCTGCAACGGGGGGAAATCGGACTACGGCGCGGATCGGGACTCGCTCACGCCATACAGTCCGAAAAAGTCGGACTCCAGACACCGATGCCGCGAGTCGGCACCATGGATAATGAAAATCAGTCGGATTTTTGGAGAGAACAAGCATGGTTACTTAAAGGGCGACCGGCAGGGGTTGCATCTACCGTTACTCCCGACCTCAATCTCCAGTTTCCGCACGACACTTTCTGCCCCTACCAGTAACTCCTGACCTCAATCTCCAGTTTCCGCACGACACTTTCAACCTCTACCAGTAACCCCCGGCCTCAATCTCCAGTTTCCGCACGACACTTTCTGCCCCTACCAGTAACTCCCGACCTCATTCTGCCCTCAATCTCCAGTTTCCGCACGATACTTTCAGCCTCTACCAGTAACCCCCGACCTCAATCACCAGTTTCCCACACGTCACTCTCAGCTCCTACCAGTAACCCCCGACCTCAATCTCCAGTTTCCGCACGACACTTTCTGCCCCTACCAGTAACTCCCGACCTCACTCTGCCAATAACAGCATAATAATTCCATTATTCACTATTAACTCCCGACCTCAATCCCCATTTCGGCGCACGACACTCTTGGGTCCAGCCAGTAACCCGGCTTTGCAGCCCTATCGCTTCCCCGCCCCACTGACGCAGTCCGACTTTTTCGGGCTCCGTGACGGTTGCTTGGCGGGAAGAGGTTCGTAGTCCGAATTTGCCCACTTGCAGAGCCGTTTCCGTCTGCCCCCTTCGGAAATCGCCG
>NZ_BIMA01000191.1 GCF_004000845.1 Paenibacillus koleovorans NBRC 103111
TCAGCAACATGCCGATGAGCAACGCGCCGATGGTGTCGCCTTATCAATCGATGCCGAATACACCTTTCTACCCGATGTATACCGACAACCAGACACTCGGCGCATCGCAAGCTCCCGGTCCGAACAACGCTTTTGTCTCCAGCGTACCTGGAGCAGTGTCTCCTTACGGCTACTCGCCTTACCCTGGCCATGCCGACTGGAACAAGAAGCCGTGCAACTGTGGCTGCCATGACCGTCAGGCCGAGGAGAGCGAGCTCGATGTCGCCCTCGCCGATGCCGAATCCGTGAACACGCGCCAAAGCTCCAGATCAGGCACGAGACGCGGAGGCCGCAAGGCGAAGACCGCTTCGGTCAAACCTTCAAAAAAGAGCACGCCTTGGATTCGCAACTAGCAACGCCTTATTAATACGGGCACGAGTGAAGTATAAGGGGAATTCCTTCTGGCAAAACTAGAGAAAAATGCTAGGACGGAAGGGATTCCCATGAACTTCAGCGGTTTGTACAAACAGTTGAAAAAAAGACTTCGCCTCAAGCGCCGCGTGTTGTCGCTGGGTGCCGTCGTGCTGGTTGCAGGTGCGGCTGCGGGTTGGCTGCTGGCGCATAATGACGAGGGCGGAAGGAAGGATGCGCAATCCGCATTGGCTCCGATCGCATCGGCTGGCGTGCCGGATTCGGACGAGGATGCGCTGGCAATACTAGCCAAACAAGGAAAAAAACAGACAGTAATGGTGATCCGATCGTACGTATGCGGCGAAGAGACCGACCAGCTAGGCGCCATGTGGCCGGAAGAAATTCAGAGCCTGCACGAGGAAAATCCGGGGCTGTCCATCCTGCTCAAGAACGATCGTGTCGTCATGCAGGAGCTGATCGATGATTTGTCGCCAAGCTGCAAAGACTCCGCTTATTTCGGAATGGACAAGGACGGCAACTTGAGTTTGTTCGACGGTGTGCCGGCGGGCCAGAAAGTAATTCGGACCTTTTTTCAGTTGAACGTTGGGTTTCTGGAAAGCAGCCTGCAGCGGGAAGCGGTCGAGCAGCTGAAGGAAGGCATTCGCGTCAAAGATTTGCTGGAGTACAACAGCGTGCTGTCCACGTTCAGCGAGTTTGCAGTCGAAGAGTGAATCATAGGCCTTGCAAGGGACAAGCCTCGGCGTGGAAAGAAACAGATGGGTCCAACTCGGATCCGTCTGTTTTTTTGTGGGCGGAAGGTACTTTTTCGCGAGCAAGTTTGCTATAATGGCACAAGGGAACACATATGTTCGCTTTTTTCGGACATTTGTTCGCATGATGCAGCAGGGGAAAGTGGGAGTGGAGATATGCGGGTGCTCGGCATCGATCCGGGTATCGCCATCGTCGGATTCGGGTTCGTCGACAAGGAAGGCCATCGGCTCGTTCCCGTTCAATACGGTAGCATCCAGACAGAGGCCCATAAGGATCCGGCCATTCGATTGAAAGAAATCTATGAATCGGCGATCCATCTGATAGACAAATACGAGCCGGATGCAGTGGCGATCGAGAAGCTGTTTTTCAATAAAAACGTGACGACGGCGCTGACGGTCGGCCAAGCCAGAGGCGTATTGATGCTGGCGGCGGTGCAAAAGGGCGTATCGATCGCGGAATACACGCCGCTCCAGGTGAAGCAGGCGGTCGTCGGTTATGGCGGCGCCGAGAAGAAGCAAGTGCAGGAGATGGTGCGCATGCTGCTCAAGCTGAGCGCTGTCCCGAAGCCAGACGATGTGGCGGACGCATTGGCGATTGCGATTTGTCACGCGCATTCCGCCGCCTTGCAGATGAAGATGAATGGAGCGTCGAAGCCATGATCGATTTTTTGCGCGGGAAAGTGGTACATAGAGAAACGGAATATGTCGTCCTCGACGTTCACGGCGTGGGGTACCGGGTATTTTGTCCGAACCCGTATGCGGCAGGCGCCGACAAGTCGGACGAAACGACCTATTATATCCATCATCACGTTCGGGAGGATGCGATTCTGCTGTTCGGCTTTCCGAGCCGGGAGGAGCAGTCGCTCTTCCGCCGGTTGCTCGAGGTGAGCGGCATCGGGCCGCGCGTGGCGCTAGGCATGCTGGCGGCCGGCCGGCCGGAAGCAATTGTAGCGGCGGTGCAGCAAGAGAACTATGCGTTCCTCACGAGGCTGCCGGGTATCGGCAAGAAGACGGCGCAGCGCATCGTCCTCGATCTGAAGGACAAGCTTGGCGCCATTCCGGTGCCGGCGGGAGCGATTTCCGCAGCTGGACTAGGGTTTGGAGACGCCGCGGCTGGAGCCGGGAGCCGAGAAGGCGGGACCGCATGGGCGGAGGCGAAGGAAGCGCTGCTCGCGCTGGGCTACACGGAAGCGGAGGCGGATCGGGCTTGGGCGCGGGTGAAGCCGAAGGCCCAGGAAGGCGATCCGGCGGAGGTGCTGACGAAGCTGGCGCTGCAGGCGCTGTACAACGGAGTCTAGCATAGGACTAGCTGGGGAGGAGGACATCGATGGAAGACCGGATCATCTCCGCGAATTTGATGATGGAGGACGACGTAGTCGAGCTTAGTTTGCGTCCTCGTTATTTGGCCGAATACATCGGGCAATCGCAAGCGAAGGAAAATTTGAAGATTTACATAGAAGCGGCCAAGATGCGCAAGGAAGCGCTCGATCATGTGCTGCTGTACGGGCCGCCGGGACTTGGCAAGACGACGCTGTCCAACATTATCGCTAACGAGCTGGGTGTCAATATTCGGACGACTTCCGGCCCGGCGATCGAGCGGCCGGGCGATTTGGCGGCTATCCTGACGAACCTGCAGGAAGGCGACGTGCTGTTCATCGACGAGATCCACCGCCTTCATCGGACGGTGGAAGAAGTGCTGTATCCGGCGATGGAGGATTTCGCCCTGGACATCATTATCGGCAAAGGGCCGAGCGCCCGTTCGGTGCGGCTCGATTTGCCGGCGTTTACGCTGATCGGGGCGACGACGCGCGCCGGGTTGCTGTCGGCTCCGCTGCGCGACCGGTTCGGCGTCGTCAGCCGGCTGGAGTACTACACGGTCGACGAGCTGAGCTTTATCGTGAGCCGGGCGTCGGACATCCTGCAGGTCGGCATCGTCGGCGAGGCGGCGGCGGAGATCGGCAAACGGTCGCGCGGCACGCCGCGGATCGCGAACCGGCTGCTGAAGCGCGTCCGCGATTACGCGCAAGTGAAGGGCGACGGCGTCATTACGCTCGATATCGCTCGCCAGGCGCTCAAGCTGATCCGCGTCGACGACTTGGGACTCGATGAGATCGACCACAAGATGCTTCGTGCCGTCATTATGAATTTCCGAGGCGGCCCGGTCGGGCTCGATACGATCGCGGCGACGATCGGGGAAGAGAGCCAGACGATCGAGGATGTGTACGAGCCGTATTTGCTGCAGATCGGGTTCCTGCAGCGTACGCCGCGGGGCCGGATGGTGACGCCTCAGGCGTACCGGCATTTGGGCTTGCCGCTGCCGACTAGCGGAGGCAAGGATGACAACGACAACTATTTGTTATGACGCCGATACGATAGTATGCATGCTAGCGCTGGCGCTACTAGACAGAGGAGTTGAAGGCGATGGGCTTTTTCCGCAATCATAGACGTACGATAGCGATGCTGCTCGGCCTGGGGATGACGGTCACGGCCGCCGCACCTGCCTTCGTGGTGGAGAGCTACGCCGCCGTACCCAAGCTGAACGAAATTCGCGTTGCCCTGTTCATTGATTCGGGCAAATCTTATAAAGTCGTCGTGCCGGCAGTGACGCTGCTCGCCGAGCAAGGGCTCGACATCGGCAACCGACAGCCGAACGGCGCACGCAGCTGGCTGACGACCTCGCCTGGCGTGCCGGTCCGCGCCAGCGTGGACGGCTACAAGGTGCTTGTGGCCGAGACTCTGGACGCCGCGCAGGCGGAAGCGCTGGCGAAGGCGCTCCAGCCGTCCGACGACAAGCCGTTCGTGTTCCGGTCGCTGAAGGCAGGCAAACCCGTATACCGCATCTATAGCGGCATGTACACGAGCGTGCAGCTGGCGGAGGCCGCCAAGCAGCGCATCGGCGCGAACGCGGCCGTCGCGGCGCAGCTGCGCGGCGCAGTGCCGGCGGTCGCCGGCCCGCTGCACGGCACGGCGGGGACGTTCGCCACGGAGGCGGCGGCGAAGCCGGTGCTCGACATGCTGCTGACGAACGGGATGGACGCGTTCCTGACCGTAGTCGAGCAGGGCGGCCAGACCGCCTATGCCGTGTGGGTCGGCGAAGCGGTCGACGAGACGCAGCTGAATGCATTGAAGCAGCAGGCGCTCAAGCTGAACGTGCCGCTGCAGACGGCCGACCGCAATGCGCCTTATTTGCTGAAGCGCGAAGAGGTGACGGCCGGCGTGACCGGCGTGACGGCGGCTCGCGGCGCCGATCATTTCGTGTTCGGCACGAGCGCGTCGGGCCAGAAAGTATGGGTGACGGCGAAGGACGGCATTGTCCAGGTGGACGAGCGCAGCAAACGACGGTATCGCGGCGCCATCGAGCTAACTGAGTTCAACGGCAGCCTGGCCGTCGTCAACGAGCTGCCGTTCGAGCAGTATGTGGCGTCGGTCGTAGGCACCGAGCTGAACAACAGCTGGCCGACCGAGGTGCTGAAGGCGCAAGCCGTCGCCGCCCGGACGTTCGCGATCAAGCAAGGCATGAAATATCAAATCGCGCATATTTCCGATTCGACCGTGGATCAGGCTTATTCTGGGCTAAGCGGAGAGGGTGCCGCCACTATCGCGGCCGCCAACGCAACGGCCGGCGAGCTCGTGCTGTACAAGGGCGAGCCGATCTCGCCCTTCTATTACTCCAATGCCGGCGGGATGACGGGAGACGCTGTCGAAGTTTGGGGCACGCCGGTCGATTACATAGCGGTCAAGCCCAGTCCTGACGAGATCGCTGCGGCCGGCAAGCTCAATTGGGCTCGCGTCGTGCTCGCCGACGGGACGCTTGGCTATATCCGCTCCGACTATGTGACGGACACCGGCCGCAAGTCGCCTGCGGGTCTTCCGATCGTGGCGGCGAACGATTCGGGCGTGGCGCTTCGTCAGGCTCCGTATGTGGACGATGTCAAAAATGCGGCTATTGCCCGCGTGAACAAGGGCGACCTGATGACCCGAATAGGGCAGGACCCTCAGTCGACTGAATACGCCTGGATACGAGGACCTTTCACCGGGCCGCAGTTGCTAGATACAATGAATGGTATCTTTACTCCGGATGTAGTGGGGCCGCTGATCTCCTTGAAAGTGTCCAAGATCGGGCCTTCCGGTCGGGTGACGGAGCTGCAGGCGAACGGCAAGACCGTGACGCAGGCAAAACCGGACAATTATCGAACGGCGCTCGGAGGACTGCCCAGCACACGGTTTAACATCGAAGAGACCGGCAAACTGGCGATCGCAGGAGCGGGCGGACAAGTCCGTGAAGTGACGGGGACGGCTCAGACGCCGGTCTATGTGCTGTCCGGCAGCCAGACCGCCGCTGGGGCTAAGCTGCAGTCCGTGAAGGGCAGCTACTACGTGCTGGGCGGATCGGGTCAAGTCCGCCCCGCTACGCCGGACGCCCAGTTCCGCATGATCGGCAAAGGCTTCGGTCACGGACTCGGCATGTCGCAATGGGGCGCGCGCGGGCTGGCCGAGACCGGGTATGACTACAAGAGCATCCTGCAATACTACTATAATGGAGTCACTATAAGTAAGGATTGAGTGAAACGAATGGATGTCAATTGGTTTGATTTTGAGCTGCCGGAACGGCTGATTGCCCAAACGCCTCTTGCGGATCGCACTTCCTCCCGCTTGTTGACGTTGAACAAGGCGACGGGGGCGATCGCCCATGAGAAATTCGAGCGGCTGATCGAGTATTTGCAGGCAGGCGATACGCTTGTGCTGAATGACACGAGGGTAATTCCCGCCCGATTGTTCGGGGTCAAACCCGAAACAGGCGCCAAGGCGGAGGTGCTGCTGCTCAAGTCGCTCGGCGAAGACCGCTGGGAAGCGCTAGTACGACCGGGTAAAAGGCTCCATGTCGGTTCCCGGATTTTGTTCGGCGACGAGCTTGAAGCGGAAGTAGTGGACGAAAGCGAAATGGGGATGCGGACGATTCGGTTCCGCTACACCGGCATTTTCAACGAAATATTGGATCGTCTCGGGCAAATGCCGCTTCCTCCTTATATCAAGGAGCGCCTGGACGATCGCGAGCGGTATCAGACCGTTTATGCGAAGCATGAAGGCTCTGCTGCGGCTCCGACGGCTGGGTTGCACTTTACACCGGACTTTCTCGAGCGGATTCGTGCAAAAGGGGTTACGATCGCCTATTTGACGCTGCATGTCGGACTCGGTACGTTTCGTCCGGTTTCGGCGGACACGGTTGAGGAACACAGCATGCATGCCGAATATTACAGAATCGGGGAAGAAACGGCTGCTCAGCTGAATGCCGCACGTTCCCGAGGAAGTCGGATCGTAGCGGTGGGGACGACATCGGCGAGGACGCTGGAGACGGTGGGACAGCGGTTTGGCGATCAAACGATCGAGCCTTGCGACGGCTGGTCGTCGATTTTTATTTATCCTGGCTATGAGTTCAAGCTGGTGAACGCGATGCTGACGAACTTTCATTTGCCGAAGTCGACGCTAGTGATGCTGATTAGCGCACTGGCCGGACGCGACGCGGTCATGAAGGCTTATGCGGAGGCGATTGAGCGGGAATACCGTTTTTTCAGCTTCGGCGACGCGATGTTTATTTACGAATAAGGGTTGGTTAGAGGAAGGAAAGGGAATTCACAAGCATGGCCATTCGATACGAAGCAATCAAAACTTGCAAACAATCCGGCGCTCGGCTAGGCAGGGTGCATACGCCTCATGGCGTTATCGAGACGCCTGCTTTTATGCCGGTCGGCACGCTCGCTACGGTGAAGACGATGAGTCCGGAAGAATTGAAGCAGATGGACGCGCACATCATTCTGAGCAACACCTACCATCTGTTCCTTCGCCCCGGGCATGACATCGTCAAGGAAGCTGGCGGGCTGCATCGGTTCATGAACTGGGACCGTCCGATCTTGACCGACAGCGGAGGGTTCCAGGTGTTCAGCCTGAGCGAGCTTCGCAAAATTACCGAGGAAGGCGTCACGTTTCGCAACCACTTGAACGGGGACAAGCTATTCCTGACGCCAGAAAAAGCGACCGAGATCCAGAACGCGCTCGGAGCCGATATTATGATGGCGTTCGACGAGTGTCCGCCTTATCCGGCGGAGTACGACTATGTCAAGAAGTCGCTCGAGCGCACGACGCGTTGGGCGGCTCGCTGCCTGGAAGCTCATGCGCGCAAGCATGACCAGGGGCTGTTCGCGATCGTCCAGGGCGGGATGTACGCCGATTTGCGCAAGCAAAGCGCGGCGGAGTTGACTTCCATGGATTTCCCGGGGTATGCTATTGGTGGACTTAGCGTTGGAGAATCGAAGCCGCTCATGTATGAGATGCTCGAGAGCACCGTCCCGCTGCTTCCGACGGAGAAGCCCCGCTACCTGATGGGGGTCGGCTCGCCGGATGCGCTGATCGAAGGCTCGATTCGAGGCATCGACATGTTCGACTGCGTGCTTCCGACTCGGATCGCCCGCAATGGGACATGCATGACGAGCACCGGTCGACTGGTCGTTCGGAACGCCGCTTATGCGCGCGATTACGGACCGCTCGATCCGGCATGCAGCTGCTACACATGCCAACACTATTCCCGAGCTTATTTGCGGCACTTGATCAAGGCGGATGAGACGTTCGGCATCCGATTGACCACGTACCACAATTTGCACTTCTTGCTCGAAATGATGAGGGGTGTAAGACGTGCCATTATGGAGGACCGTCTGCTTGACTTCCGCGACGAGTTTTTCGACCGGTACGGGTTGAACGAGAACGACAAAGGTTTCTAAGAACGAAAGGAGGAGCCCGACATGTTGTATATTGCAGAAGAGGCCGCCAGCCCATCGGCAGCGAGTTACTTGACGACCTTTTTGCCATTCATCCTGATGTTCGCCGTCTTGTATTTCTTGTTGATCCGTCCGCAGCAGAAGCGAGCCAAAACCCGCACCAGCATGCTGAGCACGCTGAAGAAAGGCGATAAAGTAACGACAATCGGCGGCATGCACGGCACGATCATGGAGATCACCGACGATATCGTGGTGCTGCGCGTCAACGATGCGACGAAGCTTACGTTCGACCGATCCGCGATCAGTGCGGTCGTGCAATCGGCGCCGGCTGCTGAAGTGAAGTAAGTCCGGATACCCTTACATAGAGCACCTTAAGACGCACAGCCATACGGCTGTGCGTCTTTACTTGACATTATAGAAAGTTTAATGCTTTACAGCAATAAAGCATAAGAGGGACGCTTGCGAAGCGTGGTTGAG
>NZ_BIMA01000192.1 GCF_004000845.1 Paenibacillus koleovorans NBRC 103111
GCGAGATGGCGAGATGGCGAGATGGCGAGATGGCGAGATGGCGAGATGGCGAGATGGCGAGATGGCGAGATGGCGAGATGGCGAGATGGCGGTCAATTATAGCCCGGCCAGCGAGCGCCGGCAATAGCGCCGGATGCACTCGAACGCCAGCCAGACGGCCGCATCGGCGCTCATGCGCTTCTGAAGCTCCTGCTGCGGGTGAACCGCTTGCGCGAACTGCGCATCCAGCGTCTCCCGCAGCCATGCGCCGACATCGCTCAAGTAGCTGACGAAGGGCTCGTAGTCAGGCAAATATGTCTCCGTTTGGCCCCAGCTCCTTTTGACAATCGCCTTCGCTTCCACTTCGCTCAGATGATACGTTTCCCGCAGCAAATCAATCACGCCGTCCAGTACTTCCCCGTACTCGTCTTCCGTTACAAGGTCGTGGATTTGCATGCCCTTCCCTCCCGATTCGGTCCCCTCGCAGCCTCGACGTTGCGCAATTGGGGGCTATCTCTGGTATGTTAACCTCATCATAACAAACTTTTTTCGGCGATAGTTCCATTTTGTTGCTAAGTAATAGCACTGTGTTGTTATAATGAGGATAGAGCTATTCGATCGATTCCGAGGAGGTTGCGATAAAGATGCCGTTCTCTAATAATGTTTTGCTGGATCGCCATTTTTTGCTCAAATATCGGGACCTCTCGACGAATAAAGAGTCCTTCGCGGAGTATTACCATTACCACCGGGGCATCGAATTGCTGTTCGTGTACCAAGGCAAAGGGCAGCTGGTGCTCAATCGGAAGGTCACGCCGCTGGAGTCGGGCAGCATCTTCTTCATTCAGCCGTTCCAGCTGCACCGCGTCCATTTCGACGTTAGCGAGGACTGCCCTTACGAGCGAAGCGTTATCAAGTTCGAGCCTACTTATTTTTATCCGTTGCTGAAGCAGTATCCGACTGTGCTGCGGTTTTTTGAGCGGATGTGGAAGGACGAGCTGAGCGAGCAGGTGCTGCGAATGGAGTCGGATCGGACGTATATTTATTCGTTGCTGGAGCGGTTATATAGGCGAGTTGGCGATAGTCGGGAGAAACGCGGCGGTTCGGAGTTGGCGGAGGCGGCGGCCGTGCTGCTGCTCCCGATCCTGGACTATTTGCAGTCGCTGGAAGGGGCGATCGAGGAGCGGACCAGCGGGGTTCCGAGAGCCGAGCATCATGCGGAGAAAATCATGCATTGGGTCGAAGAGCACTACACGGAGCCGTTCGAGCTGGAGCAGGTGGCGCGGGAGCTGCATCTGTCGAAGCATCACGTGTCCCATCTGTTCCGCAGCGAAACGGGGAGCAGCCTCACCGAGTACGTCATCGCGAGGCGCATCCGTCAGGCGTGCTGGCTGCTCAAGACGGACGACGCCTCGATCGAGCAGATCGGCGCGCGGGTCGGTTTCCCGCATTTCTCTTACTTTTGCCGCGTGTTCAAGAAGTCGACCGGCATGACACCGGCGCAGTACCGGAATTATGCTTCGATATGAGGCGGATTACGCTATCAGGGTTGTAACTGCGAAGATGAGAATACTGACGGCGAAGACGATCAGAACCGCCTTCCACTTGTTGATGGAAGTCATTCCGAAAAAGTAGGTCGTCGCCCCTTCCCCGCACAAGTAAAGCATCAGCAAGCTGTTCCAGACGACCCGTATGCCATGTTTCACATAGTTCACGGTTTGATCCTGTACAGCTGCGCCGAGCTGTTCGGCTACTCCCGGAATGGAGATGATCACATTAACGTTCCGGCACACCGCATAAGCGAAATAGAACAGGGCCAGCCACCATCCCCATTTCTTCCCGATCCACATCCCGACAGCGGCTGCGACACCTGAAAGCCCAATCAAGCTGATCGATCCTTGTAACAGAACGGCTGATACTCCTAAGACGGAGGATGCCTCATTCAGCTCCTTCAGAGCCGTTAGCTGCGTGAAGAGCAGCAATCCACCTCCAATGGCCAGCAAAACCGCCAAAATACTGACACCCGCGGGGCGATCATACGATCCATTGATAATTTTTTCTTTCTGGTTGTTGGGGCTCAGGTCCAGCAAGGAAATCCTCCTATCAATCGAATAAATCTCACCAAAAAATAGTTCGATATGGATTTCCAATTCCCTTTAATATTGTTGAATAAATTTGTAAAACATTCACATATTTCTCACTATTGATTAGCTCATCTCTATATCTCAACCGGTGTACTATCAGCAAGAAGTTCCCCGTTGAGGAGGTAGTTGCGCAATATGAGTGAGAAACTGCCTAGAAAAATAACTATATAGAAGAGCGTTTTTGAGCACATCCGGCAAGTTAGCTATAGGTGCGGCAGGGATTTTGCTTGGAAGTTCAGGGTTGTGCTATTACGGTGCGATTCAGGGGAAAAAGCAAGAAGAGCTGGCGAATGCGACTCGGGAGCTTTCAGGAAATTTCGTGAAAATCGGGGCATTCGAGCAGTTAAACTCCATCCAAGGTTTTGAAAAGATTCAATATTCGGCGATCACCAAGGACGCCTGGGTAACGAACACCAACCATGGATTCGTCTATGTAACCAACCACGAGAACAAACTGCGCATCCTGTCACCTGCATGCTCCCACCTGGGCTGTACGGTGGAACCGGCAACGGAGGCGCAGAAGAAGACCAAAAAAGAGCTCTACTTCTTATGTCCGTGCCATCTCGCCGAATTCGACAAGGCGGGAAATGCCGTCGGAGTGGTCGATCAGGGGTTATACTCTTATGCACCTGTTCTTGCAGACGGCAATGTCTACATTGACATTTTGTCTCCTACCATCTCTTGCCAAGGACCCATTAGGAGAACTTTTTTATAACGATTTTCCCATCCCTAAACTCTAGCAGAAAAAGGAAAGCCTTTCTCCTGCGGCGAATACGTTACGATGCTTTTCGACAGTTCACCTTGTGCGGCTGTCTTTTTTGCTTCATCGGAGGAGGAGAAGGGCCAATGGCAACCTACAGATGGGTAGTCTCTTATTTAAAGCCTTATGCGCCTCTATTGGTGCTGTTTGTGTTATGCGGATTGCTGGTGACCTCGATTGAAATAGCGATCGCCAAATTCGTCCAGCATTTTATCGATGTGATTGCCCCTAGCGGGCGAACGGCGTCCTTGTACAGGATTATCGGGATGCTCTGTGGTTTTGTGGTGCTTATGCTAGGCGCTCAAGCTTGGAGAAATGTGCTGCAGCGCAAAATCCAGGAGCTGGCCTCCCGCGATCTGATGGTGGCGATGTTCAGGCACCTTCGCAAGCTGGGCTTCGCTTACTACGAGCAGCATCCGGTCGGGGAGACCGTAGGATTGTTTCAAACGGAGGTCGCCGCCGTCCAGCGAATCTACCGCGTATATGTACCTACCCTGATTCAGTATTCGGTCACCTTGATTGTTTTAACGGCTCTCCTAATAGAGTTGTCTTGGCAGTTGACCGTTTGGATTGTTCCTTTTTTTATGTCGTATTACTTGCTTGGCCCTTATTTCGAGAAAAAAGCTTCCGTCTGGGCGAAGGATGTGAACAAAGAGCGGCAGCTTGCCAATAAGCGGCTGTACGACACCTTTGCCGCGATCCACGAGATGCGCGCATTTGGTGGGGAGCGGTGGAGCATCGCACGCCTGATGCAGCAATTTGCCGTCTTGCATGCCAAGCAGCTAACCCAATATTTTTATGCTTATATGCGGGGAACCGTCAGACGGGTGACGATTGGATTAGGCGCCGTGGCTATTTTCGCCTATGGCATTACGCTTGTTCGCGACGGGCACATGACGGTTGGCGAGTTTGTTGTGTATTCGATTTTTTACGGCAGGTTGCTTGGTACGATGACGGCGATAGTGACGCTCACAACGGAGCAAAGGCTGTTGCTGCAGCAGGCGTCCATTCTGCACGATTTTATTCGACAGATCCCCTCCGTTCAGGAGGAGCTCGTCCCGACTCGTTTGCCGGAGATTCGAGGAGCAATCACATTCGATAACGTAAGCTTTGGCTATCCCGCTAGACCGGAGGTGATCCGGCACTTTTCGCTTCACATCGCTCATGGACAAAAGGTGGCGTTGATCGGCACAAGCGGCGGAGGAAAATCGACGCTTCTGAAGCTGGTTGCGCGTTTCTACGATCCGGTCGGGGGAGAGATTCGATTAGACGGGATCCCGTTGAAGAAACTTTCGTTCGAGCAGCTGCGCTCTTCGATTGGATATGTTTTTCAAGAAACTTATTTGTTCGGAGGAACCGTGCGGGAAAATATACAATTCGGGTTGCCGGATGCGACGGACGAGCAAATGGTTGCAGCCGCGAAGGCAGCCTATGCGCACGATTTTATTGAGAAGCTCCCGGAGGGATACGACACGATTATCGGGGAACGCGGCATCAAGCTGTCCGGTGGACAGAAGCAGAGATTGGCAATCGCCCGCATGTTCATCAAAAATCCTTCCATCGTCCTGCTGGATGAAGCGACTAGCGCGCTGGACAACATCAGCGAATATGAAGTGCAAAAAGCGCTGGATTCGTTATTAGCCGGCCGAACTACGATCGCGGTAGCCCATCGTTTATCTACCGTGCGGCATTTCGATCAAATGGTCGTCATCGATGAAGGGCAGAACGCGGAGCAAGGTACATATGAAGAGCTGCTGGCTAAAGGCGGATTGCTCCGAAATCTGATTCAAGGTCAGCAGGAGCGGAGGACAGCCTATGAATAACGTATGGTGGTTTGCTCGCGCGATCGGGATGGTCCGCTGGGGCGTGACGGTCGGGCTCCTCTTGTTTGCGATCAAGATTGTGGCGAGCCTCGTCATGACGGGGATTCAGAAATGGATTATCGACGATATTTTCATTCAGGGTATGTATGGACGGGCTGTATGGTACTTATCGATTTTCGCAGCTGCCCTTCTCGTCTACAATGCCTTTCACGCCATCGCCGCCCGGTTTATTGATGCGAGTGCGTTTCGTTTGTTTCGTCTCTTGACGGAAACGCTGGTGACTCGACTGCATAAGTGGCCGACCGCTGCGATCCAAGGCGACCGTACGGCGAAGTTCGTTCATTATGTGAATGGCGATGTTCAGGCGGTTACTTCCATGATTCAAGGATTTTTGCCGCAAGGGCTTCAGCATGGGATCAGCTTGCTTCTGCTCGGCGGATTGATCGGGTGGGCGAGCCCGTTGTTGCTCGTCTCGATTCTCGCCGTCAGTGCCGTCTACATGATAGTGGGGCGCTACTTTGGCCCTCGGGTCAAAGCCGCCGCCAAAAACGTCCAGGAACAAAAATCGAATTTGCTTGTCCAGATTGAAGAAGGCATTTCGTCCTCGCGCGAAGTGATTGCCTATCACCGGTTGAAGTGGGAGGATGAACGATTCTCCGGCCTGTTCGCCAAGTATTTCAAATCCGTCATGGATGAAGGACGGCTCGAAAACAAACAAACGCTCGCGAGCGACCCCCTCCGCTGGATCATCACCTTCTTGACGCTGGGCATCGGCGGCACGCTCGTTATTCAGCGGTCGATCTCGCTTGGAACCTTCGTAGTCGTCTATCAATTCGCTTCGGGGTTGATGGATGCGGCACAGGGACTTTTTCAATTTGCGATGCAGGTTTCGGGCCGTATGGCCGCCGTGGAGAGGCTGCGGAAGCTGCTGGGCACGGATAGCTGGAAGGACGGAGACCGTCGCCTAGGCGGGCCTATCACCTCTATCGAGTTGGATCATGTCCGGTTTCGCTATGCCGATACACTGCCTCTCGTCCTGGATGGGGTGGATGGCAAGTTACCGGTTGGCCGTAAAATTGCATTCGTCGGTACAAGCGGAGGCGGAAAATCGACAGTCGCTCAGCTGCTAGTCCGCTTTTTCGATCCGGTGGAGGGACAAATTGCGGTCAATCGGATCTCCCTTACGGACATAGAGCGCCAGGAATGGGCGGATAAGGTGCAAATCGTGTTTCAGGAGCCTTACCTATTCCCGGATACGATTCGAACCAACCTAACACTAGGGCGTACGGTCACTCCAGATCAGCTGGAGCAAGCGTGTCGAATTGCGCAGATCGATACCTTCATCGAGCAGTTGCCGGAACGATTCGAGACCGAAGTCGGAGAACGCGGGGTGACCTTGTCCGGCGGGCAGCGGCAACGTCTGGCGCTCGCCAGGGCCTTGCTTGGCAATCCGGAAATTCTCATTCTGGATGAAGCGACGAGCGCACTGGATCTGGAGACGGAACGCCGCATCCAGCAGGCGATCGATAAGGAACGTGAGGGCAGGACGACAATCGTAATCGCGCACCGGCTATCAACAATTAGGAATGCGGACATCATCTACGTCATGCAAGATGGCAAAATTGCAGAGACCGGCACACACGATGAACTAACCGCTAGAAACGGCGTGTACGTTTCTCTCTCCGAGCGGGAGCGGCAAGAAGCGTTTGTCGGTTAGTCTGTCATGTGCTACCCCAGCCTTATGGGACACTAGCTAACAAATTCGGGGATCTCCTGCTTTTTCCAAAAGTCCATAAACCGCCCTCCATTGCCAATCAGCTGCCTCGGGCTGCCCGATTCCATCGGCTGTCCCTTTTCCAAGAAGAGCACCGTGTCGACATGGCGAATTGTCGATAGTCGATGGGCGATAATGATCTTGGTGCTGTCGCCCGACCAGTCGGCAAGCCGCTGTTGGAATAGCGATTCCGTCTCTACATCCAGAGCGGATGTCGGCTCGTCGAGGACCAGGATCGATGCTTGGCGCAGAATGGCCCGGGCAATGCCGATTCGCTGCTTCTGGCCCTGGGAAAGCTTGATCCCCCGCTCCCCTACCCGGGTATCGAAGCGATCGCTCAGAACCTCGATGAAATCAAGCGATTGAGACAGCTCCGCAGCCGAGCGAATCTCCATCTCGGTCGCTTCCTGCCGGCCTACGGCAATGTTGTCTCGCACCGTTCCGTCAAATAAGTAGACATCTTGGGTCACGGATGCCAGGCACCCGCGAAGAGAGTCGATGGAATACTCCTGAATCGGCACTCCGTTGATACGGATGATGCCCTCTTGCGGCGTATACACCCTGTAGAGCAGCTTGACGATCGTACTTTTGCCGCCCCCGCTTGGTCCAACCAGTGCCAACGATTGCCCTGCCGGAATGCGGAAGCTGACGTTCTTCAACACCGGATGCCCTTCCCGGTACGCGAATGTCACGTTCTCAAATTCAATGACCGGCGGTCTAGGCTCTAGCTTCCGCCCGACCTCACTTGACTCGGGCTCCATTTCCATCGTGTCCAGCAAGCTCTCCGTTCCGGCAGACACCCTCTGCAGCGAGTTGACGATGCCCGTGATGCTGGCAAACGGCTCGCTGGCTCGATCAAGCAGGGTTATGAATGCGACTAACGCCCCAGGACCGATCTGATCGTCCACCATCAGAATCGCCCCAATTCCGATCCCGAACAAGTACCCGAGCTTCTCGGGCAGGACACGCATCAGGTCGCGAACAGCCTGCATTTTCTCAATGGCCACCCAAAGGCGAATCCCGCGCTCGCAAATCTCACGGAATCGGCTCTTCACCGTTGCCTCCAGCTGATTCATCTTCACCTCGCGCATTCCCGAGAGCGTTTCTCCCATTTGGAAAAACACTTCGCCTCCATGTGTCTGCTGCTGGGCCACCAAATCTTTATAGGTTTCCTTCACGAGAAGATTGCTGAGCAACTGCAGCGGCCCCACTAGTACGGCCACAACTCCAAGAAGCGGATGAACCGTCAGTAAATAAACCCCGACCGCCAAAAAAGAAAACGGCAGCGCAATCAGCTTGAGAATGTCGAAGACGATAAAATGTTTGAACACTTCCAGCTCGCTAAACAGAAGGTTTTTGGAGTGAGAACTGTGCCGGCCCTCATGAACGCTAAGCGGCAACCCAACTAGCTTGTTCATGACTAGCTCTCTCATCGAGAATACGATATTCGTGTTGATCACTTGGTTGCATATGCGAGCGAATAGCGTGCAAACAAGCCCAAGCGCGACGAAGCATGCGATTCCCACGAGAATTCCACTCAGTTCGGAGGAAGTCAAATCCGTCCCGCCATCGAATAAGCGTCTGCTCGTCTCCGCCAACATCAGTGCGGAACCGGTACCGCCCAATTGAAGAAAAATGACGGCCATGTACCAGTATTTGTACCTCAAGCACAGGCTTAGAAACTGTTTAAAACCGTCTCGCCTGACCAGCTCCAATACGCTTCGTTTATTCTTATCCCCCATCTGTTCAACTCTCCGCTTCTAATGCTACCTCTCCTTTCTATTCTATCTAGATTCTGGATTCTGGGAAATGGAAAAGTTCCTTATACAAAAAAAAGAAGGCTGCCAAATCCAATTTCTGGATGTAGACTAAACGGGTACAGCCAGTAACCCGGCTTTGCAACCCTATTTCTTTCCCACCCCA
>NZ_BIMA01000193.1 GCF_004000845.1 Paenibacillus koleovorans NBRC 103111
ATTTTCGTGCTTAGAGGTGGCGGGAAAGCTGGATTTGCTGCTGTAAGGGGTCTGAATGACAAGCCACCTAAGAGTTACTTTCATAACGCTATCTGCGAACGGTTGTACCTGAGCCCTGAGTGGGCTACCCCAAACAAAAACAACGCCAAAAAACCGCAAATCCCCTCTGTGAAGAGAGGATTAGCGGTTTCCGGCTATATACGATTAGCGCACTAACCCGTGCGGGTCAATCACGAACTTCTTCGAGGCGCCGCGGTCGAACTCGGTGTAAGCGCGAGGCGCTTCGTCGATCGAGATGACCGTCGCGTTGACCGCCTTGGCGATCTGGGCGCGGCCGCTCAGAATCGACATCATCAGCTCGCGGTGGTATTGCATAACCGGCGTCTGGCCGGTGACGAACGTGTGGGACTTCGCCCAGCCGAGGCCGAAGCGAATCTTCAGCGTGCCTACCTTGGCGTCGGCATCGACGGCGCCCGGGTCGCCGGTCACGTACAGCCCCGGAATACCGAGACGGCCGCCGGCACGGGTGACCTGCATGATCGAGTTCAGCACGGTCGCCGGAGCTTCCGTGTGGCCATGGCCGTGGCCGTGCGCTTCGAAGCCTACGCAGTCGACGGCGCAGTCGACTTCCGGCGAACCGAGGATGGCGTCGATCTGCTCGCCGAGATTGTCATGCTCGGCCAGGTTGATCGTCTCGCAGCCGAAGCTTCTCGCCTGGTCGAGCCGCGCCGGGTTCAAGTCGCCGACGATGACCGTCGCGGCGCCGAGCAGCTGCGCGGAGTGCGCGGCGGCAAGGCCGACCGGACCGGCGCCTGCAATATATACCGTTGTGCCCGGACGTACGCCGGCGCTGACAGCGCCATGGTAGCCGGTCGGGAAAATATCCGACAGCATCGTCAGGTCGCGGATTTTCTCCAACGCCTGGTCTTTGTCGGGAAATTTCAACAATTGGAAATCGGCATAAGGCACCATCACATATTCGGATTGCCCGCCTAACCAGCCGCCCATGTCGACATAGCCGTAAGCGGAGCCCGGACGATCGGGGTTCACGTTCAAGCAGACGTTCGTGTTGCGCTCTTTGCAAGCCCGACAACGACCGCAAGCGATGTTGAACGGTACCGAGACGAGGTCGCCCTTCTTGATAAACTCGACGTCGCGTCCAACTTCGATGACTTCGCCCGTAATTTCGTGCCCGAGCACAAGACCGGTTGGCGCCGTGGTCCGGCCGCGCACCATGTGCTGGTCGCTGCCGCACCACTTTCAGAATAACGCCGTGCTCGCATTTTCTTCCCACGTTCAGCGGGTTGACACCCGGACCGTCCCGAAGCACCAGATCCGGATACGAGATGTCCCTAACCTCAACTTCGCCTGGCTTGACATACACTACCGCTCGATTCCCAGCCATCCCACTCATGCTCCTTTCAAAATCGACAGTTTTTGAAAGCGCTTCTATTTTGTATGTGCGGGTTCCCTATGACGGCGCGCTATCGCTAATTATAGCACTTACCGGAGAACCCGCCCATAGCATTGTTCCATTGTACGATCGAATCTACCTTTCGGCGAGCCTGCACGCGCCATCAAATAAAAGCTAGTCGTCGGGTTTCACCTGGTTCAAGACGGACCTCCTCCGAACTCGGCGCCGCTGCCTGACAGTCGGTAATTGCAACCGCAAGTCGGCCCTTCGTCTCATTGATTATGACCAGAATCCGGTCCTGCACAATGATCTCCAGCCCTTCGTCTACTTCCAGCGCCTGGCTCTGGTTCTCATGATCGAGCTCCAGGACATAGCGACAGGCGTAGTAGTACGCCGCTCCGGCGGCAGCGCTGCCGTATCGGATCGCAGCGTCCCGGGTCAGCCGCTGACGGCCTTCGAACAGTTGGACTGGACCGCGTTGCGGGTGGGCGTCCGCGGTCCTCTTCTCCGCCTGTCCCCATTCCCCGCTCGCCGTGTACGAATAGCTGCTGTCGCCGTTATTAACCACGACCAGGTAGCCCGCGGTCTCCAGGATCGCCAGCCGCTCTTCCTGGACGGAGAGCAGCCGGGTACCCTCCGCAGCCGCTGCAGTCTGCCAGGCGGCGGCGCCTGGCAGCGCGAGCGCCACGAATACCGGGAGCGCCGCTGGCGCATCAAAGCTCAAATCCGTCCGAGCCTGCAGCGTCAGCACATCCTCTACGCCTTTCCACTTCGGATATTCGTGCTGGTTCAAGTAGGTCATCCCGGCCGAGCCTATCGTCACGTAGCCGATCTCGTCGTTCACATTGACATAGGAAGCAGAATTATATCGGTCCAATTGATTCGGCTCCTGGCCATAGAAGCCCCGGTATGCTCTCGTCTCCGCCGGCGTGATGAGCCGCTTCGTCCCGGAGGCGAGCTCCGGCAGCGCGCTGTACCGCTCGTTGCGGATGCCGATCATGCCCGTCGACAGTCGGGCGATCTCGCAAGACTGCGTGATCTCGATATGCTCCACATATACGCTGCGGCCGTCCGGCAGCGAGACGAACCCGACCCGCTGCATAAGTTGGCCGCTTGCGCCTCTGCGGACTTCGGCCGTCACTCCGAAGCCGTCCTCGTACACATGAACATGCTCCCGGGTCGTGTCCAGGCACACGGAAGTGTTGTGAGCTTTCCCGTCTTCGCCTGTACCGCCGCCGCCGTCGGAAAATTCAACCTCGCCGGTATAGCTCGCATACAGCGGCGTCACGCTCCACATGGCCCCGCGCGGCAGCGTCAGCGCCATAACATGACTCCTCCAGCTGAAGGAGGAGAACGCTTCGTCGGTGCGATGCGTGACGATACTGCCGTACGGGTAGTACCGCACGCCGTTCATGCGCTCGCGGAATGAGTCGGGCTCGCTCGGCTCGACACAAGGCGGTCCGTACATGTGAAGCAGATAGGCGATCGCGACGCTGAACGCTGAAGCAAACTCCATGTCGACTGCCGTCTGGTAGCTGGAGGCAACGACGATGCAGGACTCGCCGTTCTCTTCGAGCATGCAGCCGCGCGTATTGCTCGCCTGGATCTTCTCGATATATTCGAGCGAGCGCCGTTCCAGCAGTCCTGCGTCGGGGTCCCGATGCAGGACGTTCATGAACGCATGCCCCACGATCGCTTCGTGCTGGCGGTTGTACCACCAATCCTGCCCCTGCACTGGCACCGGATAGCCGTCGAGCAGGCTCCAGCCCTTGATCGTCCGCTCGTACATCACTTCATTGTTCAATGTCAACGCCTCCGGGATCGGCTCCCCGCCCATCAGCAGCAGCAAGGCGTACGAGCCGCGCAGCGAAATCCCCGCGAACATGTACGAGGGGTGGACGAATGCGTGATTCTCGGAAGTAAAATCGGGATGGAACGTGGTGGTGGACACCTGAGGCCGTCTGAGCAGCTGATCCTTCACCGTGCTGACGGCATTGATCGACCACAGCTCGGCGGCTTCTCGCCACGCCGCGTGGTTCGGGTGATCGGGGAACAAGGCGACCGCCGCGCCGATGCCGGCCGCCGTCCAGGCGTTCTCCTCGCATTGCGTGTCGTAGTACACCCCGTTGCGCGGGGCTTCCCCGAATGACCAGCGGTCCGCATAATAGACGAGTATACTCTCCATCATCCCTTTGGTCTCGTCATCCAGCTCGTCCCACAGCAGCCAAGCCGTATAGGCAATCGCAATGATGGTCGTCCCCGTCTGGCTGGAGCGGAAGAAATCGTCGCCGCGTCCGCCCCACTTCAACCCGCTGCAATAAGGGTTGCGTCCTGTGACCCTGACGCATTCCTCCGGCCCGGTATCGTGGGTGAAGCCCAGATAGCGAAGCGCCTGGATGGCCTTCCCTTCCATCTCCTCTCTCGGTTGACCGGTGAGGGAGGCGTCATAGTCGCCCAATCGGGCGGCAATCGCATACACCATCGCGGTATACGCGGTCTCCAGCTCGTACCAATACGCCCCGCCAAAGAAGTGCCCGGCATTCGGACGCTCCGGCCATTCCTTGAACTGTTCGTCGGCATACCGAATCCAGCGCAACAGCACGCGATACATGCGGTCGGTCAATTCGTTCTCTTCGGTACTCGCCGGCATCAGCGGTCGGCATACAGGCGGTTGGCGGCGGATAGCCGTCGCATCTGCGGTCGGTCCGTTGAACATTTCCTTCCGGGTCTCGGTCATTGTACACAGCTCCTCTACGTTTGGCTTACGCTTCTTGAGACAGCTTGCGGAATTCACCAGGCGGCATGCAGCTCCATGCTTTGAACGTCCGGTTGAAACTTTGCACGGTGGAGTATCCCAGCCTTTCGGCGATCCTTCCCTTGAATTCTCTTTTATTATAACGGCCTTCGCGAAGAGAGTATACAAGTATGTAACAACTATGGTGGACATAAAAAAGAGCCACCGACTTCCGTCGATGACCCTCTTTTCGTTCGCCGCATGACCCTCTTTTCGTTCGCCGCGTTACTTGTATACCTGCTCCGCCGTTTCATCCAGGCTCCCCGCCAAGTCGGCCCCTTACTGCAGCCTTATACAATCCTTTCCAGAAAAACGGACTGATCCTTGCTTAAATCAATATAGCTGCCATTCACTTCAACGAGAGGGTGAACCGGGTCGTTCGGACTGACCATAATAATCTTCCCTTCATGTCCGTTGGACAACACCACGCTATTGCCGACCAGCATCTCCATGATCCGCTTCACGAAGATTAAGGTTGTCGACGGCTCCAGTGAACCGTAAGCGAACTCCGACATCTCTTGGAGCACCTTGTAGAACGGAACGGGATTTTTGTAAGCGCGTTTGGAGATCATGGCGTGGAACACATCGGCAACCGCCACGATTTTGCTAAAGGGATCGATGCTGTTCCCCTTCAAGCCGTATGGATATCCGCTGCCGTCCTCCCGTTCATGATGCTGAAGCGCAACCAGCGCGTGCCGATGCGAAATGCCCGATGTGCTCGCGATCAATTCGTAACCGAAAACGGTATGGTTTTTGACTTGAGTAAATTCCTCGGGCGACAGCTTCCCCGGCTTGTTAATGATGTTGTCAGGGACCCTCACCTTTCCGATATCATGCAAGAAGGCCGCGGAGGTCAGCTCCGCCAATTCCGGCGCAGGCAGCCCTTTGGATTTGCCGATTACTCTTGAAATGAGCGCAACCCCGATGCTATGCCTGTACGTATATTCATCATGCAGCTCCAAATGAGACAAAATGTGTTTCAAATTCGGATGGCTGCACATCTCGGTTACGATCGGAACGATCCTCTCGCGGAGATGCTCGAATGGAATTTGATCGGTGTTCCTCACCTTTTCAAACACAATTCGGATTTCCTTGATGGAAGAGTTGACGAGCTGTCGGATCGACTCCGGTTCAACATCGTCTTCATTCAGTACAATATTTTGCTGCAGGAGCATCTCAATCTCTTTGCGCGTGAGTACGGATTGTGCGGGGAGGACCAGAACCCCGAGGCTGTTGTACATATTTTTGTTCACCCGATACCCAACATACTGATCTGGACCAGGAAGACATTCCTTCAACCTACCCACCGCTTTCTCACCTAGTTAAAGTTCTTTGCCTCATGGTATTCGCATCGAAGGTCTTGTTCTCAACCAGGTCATCCATGTCCATGCAATATTTCCCTACACACACCCGTCCGGCGTACATTTTCTTCACGGTCACCTGTCTCTTGGCCTTCAGAAATGTGTTCACTCCCGTTTGTCCGCCTACAATTTTCGCAGAGATCACGCCATCCGCTTCCAGCTTCGCTCCCCGGCACACCGATAATTCCTGCTGAAATAAAATATTGCCTGCCGAGTATAAGTCGCTTAATAACACCCCGTCGCCTTTTATGATAATATCGCCATTCGACTTAAGCTCGCTGTTGTGGCATTGGTTGATCATAATCTGCACTTTCTCTTCCTGCATCCGGGCCACTTCCTGGTGTGTCTCGCTTAGCAAGGCGAGGAAGCTATGGAAGAAGCTGTAGGATGCCGATTCCAGCAGCTTGGTAGGCATGAAGAACAGAGTAGACATCTCCATCAGCTTCGTATACTCGTCCTTCTTGATATGTTGAATGTTCGAGATTACCGCCAACAGCTCTTTTACGGCATCAGGCATCTCTTTAAATTTGCTCTCCATCAGCACGAGGACAATTTGTCCGAACCGTATCGTCTGCTTTCTCGCTTCGATGGTTTGTTCCAGCATTCTGGCGGCGGCGAGCAGCTTTTCGATTTGTTCGCTTAATTGCTTCGAGGTGTTGTACAACCGGTTGAACATCACGCCGAAATAGCCCGAATAAAACTTACTCCCCATTACATTGCCTCTGACATGAATACTGCCCGTTGCCGTTATGGTCGCGTTGAACACGCTTCCGTACACATATACGTTTCCTAACGATTCCACAATCATCTTATCCGTAATGTTCCCGTACACAATCACGTCTCCGGAGAAGACGATGTTCCCCGTCTCCATATCCACATCCCCTGGGACGATGTAGGCGGTTGAAATGTCGAACGTCTTGATGCGGCTTCCCGTAATTCTAGGTCTGCCTTCTTTCTTGGCTCTGATCTCTCCCTCCGGTGTCAATTCCACCCCCGATTTCGCAACGGCGAAAATATCTCTTGCCGGTGTCGGCATGAGCACATGTCCGTACACGTCATATCCGGGAATCCCATCCACCATGGGAATTTTTCTCGCTATCAGTTCCCCCTTCTTAACCGACGGTATCCGCAAATGATTTCGAAAATCAATGCTTCCTCCGATTTCAAAAAACTGGCTCTCCACTTGCTCCGAGAAATAGATTTCCATTTGCGCATCTTTTCCGGGAACGGCCGCCTTCCCTTTCGCAACTACAACCGGCTGATAGGTAGGCTGCATCAATTCTTGCTGGACGGCGGCCAGATCCAGATTCGCTTTGATCGTCTGCTGCTCCAGATTGGCGGCCACATCGACCAGATGTACGGTCTCCAGTACACTCTGTTTATCTTCTTCAGCCGTAATGATTATTTGAGCCATGGACTCGGTATTGACCAGTCGCCATGCGTAGCGCTCTCTAGAGGACAGATGAAAATACGCGGTCAGCTTGTCCACGGAGACATGAACCTCGTATAAAGCCTTTTCTTTAATTTCCCAATGTATGCGATCTGATGATGTCACCGGGAACTCTGAGTTCATTTGCACATTGTTGATGATGAGCTTCACAGGAGCGACAGCGCTGATGACCGGCAGCTTCCCGCCATTCGTCGGGTCATGAACGATAATTTTTTGTTCTTTTACTTGGATAGTGCCGTCCTGTCCTGATCTTTGTTCAGCTTGTGCATGTTCTCCATCCGATGTCCATTCCGTTAGCGAATCTACTTTCAGCTCATCCAATCGAAGTTGTTTGATCAGAAGTGTCAATTCATTTTCGGAAATTTGCTTTCTCATTGAGAACACTCCTCACCTCCGTTTAAATAAATTCGTGTAGATAAAGAAAAACATCATCCGAATGGATGATGTCGCAAAAACACCCATTTCGGCGGCTTGGCGACCATAGAGCAAAACGCCCCTTAGGTCCATAGCTTTGCGTCCCTCTTTTTCAAAAGGTTTGCCTTTATCGTCTGAGAAATGACTTATGTTTTAGGACTTTGGAATTACTTGATGTGTGCTTAAACGCCTATTTACATGTTGTGTCACACCTATTATATTCACAATACGCAAACTTTTCAACAACATGTTAAATTTTGGTGAAAGGTTTTGATATTTTGTCGAATCCATCCTTTTCACCGAAAAAGAGTGCTATAATTAGAGGTTGCGAGTAAAATTTTGTATTCGGAGGCAGCGGACTGTGACGTTTCAAGAACGATTGCGACGAGCCAGGAAAAGGAAAAAAATGACCCTGGAACAAGTGGCCGAACAAATCGGCGTAGCGAAAAGCACCTATGCCAATTATGAATTAAATTATCGGGAACCGAGTGTCGCGACCATCCAATTGCTCTCGGTCGTCTTGGAAACGTCCACGGATTATTTGCTCGGCGTATCCAACCGCGAAACTGCGAATCCGCTCGAAACCAATGCCAAAATTTTACTGCAAACGGAGCAGCTTCATTGGGACGGGATCAAGCTGGAAGAAGAGGACTTGAAGTCCATTCGAGATTTTCTGGAGCATTTGGCCGGCTGCAGGAGAAACCAGCAATCCTCTACATCCTGAACTTAAGAGAGTTGGGATTGACCTCATGCTGGATATATACGAAAACCTCTGGAGAAGAGCACTCCAGAGGTCCTTGGTGGTTGAGTCACGTTAGG
>NZ_BIMA01000194.1 GCF_004000845.1 Paenibacillus koleovorans NBRC 103111
TACTACACAGATTCAGTCCGAGCTGCATCACGCGAATTGTCAGTTCTGCGAGGAGTTGTTTGAGCTCGACGTGTCTCCTACAATCCTATTCCCGTCAACTGTAAAAAGGATGGCGGGAATTGTCATACACAAAGACGTAATTACTGTACTTTTAAAATCCGAAAGTTTACTTCAATACCGCAAAAGCGAAATAACGATGAACGGACTTGACGGGAACATGCAACCAGGATACAATACAACCAAGAAATTGGTTATATGGTTGAATGGAGACGATGCGTCGATGGAACACTCGGATGTTCCCCAATTGGAAGTTGTCGTTCACAAGCAATTACAAGCATGCAGCCCGGTTTTCCTCGCCTTGGCCGATCCGGTGCGGCAAGACATTATTATGATGCTGACCCGACACGAAGCGCTTAATGTCGCCCAGATCGTTGAACGTACACCCATGTCACGTTCCGCCATTTCACATCATTTGAGAATATTAAAACAAGCAAATTTGCTAACTGCCGCCAAAACAGGAACGGAAATTTACTACAGTCTGGATATTGAGGATTCCGTGAGGTTACTAAAAGAATTTCTGGAGACGACAGAACAAATTCTTGCATTGAAGATGCTGGGGGACGAATAGTCCCTTTTGCACACACTAAACAACCATATAACTAATTATTTAGTTTTATGGTTTTTAGATAAAATAGGATTGAGGAGGCATCCCCCACATGGCAACTGTACTCATCACCGGAGCATCAAGTGGTATAGGCAAGGCGTTCGCAGAGCTATTTGCCAAGCAAAACTACCGGATTATTCTGGCTTCACGCAGCGAGAGCAAGCTAAGCCATCTTGCAACGGAGTTGCAGCGGAAGCACGGCGTCCAGACACTCACTATCCCTGTGGATCTGGCTCAGCGCGACAGTGCCCAATGGCTGTATGACCAGCTTCAGGGTCAGTCCGTTGATGTTCTTATCAACAACGCTGGTGTCGGTTCCTACGGTTTTTTGCACCAGATGGATGTCAGATCGGAGCAGGAGATGCTGCAACTGAACGTACAGTCCCTATCTCAGCTTCTCATGCTATTTCTCCCGGAAATGGTACGAAGGGGCAGCGGACGCATTCTGAACGTAGGCTCGACGACTTCCTTCTACGCCTGTCCGCTTAGCGCAAACTACTCCGCCTCCAAGGCCTTCGTGCTTTCGCTTACTGAAGCCGTTGCTAACGAGCTGCAGGGTACAGGGGTCACGATCACCGCGCTTTGTCCCGGTGCGACGGGAACGGAGTTTTTTCGCAAAGCGAAGATGGATGAGCAGAAGGTATCTGATCCAAAGGCGCTTATGTCTCCAGACAAAGTCGCACAGATCGGCTACACGGCTCTTATGCAGGGCAAGGTATTTGTCGTTCCGGGTATGCAGAACTGGATTCTGACACAGGCTCCGAGGCTGTTCCCGCGTAAATTCGTCACAAGAATAACGCGATCCGTGCTGGAGCAGAAGCTGTAGGTTCGTCAATGTTGGCCTGAGTGAGTAGGATGTATCTGCGCAATTAGGATATTCAGTCGAAAAGCTGAACTAAACCATGTCTGTCAAAGACCATCAGGAAGATCACCCTGTTATGCGAAATCAAAGCAAAAAAAGCGAAGTGGTGAAGTAGGGAAAAGCCTTTCTGCACAAGGGTTCATGGCAATTCTGAAAGGCCAAAAAATGGTTCGCATAATGAATAGAGAATTATCGAAAGTCGGGCAAAAAATGAGCTCCTTAACAAACAGGAGCTGACTTTGGATAATTCCATAAGGCATTATTTAAGGCGCAATTGAAAAAAGATCAAAATTCAGCAAGCTCGGATAATGTTTCGGCAGCGGCCTTCCCGTTAATAATAATGGTCGGTGTTCTCTTTATGTTATGATTTTTAACCAGATATTCATCATGTAATATTTCTGCTGTTGCTGCATCACTCGGGCTTATCGCTTTTAGTTTCATTACTGTTTTCATGTTCCTCGTTAGGCGGTCAGAAATAAATGAGGACCGCCCTTCACTGATTACTTAAAAACAAGAAAATAGGTAAATGGCAGTTTCCAAAAAGATAAATTATTGAAGATAAATGATTTATTAAGAAATTTAAAGTCAGATAAATAAATTAATTGGCTGATATTAGAGGTTATGTTGAAAATATTTACAGTAGATTCAGTACGATATTGCGATATTTAACTGATTAAAAGGAGCACATCTGGTCGAATTTGATATTCGTAGCACAATTGTAAAATAATTGTGTCAATAAATAGAAGGGCAATTTTTTTATAATCACTGCTACTAAAGCATTATTTTTGGACCAAATGTGTACCATTTTTGTAAATAAACATTGCTAAACAACAAAAAAACGGGGTTATTTATGCAACTTTATTCTTCTTATTGGAGTCTTATACATTGAATCCAATTATAGGGGTTGAACAGTTATGAAAAAGTTTATTATTGGGTTAACTTGTGGTCTGGCTATTGCGACAACAACAGCAGTGTATGCTTCAGAATCCAGTGTCAGGAAAATTTTCATTAATGGAAATTTATTTAATTCTAATGTACAAGTTACTGAAGATGGAACGACTTGGATATCAGCAAGAGCTCTGGCTGAATCACTTGGAGCAAAGGTAAGCTGGCATGAGCAAACAAATTCAGTCGAAATATTAAATCAATACCCATATTTTTTGGCATCATTACTTAATGGTAAGTACAGTTTTGAATATGAGATTATTACGGGTGATAGTACAAATATTGATTCGCAAGTTGTCTATTCAGAAGGTTATAACACTCTACCAGATAATTCTATTTTTCAAAAACTTTTTTTACTACTCCTTATTGATCAGCTAGATTTAGATACTAAATCGACAAAACGGATTGAATTTTGGAAAAATAAAGAAGATGCGATAGCTTATGTGACGAAAAACTACAATAATAATAGTAGTACCGAAGGTTGGACAGGAATGAACTCGCGATTTGGTGATTTAGTGACTGATGGTGATAGAGTATTACTTTCTCATTATTTGAGTGCACATGATCGAGAAATAATCTCTTTCGGCAAATATAAAGACCTCTAGACTAGAAAGTTGATTTATCGCCATTCAATTTAGTCATTTGTTTAATTGGAATTGGCTTATTCAACTTTGGCGTTTTGATTTGTGATTTGTCGAAATATTCAATTTTTGTTAAGCAGTAAGAGCCACTATCTCATGGGGGAATCGCCCCAGCGGATGTGGCTCTTTTTTATTTTGTCTGTTTAGTCTTGCATTTTCTTCACGGGTCCTCGTAGTCGTTCTGAACTTGATATTTGCTAGATAAAAAAGAGCTCCACTTGAAATACGTACATGTTGCGAGCCTTAAGATTACTGGATTTCACCGAGCAATACTCTTTCGGACATTCCTTATCAAAGATATCCACAATAGGCAATCTTCTGAACTTAATAATCAAGTTGTTCTCGACCTGATTTAGTTTCGCAGCATCTTCTAGAAGGCGTCCTCAATTGCTGCTTCTCCGAATTAAAGTCATGTTAAAATTAATGTATAACTCACTTGTATTTCAAGTGTATCTAGCGAAGTATCATATTTGTTTGCTCTGATTCACTCAGAGTCCACTGGCGACACTCCACTTGGTTAAAAAAACTCCATAGGGTTCATCAGAATTTATTCATTTCCCGAACAATGGCCACAGTCCCTTCTCAAAAAAAAGTCCCGCTGATCTAACAAAGAGTCATCGGGACAGTTCTAGGAGTTCCACACTTTTTTTACTGGTTCCATAGTTTTTTAACTAGTTCCAGACATTCTTTACTGGTTCCACACTTTTTTATCACCAGACAATTCGAGGCAGCCGTTTTTTTGCTTACTCCACCGTCACACTCTTAGCCAAATTCCGCGGCTTATCCACATCATTCCCCCGAGCGAGCGAGGTGTAGTACGCCAGCAACTGCAGTGGAACAACAGACAGCGCCGCCGTCAGCAGCGGGTGCGTGCGCGGCACGGTGTACACCTCGTCGACGGCTTTGCCGAGCTCCTCGTTGCCGGAAAGCGCGAGGCCGAAGACGCGGCCGCCGCGGGCTTTCACTTCCTTGATGTTGCTGATCGTCTTCTCAAGCAAAGCTTCCTGCGTCGCCAGTGCGATGACCGGAATGCCTTCCTCGATCAGCGCCAGCGTCCCGTGCTTCAGCTCGCCGGCTGCGTAAGCCTCGGAGTGAATGTACGAGATTTCCTTCAGCTTGAGCGAGCCTTCCAGCGCAACGGCATAGTCCATGCCACGACCAATGAAGAACAGGCTCTGGTGCTGGGCAATGTGCTTGGCATACTCCTTAACAGTCTCGCTCTGACCCAGCAAATATTCGACTTGCTCCGGCAGCAGCCGCAGTGCTGCGATGACCTCGCGGATATACTCCGTCGTCTGCGACTCCAAAGTCTGGGCGAGGTACAGCCCGAACAAGTAGAACGCGACCAATTGCGACGTGTAAGCCTTCGTCGAAGCGACGGCGATCTCCGGTCCCGCCCAGGTGACAATCACATCGTCGGCCTCGCGAGCGACGGAGCTGCCGACGACGTTGGTGATCGCCAGCACGCGGGCGCCGCAGCGCTTCGCTTCGCGCAAGGCGGCCAAAGTGTCGGCGGTCTCGCCGGATTGGCTCACGACGATAACGAGCGTCTCCGGCGTGATGATCGGCGCACGGTAGCGATACTCGGACGCTACGTCAGTCTCGACCGGGATGCGCGCCAGCTTCTCGATGACGCTTTTACCGATCAAGCCGGCATGATAAGCGGTGCCGCAAGCGACGATGTGCACGTTCCGAATTCCGCGAATAGTCTCCGCGCTCATCCCAACTTCTGGAAGGACCACACGTGTACCGTCCGGCGAAATACGGCTGCCCATCGTGTCTTTATAAGCCTTGGGCTGCTCGTAAATTTCCTTCAGCATGAAATGATCGAACCCAGCCTTTTCCGCCGTAATCAGATCCCAATCGACATGGAATAATTCCCGGGAAATAAAATTCCCCTCTAATGTCATCAATTCGACACCATCGCGCGTCAAAACAGCCATTTCGCCATCGTTCAGAATATACACTTGTCGAGTGTACTCCAGAATGGCCGGGATGTCGGAGCCGATGAAATTCTCGCCTTCCCCAACGCCGATAATCAGCGGGCTCGCCAGCCTTACAGCCACAAGACGATCCGGCTCATACTCCGTCAACACGCCTAGCGCAAAAGCTCCGGTCATCCGCTGAACCGCCTGCTGCACGGCACGTACGATGTCGCCTTGATACAAATCCGCGATCAGATGGGAAATAACCTCCGTATCCGTCTCCGAGACGAATCGGTGCCCCTTCGCGGTCAGCTCTTCCTTCAAAGTCATATAATTCTCAATAATCCCGTTGTGCACGACAGAAAACTTCATCGAGTTGTCCGTATGAGGATGGGAATTCACATCGGATGGCTTGCCATGGGTCGCCCAGCGCGTATGCCCGATCCCGATCGTGCCGTCCAGCGGAGCGGCCACCAGCTGCGATTCCAGAACCGCGAGACGTCCCTTCGCTTTCTGAATCTTGAGCCCTTGCTCCGTGAACACCGCCACTCCGGCCGAGTCATACCCGCGATACTCCAGCTTCTTCAGCCCCTCCAACAGGATAGGCTGCGAATTCCGATTCCCAATATAGCCAACGATTCCACACATAATGATCCAAACCTCTCTCTCCGGATCCGTCCGTGCGCGGCGTCTATGCCGATGGGCATAACAAAATAAGCATCCCTGCTATTCAATTGTCAACCCGGATTCTCCTAAACGGCCGCACGAAACCAGACCCTCTAATGGGATATTTTTTCGAAAAATCAATCTATAAGTTCGTTCCATTAAATTCAATCATTCAACATCATATAGAAGTCTTGTCGGACCGGTCACCCCGTCCATTTGCTCTCCTATTCACGGCTCTGATGCAGCCGAGAGGTCCCCGCCGAATGTTTCGAACACCTCTACCTCGTCAACTTGGGCGTCTACTGGCATATGCTTTTCTCCCATCAAGCTCCGTCCCGGAGAAAGCCGCCTCAAGTTCTGGCGCTTATCTTACATGAACAACCTCGATCCACCTTTCCGTCGCTGAGTGCTACCTAATATAGTATTCAATCCGGCCGTTCCATGCAACCTTTATTTGCGGAAATCCGGCTTTTCTCGTTTAGAAAGGAAAAATAGCACCCTCCACCGTTGAACGGAGCAGAAAGCGCCTTTTATTTTCGCAGCAACAAATGGACCTCTACTGAACAGGCAATCGAGCGACCGATCCGCGCAAAGGTCAAAATGACCACTGTTCCTCAACAATAAAAAAGAGCCGCCATAGCCCAAAAAGCTACAGCCGCTCCTATTGCTCTACACTAACCGTCTACCCAAGTCTTGCCCGGAAGCTAGCCCAATTCCGCGCGAATGACATCGGCGATCTCGTCCACGTATGCCTTGACGACCGCCTCGTCCGGGCCTTCCGCCATAACGCGGATCAGCGACTCCGTGCCGGACGGCCGCACAAGCACCCGCCCGTTGCCGGCGAAGCGCTCCTCCACCGTGCGAATCGACTGGTCGATCGCCGTGTTGCCGTTCAGGCGAGACTTGTCGGCCACGCGGACGTTCACGAGCACCTGCGGGTACTTCTGCATCATACCCGCCAGCTCGCTGAGCGTCTTGCCTGACTTGACTACGGTCTGCACGAGCTGCAGCGCGCTCAGAATGCCGTCCCCCGTCGTGTTGTAGTCGAGGAAAATCATATGGCCGGACTGCTCGCCGCCCAAGTTGTAGCCGCCCTTGCGCATCTCTTCCATCACGTAGCGGTCGCCGACGGCCGTTTGCGCGGTCTGCAAGCCCAGGTCCTTGGCTGCTTTGAAGAAGCCGAGGTTGCCCATGACCGTCGTCACGACGGTGCTGTTGTTAAGCCGCCCGGCGCGATTCAGCGCATCGCCGCAGATGCACAGCATGTAGTCGCCGTCGATCTCGGCGCCTCGCTCGTCCACGGCGATGAGCCGATCGGCATCGCCGTCGAACGACAGCCCGAGGTGCGCACCGACGCGCAGCACCTCGGCCTGCAGCAGCTCCGGATGCGTCGAGCCGCATCCGTCATTGATGTTGTTGCCGTCGGGCGTCGCCCCGATGGCAACAACGTCAGCGCCCAGCTCCCGGAAAATCCGGGGAGCCAGCTCATAAGCTGCGCCGTTCGCGCAGTCGAGCACAAGCTTCAAACCGGCGAACGACACGTCCACCGTCGTCTTCAAATACTCCGCGTAGGCGAACTTCGCCTGCGCATCCTCACGCACGCGCCCCAGCCGAGTGCCGATCGGGCGCGGCAATTCGTCAACCGGAGCGTCGATCAACCGCTCGATCTCAAGCTCGGTCTCGTCGAACAGCTTGAAGCCGTCGCTGCCGAAAAACTTAATGCCGTTATCCTCAACCGGATTGTGCGAGGCCGAGATCATAACGCCTGCGTCAGCGCCTAGCTTGCGCGTCAAATAAGCGACTCCCGGTGTCGAGATAACGCCCAATCGTACGACATCCGCACCGATGGACAACAGTCCCGCGACCAAAGCCGCCTCCAGCATAGGACCGGAAATCCGTGTATCCTGCCCGATCACGACAACAGGCTTCTCCGCATGCTGCGTCAACACATAGCCGCCACAGCGGCCGATTTTATAAGCAAGCTCCGGCGTAAGTCCCTGATTGGCAACCCCGCGAACGCCGTCCGTACCGAAATATTTCCCCATGTATGTCTCTCCTCAATCTTTCTAATGCTTGCTTATCCAGGCCATCAGCCCGCTAAGGCCGCTTGCCCTTACGGGTGAGGCGTCCCCGCGCCGGCCCCGCTGCCCGAGGCGACCGGGCTGCCGCTCGGAGTACCGCCGGCGCCGGTCCCTGTCCCCGAGGTGCCCGTGCCGGCCGTACCGCTCGGCGTCGGGCTCGCGCTGCCGCCAGGCGTCGGTGTCGGCGTCGGTGTGGCCGTCGCCCCGCCGGCGCCACCTGCGCCACCGGCCCCGCCG
>NZ_BIMA01000195.1 GCF_004000845.1 Paenibacillus koleovorans NBRC 103111
TAGGCAGAGCGCTGAAGAGGGAGAAACTCCCTTTGCGCCACCCGCCGACCACCGGTCGGCCCACCGTGCTAATTGTGCCACCAGCGCTTGAAGTCCTCCCACCACGACTTGTCGTTCGGCGATTTCGCATCCGTCGCGCCAGTGTCCGGCGTGACCGGCTGCCCCGTGCACGACTCGGTCGGCTCGGTACCCTTCACGAACGACTCCATACGCGCCTTGTCCATACACGCCGCCGTAGCGAGCTTGCCGGTCGCGCCGTCGATGTACACGCTGACGACGTCGTCCGGCATCGGGAACAGCTTCGGCGGAATCGCTTCGAGCACGCGCTCGGTGAATTCCGCGAAGATCGGCGCCGCCTGATACGAGTCGATCGGATTGATCGTCCGATCGCGGTCGTAGCCGACCCAGACGGCCGTCGCGAGCTCGGGCGTGAACCCGACCATCCAGGCATCCGTGTTGGTCGACCCCGTCTTGCCGGCCACCGGCCGCTTTAGCGTCGACGCAACGCGGCTGGCCGTCCCCCCGTCATCGAACACGCTCTGCATCAGGTTCGTCAGCACGTATGTGTAAGCCGGGTCGACGACCTGCGTCTTCGCCGGCTTCGCCTCATAGAGCACGCGGCCTCCCGGCGTCTCGATGCGCAGAATCGCCGTCGGCTCGATCCGCAGCCCTTGGTTGGCGAGCGTGCCGTAGGCGGACGCCATCTCGAGCGGGCTGACCGGGTACGTACCGAGCGCGAGCGACGGCAGCGACCCGAGCGAGCTCGTGATGCCGAGGTTCTTGGCGGTTTGGGTTACTTTGTCCGCGCCGACCTGCATGATCGACTGAACCGCGTAAATGTTATCCGACTTCGAGATCGCTTCCCGCATGTCGATTTCCGTATTCGGGTACTTATTATTGAAGTTGCTCGGCATGTACACCTTGCGCCCTTCGTCGTAAGTGAAGCTCGTCGGCTCGCTCTTGAAACGCGTGATCGGCGTGAATCCGGGCTGCTGCAGCGCCGTCAAGTACACGAACGGCTTGAAGGCCGACCCCGGCTGGCGGCTGCCGGACACCGCCCGGTTGAACTGGTTGTCATGGTACGACTTGCCGCCTACCATGGCCCTGATGTAGCCGGTGCGCGGATCAATCGCGACCAGAGCGCTTTGCAGCTCGTCGTTGCCCTCCATATGCTTCGACACGATTTCCTCAGCCGCTTGCTGCGCCTTCAGATCGAGCGTCGTGTAGATGCGCAGGCCGCCTTCGTCGAATTCCTGCTCGCTGATGCCGAGCCGATCTACCGCAACCGAGCGGACGTAATCTTGGAAGTAAGGCGCCGCGTTGGCCGGCGTCCGGTTTTCGCGCGGCTCGTAGTGGAGCACCTCCGCCTTGGCTGTCCGCGCCTCCGACTCGCTCACGTACCCGTTGCGCACCATCGTGTCGAGAATGAGCTCCTGCCGGGTTTTCGCGCTCTCCGGATCGAGATAAGGCGAATAATATTTCGGCCCCTTCGGCACTCCGGCAAGCAAGGCGCTCTCCGCCAGCGTCAAGTCCCGAGCGTTTTTATGAAAATACATTTTCGAAGCCGCCTGAATCCCATAAGCCGAATGGCCATAATAAATCTGGTTCAAGTATTGCTCCAAAATCTGATCCTTGCTCATCTGCATCTCCAGCTGCGCCGCGTACATCGCTTCCTTCAGCTTCCGGCTCCATGTGCGGTCATGCGTCAGGTACAGATTGCGCGCGAGCTGCTGGGTAATGGTGCTGGCCCCTTGGACCGTTGAGCCGCTCTCGATATTGACCAGCATGGCTCGGGCGATGCCCTTCGGATCCAGACCGAAATGATCGTAGAACCGCTCGTCCTCAATCGACAATGTCGCCTTCACCAAATAAGGGGAGACGCTCGACAATGGCACGAACTCCCGGTTTTGTCCGGGTGCGGAAGTGACCAGCATATCGCCGCGGATGTCGAGCAGCTGCAGGTTTTGCAGCGCCGTGCTGACCGGGAGCGCTTGCTGGCGGAGATAGAGCAGCATCCCCGCCAGTCCGAGCAGGCCCACTAGACCGAGCGAGAACATCAGGACGGTGAGGCGGGCGAGCAGGCTGCGTTTTTTCGGTTTTTTGCGTGATCTGCTGCCTGAATTGCGGCTGGAGTGGTTCGATTCGGGACGGGTTTCGTCTATGTCTTTGGGCATGCCGGGGCCCTCCTTAGATGAAGCGATCGTGTTGCGTATTTCTACTAGTATGGAAAGGAGTGGAAAGGGATATTCAACGCGATCCGAGGAATTTCGGCATTTTTCCAACTTTTCTGTCGGGAGGGTTGCATTGTAAAGGCTTTTTCGTATAATACAATTTGTGCCTTGTGGTACAATAAGGGAAGTTTGCGGCAGAACCTGGCTTGATCAGGAGAAATTGCGACAGAAAGAAGGAATCGACGATGGAATTGTGGTACACGGAAAAGCAAACCGACAACTTTGGCATAACGGCGAAAATTACGGAAACTCTTATAACGGAAAAAACGGATTTTCAAGACTTGGCTATTATCGATACCGTAGAATTCGGTCGGATGCTCGTGCTGGACGGCATGGTCATGACGACGGTGAAGGACGAATTCGTCTACCATGAGATGGTGGCGCATCCGGCGCTGTTCACCCACCCGAACCCGAAGCATGTGCTGATCGTGGGCGGCGGCGACGGCGGCGTCGTGCGGGAAGTGCTGAAGCATAAGAGCGTGGAGAAAGCGGTGTTGGTCGACATCGACGGGAAAGTAATCGAGTATTCCAAAAAATTCCTGCCTTCGATTGCCGGCGAGCTGGACAACCCTCGCGTGGAAGTCATCGTGAACGACGGCTATATGCACATTCACGACCACAAGAACAGCTACGACGTCATCATGGTCGATTCGACCGAGCCGGTTGGACCTGCGGTGGAGCTGTTCACCAAGGGCTTCTACCAAGGAATCTATGACGCGCTCAAGGAAGACGGCATCTTCGTCGCCCAGACCGACAACCCTTGGTTCAAGGCCGACCTGATCCAGAGCGTTAATCGCGACGTGCGCGAGATTTTCCCGATCGTCCGCGTGTACTGCGCGAACATCCCGACTTATCCGAGCGGGCTGTGGACGTTCACGATGGGCAGCAAACAGGCCGATCCGCTTGCCGTCGACGAGACGGCCATTCCGGAGCTCGATACGAAGTACTACTCTCCGCGGCTGCACAAGGCGGCGTTCGTCTTGCCGAAGTTTGTCGAGGAGCTGTGCAAGTAATTCGCTTAGTAGGCTTAAGACCGGCGCGAGCCGGTTTTTTGTCGTTGTCGAACCTTCATTGAATTTGACGGCGGCTTATTATACACTATCTGTAACCAACAGACAGGAGAACGAGCGGCATGACGACGGTTTCCAAGACGCCCGTCCAGGTACGCATCGAGAGCAGCGGCGGCGGACAAGCGTCCAAGCGTCGAGTGGAGGGCGAGCTATACCGGACTCCGACCGGAGCGAGCTATGTCCGGTATCCGGAGCCGGATCCGACGATGGGGCACACGACGACGACGGTGAAGTGGGACGGTCCCGAGATTCGGGTACTTCGCCATGGCGAAGTGAAGTCGGACTTGACCTTCGTCGTAGGCTCGAGAATGTCCGGCAGCTATTGGCTGCCGCAAGCCGACGCCGCTCATACGGAAGCGGCTCCCGCACCGGTTCTTCCGAGGCGGTCCCACACGGAAGGACGCATCCTGCTGGAGTCCGTCACCCGGGATATTTCCATCCAGGAGCGCGAGGCGGGGCCATCGCTCAAGTGGAGCTACGAGCTCTACGCGGACGGTCGATTTACCGGCTTGTACAAGCTGAGATTGGATATTCAGACATTGGGTACACTGGATACTAGCGAACCTACTAATTAAAGCAGCCAGCTAGCACTTCATTTTATAGAAGAAGAAATAGAGCGCGAGAACCGATGGAAGACACTCGTGGGGATCATAGGAGGCCGAAGGAAGATGGGCAACGCAAGTACGGTAGAGCAGATCAAGGGGCAGTTGAAGGAAGCGATCGCAGCGGCGGTAGCGGCAAGCGGATTGCTGGAGGGGGCGGACTTCCCCGAGTTCGTGCTGGAGGTGCCGAAGGAGAAGGCGCACGGCGATTTCTCGACGAATGCGGCGATGCAGCTGACCCGATTGGCGAAGAAAAATCCGAGAATGATCGCCGAAGCGATCGTCGGCAACTTGGACACCGCCAAGGGCGGCGTTTCGCGCATGGAGATTGCAGGACCGGGCTTTATTAATTTTTTCATGGACAAAAGCTATCTCTATCCGATCGTAAACGACGTGCTCGAGCAGGCTGACGACTACGGCCGGGTGAACATCGGACAGAAGCGCCGAATTCAGGTGGAGTTCGTCAGCGCGAACCCGACGGGAAGCTTGCATCTCGGCCATGCGCGAGGGGCGGCGGTTGGCGACGCGCTCTGCAACGTGCTGGACTTCGCCGGCTACGATGTGAGCCGCGAGTATTATATTAATGATGCCGGCAACCAGGTGGACAACCTGGCCAAGTCGATCGAAGCCCGCTATCTGCAAGCGCTCGGTCAAGACGCCGAGATGCCGGAGGACGGCTACTACGGGGAAGATATCAAGGGCTTCGCCCAAGAGCTGGCCGAGCAGGAAGGCGACCGGCTGACCGGATTGGCGGAGGCGGAGCGCCGCAGCTACTTCAAGTCTTACGGACTGGAGAAAGAGCTGCAGAAGCTGAAGCGCGACCTTGCTCGATTCGGCGTGTCGTTCGACGTCTGGTATAGCGAGACCTCGCTCTACGAGAACGGGATGATCGATCCCGTCCTTCGACAGTTGAAGGAATCGGGCCATATCTACGAGCTGGACGGGGCCACTTGGCTCCGCACAACGCCGCTCGGCGACGACAAGGATCGCGTGCTGATCAAGAATGACGGCAGCTACACATATTTGACACCCGATATCGCGTACCACCGCACGAAGTTCGAGCGCGGCTTCGACGAGCTGATCAACATCTGGGGCGCGGATCATCACGGCTACATCCCGCGGGTGAAGGCCGCAATGTCGGCGCTCGGTTATGAGCCGTCTCGCCTCACCGTACTGATCGCGCAGATGGTCAGCTTGTTCCAGAACGGCGAGAAGGTCAAGATGTCCAAGCGGACCGGCAAAGCGGTCACGATGGAGGACTTGATGGATGAAGTCGGCGTCGATCCGATCCGCTACTTCTTCACGATGCGCAGCACCGACTCTCACCTGGACTTCGACATGGACCTGGCGATATCCAAGTCCAACGAGAATCCGGTGTTCTATGTACAGTATGCCCATGCGCGCATCTGCAGCATCTTCCGCCAGGCGGAGGAGCAAGGCGTCGCCGTGCGGCCGCTCGGCGACGTTCGACTCGCGTCGCTTCAGGCCGAGGCGGAATTCGATCTGCTTCGCAAGATGGGCGAGCTGCCGGAGGAAGTGGCCGGAGCGGCCGAGCAGCATGCGCCGCACCGATTGATCCGCTACGTGTACGAGCTCGCTTCCCAGTTCCACAGCTACTACAAGGCGGAGCGGGTCATCACCGAGGATGCCGAGCTGACGCAAGCGCGGCTCGCCCTGCTGGCGGCGCTTCGCATCGTCATTCGGAACGTGCTCAAGCTCATCGGCGTCTCCGCGCCGACGAGCATGTAATTCCTCTAGATCTCTTGCTTGAGCAAACGCAGCACGCGCACGGCGTCGAGCTCGCCGCAGCCGTTCGGCTCCCTCGTGCGGAGCCCGATGACCGGATTCGACGCCTTGCGCAGCAGCGCTTTGATATCCTTCGGCTTCAGCTCGGGCTTCAACGTGAGCATCAGGGCGATGACGCCGCTCACATGCGAGGTGGCCATCGACGTGCCGCTGAGCTCCATGTATTTGCGCTGCAGCCAGGTCGAATGAATCTTGTCGCCCGGCGCATAAATATCGATGGCTTTGCCCCGGTTGCTGAACGGGGCTATTCGTTTATTCCGCGTCGTCGCGCCGACCGCGATGGACTGCACGAACCGCGCAGGGTAGTCGATCTGCGCCCGCCGGCCGTCGTTGCCGGATGAAGCGACGACGGAGATGCCCGCGGCGAAGGCGTTGCGCACCGCGTCGTGAAGCGATTTGCTCCGGTTGCGCATGCCGAAGCTCATGTTGATGATGTGCATCCGATTGCGTACGCACCAGTCGATGCCCAGGATGATGTCGGAGACGAAGGCCGTCCCGTTGTGGTCGAACGCCTTCACCGGATGGATCATCGCCATCGGCGCTACGCCGACCATCCCGGAATACGAGTTGGAGGCGGCGATCGTCCCTGAGATATGCGTCCCGTGGCCGTTGTCGTCCACCGGCAGCGCTCCCCGCTGGATCAGGTTCACGCCGCGCGAGATGCGGCCGCGCAGATCGGGATGCAAATAATCGATGCCCGTATCCACGACGCCGATGCGGATTCGGTTGCCTTTGGCGTGATGCCACGACTCCGGCGCCTTGATCTGCTTCACGCCCCACGGAACGGTCGAGAACTCCGCCACGGTGCCGTTCGTTTGCTGGGTGACGAGCCGGGCTTGCGGAGCATGGACCTGCAGAACGTTGTCTACCTCGACGAAGCGGATGCCGGGATGCGAGCTCAATTCGGAACCGAGAGGGAGCGAGCAGGAGATCGCGTGAATCAAGTCGATCGGCTGAATGCTGGAGAGCTGCGGGGAGGATGGCGGAGCCGAGCTGCTCCAGCAGCGCATGAAGCGGTTAAAGTCGGTTTTGGTGCGAAAGTGGATGATGTGTTTTCTGACCGTATCCGTGTCCGTCACGGAGGGGGTCTGGAGCAATCGCATGAGAGCCGCATCGTTCAACTTGAATTCCTCCCAGACGCATCGAATGGTTCCTGCGGTATCATATGTACAGGACTTCCTGCCCGAAAGAGATGAGCGCCTTTTTTCGCGAGAAATGGGCGGATTGAAGTGTCATTGGTGCGGATGGCTCATAATATGGATGGAGAGTTCATTTCGGGCTCTTCGTATGCATCAAGGTAGCGAACGCTTGCGTGTCGCGGCTGATGCGGATACAGTCAAAATGCGGAAGCCCTTGGGAGGCTTCCGTTTTTTTACATCAGAAAGTTTAAATCCTTTACAGTACTAAAGCGTAAGAGGTAAGCTTGCTAAGCACGGTTGGGTTGAGGCTGAACGATAACGCTATTTCGCCGAAATGGGCGAGCCTTCGGGAAATAACACTCCGGGAAAACGCTATTTGCCCTTACTCCCCTCGGAAAGGCTATTCCGACCGCCAATAATGCTATTTGACTGCAACAGCGCCGGAACGGCGAAATAGCGTTATGCGGAGTAACTACTTAGGTCCAAGTCTCAAGCCTCGCCTCCGGTTCCGATTTGTAAACTATGAAAAGGCAGTATTCGCTCTAGTCCGACTTTTCCGGACTACGTGTCAGGAGCGAAGGGGGAAGCGGTCTCTAGTCCGACTTTTCCCATTTGCAGAGCCGTTTCCTCACGCTCCCTTTGGAAAAGCCGCTCTAATGGGGCCGATTCGGACTACCGAGCTTTTCCGAGCGGTGAAGCGTGCGGTAGTCCGATTTTTTCGGACTAGGGAACAAGGGTACAGGCGCGCGCTGCTCGAGAATACTCTTCACCTCGAGCGGGTATAGCTGGTTGCGGGAATGCGTCCTCCCCAAGCGCCAACTGAACTCTTTCGCCAGAGGACCATCCGGTTGATCTTCCCGGATGTTTTTTCTTATGGTTTTATTAGAAAGTATAAGTTTTTTGGGGCGGAACCTGACGGTTCCCCCACTCAGGGACGGAGACCATGGTCTCCATTGCGCTGCAGTCCGACTATT
>NZ_BIMA01000196.1 GCF_004000845.1 Paenibacillus koleovorans NBRC 103111
TGGTTGCGTGGCCGGAAGAGGCTCGCAGTCCGAATTGGCCCACTTGGAGAGCCGTTTCCACGCATCCCCTTCTTTTTATGGCGGAGAAGGTGGGATACTCCCCTTCGGGGAGACTGCGATGTTATGCTATCGAAGCTTATGATCCGACGAACCTAAAGGTTCTCATGCACACCTTCTCCCCGCCATAAAAAAACGACCTTATGGTCGTTTCATTTTTGTTTTATGGCGGAGAGGGTGGGATACTCCCCTTCGGGGAGACTGCGATGTTGTCCTATCGAAGCTTAGCTCCGACGAACCTAAAGGTTCTCATCCCACGTGCTCTGAAGGTTATTCATACGGAGAGGGTGGGATTCGAACCCACGGAAGAGTTTCCCCTTCGCTGGTTTTCAAGACCAGAGCCTTAAACCACTCGACCACCTCTCCAGGCAGTCGACGCGAGACGCAGCCGTCTCGAATCGTGACAAACTGCATTGTACCACAGGCCCCGCACGCTTTCAAGCCTTGTCCAGAAAATACTACCCTGCCCCCAATAGGCAAGCTCCGCTTATTTCCGGGTCATACGCTCCAGCCCGTTCATATAAGGCCGCAACACTTCCGGTACAACAACGCTGCCGTCCGCCTGCTGGTAGTTCTCCAAGATAGCCGCCACCGTGCGTCCAATCGCCAGCCCCGACCCGTTTAGCGTATGCACGAACTCCGGCTTCGCCTTCACATCGCGGCGGAAACGGATCCCCGCCCGGCGCGCCTGGAAGTCCTCAAAGTTGCTGCAAGACGAAATTTCGCGATACGAGACCCCGCTAGGCAGCCAAACCTCTAAATCATAAGTCTTGGCCGAAGAGAACCCGATATCGGCCGTACACAGACTGAGCACGCGATAAGGCAGCTTCAACAGCTGAAGTACCCGCTCTGCGTTCTGAGTAAGCGTCTCCAGCTCCGCATAAGACTCTTCCGGCTTCACCAGCTTAACGAGCTCGACTTTATTGAACTGATGCTGACGGATCAATCCCCGCGTATCCCGTCCCGCAGAACCGGCCTCCGAACGGAAGCACGCGCTGAAAGCGGTGTAGTACTTCGGCAGCTGATCGGCATCCATAATCTCTTCGCGGTGGTAGTTCGTCACCGGCACTTCCGCCGTCGGAATGAGGAAATAATCCGTCCCCTGTAGCTTGAACACATCTTCTTCGAACTTCGGCAGTTGACCGGTCCCCGTTAAACTATCGCGATTCACAATAAATGGCGGCAGCATCTCTTCATAGCCGTGCTCATCCGCATGAAGATCCATCATGAAGTTGACCAAAGCCCGCTCCAGCCTAGCTCCAAACCCTTTATAGAACACGAATCGAGAACCCGTCACCTTGCCGGCCGCTTCGAAATCCAGAATACCAAGGTTCTGTGCAATCTCCCAATGAGCCTTCGGTGAAAATGCAAACGAAGGCGCCTCGCCCCATTGGCGCAGCTCCACATTGTCGTCTTCGGACTTTCCTACCGGAACGCTCTCATGCGGCATATTCGGAATCGACAGCAGAATCTTCGCTTGATCTTCTTCCAATACACGAAGCTCTTCGTCAAGCTGTTTGATCGTATCGTTAACGTCCCTCATCTCTACAATCAGAGACTCGGCGTCTTCCCCGGCTTTCTTCAGCCGGGCGACCTCCTGCGAAACCACATTGCGGCGGTTCTTGAGTTGATCGGACTGCGTAAGCAGCTCTCTTCTCCTAGTATCTACGCCCTCGAACAATTGCACATCTTCAATCGACTTGCCTCTATTACGCAGAGCCTGCTCTACGCGAGCCCTGTCACTTCTAAGCACTTTAGCGTCAAACACAAAAAAACCTCCCGTTCAGGGACATAGTGTATGGAATATAATGTACTATACAATGGACAAATATTCAACAAAGAAGCACCCGAGGGGCTTGCGGCCGACTCAGGTGCCTCTTCCATTCGTATGGGATTAAACCGTTGCCGGTTGGGACTGCTTCACCATGTCTACGAAATAAGCATGCAGTTGATAGTCGTCCGTCAGCTCCGGGTGGAAGGATACGGCCAGCAAGCTGCCTTCTCTTGCCGCAACGATCTCCCCTTTGTACTCGGACAACACATCGACTCCCGGACCAACAGACTTGATCAGCGGCGCTCGGATAAACACGGCCCGAACCGGATGATCGATCCCTTTGATCTCGAGATCGGTCTCGAAGCTTTCCCGCTGACGACCGAATGCGTTGCGCTGCACCGTCATATCCATCAAGCTCAGGTGCACCCAATCCTGCCCGTCGATCTTGTTGGCGAGAACGATCAGACCCGCGCATGTACCGAACAGCGGCTTCCCTTGCTTCGAATACGCCTGGAGCGCATCGATGAAGCCATAATCGCGCATCAGTTTGCCGATCGTCGTGCTCTCCCCTCCGGGAATGATAAGCCCGTCGATCTCCTGCAGCTGCTCCGTCCGCTTGACGACAACCCCTTGTGCGCCGGCCATCTCAATCATGCGAATGTGCTCGGCAACCGCGCCTTGAAGCGCAAGAACGCCTATCTTCATGGGAAACCCTTCTTTCTTCTGCTAAACCTTAACGACCGCGGTCCTGCATGCGTTGGGAAGCCTCCAGCTTGGAGATCTCGATCCCTTTCATGGCAGAGCCCAAGTTTTTGGAAACCTCGGCGATAAGCGCGTAATCCGTGTAATGCGTAGTGGCTTGAACGATTGCTTTCGCGAACTTCTCCGGGTTCTCCGATGTGAAAATCCCCGAACCGACGAATACGCCGTCTGCGCCCAAGTGCATCATCAGAGCCGCATCGGAAGGAGTTGCAACTCCACCTGCCGCGAAGTTAACGACCGGCAAACGGCCGTTTTCATGAATATACAAAACCAGATCGTATGGAGCGGCAAGCGTCTTCGCTTCCACCATCAGCTCATCCTTCGACAAGCTTTGGATGCGGCGAATTTGGCCGTTGATAATGCGCAGGTGACGAACGGCTTCTACTACGTTGCCCGTTCCTGGCTCGCCCTTCGTGCGCAGCATAGCCGCGCCTTCGCCGATGCGGCGGAGCGCTTCGCCCAAGTCCTTGGCACCGCACACGAATGGTACCGTGAACAGCTTCTTGTCGATGTGGAACACTTCATCCGCCGGAGTCAATACTTCGCTCTCGTCGATGTAGTCCGCGCCAAGCGCTTCCAGTACGCGAGCTTCCACATAGTGACCGATCCGCGCTTTGGCCATAACCGGGATGCTGACGACTTTCATTACTTCTTCCAGAACAGTTGGGTCCGCCATACGGGCTACGCCGCCGTGCGCACGAATCTCGGACGGTACGCGCTCCAGCGCCATCACCGCCGAAGCACCCGCCGCTTCCGCTACCTTCGCTTGCTCCGCGTTCATGACGTCCATGATGACGCCGCCCTTTTGCATTTCAGCCATCCCTTTTTTAACGCGCCATGTTCCTGTTTCCATTTCTCTTGCCCTCCCGGTTCCATTGGTCGATCTATATTGGGGTTGCTAGTGCGTGTTCTCTAAAAATCCATTGTACAGCATGGTGCCTTATTGCACAACATAATCCGACACATTTCCTAGGAGTTAAAATAGTCCTTTTATGCCGTTCGCGATCCCCGAGAAAATGTCGGCGAAGAAATTTTTGATCGCTCGGAAGAACAATCGGATCCAGCTTCCTTTATCAACATCCGCTGTCGCCACCAGATTGACCTGCTTCTCGGCGCCTGCATATTTAACCGTCGCTTTCCCCAGCACGTCGCCGGTCTTGATCGGAGCCGATTTGATATCTTCATTCGGAGCCGCGGTCATTTCAATATTCGGCTTTTCGCCTTTTTTGACGATGAAGTCCAAGCCGCCCTCGGTTACCACGCCTACCGTTGTTTTGACGCCTTTTTTAATATTCACGGTTTTGAGCGTTTCTATTTCGCTCTTCGCTTCCAGCACGGTCTTCTTCTCGAAGTTGTTGAAGCCGTAGTCGAGCAGCTTGCGCGTCTCCACGAACCTAGCGTCCATTGAAGGGGTGTTCATGACGACCGTAATAAGCCGCATGCCGTCCTTGACCGCCGTGCCGGTGAAGCAGTAGCCCGCCTCATCCGTATGTCCCGTCTTCAAGCCGTCCAGCCCGGGATACGAATATTTGCGGAAGTTGATGTTATCCTTGTTGCCTTCCAGCATCCAGTTCCAGTTGATCATCGGATCCTTGTCACGCTCGCGGAACTTCTTGGCCGGAATGCTCGAGAATTCTAGAATTTCTTTGTGTTCGTTCAGGATATGATAGGCTAAAAGGGCGGCATCGCGCGCGGTAATGATCGTTTCTCCGGTTGGGCCGGCCGGCTGGTATTTGCCCACATCCGCACGGGAAAGCCCCGTCGAGTTAATAAATTGCGATTTCGGGTTGAAGCCCATCTTCTTGGCAGTTTCATTCATCATTTTGACGAAGTTCTCTTCCGTACTCGCCACATACTCAGCCAAAGCTACCGTCGCATCGTTCCCCGAATAGATCGACATCGCGCCGAACAGATCTTTGACGGTTGACTTCTCGCCCTTCGCCAGCAGGTCGCCCGATCCGATGACATCCGCAGCATACTGGCTCGCCGTAACGACGTCCTCCCACTTGATCTTGCCGGCCTTGATCGTCTCCATGACGATATACTCGGACATCATCTTGGACATGCTGGCCGGAGGCAGCAGCTGGTCCGCATTGAGCTCATACAACACTTGTCCGGTGGAAGCTTCCATAATAATGGCGGCCGAAGCCTGCAGCTTCAAATCTACCGGAGCCGGGTCGGCAGCATTCGCTTGTGGAGCATATATGAAAGATTGTAGAATTGATAACCCGAGGACACTGCTTCCGATTAGACCGAACCACTTTCTACCTTTTGTTCCCACTGACACCGTTTTCCCATCTCCCCATCCTAGTAATTCTCTTATTGTAACATACGGGGGGGAGCGACAAAAGTTGAATTCGGCCTAGTCTAGAAATTGCAATACTGCGGCTGCTTGTCGCAAAAACCGCCTGTTCCCTAGTGGGAGCAGACGGCTCTGTTGGTCTACATGGAATAGTTTGGCGCTTCCTTTGTGATTTGAACATCGTGTGGATGGCTTTCACGCAGTCCGGCGTTGGTGATCCGGATGAACTGCGTGTCGTTCTTCAATTCCTCGAGCGTCTTCGTGCCGCAATAGCCCATCCCTTGGATCAACCCGCCCATCAGCTGATGGATTGTATCCTTGAGCGGGCCTTTGTATGGCACGCGGCCTTCGATTCCTTCCGGTACGAGCTTGGACTCGTTCTCCTGAAAATAACGGTCCTTGCTCCCTTCCTTCATGGCGCCGATCGAACCCATGCCTCGGTACACTTTGAACTGACGGCCTTGAAAAATTTCCGAATCGCCTGGGCTCTCTTCCGTCCCTGCGAACAAGCTGCCGATCATGATCGCATCTGCGCCGGCCGCGATCGCTTTGGTGATATCGCCCGAGTACTTGATGCCCCCATCGGCGATGATTGGAACACCGTACGTCTTGGCCACGGTCGCGCAGTCGTAGATCGCTGTAATCTGCGGCACCCCGATCCCAGCGATGACGCGTGTCGTACAGATCGATCCCGGACCCATCCCAACTTTCACGATGGAGGCTCCGGCTTCGATGAGGTCGCGTGTTGCGTCTCCCGTGGCGATGTTACCGGCCACGATGACGAGATTCGGGAAGCTGGCTCTTAACTTCCGTACGGCCCCCACGATATTGATATGGTGCCCGTGAGCGGAGTCTACGACGATGAGGTCGACGCCTACCTTCACAAGCGCTGTAGCGCGCTCCAGAGCGTCTTTGGAAGCACCAATAGCGGCACCTACCACTAGGCGTCCCTGCGCGTCCTTCGCGGCGTTGGGGAACTGAATGGCCTTCTCGATATCCTTGATTGTGATGAGGCCCTTCAGGCTGTTCTGCTCATCCACGAGGGGGAGCTTCTCGATCTTATGCTTCTGCAGCAGCACCTGCGCCTCTTGCAAGGTTGTGCCCACCGGTGCGGTGACCAGGTTCTCCTGGGTCATAACATCCTTAATCTTGATGGAGTAGTCTTGAACGAATCGAAGATCGCGGTTCGTGATGATGCCGACCAGCTTGTTGTTCGCGTCTACGATGGGTACCCCGGAGATGCGGTACTTGCCCATCAGCTCTTCCGCATCGTATACATGATGCTCCGCCGTCAGGGAGAACGGATCCGTAATAACGCCGCTTTCCGAACGCTTCACCCGATCTACATGTTCGGCTTGTTCGGCTATCGACATGTTCTTATGAATAATACCAATGCCGCCTTCGCGCGCCATCGAGATGGCGAGCTTCGCTTCCGTCACCGTGTCCATGGCGGAGCTGATCAGCGGGATGTTAAGCTTGATGCCTGGTGCGAGCCTCGTCGAGACGTCCACTTCCTTCGGGCCGAATACGCTCGACCGGCGAGGAACTAATAGCACATCGTCAAACGTTAAACCTTCTTTTGCAAATTTCGATTCCCACACGTCTGGAGTCCCCCACTGTCTCTGTTCAACTGGCTGGGCCAAAAAAGAATTATTGCCATCGTAACAACTCCCCATTTTCATGTCAAGGAAACCGCTCTTCCGGCCACGATCGTCCCTGTTGGCGGAGTTCTGCCTTCTCTCGCTATGCCGTAGTATGTCCATTGCCGTGGCTTCTTTAATAGTACCGGATGCAAAAAAGAACCTGCACAGTAATGTACAGGTTCTTCCT
>NZ_BIMA01000197.1 GCF_004000845.1 Paenibacillus koleovorans NBRC 103111
GCGCGTCCGCGCCTCCAGCGGCCTCGGCCGCCAGCGCCGCGTCGCCTTCGGCCCTCGCCACGCCGGCCGCGCTCGCGTCCGCGCAGACGCAGGCCGAGGCGCCGGTCGCCGCGCAACCGGCCATGCCGCTCGTCTGCATCGACGCCGGCCACCAGCGCAAGGGCGACAACACGACCGAGCCGGTCGCCCCGGGCTCCAACGTGTACAAAGCGAGGGTGTCCCACGGGACCACCGGGGTCGCGACCAAGAAGCCCGAATACCAGCTCACGCTGGAGGTATCGCTTCTGCTGCAGCAGAGGCTGCTCGAAGCCGGCTACCCGGTGCTGATGATCCGCGAGACGCATGACGTGAACATCAGCAACTCCGAACGCGCGGCCATCTGCAACGACGGCCATGCTTCGGTCGCGCTGCGCATCCATGCCGACGGCTCCGAGCTGCCGCAGGCGAAGGGCATCACGGTGCTGTATCCGGGCTCCGGCGCCCTTTCGCAGCCGAGCAAGGCTTTAGCTGCGGTCCTTCTGGAGGAGCTGCTGAAGACGACCGGCGCCAAATCCAGAGGCGTCGTGCCCCGCGATGACTTGGCCGGCTTCAATTACTCGCAGGTTCCGTCCATCCTGCTGGAGATGGGGTTCATGACCAATGCCGAGGAGGATCGACTGATGTCAACTCCGGAGTACCAAGCGCAATTGGTCGCCGGCATGGTCGAATTCGTGAAGCGGGCGCTTCCGTTACCCTAGCCCAAATAAGCCATGCCCCGAGGTCGTCCGCAAGGAACTTCGCCGAGGCATGGCTTCATTTATTTCAAAATTGACCGCCGGTCTGGTTTGGTGCTAATGTAAAGAGGAAGGGGATTGCTGATAAAGTGGAGCGTAGTCGAATGAGCGAACAATGGAAAATCAACAACCGAGAAGAGCAGATTATCGAGATTACGGAAATGTTCCGTCTATTCTCGAAAAAATGGATGGCCGAATGGAACAAGCGCAAGCCGGAGGGCATTTCGCCTACACATGCCGCTATTCTGACATTGCTGGAGAGCAAAGGGCCGCAGAAGCCTTCCAGCCTGGCGGCGGAGCTGCATATTACGACAGGCGGCGTCACAGGACTGACGGACAAGCTGGTCGATGCCGGATATGCCAGCCGGACGCGGGATGATGCTGACCGGAGGCTCGTCTATCTTGAAATTACGGAAGCCGGACGGGAGCTGCTGAAGGACATTACCCGCGTGAAGCGCGAACGGGAAACGAGCATCTTCTCCGCTCTGAACGATGAGGAATTAAATTCCTACCTCCAACTGCTGCAAAAGCTGTGCGATTGACGGAAACCCCTCACCCGAGCAAGTGCTTATAAGCCCCATAGTCGATCTGCTGCTTCTCCAGAAAACGGATCAAGCTGGCATGGTCGCGCTTTGGCGTGGCCAAAATATAGCCTTCGATGCAGTGTTGCTGCGTCACTTCGCTGGCGCCTGCCTCCAGTGCGACTTGGCCGATCCGGGCGGCGATGGAATGCCGGGCGATGTCGCGAAATGGTCCGGGAACTGGAGAGACGAGCAGCTCCAGGAACGATTTGGAAGCCTCCGTCCACATGTGGCGCGACGAATCGACGTAATGATTTTGCCAATCGAGCTTCGACTTGCCGTCCGCCTTGGGCAGCACTTTCAGAAACTTGCGGAACATAAAAAAACCGCCGACCGACATGAAGAACAGCAGGACGAAAGCCCAGAAGATCAAGGCTAACATGAAGGAATCGGAAGGTTGGGAGTTCATCGGCGTTCACCTCGAGAAAAAGATTCATCTGCATTATACCTGAATCGAGCCTAAATTTGTAGTTTGGTCAACCGGGACTTCTAAAACTGAATATGATAGAATGAATGAAGCGAATGCAGAAGGAGTGATAACGTTTATGTTGAAAATCGGATCCCATGTTTCCTTTTCCGACAAAGGGCTGCTGAATGCAGCGGAAGAAGCGGTCTCCTACGGCTCGAACACTTTCATGATCTATACCGGCGCTCCTCAGAATACTAGAAGAAAGCCGATTGAAGAGCAATTTATAGCCGAAGGCAAAGAAGTGATGGACAAGCACAGCATGAGTGATATTATCGTTCACGCCCCGTATATCATCAATCTGGGCTCTTATAAGGAAGATACGTTCGAGCTCGCGGTTCGTTTTCTGCAGGACGAGATCCGCCGGACGGACTACTTGGGCGTGCGCAACATTGTGCTACATCCTGGCGCGTATACGGACAAAGATGCCGAGTATGGCATTGCTAGAATCGCAGAAGGCTTGAACGAAGTGCTGTCCGGCACGAAGGACACGAATGTGAATATCGCGCTGGAGACGATGGCGGGCAAAGGCTCCGAGATCGGCCGCAGCTTCGAGGAAATCGCGCAAATTATGGAGAAGGTCGCGGACAACAGCCGTCTGACCGTCTGCATGGACACATGCCATATTCATGATGCCGGCTACGATATTGTAGAAGATTTCGACGGCGTGCTGGACCAATTCGACCGGATCGTCGGCCTGAATCGTCTAGCCGTTCTCCATATGAACGACAGCAAAAACTTCCGCGGCGCAGCCAAAGACCGTCACGCTCCGATCGGTTCCGGCTTGATCGGCTTCCAGGCGATGCATTACATTGCCCATCATCCGAGCCTGCAGCATCTGCCCAAAATTCTAGAAACGCCGTGGATCGGCAAGGACGAGAAAACCGAGCGCCCGATGTACGAGGCGGAAATTGCGCTGCTGCGCGGCGATACCGCCGGCCGTTTCGGAACCGACTTCCTGGCGCATCTGGAGGAGCTGCATCATTTCTTCGGCAAACAGGAGCTTGATCCTCGTGCTTACGTGCTGTCTATTTGGGAATTGTTGAAAAATGACGCCAAGGCCAAAAAAGCCGACGGCCGCGAGCCGATGGAACGTTTATATGATTTGGTATTCGAGCATCGCCTATTCCCGGAGCTGTCGGAAGAGCAGATCAACCATCGCTTGACCGCTTGGCTCGCGGGCAAGCATGTGCTGCAAACCGCCTAGTAGAGGAGCCGTCGGAACATGAGTCTGATTTCTCGATCGCTGCCTGAGCGTACCGGGCGCCACATGAACCGCGCGCGGATGCTGATCTCGTGCCCGGACCGTCCGGGCATCGTGGCGGCGGTATCGCAATTTCTCGCCCGTCAAGAGGCGAACATCGTGCATTCGGATCAATACTCGATGCATCCGCCCGGCGCGCTTTTTTTCATCCGCATCGAGTTTGATTTGGATCGGTTGGAGAGCCGGTTGGACGCGTTGAAACGCGACTTCGCGCCGGTGGCGGACGAGTTCGCCATGTCGTGGCGCATCACGGAGGCGAGCCGTCGCAAGAAGCTGGCCGTGTTCGTGTCCAAGGAGGATCATTGCCTGCTGGAGCTGCTGTGGCAATGGAAGTCCGGCGATCTGGACGCCGATCTCGAGATGGTGGTCAGCAATCATCCGGACATGCGCGAGACGACGGAGTCGTTCGGTATTCCGTATTATCACATTCCGGTGACGGCGGCGACGAAGGCCGAGGCGGAGCGGACGCAGCTGGAGCTGGTGAACGGCAAGGTGGATGCGATCGTCCTCGCGCGCTACATGCAGATCATTTCGCCCACCTTCCTCGAGCACTACGAGAACCGGATTATCAACATCCACCACTCGTTCCTCCCGGCGTTCGTCGGCGGTAAGCCCTATGCCCAAGCCTATGACCGCGGCGTCAAAATTATCGGAGCGACGGCGCACTATGTCACCGAGGAGCTGGACGGCGGCCCGATCATCGAGCAGGACGTGCAGCGGGTCAGCCATCGCCATTCGGTCGACGACCTGAAGCGCATCGGCCGCCATATCGAGCGGACTGTGCTGGCGCGGGCGGTGTCCTGGCATGTCGAGGATCGCGTGCTGGTGCATGAGAACAAGACCGTGGTGTTTCCGTCTTAATAAACTGCATTTTACTCGGGCCGATTGCTTCTTTCCGTGCATATTTCGCGGCGGGAAGCACTTCGGCTTTTTAATGTAGAAAAGCAGGAAAGCAAATGATACAATAATGCAAGTACCAAGGTCGGAATTTAATTGATTACAGGAGGCTATGAAACGATGTCACAAGTTACTCAGACTATCGACCAACTATCGATCAACACCATAAGAACGCTTTCGATCGACGCTATCGAGAAGGCCAATTCCGGGCATCCGGGCATGGTCATGGGCGCGGCTCCAATGGCTTACGTGCTGTGGACGCAGCAGATGAAGATCAACCCGACTAATCCTAGCTGGTTCAACCGCGACCGCTTCGTGCTGTCCGCCGGCCACGGCTCTATGCTGCTATACAGCTTGCTGCACCTGTGCGGCTACGATGTGACGATCGAAGATTTGAAGAGCTTCCGCCAGTGGGGCAGCCGTACGCCGGGCCATCCGGAATTCGGTCACACGGCGGGTGTCGACGCTACGACCGGCCCGCTCGGTCAAGGGATGGGCATGGCGGTTGGGATGGCGATGGCTGAGGCGAATTTGGCAGCTACATACAACCGTGACGAGTTCCCTGTAGTCGACCACTATACATTCGTGATCTGCGGCGACGGCGACATGATGGAGGGCGTATCGTCCGAGGCGGTCTCGCTGGCCGGCCATCTGAAGCTGGGCAAGCTGATCGTGCTGTACGATTCCAACGACATCTCGCTCGACGGCGACTTGAACATGTCGTTCTCCGAAAATGTGCAGAAGCGCTTCGAAGCTTACGGCTGGCAAGTGCTGCGCGTGGAGGACCAGAACGACCTGGGCGCGATCGGCGCCGCGATTGAGGAAGCGAAGGCGGATCTGTCCCGTCCTACCATGATTGAGGTCAAGACAACGATCGGCTTCGGCAGCCCGAACAAAGGCGGCAAAGGCGGCCACGCCGGCCCGCACGGCTCGCCGCTCGGCAAGGATGAGACGAAGCTGACGAAGCAAGCGTACGGCTGGCCCGAGGAGCCGGACTTCCTCGTACCGGACGAAGTGCGCGCGAACTATGCGCAAGTGAAGGCGAACGGCGAGCAGGCGGAATCGCAATGGAACGCCCTGCTCGAGGCATACCGCGCCGCGCATCCGGAGCTTGCCAAGCAATTCGACGACGCCGTGAACGGCCGTCTGCCGGAAGGCTGGGATTCCGAGCTGCCGAAGTACACGCCGGCCGACAAGCCTTTCGCTACCCGCGCTGCTTCCGGCAATGCCTTGAACGCGCTGGCGAAGCGCGTGCCTTCGCTCATCGGGGGATCGGCCGACTTGGCCGGCTCCAACAACACGATGATCAAAGGCGGCGGCGACTTCAGCGCTTCGAACTATGGCGCCCGCAACTTCTGGTTCGGCGTGCGCGAGTTCGCGATGGGCTGCGCCCTGAACGGCATGATGCTGCACGGCGGTCTGCGCGTGTTCGGCGGGACGTTCTTCGTCTTCTCCGACTACCTGCGTCCGGCTGTCCGTCTGGCCGCTCTGATGAAGCTGCCGTCCATCTTCGTCCTGACGCACGACTCGATCGGCGTCGGCGAAGACGGCCCGACCCACGAGCCGATCGAGCAGCTGCCGGCGCTCCGCGTCATTCCGGGCATCACCGTGCTGCGTCCGGCTGACGGCAACGAGACGTCCGCGGCTTGGCAATACGCGATGAGCCACGACGACACGCCGTTTGCGCTCGTGCTGACGCGCCAGAACTTGCCGGTGCTGGCGGGGACGGACGAGCTCGCGCAGGCTGGAATCAGCCACGGCGCTTACGTGCTCTCCGACGCCGAGAACGGCAAGCCGCAGGTGCAGCTGCTCGCGACCGGCTCCGAGGTGCAGCTGGCTGTCGCCGCGCAGAAGCAGTTGGCCGCCGAGGGCATCCAGGCCCGCGTCGTCAGCATGCCGAGCTTGGAGCTGTTCGAGAAGCAGCCGCAGGCGTACAAGGACTCCGTCATCCTGCCGGAGGTCAAGGCTCGCCTGGCGATCGAGATGGCGTACCCGCTCGGCTGGGAGCGCTATGTCGGCGACGCCGGCGCGGTGCTCGGCATCGACCGCTTCGGGGCATCCGCGCCGGGCGACAAGCTGATCGCGGAGTACGGCTTCACGGTCGAGAACGTGGTTAACAAGGTGAAGGCGCTGCTGTAAGCAGCTGCCTTCCCACTATAGAGGTCCTCATTCATCCCACTTATTAAGGAGCAACCGACCTATGTCCCAATTCGAGAACGTAACGGTTCTGACCAAAGCTAATGTGTACTTCGACGGCAAAGTAACAAGCCGCACGCTCGTCTTCGCCGACGGCTCCAAGAAGACGCTCGGCGTCATGCTGCCGGGCCAATTCCAGTTTTCCACCGACACGAAGGAAATCATGGAGTTCTACTCCGGGGATTTGACGGTGCTGCTGCCGGGCGAGACCGAGTGGAAGCCATTCGGTCCGGGCACGCAATTCGAAGTGCCGGCCGGCGCCATCTTCAAACTCGACGTGAAGTCGGTTACGGACTATTGCTGCTCGTTCGGCTAATGTTTGACATGTTATAAAGCTGCTGAGAAGCCAACTTTTGGACCAAATCCGGGAGTTGGCTTTTGTGTTGTTGTTGTTGTTCTTATTATGCCTAGTGAAAAACTTC
>NZ_BIMA01000198.1 GCF_004000845.1 Paenibacillus koleovorans NBRC 103111
ACCATGAAACTTTCTTATATGTTGAGAAAGGAGCCGAATCGGCTCCTATCCTGTTTCTCCAGTTTCCTTGTAGTACAAAACCGTCGTATCGAGCGACCCGTTCGCGGACATGGCGTAGCGCGGAATGATCCCGGCTTGCACGTAGCCGAGCGCGAGATAGAGCCGGTTGCTCGGATCGCCCTCCCGCGTGTCCAGCACAAGCAAGGTGCGTCTCGCGACTTGCGCCTGTTGCTCCGCCTCCAGCATCAGCAGCCGACCGATCCCTTGCCGGCGACACGCCGGGGCGGTCATCAGCTTCGCGATCTCTGCGCGGTGCCGTCCGTTCGCCTTCCCGCACAGATGGAGCTGCACGGTTCCAACGATACGTCCCTCTTGTCGGGCAACCAACAAAACCACGTCCGGACCCATCACCCCGTCCCAGTACGCTACAGCTTCTTCCCGTCCTACCGGCGGCAAAAAACCGATGGATGCGCCATCTTCCACAACCGCGATCAGAAGCTCCGTCAGTTGCTCCAAGTCATCTCCCTGCAGATCACTCAATGAACTGATGTTCATAGCGTTCATTCTAGCTGACTCCCTTCTGGCTCTCGCTGAGATTCGAATAATCCTATTGTAAACGGATTATTTTCGTACGGAAATGGAAAACTAGGCTCACCTATACAAGTATGGTTGATGATGGAGAACTTATCCGATGGCAACTCGTTCTCGACGCCCCCTTTACATGTTAAGCTCATTTGGCGTTACCCAAATCTTGCGGCAGCATCCTTACATGATCGCGTGGTGGTCGGCTGTTTTCCCGGGCTTCGGGCATTTCATGCTCAACCAATACATAAGAGGCGCGTTGCTAACACTGTCAGAGGTCGTCATTAACTCTTTGGCGCGGATCAATGAGTCGATGGTGTATTCGTTTTGCGGGCAGTTTCAGCAAGCGAGGGACGTGTTGCATCCCAACTGGATATACGGCTATATTGCCATTTACATCTTTTCCATCTGGGACAGCTACCGCTCCAGCCTTTATGTGAACAAGCTGTCTCACTTGGGGGAACTGGAGAATGAAGCGATGGTCAGTGTGCGGATTACGCCGTTGGAACTCCAGTATTTAGAGCAGCGAAGTCCCTTCAGCGGAGTGGTAGCCTCGTTTTTCTTCCCGGGATTAGGACAACTGTACAATCAGCGGTTCGGTCTTGCCTTCTACGGGATACTTTGGTGGTGGATCTATAGTTGGCTTTCGCAATGTTATGTTTCAGTTCTTTATTTATTGTTGGGGCGCCTTCAGGACTCGATTCAGGTCCTCCATCCTCATTGGCTGCTGTTCATGCCCTCGGTTCTTGGCGGCTCCATGTATCACGCCTACGAAACGGCCATCGCTCACAACCGTCTGTATAGATTGGAACAGCGCCAATTTTTGACCGAGCGGTACTCGCTTTCCGAGGTGCGTATTTTTCCTTAGAAACAGGTGAAGCCGATGTTAATAGTAGGTACATTCCCCCATTCCATAGAGGTCGAGCAAGCACTGGCCGAATTGGAGCATTCCGGGGTCTCTCGCAAGCAAATATTGGTCGTGGTGATGGAGACGGAACCGATGCCTTCCCACCAAGCGGTGAAAAGCACGCGGGATATTCATTCCACCGGTGTCGGCATTGGGATGGCAACAGCTACAGCTTTGAGCGTCATTGGAGCAAGTGTGGGGTTTGTGTGGAAAATAGGACCGATTCTCAGTGGCTTGATTGGTGGAGGAAGCGGATTTCTTGTCGGCTTCGGCCTCTACTACGGACTCCGCCGTAAACAGAACACCCGGCGCCTGCAGAAGAGCCTTCCGGAAGTAACGGTAATTGTCCAGTGCCGCAACGATCAGATCAAGCTGGTGACCGAGATGCTCTGGACTTTTCAAGCCTTAACGGTAGGAACTGCTGAAGAGCCGGATAACCGCGGGTAACCAAACGCGCCGCCAACGTTCGGCGGCGCGTAAGGAGACCACTCGGTAGAGCTTATGGTTTGACCGGATAAACGCCTTCCAGCGCGATAATAAAATTCATCGCGATATAAGGTTGCATGTTATTATGCGACTGATTGCCGCCGACCGCATTGACAATCAGAGGATTCATTTGCGTTTCCGCCGTATGCGAATACACCATTTTCGAAAACTTACCGCCCGGCGCATTCGCCCAGATCGTATTGACTGCAGATTCCGAATTCGCTGTCGTCTGACTATTGAGCGCATGGTCGTGATTGGCCATCTGATCGATTAACACAGTAACTCCCGTTGTGCCTCCGCTCACTGCAAAAGGACGAGGGGTCAATCCTGGACCGGTCCCTTGATGCATGGCAGCCTGGCCCATTAGATTAGGTAGGGCGAAATTAGTTCGGCCATCTCCGCCATATGCATTCCCGATTATAGTGAAAAGAGCTTGGTTGGTCTGAATCGGTAAAATATCACCGTTGCACAACGCCCAACCGGCGGGCGCGTAGTCGCCTGCAAACACTCGGATTTCTCCAATATATGGATCCATAAACTTCGCCTCGCTCCCTAGTTTCTCGGTGGCCAAATCCCCTGAACCGCTATGCAATAATTGAACACTGCATAGGGCTGTCTATTCTCATGCCCTTGACTGGCACCAGCCATACCCAACGCGTTATTGCTCATCTGGCTATTCGTCTCGCTCATGTAATTGGAAACGTTCGTACTCGCGGCCGGCGTCCCCCACACATTGGCGGTCGCCACATTCGTCGATGCTCCGGTCCCGCCAGTTAACTCATGCGTATGAGCAGGCATTTCGTTAACGGTTAACACATGCATTTCTTCACCGCCGAGTTGACCCCGTGTATTTACACCATTTGCTCCGAGATGAATCGCCGTTCTTCCCATCATATTGGGTAAGGCAAAAGTTGTGATGCCATCCCCGCCATATGTGTTTCCTAACAGAGTAAATAGCGCATTATATTGTTGAATCTTCAGGAGTTGGCCGTTGCACTGCGCCCAGCCTGTAGGTGTAATATTAAACGAGAAGCATCTGATTTCTCCAAGGAACGGTTCAGCCATTTCAGGAGTTCCTCCATTCTTTACGGATATTTTGCTAAGCCGGACTAGGGAAAATCCCCTGAAGCGCAATGATGTATGTAAGTGTGTTGAATGGCATCATATTGTTGTGGCTTTGATTGCCGCCTACGCTGCTAATCGCTGCCGCATTCATCATAGCATTCGGTGATAGAGTGGAGTATTGATTCACGCTGCTTCCAGCAAAATAACCGTTTGTGGGGCTAACGCTAGTGCCGTCTAAACTATTCGAACTCACTTGGTGTGTGTGTGCCGGGAGCTGGGCCGTTGTCAGTATTACGGTTTCCACACCACCTTTCTGCCCAATCGAATAAACCGTTCCGGTTGAGGTGTTCGTGCCCGTATGAAGCGGTATTCGACCGCGCAAATCCGGCAAACCGAATGTCGTTCTTCCATCCCCGCCGTATGTAGCGCCAATAAGTGTATACAAGGCCTCATTCTCGGAGATGGACAGGATTTGCCCGTTGCACATCGCCCACCCCTGAGGTGCATAGTTGCCGGAAAATAATCGAATCTCTCCTAAATACTGATCGCTCATCTACAATCCCCTTCCTGTGTCGCTGCCCCTTCCGCCGGGTGCCAATGCATCCGCAAATACGGAACAGACTCGCCGGTCACCATAAATCCTTGCCTTTCATACAGCCGGATGGCTGGATTCGATTGAAGCACGCTCAACCGAATGCCTCTCAGCGTTTCGCTCGCCAGTCGCTGCAAATGCTGCAACAAGCGTGTGCCGACTCCTTGATTGCGGAATTCCGGCAAAAGCGACACATCGATAAGCTGTATGGCCTTCTCTTCGTTCGAAGACTCGTCCAGAAGCAACCGCCCGACTGGCAGCTGTTCCACATAAATCAGCAGATGCTTCGACTCCGGATATTGCATCGCATACGAACGGCGCTGAATATCGAATTGCATCCGTAAAAATCCATCCGATGCGCGCTCGTCCCAGCCGAATGCAGCTACTTCTTCGGCACGGGTGCTTCTGTATAGCTCGTACAAGAAAGGCTCATCCGCGTGCGTTGCCGGAACCAGTTGCAGTGTATTCCCTCCATTCGACTAGTTTAGTTAGGCAAGGTAGTCCTCAAGGCCTACCATTACTATGCCGGACGTGTCAAAACTTGTCAATGCAATATAAGGAAGAAGATGATAATAAATCCCACTACACATCCCTGCTGAAGACGCAAAATCCGCTCCGCTTCTCCCAACCGACCGCATGCCAAAACCTCCGGCCGATCTCGTTGTCGTCCAGAACGAAGAGATGGCATTTCTCGATTCCTTCTTGCCTGAGCCGTCCCAGGCTTGCCCGCACCAGCCGTTCGCCGAGCTTTTGTCCCCGTGATTCCGGATCCACCGCTACATGATAAATATACCCGCGACGTCCATCATGACCGCACAGGATAGTCCCCGTGATTCGACCGTCTTGTTCCGTTACGAAGCTCATGCCAAGGTTGCGGGTCAAATACAGCTTTATATTTTCTTTGGAATCCGACTCGCTTAGCACCAATCCCTGTATCCGGCTCCACAGTTCGATTAGCTGCTCGTAGTCATTTATTGTCATTTCGCGGATTGGGCTCATGGTGGTTGCTCCTTATAATGATGAGTTCCGGGTTAGATCGTGCTTAAGGCAAACATGATTTCCGTCTCGCAAACGATGATTTGGTTCACAAACGCGATGCCTTTCCCTTTCACGATGTGGCCTTTGATCCTGTTCACCTCGAACTCGAGCCGCACTTCGTCGCCAAGATGCACCGTGTGAGGGAACGAACAGTTGTCGATCGACGCCAACAAGCCCAGTTTGGTGTGGTTGCCTTCCCGTGAGGAAATGGCAATCCCTCCTACTTGGGCGAGAGCTTCTACCAAGAGAACGCCTGGCACTACCGATGGAGCTGCCCCATGCCCTCCAAAATAAGGCTCCGTCCCCGCGACCTGCTTCCATCCGACTGCCCGTTTACCTTCCTCCCACTCCACGATGCGATCCACCAACAGAAATGGATACCGATGCGGGATCATACGCTGAATGTCCTGAATCGCTAACATGCCGCTCCTCGCCTCCTACGACTTTCTAGGCCCGAACCGTTTGATCGAACGAGCCTTCGCCCGCTGGATCTCCACCTCTCGATTGCGAGGCTCCGAATTCGTCACTAGCGATTCCAGCAGCTCCTGCGCCGCATGCGTGATCTCGTGCACCGCTTTATGAAAAGCCGCCTCATTCGCCTTCGAAGGCTGATTGAAACCCGACAGCTTGCGCACGAATTGCAATGCCGCGGCTTCCACCTCATTCTCTGTAGCCGGCAGGTCAAAATTAAACAAAATCTTAATATTTCGGCACATGCTCAAGCACCTGCTTTCTTGGATAGATTGGATACTTTACGTGATTTCCAGCGTTCTCCCAACATCTGAATGGCGATACCCGCCACGATCAGCAACAATCCGACCCACTGGGCCGGCTTCATCGGTTCCTTCAACAGCCAGACGATAAACAATAGGGTGAAAAAGGGCGTCAAAAACGACAAACTCGCGATCAATGCGGACGAGGACGATTTTAACCCCCGGAACCAGAGGTAGTAAGTAAACACAATATTGCTGAGCCCGATCCATACGACCCAAGCCCCCGCTTCCCAAGCGGGAATCCGAAAGTCGGAGAACAGAACCAAGCTCACCGCCGCCAAAACGAAAGACACGAAAGTGTACATGTAGTTGCTCAAATCCGAATCGATCTCGTTCCGTTTCCCCCAATTGGAGAAGAGCGCCCAGCAGAAGGCTGCCCCTAGCGCCAGTAAATCCCCTTTCCAATTCGTCAACCGAATGTCCGAGAAATCCCCGCCTGTAACAATAACTACCATCCCGGCAAATCCGACGATTACTGACGCGACTATCGGAAAGCTCAGCTTCTCCCCTTGCATCGGTACGGACAGCGCCACTATCAGAATCGGGAACATATAATTCAGCATGGAAGCTTCAATCGCGGGAACAAGCTGCAGCGCCATAATGTAGAGAAAATAGTATAGGTAGGATGGGATGGCGTACACGATAAGCTTACGGAATGCATATGGCGGCAATGCCAGCAAGCTTCTCATTCTGCCGTTGGCGACGAAAATGACGGTCATCACGACCAACGCCGAGCCGAACATGTAAAACTGCACTTGGAAGCTATCCAACGATTGGAGCGCAAACTTGCTCGCTGCCGCAAAGGACCCCCATAGGACCAGCAAAAGCCCCATCAATACATACGGGTTGTCCATCCACTTGGTGTTTGTTTTCCTTGCGCTCACATTGCGCCTCCCCTGGTTTCGTGCTGTTGCGATTGAATCCCTACAATGCCGTTATACTATTTTGGATGCGAGATGTCTAGTTATGTTTGGTGGAAGGGACGGCGAGCTGAAGTTGGGGTGTGCAGTGTCCGGATATTCAATTATCCTCTCCTATGAATTACTCCTGCACAACTATCCCTATCTAGCTGCCACCAGAAAACGTAACAACGATTTT
>NZ_BIMA01000199.1 GCF_004000845.1 Paenibacillus koleovorans NBRC 103111
AGAAGCGCGCGGTCGCTTTTGAAATCAGGGCCTACCCACAACCAACTTCAATCCAAGGGCCGTGCTTACAACAGCGGCCGGAACCCCACTGCCTGTCCTCCCCACGCGCCAACTGAACTCTTTCGCCAGAGGACCGTCAGGGTGATCTTCCTGCTGGCTTTTCTTATAAAGTTTCGAAAGGGACGAATTCGGTCGCCTTGCCAAAGTTCTTGCGCTGAACTAGCGATGCAGCGTCAGCTTGATATCTTGCTGCACGTTGCCGAAGTGTTTGCCGAGAATGTTCAGGCCGCCGCAGTTGGCGGCATCCGGCTTGACAGCGAAACGAACGACGATCGGCTCGCCGGGCTGCAGCCGCAGCTGCGCCAGGTTCGCGCCTTCCACGCGCTCGCCGTTCACCGAGCTGCCCTGCGCGTCGACCGTCCACTCCGTTAGCAAACCGTACTGCGTGCCGCCGAGCCACCAGGAAGGCGTCAGCTCGCCCTTTTTGCCGCCGAAGTCGCCCGGGCTTGTCCACGTGCCGACCTCCACGCCGTTGATGGACAGCGTAATGTCCGACGGCCAGTCCTCGCGATAGCCTTGCACCTCCGAGCATACCTCCGCGCTGATGGAGATGGCATGAGGCGGGTTGCTCGGCGTCATGCCGTTCGGGAACCGGTACTCGATGTAGCCGTCCTCGCTGAACCAGACGAGAAAAGCATCGGCGCGTTCCGGCCAATAAAATGCTTGCGGATCATCGACCGCGCCGATCAGCCCGTCTTTGCCAACTAAACCGCAGGTCGCTTTCACACGAAAATCCGAAAACATCCCTACCGGCATCTGAATCGACTCCAGCTGGGACAGCTCGTTCGGCACCTTCGGCAGCTGCAGCATCACAACATCGCATGTCCGCGACAGCAGCTTGCCCCGCCCGAACCGCTGGACCGTCTCGACCAGACCGGCCTCCTCCAGCATTTGCACATTGATCGAGATCGTGGGTTGGGCGACTCCAAGTTGGGCGGTCAGCTCCGATACGCTCATCGGCTTCTCGCTCAGGCTCTCCAGAATACGCAGCCGCAAGTCGCTGGCCAGGGCTTTGGCGGTTTCTAGCAGGGCGGGCGTGGGGATGCGTTTGACATTCGTTTCTTGCTCCATGATCGGGTTCCTCCGGTCGGTTCGATTGCTATCTTTTAAGTGTACATGGAGAATTGTTATATTGCAAAAATTAAATGAATATAGGAATTTCACAATTTTCAATATTTACATTTTCCTATACAAATTATATTATCGCTATATAAAGGTCTTCATTTTAAACTATTGGAGGTTGTCCCTCATGCTAAGAGCCGAGTATCCGAGACCCCAGTTTCAGCGCCAATCCTGGCTATGTTTGAACGGTGTATGGGAATTTGAGTTTGATGACGAGAATCGCGGGTTGGTGCAGAAATGGTACAAAGGTACGTCGCTTTCTCGCCAAATTCAGGTCCCTTTTTGCTATCAGAGCGCACTCAGCGGGATTAACGACCGGACGTTCCACGATATCGTCTGGTACCGCAGGGAGATAGGGCTGCCTGAAGCTTTCCGGGGCAAGCAGGTATGGCTTCATTTCGGCGCGGTCGATTATGCCGCCATGGTGTGGGTCAACGGGCAGTTGGTCGCGCGGCATGAGGGCGGACATACTCCCTTTTCCGCTGATATAACGGGTTGTCTGGACGAGGGTGGAGCCTGCTCTGCCACGATTGTGGTTCGGGCGCAGGATTACAGCTTGGACCTGTCTGTCCCTCGGGGCAAGCAGTATTGGAAGGAACAGTCGGAGAGCATTTTTTACACGGGGACTACCGGGATCTGGCAGACGGTATGGCTGGAGCCGGTGGAGCCGATTCATGTGCAGAAGGTGAAGCTCACGCCGGATTTGGATGCGAACGAAATCGCCATTGACGCGTTTGTCGCAGGGGATCGGTTCGGTGCGGCCGCGGATGTGCAGCTGGAGACAAGCATTATGTTCGAGGGCGAGCTGATCGCCCGGGATGTGACGCAGGTGCTGGAATCGGTTATGTCTCGCCGCATCAAGCTGGTAGCCACCCAGCCCGATCGTTTCTTGAAAGTTTGGAGCCCGGAGGCGCCGAATCTGTACAATGTGGAGCTGGTCCTTCGCGTGGAGGGACGGGAGACGGATCGGGTCGCCAGCTATTTCGGTCTGCGCAAAATTTCGATCGAGCAGGGCGAGCTGTGTTTGAACAACCGGCCTTATTACATGAAGCTGGTGCTGGATCAAGGGTATTTTCCGGAAGGACTGCTGACCGCCCCGTCGGATGAGGCGCTGCGGCAAGATGTCGAGCTGACCAAGGCGATGGGCTTCAACGGCGCGCGCAAGCATCAGAAGATCGAGGATCCGCGCTACTTGTATTGGTGCGACCGGCTGGGGCTGCTCGTCTGGGGCGAGATGGCGAACGCCTACGTCTTCTCGGGTGCCTACGTGAACCGGATGACGAGCGAGTGGCAGGAGGCCGTGGAGCGGGACTACAACCATCCTTGTTTGGTTGCTTGGGTGCCGCTCAATGAGAGCTGGGGCGTCCCGGACATCATGCGTAACCGGGAGCAGCAGCATCATGCGACGGCGATGTACCACTTGACGAAGTCGCTCGATTCGACGCGTCCCGTGATTTCGAATGACGGGTGGGAGCATGCGAAGTCGGATATGTTGACGATCCATGACTATGAGAGCCGCGAGGATGTGCTGAGCCGACGGTATAGCAGCGTCGAGCAGATCCTCAGCGAAAAGCCTTGCAAGCGCAGCTTATACATGCCGGGCGTATCGCATGCCGGTGAGCCGATTCTCGTCACCGAGTTCGGCGGCATCTCTTTCCGCAAGAGCGAGTGGGAGGGCTGGGGCTACTCGGCCGCCAGCGATGAGCGCGATTACGTGGAGCGGGTGGCGGCTGTCGTGCGGCCTTTGCTGCAGTCGGTGGCGGTGAAGGGCTACTGCTACACGCAGCTGACCGATGTGGAGCAGGAGATCAACGGGCTGCTGACGTACGACCGCCAGGCGAAGGTGCCGCTCGAGTGGATTCGCTTGATCAACGAAGGCAAGCCGGTATCGGCCGAAGCGGTCGCCACCCACATGGCGTTGAGGGCCCCCTCTGCCGGTGAGGCTAAATAGGCTGGATTGTGGTTGATTGGACCGTCCGCTCCTTGGGGAGCGGGCGGTTTTGTGTGTCCGGGGGAGGAGGCGTGCCCTGCGTAGAGTATGGTTACTCGAAATCATCTAATTCTGCGGAAAATGGGGTCTGCGCCCGGAACGTGCGCCTTCCCCCTGCAAATGATAGAATAGAAGAAACAAGCTCTACCGCACGGGAAAGGAACCGCAAACAACATGCTACTCCGCAGCCGCAAAAGCTACATCCTTTTATTCGCCCTGCTACTCACCATAGCTACTGTCGTCCTCACCGCCTGCAATGCGCGTCCGACACATCTGTTCGTGCTGCCGCAAGGCTTCACCGGCTGGGTAGAAGTCACCTACGAGCAGCCAAACGCGCCGGCGCTGAAGGAGGAGCGCAACCACATCGTCTACGAGGTGCCCGCCTCCGGCAAGGTCGCGACTTCGAGCGCGAACAAGGCGGGGCCGATGGTATTCTACTACGTCGACGCGATCGGCCAGAGAACCGGCTTCGGCACGAAGGAACAGCTCGTCCACGGGATCGGCACCTCCTCCGGGACGGATCAGCCGCCGATGCTACGCTTCTTCGTCGGCACCGAAGCCCAATTCAAACAGCAGCCGAAGGAAGGATACTGAATGTTTACGGATTTCATCCCGTATGCCATCGAATGGGGGATCGACCGCTGCGTGCTGAACCGAATCATGAGTGTCAACCCGGCTGCGCGATACGCAATCGCTAAGCTAGCTTGAAGGCGATCCGGCCGTTCAGCAGCAAATGCGCGCCAATGGAGAGCCGAAAAAAGAAAATTTAACTCAACTAGTTAACACAGGTATGATATAGGTGTTATGCTCGACATAACAACAAGGAAGGAGCCGCTGCTTCATGATAGAGATCCCTCCAGCTTTTCTACAAAGGATGCACGAGCTTCACGGCGAGGCGGGATTGGCTTGGGCGGAGGCGCTCCCCGGTTTGATTGCCGAATGTGCAGCTCGCTTCGACTTTCGTTCAGTTGCTCCTTTCCCCGATCTAACCTGGAACTTCATCCTACTGGGCAAAGACGCCGAAGATCGTTCGATCGTGCTGAAAGCCTCGTTCCTGAAGGACGAGCTGGCCAGAGAGGTTCGCGTCCTTCGCGCTTATGCGGGGCATGGGGGTGTTCGAGTGTTGGATGCGGATGAGAGCTGGGGAGTCGCGGTTCTGGAGGGGGTTGTCCCGGGCACGCCTTTGTCGACGATCGAGGATGATGAGCGGGCTACGGCCGTTTTCTGCGAAGTGTTTCGCCGACTTCACTCGCAAGATCTGCCTGTCGACGGTGTGTTCCCGACTTTACTGCAGCATTTTGCTGCTATGGAGCGATACCGCCTCAAGCGTGTAGAGGACAAGCCTCAGGAAACGCCTTTACCGGAAAAATGGGTGGAAACCGCCGAAGTCTATTTAGCCGATCTTCTCGCGAGCACCCAAGAGCCTCTTCTTCTCCTGCACGGCGATCTTCACCATTACAATCTCCTTCTCCGTGGCGAAAACCAATGGATGGTCATTGACCCGAAAGGCGTCGTGGGCGATGTCCATTTCGAAACGATCCAGTATTTGCTGAATTTCGAAGATCGAGGCGGGGACCGAGAGTCGCTGCTGCTGCGGCGGATTGCGATGATGGCCGATCGCCTCGGATTGGATCCCCAGCGTATTGCGATGTGGGGGGTGGCGCGAGGCGTGCTCGAAGCTTGCTGGACGTTGGAGGACGGTGGCGCGGATTGGCAGAAGGGGATCGAAATAACGGAGCGTTTTGCGAGTGTCCTCGACTTTTATCAGAACCATTCTAAACTATCCTAGACTAATAAAAGAGGTGCCCCATGAGCCAAATCGAAACGTTGCGTATTGGAATTGCCGGTGCAGGCGGTAGACCTAGAGCGTTCAGTCAGGCGCTGGCGATGCATCCCCGGGTGACGGTTGCCGCGATCTGCGATGCTTCCGAGGACAAACTGCGTGCCGTCTCCCAGCTTTACGGTGCGCAAGCCCAGTCGTTCCTCTCTTACGAGGACATGCTGGAGCAAACGGAGCTGGATGCCGTTATCATCGGGACCCCGATGCAGGCGCATGCACCCCAAAGCTTGCTCGCACTCGAACAGCATCTGCACGTGATCAGCGAAGTGCCGGCGGCGACAGACCTCGAGCAGTGCCGTCAATTGGTCGAGGCGGTTAAGCATTCGCGAGGCCGGTATTTGATGGCGGAAAATGTAAACTATTTCAAACAAATGATGCTGGTAAAAGCGATGATTCGAGCCGGCTTGTTCGGGGAGCTGTACTACGCGGAGGGCGAGTATCTCCATGAGTCGAAGGAACTGAACGAGTTGACCAAGTGGCGGCGGTCCTGGCAAACCGGCGTCAACGGCATCACGTACGGGACCCACAGCATCGGGCCGATTCTGGATTGGTTCGAGGGCGACCGGATCTCGCAGGTGTCTTGTATCGGCGGCGGCCATCATTATGCGGATGCTTCGGGGCGCGCTTATGAGCAAGAAAACACTTGCGTCATGCTGGCTAGAACCGAGCAGGGCCGGCTCATCAAGATCCGCCAGGACTTGCTGTCCGAACGCCCGACCACGCTGAATTACCAGCTGCAAGGCACACAAGGCTGCTATGAGTCGGATCGGTTCGATTTCTGGAACGGCAAGTTCTACTCCAAGACGTTCGGCGAGGACAAGAAAGAGTGGAAGGATATGCGGACAGTGGAGGCCGAGTACCTGCCTAAAGCATGGGCGGAGCTCCCGGAAGATCAGGTCGTCAACCACGGCGGCTCCGACTATGTGATGATGTGCGATATTTTGGCTCAGCTGACGGGGGAAAAGGCGCTCACGATCAACATCCATCAAGCGATGGATATGACGCTGCCGGGCCTGGTCAGCCAGCAATCGATTGGCCGCAGCGGCGAGTGGGTCGACGTTCCGGATTCCAGGTGGTGGTGAGGCGGGCGGACCGCTTGATCGGATGAAAGGTGGTACTCACAATTGCCGTGAAGTCTAGCTATGATGGATTGGCGATCCCCCGCCACCCCACCCAACTCCAGATCCACCCGACTCCGGATCCACCCAAGTCAACATCCACCCAACCACCATCGGGCACCTCGCCCGGTGGTTTTTGTTCACATAATAGAAAGTTTAATCGCTTTACAGCGATAAAGCATAAGAGGGACGCTTGCTAAGCGAGTTTGGGGGATTCAGCATCCATGGCGCCACCTCCCGGCATCGGTGT
>NZ_BIMA01000200.1 GCF_004000845.1 Paenibacillus koleovorans NBRC 103111
TCACGAACCTGCTGAACGGTACGATTACAAGCGTGCTGGGAGCGACGATTACGGCCGGTACGCTGAGCAGTGTCACCTCGATTTCGCAGAAAAGCTTTGTCGAAAGCTCCACCGCAGGCATCCCAACGACGACCGCTTACAGCGCGCTTCCGGCCGTCAATACGAGTACGCTCGGGACGTATTCGTTCTTCATCAACAACACCGGCGCCAACCGGGCGGACACTCGCGTCGAGATCAGCGCTGACGGGACGAACTGGTTCAGCGACGTCACCTCGGTTACAGGCGTTGCTTCGGGTTCGGTGGATGTGCTTGTCCCGGTCCGTTTCTTGAAATATACCCGGTTGGCCTACCGTTCCAGCGCTCCGGGCAACGATACGACGCTCGACGTCTTTTTCAACGCCCAAGGCACGTAACGAACCGCCAGCTCATACAGTGCATGAAGTCCTGCATCCGGGGCTTCATGCTTATTTGGTTTATGGGGAAAGGGGCAAGCCGGTATGCAGGGAAAAGGCAAGGGGAGCATCGGTGTCCATATGATCGTCCGCAACGAGGAGGCGGCGCTTCCGCGGTGTTTGGCGACCGTGCGCGACTGGGTTGGGGAGATGGTGGTCGTGGACACGGGGTCGACGGACCGGACGCGAGAAATGGCGCTATCGAACGGAGCTATCGTGTTGGAGGTGCCTTGGGCGGACGATTTTGCCGCTGCGCGGAACGTTGGTTTGGCCCAAGCGACGACAGACTGGGTGCTGGTGATCGATGCGGATGAAGAGGCGGTAGCCGGCATGGATCAGTTGGCGGAGACACTGGCTCAGGCGAGCGACATTGAGGAATGCGCGGATGTGACGCTGCATAGCTGGTTCGGGAATGGTCCGGAGGAGAAGCTGGAGCATACGGCGGTGCGGCTGTTTCGGAACGGGCGAGGGTATCGGTACACGGGAAAAATTCATGAGCAGTTGGAGAGAGAAGAGGTGGACGGGGTTCGGAAAGTGGTGCCCGCATCGTTCCACAGTCCGGTTGTATTGAGGCACACGGGTTACTTGCCTTCCGAGCTGCAGCGCAAACAGACGGCGGAACGGAATATGCGGCTGCTCCAACTGGCGCTCGCCGAGCAGCCGGATGATCCGTTCCACCACTATAATTTAGGCGTTGCTTGGTGTCAGGCCGGCGCGTTGAGAGAGGCTTTGGCGTCGTTTGAACGCGCCTGGGTGAGCGCTCCGGAGAGAGCACCTTATCGGGCCGCGCTCATTCGCGATAAGGCCAAGGTACTGCTCGCGCTGGATCGGCCGGCAGAGGCGAGGAAGCTGCTGCACGCAGAGGTGGAGCGGTATGAGGGGTATTCCGATTTGCTGATGCTGCTGGGTGAATGTTGCGAGCGGCTGCGAATGCCGGCTGATGCGATCAGAGCGTATCGAGCGGCGGTGAGGGAGGCTGGGCCGGGCGGATTGCGGCCGCCTTTTATTCGGGAGGCGGGCATGGACGGCTGGCGGCCGCTGACTGCTCTCGGCCGGTTGCACCAGCGTGCAGGCGACTTGGCGCAAGCCGACGCCTGCTACCGCCGCGCCCTGGAGCAGCAGCCGCTGCACGAGCCGGCCTTGGCCGGCTGGGCGGACCTGCTGCAGCTCGCGGGCGCGGACGATGCAGCCATCCGCGAGCGGCTGCTGCAGGCGGTGCGTCCGGCGAGCGAAGCGGGGCCGGACGGCGAAGCGGCGGCGCGGGAGCGGGTCGCCCGCGCCTTGGCCGCCTGCGGCGCGCATGCCGCCGCGCTGGAGGTGCTGCCGCCGGGGGGCGGCGGCGAGGGGTTCGTCTGCAGCGGCTTGCTGCAGACGGGGCAGTTCGCGCGGGCGGCCGAGCGGCTGGCCGCCTGGTGCACGCGCGGCTGTGTGGCCGGGGCCGCGGCCGCTGGAGCTGAGGGGATCGCAAGGGCTGTTGGATCGACCGGGGCCGACGGGTCCGCCGGCGCCGGGGGGATCGCTAGGGCTGTTGGAGAGACCGGATCCGCGGGGTCTGACGGGTCCGCCGGGATGTCTGAATCCGCTCGAACAGCCGGGCAGTTGCCGGTGGCGCCTGCCGGAGCCGTGGCGGATTGGGCGCTGTGCACTTGGCGGTTGGGGCGGGCGCTGCCGCCTGCCTTCTACAGCTGCACGGGGCTTAGCGCGGAGCAGGCGAGAGCGTATGAGGTGCTGGAACGGCTACTGCTGAGGGTGACGGTGGACGCGAGCGGGGAAGTGACGACGGCTAGGCTGGACGGAGCGGAAGCGGTCTTGGAACTGGCTGCCGACCGTCTCCATCGCGCCGTGGAGCTTAGAGAGCTGGAGCTGGCTCACCGGCTCAGCCGGCTGCATGACCGCTTGCCGCTTGTGCTGGCCAAGAGCTTGTACTGCCAGGGGTTCGTGCTTGCCGCCGCCGACCGGCTGCTCACCTTGATGGGGGAAGGACGGTTGGATGGGGAAGGGCTCTTTTATGTAGCGGAAACCGTTTATGAGAAACATTATTACATGCAGGCGGCCTCGCTCTTCGAGCAGGCGGTGGCGTTGGATCCGGGGCTGGAGCGAGCGAGTGTCGGGGCGGCGATGAGCTACTTGAAGCTGGCGCACGAGGTTGCTTCGGAGCATGCGGAGGCGGACGCCGACGGGCTGCGTGCCGACATGGAGAAGCTGGAGCGCAGCATGGCCGTTCTGGACGCGGTGGGCTGGCGCACCGTTTACAACGGCTCGCAAAGGAGGAACAAAGCGTATGCAGCGGGAACGGATTTCGCTGTGCATGATCGTCAAGGATGAAGCGGCGCATCTGTCCCGTTGCCTCCGCAGCGTGTGGGGAGCGGTCGATGAGATCGTCGTAGTGGACACGGGCTCGGCCGACGAGACGGTGGCGATTGCCGAAGATTTTGGCGCGCGGGTTATCCACCAGACTTGGAAAGGCGACTTTGCGATTGCTCGGAACACCGGGGTAGAGCGGGCGGCAGGCGAGTGGATTCTGTTCATGGACGCCGACGAGGAGCTCGAGTTAGCCCATAAGGATGCGCTTAGGGAGCTTGTGAGGCAGCCGGGGGTTGAAGGCTTTTTTCTGCAAATCCATAACTATATCGGTCGGGCTCCGCGAAAAGGGGGGGTTGAGGCCGAAGCCGTGGTAGAGCGGTCTGAAGGGGCGACGATCAACCCGGTGCTGCGGCTGTTCCGCAATCGCCCGGGCCATCGGTTCGAGGGCCGCATCCACGAGCAAATCGCCGCCGCCATCTGTCGGGTAACGCCAGGCGCCGCTTTTCAGATCACAGATGTGATCCTTCATCACTATGGGTATCGGCAGGAGGACGTGCTGCGCAAGGACAAAGTGAAGCGCAATATGGAGCTGCTCCAAGCCGCCCTAGCGGATGAGCCGGACAACGCCTTCTACATGTACAACCTGGGCGTCGAGTTTCTGCGGCTCGGTCAAGCGGCGCAAGCGCGGCTCCAATTCCGCCGGGCGATCGAGCTGGTCGATCCTTACACGTGCAGCTTCGCCCACTTGCTGTACAAATACGAGGTGCGCAGCCTGCAGGCGCTCGGCCATGGGGAGGGTGCGCGTGAGGCGACTCTGGCGGGACTTGCTTTGTACCCCGAGTATACGGACTTGTGGCAGTATCGGGCTGCTTGCGAGATGGCGTTGGGGTTGAGATTGCAGGCCAAACGGTCGCTGCTGGAGGCACTGCGTCTGGGTCCGGCGCCGGCGGGTTACCATACGGAGCAAGGCATCGGCACGTATCAGAGTGCCTACACGCTAGGTCAGCTGGAAGAAGAGGACGGGGAGCTGGACGAGGCGGTGCAGTGGTATGTGGAGACGGTGCGAATGAAATCGAGCCTGACCCCGCCCTTGTGCAGGCTGTTCCGGGTAATGCGAGCAATGAGGCGGGAAGAAGGCATCGTGGAGCTGTTGGCTGAGAAGTTCTCCCTGAGCTCCGGCGAAGCGGTCTGGCGGATCGTCGCGTTGTTGCTTGATTGCCGATGTCCGGCTGCGGCGCGCTTGTTGTTGTTCGGGCCGCTGGCCGCCGGAGTGCCCTCGAGTACGAAAGCGGTAGCCGGCGTGTTGGTGGAGCTTTTCAGCGGGGAGCGGGAGGGAGAGCGAGAGGGAGAGCAGGAGCGGGGGCTGCGGGCGGGGAAAGGCGGTTCTCAGCTCTTGGAGCGTTTGCTGGAGCAGCGCGATTGGCTGGACGATCGGCCGGTTCGCTATCGTGGCGCGGCGGTAGCATTCCTTCGCCCCCAATTGGCGAATGTAGGCGCGGGGCTCCGGAGGGCTGTGGAGCAGGGCGAGCGTGCGGAGGCGGAGCCGGTATGGGCCGGCTTGCAGCGGCTGCTGGAGGGAGCTGCTGCTGCGGGGGCGAGCGGCAAGCTGGCGGTTGTACTGCAGCGCTGGGGGGCTGGGCTGGCGGCGCTGGAGTCGCGGCGGGATCGAGCGGAGGGGGCGCAGGCCTTGATGCGGAGCTTGGCTGCTTTGGCGGATCGGCGGTTGGCCGTCGTGGAGCTCGAGGGGTCGGAGGCGCCTATTCAGGCCGCAAGGCTTGGGTTGCCGGGTTTTGATGGGTTTTGACGGTGGCTGGAGGCCGGAGGAGGAAGCGGCGGTGGAAAAGGGGATGCCTATGCCTAAGCTGGATATTTCGCTTTGTTTGATCGTGCGCAACGAGGCGAAGCGCCTTGCCGATTGTTTGGGCTCCGCCGCCGGGTTAGTGTCGGAAATCGTGGTCGTCGATACGGGGTCGGAGGACGAAACGGTGGCTATTGCGCGGAGCTTTAACGCGGTTGTCGTAGACGCGGAATGGAAGGGTGATTTTGCGGAGGCACGGAATATTGGATTGGCATGCGCCTCGCGGTCCTGGATTCTGGTGCTTGACGCCGATGAGCGCTTGGTGCCTCCCTCACACGATGAGCTCGTCCGGCTGATGGCTCAGGAGCATGTGTACGGCTACAATGTGAAGCTGATCAGTTACGTCGGTGCTGCGGCGGCGAGGGAGCAGTATATTACCGATTCCGTCTGTCGTTTTTTTCGCAACGAGGAGCGGCTCCGATTCCATGGGATGATCCACGAGGAGATCGCTTCCTCTGTTCTGGCTTTGGGTCGGGAGACACTGGCTGATTGCGGGATGACGATCGAGCACGACGGTTATTTGGACGAAGCGATCGCTGAGAAGGCGAAGCCGGAGCGGAATGTGCAGCTCATTCAAGCGGCTTTGGTTCGCGAACCGGACAATGTGCGGATGTGGTACGCCTTGGGCACCGAATGGTTCCAGCAGGAGCGTTACGACCAAGCGTGGCCGATTTTTAGCCGGCTGGTGGCTGAAGGTGATGGGGGTGGGGATGGGACGGCCTCGGGAGTTGGGCTGCGTACGGATGCGGGATACTTCTCCGACTTGGTGCAGAAAGCGGTGTTCACCGCCTGGATGCTGGGCAAACGGACGGAGGCGACCGAGCTGGCGGAGCGGGGGCTGCGGCTGTATCCGGATTTCGCCGATTTGCTCGAGCTGTATGCCAGTCTATTGGCCGAGCAGGGATGCGTAAAGGAAGCATATAAGGTACTGGGGAGAGCCATTGCGGCGGGAGACGTGTCCGGCCAATATTCGGCGAGCTCGGGAGCGGGCACTTACCGGAGCCATTATATGGCAGGCCTGCTGCAGGAGCGGCTCTGTCGCTGGGAGACCGCCTGGATGCACTATGAGCAGGCGGTGGAGGCCGAGCCGGGCTTTGACCCGGCTTGGCTGCGGCTCGTGCCGCTCGGCGCGGCGACCGAGCGGCTGGACCGTGTAGGCGCGCTCCTTGCGCGCTGCGCCGAGGCGGGCCGCCTGCCTGCGAGAACGCAGGCGGCGGTTTTGGAGGCCGCCGTCGACTTGCGGCGGCCCGATTGGCTTGCGCAGCAGCGTGGCGCGCTGCGCGAGGGGTTCGAGCGCCATCCGCTGGCGCTCGGGCTGTTGGCCGCGCAGCTCGGCGATAGCCGAGGCGCGGCACACGCTTGGCGCCGCTGGCGAGGCCACGCGGCGTACGGGCCGGCGGCGGCGCTGCAGCGCTGGGCGCTTGTGCAGGCGCGACGGCCGCGCGGCTCGGCTGGCGTTGCTTCCACCTTCGCTACTGCCCCTGTTGGCACCGCCATACCGTTCGTCCCCGCCTCCGCCTCCACCGCTGGTCAGCCTGCCGCCCTCCCGCCGCCAACCCCTGCCCTAGGCGCTGCCCCGCCTCCCGCCAGGCCTCCCGCCAGGCCTCCCGCCAGGCCTCCCGCCAGGCCTCCCGCCAGGCCTCCCGCCAGGCCTCCCGCCAGGCCTCCCGC
>NZ_BIMA01000201.1 GCF_004000845.1 Paenibacillus koleovorans NBRC 103111
ATCACTTTCCCCTGGGTATTTCGGGTATAACCCGTGTAACGGGTCTGTGTAGCACTGATTGGCTGAGATACGCTCTTCAGCAAATGCGTTGTAGCGTCATATTCGTACGTTGTACGGACACCCATCGGGTCAGTCGAAGTCGTCACATTCTGATAGTCGTCAAAAGTTCGAGAAGTAGTTACCGGACTCGACTCCACTGATGTCGAAGTATTCACTGTTTTCGAACTGCTGCCAATAGGCGTAGTCCAACGGCGAGCTTCGTCGTAAGTGTAGTCCGTAACTTTCTTTATGTCTCCAGCAGTACTACTGACTTTCGTATTGTAAAAAACAGGCGGGTTCTCAGCATCGATGTAATCTTTCTTATTATCAAACTGGGTCGATGTCAGCACATCATTTACTGTGACTGAGAATGTCATATCCGAATTGTAGGAGCTTCCAGAGTCACCTGAGTAGCTAATCGTCTTCACATTAAAATCAGCGGGCGGAGCATCAGCATAAATGATTTGGCTTTTCCGTGATTGGACTCGATAGACCTGATTTACAGAGGACTCCCCAATATAACGGGTGACTGCAGACGTCTCATATTCATAAATCACCTTGGCCCCCGTTGGGTAAATGACGCCAGTAATCAAAGCATAAGGGTTAGACGTGTTTGGCGTTGTCCCTAGCAAGTTAAATTGAGCCGGTTTAATGGTGTAATCATAAGTCACTGCACGACCAACAGGGTCTACTACTTGAGTGAGAAGCTCTTTACCATCTTGAATCTGCTTGTAGTAAGTGACCGTTTGGCTTCCCTTTGTCAAAACAACGCTTTGGGTGGAATATGTGATGTTAATGACGTTCCCAATGGCATCATGGATGGACGACAACACCTTGCCGTAGACAGGGTCTGTTTCATATTTGAATTGAAGTGTGTTGTCATATGGATCCGATATTTGAAGGAGACGACCTTCGCTGTTGAAATATTGCTTGATTCCGCCAATGGACTGAAGGCGATCTGTGGAAGTCTCTCCGTTGACAGTTACCGTGGTGTCAGCGGCAATGGTCAAGTCCTGCCAGCTGTACCCTTTCAAAAGTCCATCCTTGATTTCAAACGTACCGCTGCCAGCAAGGTGGAGATACTTCTTGTCACCTTCATGTTCGATGAAAGAGATGTCCCAGTTCCAACCCTTTCCGATCGGGAACATGTTCTCATCGTCGGCGGGGGCAGTGGAGTTGGCGCTTCCTGTAACGCCCATCTTATAGAATTGAGCAGAAGCGCTATCGTAAGAACGAGACAAAGCAAAGGACAGGCCATTCCGTCCTGGGAGAGTCAAATCTACGTTTCTCAGCGATACGCCACCTGAAAGGGTAGACAGGTTCTCGTTATCCAGGGAAACGGTATATGGAGCTTGATCAGGCTTGGTATTGACATAGCTGTAGTCCTGACCTGTCATCAACATCTGCATTCCACCACCACCAAAGCCCTGCAATTCGGACTGGATGGTGCTCTTTGCGCTTTGAGACAGGTTCACGTACTCTGGCGTAACGGCCGCAATACTTTCTTCATAAGTCAGTCCTGTGGCTTGCTGGTGATCGAGTGCTTCTTCAACCTGCTTAAGGGTATACCCTTTGTCCAGCTCGGATTGAATGAAGTCTTCCTCGACAGCGAATTTCTCTTTCAGCTTCTCCACTTTCTTCTTAGTAGCGGGCGTTTTCTCTTCGACGGGTGTTGAAGAAGTGTCCTGGGGTGCAGCCGAAGCAGCTAAAGGAACACTAGTAAATAGTAGGATAAAAATCAGGAAGGATAGGATCCATTTCGAGCGTTTCTTATTCAAGAGGAAAGCCTCCTTAGGATTTTGGGTGGATGCTGTACTGCTTGGTTAGTTGAATATCTCTTGGATTTGTGCGTTGTCGATCCAGTAGTGGCCTTGGCCGTTCGTGATTGGGACAATCATTACAAAGACTTGTTGAGCCCCTGCTGGTGCTAATGCTGTAGCAGATAACTTAGTCCACCCATTCGTACCTTGTAAGGTTGTTGAAACGACATTGTTCTGCCAAATCCATGCACCAGCAGATGTCTTCCAGTAGGTACGTACACTAACGCCGCCCGTCATGCCCTCTGTTTTGACATAAGCGGAGACATTAAACTTTCTACCTGAAACATCCATATTAAAGTTGAATCCGTTGTATTGATGCTGATCCCCTGAAGGTGCAACTGTCACTTTCATGGATTGAGTGCCTGAGAGCTTGGTGGCGGTATCCGTTGCATATGTGCCTCCACTTCCATTGCTGATGCCCCAGCTCGACGTCCCTGATTCGAAACCAGGGTTCGTAAATGCAATGTTGGAAGAATTGGACAACGTTGTTGATTTATTCGTGATATTTCCGTTCGGATCATATTGATAGCTCGTCTGAGAAAGCACGTCAACCTTGTTCAGGGTGATGCTATAGGTATTATCCGCATGGAATGCCCCATTAGCTCCAACCACCTTAATGTAGTGCGGAGTGGCGGACAACGTCTCGAAGATAACGTTCTCCGTAAGTCCTGCCCCTCTCACGCCAGCAGCCAATAGATTTTGAGAGCTATCGTATACATAGACGTCGTAATTCAGACCAGCAGGGACGGACATGGTAACCCGATCGATTCCAGTCGATGTCGGTGTGTATGTATACCAGTCCTCATCTGGGTTCGGGTTTGGTGCGGAAATGACCGTAGTCAATGTGTTTTGATAACTGATCGGGAAAGCAGTCTCATAGGTATTGTTAGGCTCAAAAGCGTGATTCATCGTAATATTGCTTCTATACACCCAAGCTGACCACTCCATGCCATCTTTCACACGAATCGCAAAACTCCATAACCCCGTTGATGGAGGAATAAAGTTATGGAAAGCGGCGGCGGAAGCAACTTCACCAGAGTCATAGGCCCACGATGCCCAGTTATCTTTAGACCCTACGAGTTGATAGTGCGTCTGTGCTTGAGAGTTCCCGTCACTGTATGTCCAAGTAAAGTTGATTAAATTATCTCGGCGAGTCGTATTATCTTGGCCCCATATATTTGTTGGAGTGGGCAATGCATTGGTCTTGAAATACATCGAGCTGCTGTAAGGTGACTCAGCTCCTGAATTGTCTTTGGTTTTAACTCTCCAGTAATAAGTTGTATTTCGAGCCAAATTGGCGGAACCTGGGACTGAAAGTGAATTGCTGCTGGATGTCACCCAGGTGCTCGTGTACTTCTGTACATTACTTGTGTCGTAGACTTCAACAAGATAAGCGGACTGGGTATTCCCCGCATCTGGGTCTTGAAAAGTCCATTGGACCGTCGGTGTTACACCAGCAATCAATGTTGGAGTTGAAGACGACGTGTGCCCTGGTGTTAAGTTTGTTGGTGCTGTTGGGGCTTGATTATGTCTAATTGTGAAAACAGCATTCGATTGATCCCAGGAGCTATAAAGTTCACCATCATATGCTCTGACACGAATTATTGCGTTTGTTGTTGCAGGTATCGCTGAGAAGTTATATGAGAATGAAGTGGCACCCGCAGTGGTTAGCAAAGGTGCAAGATCATATGGCCAGGTTGCCCCATTATCAAGTGAAAGCTGCAGTTGATACTTTAAATTAGACTGGGTTGTTTCAGCATCAGTTGATGCCGACCATAATATACTGAAATTGCTGTCAATTACATTGCCGCCATTAGGCTCGACTACAGAAGGAGTAGTTGGAGCAGTATTTGGGATTGTATAATTAATAACTAGTTGTGGGACGCTTTGGAATGCCTCTCTAGTGTAGACTTGCCACACGTCATCTGAACCAGGATTTGCTGAAAGTACAATCGAGCACTCTGCTCCAAGAGGTCTACATTGACTTACCACATTTTTCACATTAATGTTCTTCCAGCCACTAAAATTGTAATTAGTAAAAGAAGTGGAATCTAGTATTCCCCCACCAGGCTTATTCCACCATGTAATTGTGGTCTCGGACCATGAGCTTTGTGTTCTCGCTGCAAAAATAGTCCAATCACCATTTAATCCTCCATTTATCCCATTAATACTTAATGTTGCAGAATCAATTATTGCTGAGATGGGTACAGAAGCTAGGTTGAATTTATAATACATTTGATTTTGATAACTGTATAAATCGCCGTAATCACCATAATCATAATCAATCCCAATCCATCCATTTTGTGTAGTTCCTCGATTTGTATACATTCCGTTCTCTGATACCCATGCGTCTGCGCTTGCGCTTGTAGTAACTGTTGGATCAACAGTAATGGGAAAAGTTAACCCTGACGTATCTACTGTTAAATCTAAAAATATTTGCTCCCCTTCTATCCTTAGTTTCTGAAAAACATCGCGAACTTCACCTAGCGAATCTATCAACCAAGGTGAAAGTAATGTAAGTTGCCCTAAAACGAAGTCCTCACTCACTGGGACATTAAGCTTATAAGAGAACTGAGTCGGGGCTTCAGAGGTCTTTAACAGAATAGTCTCTTTAAGTCCATCATTTGTGATATCTAAGATAACGTCAGTGTCTTTCCAGGCATCTGAGTAAATTATTGCACTCGATGAATATCTAGAACCATTAGTATTATTTACATTTTGTGGAGTAAACTCGAGTTTATCCTCACCAAACCGAATTGAATATCCGTCAGCAAATCTCTTTGGAATTGTCACATCGAATGGAACTTGAAGCGCCTTGTAATTTCCTTCAGTAAATGCGGGTTGTTTTCCCCTATTCTGCTTTTTACTTATTATTTCATTTGAAGCCTGTTTGGATATTTTATGCTTTATAAGGTTGATCCCCTCGATTTCTGACTCATCAACAAGTGATGTATCAATATCTTGCAGAACTCCCTCTACATCTTCGTAGTGCAGTGTATCCATGGATATAACAGCTTTGTATGTACCGTCATTCATCAAAAAGTGCTTGCTGTTATCTGTGCGTTTAGACACGACTTCACTCACAATGTTCGAGTCCATTGCTTTCCATTTTTCTAGACCTCTTACTTCAGCGACTACAGGAGGCTTGCTAGACTTGTCTCCCTTACTCGCCTCGTATGTGTTGCTGGTAACGGACTCCGTCGAAATGGAAACTCCGTCAGGAATCGGTCCTATTGAATCTCTAGCTAAGACTTGTGCAAAAGGAGTAGATAACATTGTACCTACCAACAGAGATACAAATAATTTTTGAATTTTGAGTTCCATAGCTTCCCCCTTGGTTTGATTTATTGCCTCGTCGTCACAGTCGTCTTACCAGTTATATTTCCATTCGAATCGTACTGGTATGTCGTTGTCGAATTGACACTCATCTTGTTCAACGTCATCCCATATGTAGCACTAGTCGAAAAATGGCTGTCAACTCCAAACACCTTGATGTAATACACCTGCCCAGCAGTAACCTCAAAGATGATGTTCTCCGTCGCTCCAGTACCACCAATTCCCGCCGTAATCGGCTTTTCGGTAGAATCATAGATGATGACGTCATAGTTCTTATCTGACGGTACCGTCAGGGTCACACGGTCAATTCCTGTGCTTGTAGGCGTATACTTATACCAATCCACATCCGTAGCCGATGAGATAAGCGTGTTGTATGTATTCTGGTAAGCTACAGGGAAGGCTGTTCCGCTTGTGTTGTTGTCCTCAAAGCTGTTCGGTAAGTTCAAGCTACGGTAAACCCAATTCGACCACTCAAGCCCATCCTTTACTCTCACAGCGAAACTCCAAGCTCCATTAGAAAGAGGAGTCGTTTGGTGGCTGGTGGCGGAGGAGGCAATTTCACCTGAGTTATAAGACCAAGTAGCCCAGTTATCCTTAGAGCCGACAACTTGGAAATGAGTTTGGGCCTGAGAATCTCCATCCCCGTAAGTCCAAGTCATGTTTACAATGTTGTCTGGAAGAGTGAATCCTTCCGAGTACGCCGTAATATTAGCTGTAGGCAAGGTATTCACCTTGATGTAATAGCTTGAAGAGAATGGAGACTCTGCACCACTATTATCTTTGGTGGCAACTGTCCACTTGTATGTAGTACCTCTAGTTAACTCCCCAGAAGGAATCGTCAAAGTATTGCTGCTCGAGCTGACCCAGCCACTGTTGTATTCTTCAACGTCAGACATGTTCTTCACAATAACCCTGTAAGCAGACTGAGTGTTGCCTACATCTGGGTCAGAAAACGTCCACTGCAATGTAGGAGTTAATGAACCAACAAGAACAGGGCTTGATGATGAATGTGTTTTGT
>NZ_BIMA01000202.1 GCF_004000845.1 Paenibacillus koleovorans NBRC 103111
CAAAACTGCAATCAAGGGCCGTGATTTTAACAACGGTTGGAACCTTTTTCCTGCCCTCCCCACGCACCAACCGAACACTTTCGCCAGAGGACCATCAGGGTGATCTTCCCTAATGGTTTTTCTTTTTTAAAAAAACGCCGACAATCTGGTCAAAACAGTAATGTCATAAAAACAAGAATCATGTCACATTCCCCGGTAGAGGGATCCTACCCGCTGCACTATATTTGAGGGTGAATACTAATTAGTTCTCATACGTAGCGGAATGATGGAGGAGCCCGAAGCGGCCGAACCGGGGCGGGCAGCGGGCAGCCGGGCTTAGTCGGGGTCCGACATAGAAAGGGGGAGTCTACATCGTACAAAACTGGATCCGGAAAAACAAAACAACGTTCCTTTTTTTGAAGCGCTGCCTAAAATATTTTGCGATTCTGGCCATTCTCATGCTCATGATAGCGCCGCTCCTATTCAAATCCTATGCACTGGCCAAACAGTTAGCAATCCATACAAGCAATGTCAAATTGAAGGAAGGCATCGATTCGCTCGAAGCGCAAATTAGGAAGGCGCAGGAAATATCGAACCTGCTCCGCCAGGAAGAGGTGTTCAAACGGCTGTTCTTCCTGAAGGGGCCGCCTTCCAGCGAATATTACGTGGATTTCAATGTCCTGCAGACGAAGCTGAAGAGCTTGTCGCTCACGCAGGACATGCTGTCCAATGTCTATATTATGTTCCGGGACAATCCGGTCTTCGTATCCAACTCCATCTCCTCGGACAATTATGCCAATATTTACGCCAATTATTACAATTATAAAGACGTAACCGTTAACGAATGGCGCGACCGCTTGTTCAAAGAAAATTTCAATGTAAATTTTTTTACGCAAAACCAGGTATTCTCCTACTTCTACGGCCGCAATTATTTCGACGGCGTGACGGTTTTGATCAACAATTCCTATTACAATTCCATCGATCAGATGAGCGTCATGGCAATCGATTTCGACAAGAAGGATATCGTCAACAAAGTTTTATACGAGAATCAGCTGAGGGATTATTTCGCCTATATTACCGACAGTGACGGAAATGTAATTTTATCCCATAACAATCCGGGGAACGCGGCCCGTCCCGGCCTGAAAAACGCGGATGAAGTGACGCTAGGATCGCAGAAGTATATCGCGCTGACGTACTCGAGCGAAATGCTCGGCATACATGCCGTTGTGGGAATTCCGCTGCAAGCGATCAAGACGAACGTCAATTCCTTGCTGGAGCTGGTCATTCTCTATATCGTTCTGGGCACGCTGCTCACCGTCGGGCTGACCATGCTGTTTTCTATGAAAGAAACGATGTGGCTCAAGCGGCTGATCGAGGCCTCTTCCCGATCGAGCAATACGATCTTCAATATCAGCAACGAATATTCGTATATCAATCATGCCATTACGAGAATCAGCACGATCAATGAGGAGCAGCTGTCCAAAATCGACGCACTGAACGATTCGATCAAACATTCCGTGCTTAAAAATGTGCTCATCCTGGGCGTATACACGGAAAGGGAAAAGGAGGAGGCGGCAGCTTATTTCGGCGGCAGCTTCGACCGGTTCTGTGTGGCCAAAGTGAGCTATCGCCTGGATGACAGCCGTCCCGTCGATCTGTCCATTCAGCAAAATATCGTATTGGAGCTGGAGCATTCGTTCCGGGCGATCGTCGACGCCGACTTCGAAACATTGAACTTCCATACGAACGAAACGATTTTCGTCATCTTCCTGGAGCGGAAAAACAGCTCGTACATCGATTCGATCCAGATCGCGCTGACGGAGCTGATCCGTATGATCAACGTGAATTCGCCCATCCCGTTCACGATCAATATCGGCCTCAGTCCCGTCACATTCGGCATTCAGCATGCCAAGACGGCGTACCAGCAGGCGATCTACGCGCTGAGCATTCACGAGAACGATGTTTCCGGCGGTGTATACGTCTATGAACCCGCTGCGGAGAGCGCAGACAAGCTTCATTTCGATATCGCCATCCTGCTCAAGCTGTACGATGCGCTGATTGCGGGGGAGAAGAACATCACCGGGCAGATCTTTGCCGACAGTTTGCGGAGCATAGCCAATTATGCCTTGAGCGAGCAGGAACAGCTGCAAATCTTTTATTCCTTCCGGCAAATCGTGTACAACGCGCACAAGGTGATCGTCAACGAACGGTTCGACACGGAGGCCCGGCTTGCGCTGTCGCTTCCCGAATATGGCCAGATAACCGATGTGTTCAAGCTGTTCCATGAATTAAATCAGGTGAGCGCAAGCTTATGCGATGTCGTCATAGGCAACAAGAGGAGCAACAATGAGAAGCTGAAGGTCGATATTATGAACTATATACAGGACCACTACGCCGATCTTAATCTGTCGGCCGGCAGCATCGCGGCGCAGCTGCTCATCTCGGAGAAATACGTCTATTCGTTCGTGAAGGAGCAGTCGGGCAAAAGCTTGGGGAAACTGGTCGAGGAAGTGCGGCTATTCCATGCGGAACGGCTTCTGTTGGAAACGGAATTCGCGAACGGAAAAATATGGATGTTGTGCGGGTTCGGCAGCGAGAATACGTTTTATCGGGCTTTCTCGAAAAAGCATGGCGTTTCTCCGACGGTATGGCGGGAAAACAATAAGAATCCAACCGGTTGACAGAGAGCGAAGAAATTGACGGTGCCTATTATTGCTCCGTGACAGAAGGAGCCGCAATTGATCGTTTATCGCCAGAACGGCTAGGTATACGATTGCAATGCAAGCGGTTTCAAAAATCGATAGGGAGAACAAGAGGAGGAGTCAAAATGAACAACCATGGAAGTCGATCCAAAAAGAAGAGCGGAGTTAAACTTGCCTTAGCGGCATGTTTGCTGCCGGCCATGCTGGCGGGCTGCAGCTCCGGCGGCAATCCGGAGAAGACGGATGAGCCGAAGGCGGGAGCCTCCGTCGATCCCGGCGTCAAAACGAAAATCACAGTTGCCATGCAGTCGCAAACGAGTGTCCAGGACCGCAAAACGAACCAGCTCACCAAAATGCTGGAGGAAAAATTCAATGTGGACATGAATTTCGTAGAGCTTCCCGCCGATATCAATGAAGCCAAGACGAAGCTCGCGCTAATGGTATCCTCCGGCACGACGCTGCCGGATATCGTCAATATCTCGCTGGACGACGTAACCGCTTACGACTACGCCTCCAAGGGCGTCTTCGTCAAGCTGGACAATTACTACAAGGATCCCGCGATAGCCGTCAATTACAATAGCATCCAAGGTACGGACAAAAGCTTCATCTACAACAATCTGAAGCTGGCGGACGGAAGCGTATACGCGCTGCCCAATTATGTCGTGCTGAACTGGAACGAAGGTTCGTACCGGGCCTGGGTTAATTCGGATTGGATGAAGAAGCTGAATCTGCAAATGCCCGCCACGACTGACGATTTGTACAATGTACTGAAGGCTTTTGCGGAGAAGGATCCCAACGGCAATGGCAAAAAGGATGAAATCGGCATCGTCGGCTCGAAAAACGGCTGGGGCCAAAATCCGATGGTCTATCTGATGAACTCGTTCATCTACGCCAACCCGGACAAAGGCTATTTGGACGTCAAGGACGGCAAAATCGTCGCGTCCTTCGTCCAGCCCGAATGGAAGCAAGGGCTCGAATATATGAACAAATTGGTGAAGGACGGCTTGTTATCCCCGTTGTCCTTCACGCAGGACTCCAATCAGCTGAAGGCGCTGGTCAACGTCGAGGGCGGCATGGCCGGCATAACCACCTCCGGCAGCTACAGCCTGTATACTCCGGCCGTTCTGCACAATACAATGGCGCTGCTCGCGCCTGTGAAGGGACCGGGCGGCAAGTCTTTCACACCTTATAACCCGACCTTGCCGAATCCGCTCTGGTTCATTACGAAGGACAGCAAAAATCCGAAGCTGGCGTTTCAGATCGGCGATTATTTGTTGAACCAGGATGTCTCCAAAATCAGCCGTTACGGCGAAAAAGGCGTCGATTGGTCGGAGGACCCGGCGATCACCGCCCAGTATATCGGGGACTTCGAGGTGAGCCACGGCATCAAGACCGGAATCGCCATTCTCAATCCGAAATTCTGGGGCAATCCGCAAAACAAAAACTGGCAGGACATCAATCCGGCCTATCGTCCGTTAGCCTTGAGCCGAATATCCTCCTCCACGAAAAGGGGAGAAGCGGATCCGAACGCATCCCCCAATTTCCAACCGGCCTTCATGAATATGTATGTGCCGAACTTCCCTAAGGAGTTTATTTCGAAGCTCAGCTATACGGCCGAGGAGCTGAAGAAAATCGCCAACAGCAAAACGGCTATCGACTCCTATGTGACGGATACGGCGGTGGCCTTTATTACCGGGAATATGCCGTTGTCGCAATGGGATAAATACTTGTCCGAGCTCGGCAAGATGGGGCTCGATAGTTATCTCGCCACAGCTCAGGCGGCCTACGACCGGAACAAATAAGGAACCGGGAACGGCTGTCGCACCAACTGGCTTCGGCGGCTTTGGAATACGAATGTATTTCAAAGCCGCTATCCTACGTAAGATTGGAGCGGCTTCAAATATGCAATGGACCAACTTCAGGAAAAATTACGCGTCCAACTGGCAGCTCTACGTCTTGCTGCTGCCTTCGGCCGTATTTATCGCCATATTCGCCTACGTTCCGATGGCCGGTATTCAGATCGCATTCAAGACGTACGATTTTTCCAAGGGCATATGGGGCAGTCCCTGGATCGGATTCGAGAACTTCCAGCGCTTCTTCGACTCCTACCAATTCTCGAGAATTCTGATCAACACGATCACGTTATCGTTCTACAGCTTGATCGTCTCGTTCACGTTGCCCATCGCGTTTGCGCTGATGCTCAATTCGTTCGTCAGCCCGCGATTCAAGAAGCTGGTACAGACGATTACCTACATGCCGCATTTCATCTCGACCGTCGTCATCGTCGGCATGCTGATCCAAATTTTCAATCCAAGGACAGGCGCATTAGGCGCGCTGTATATGTTCATGACGGATAAGATGCTGCCCGACGCGTTCGCGAACCCCGACGCCTTCAAGCATTTGTACGTCTGGTCCGGCATCTGGCAGGGCATCGGATGGGGCAGCATCATCTATATTGCCGCCTTGTCGTCGGTCGACCTGGAGCTGCACGAAGCCTCGGAAATCGATGGCGCCTCGCGACTGCAGCGGGTTATCCATATCGATTACCCGTCTATTCTGCCGACGGCGACCATCATGCTCATTCTGGCTGTTGGCAACATTATGGACGTCGGCTTCGAGAAGGTGTTTCTGATGCAGAACAGCCTCAACATCGGCAGCAGCGAAGTCATTTCGACCTATGTGTACAAGGTGGGGCTGACGATCGGCAGCGGCGATTTTTCATTTGCGACCGCGATCGGACTGTTCAACTCCGTCATCAATTTCGCTTTGCTCGTCGCCGTGAACTTCACCGTGAGCAAGCTCGGCAAGAACAGTCTGTGGTAACCGCGAGGAGAATGTTATGAGCGAAACGAAACGAAAAGACTTTGCAACGCATCCCGCCTCCGACCAAGTCTATTATACGGTGTCCGGTATTCTCCTAACGCTTGTGCTTCTGGCGGTTGCATATCCGCTGGTTTACGTGCTGTCCGCTTCCTTCTCTTCGGGCACAGCCGTTTCTACGGGCAAGGTACTGCTGTGGCCGGTCGATTTCAGCCTTGACGGCTATGAGGCCGTTTTCAAGCATAAGGACATCGTTCGCTCCTACGCCAATACGATTCTGTATACGGTGCTCGGCACGGCGATCAACGTCATTATGGTGATGACCTGCGCCTTCGCGTTGTCCCGGCGAAAGCTGAGAGGCCGAAACGTCTTTATGTTTTTTTTCACCTTCACGATGTTTTTTAGCGGAGGGCTCATCCCGTA
>NZ_BIMA01000203.1 GCF_004000845.1 Paenibacillus koleovorans NBRC 103111
GAGCAGCATCTCCGGCTCCAACTCGTGCTGTAAGGTGGATTTCCGTGCTTAGAGCGGCGTTTTCGGCACAAGCTTGTGCTGTAAGGCGGATTTTCGTGCTTAGAGCTTTAACCCGTCGCTGCAAAAAGGAAAACCCGGCCATTGGCCGGGTCCGGACTGGGTTCGATTCCAACAAAAATAGCCGATGCCATTGATCGCCCCAAAGCCGCCGCTCTCGCCGCGTTCCGCACGATCCGTCTTGTGCGTTCGCTTTCCCTACGACGCGAGTGCCGTATTGCGTCCATGGAATGACCTGCACGATACCGTCGCGAATATGATATTCATCATCGACCACCAAGAGCTTATACATCGTGACACTGCCTGTTCGATGATTTTTACAAACAAGGGGTTGTGAAAGCGCTTTACGTTTTGTTGAGGAGTTCTTCCCGCCCGCCTCATATTCCTGCTTGTCAGTCGAACACTTCGTACATTTCCGTGTACGCTTCCAGGAAAAAGCCGACTTGTTGGCGGTACAGCTCTTCGTGGCGCTCATCCTTCTCCAGAAAAGCGAGTGCCTCTTGCGCCTCAGCGAAGGAGGGAAATTCGCATTCCCAGACGAGTGTGTTGACCGGCTCCCGTCCGGAGTAAGGGATGTAGCGCCTGCCCTTCGGGTATTCGGCGACTGCCTGCTCGAGTGCGGCGAATTGGCGTTCGAGCGTCAGAAAAGCGTCGCGCTGCGCGGGCTGGAAGCGCTGCACGAAACGCAGCATATAGGCCATTGGTGGTGGACCTCCTTAGTTAGGTTGAGACGGAACGGTTCGGAAAAGGGCGGCAAATGCCGGTGAGAAAGTGAGTTTATTCGCTGCAGCGTATGAACCGAGCAGATCGGCATTCGCGGTCGGGTGGATCGTGTGCGGCGAAGTGACCGATAGCGAGGCTAGCAGCGTGCCGAGCTCCATGGCGCTGGCGAGCGGCGTCTCGCCGAAGCGCGTGTCGTCGCGGCCCTTCGTCAGCGGCAAGCCGCAGCTGAGGCCGGCGAGCGTGCCGGCCAGGAAGGCGTCGCCGGCGCCGCCGGTCGCGACGGCAGCGGCAGGCAGCAGCGGCACGCGCTCGAGCCGGCCGTCGGCGGCGCAGCCGAAGGCGCCGCGCGGGCCGTCGGTGATGCAGACGGCGATGCGCGGGTTGCGGCGGCGGAGCAGGCGCAGGCAGGCGAGCGCGATGGCCTCGCTGTCGGCGGCGGCGGTGGCGGTGGCGTCACCGAAGGCCGAAAACTGGGCGGCAGCGGCGGCGGTGGCCTCGCCGAAGGCCGAGAACTGGGCGGCGGCGGTAGCCTCGCCGAAGGCCGAGAACTGGCCGGCGGCGGCGGTGGCCTCGTCGCCGCCGACGGACGCCTCGGCGGCTGGCGCGGCGTCGATTGCCGCTGCCGGTGTGGCTACGTTTGCCGTTGCCCTTATGGCTACGCTTTCCGATCCCGTTGCCGCTTCGCGGCAATCCGGCTCGATTGCGGCCAATGCCGCCGCCTCGTCGATGTTCAGCGCGAGCAGATCCGTCAGCTCGATGCCGCCTCTTGCGGCGAATTCGGCCGTCTCCGCCGGCAGCAGCGACGCCGCCGTGAAGTAGCCGGCCGCGCGGCCTTGCTCAAGCAATCGAATGCGCGTCTCGAGCGGCACTTCCGGCACGGCAAGGACGATGCCTTTCTCGTGAGAGTCGAACTTGGCAGCCTTCCGGAAATACGCATCGATTTGCTCGGTGGAAACTTTGCCGCTCGCACTATTTAATGTCGTTAAATTTCCGCCAGTGCTGTCCGGGTATTGGAAACAAACAGCGAATAGCGTGGCGGCTTCCTCCGAGACGGCGACATGTTGGGTGTCCATCCCCGCCTCGGCCATCTCCCGCAGGAGACGCTCGCCCGCCTCATCGCGCCCCACTTGCCCGATCGGTACGACTTCCATCGTTCCGCCCGCCCCTGTACCGGTGAGAACCGATATATAGTGCAAAATAATATGCAGCTTGCAGTAATCTCTGAACGGCACGAGCTCTGCCATTCGAGTTTCATTTCGACCTAACGTGCGATTGCCTTCCAGCAAGAAGAACATCCCGGATCCGATCCCGCCTGTACCGACGATTCGTTTGTAAACGGCTTGGTTTGCCGATGCAGCTTGTGCTCTCAGATGGAGCGTCATACGTTTACGCCTCGGATTTGCCATTCCGGATGCTCCGATATCGGATGATTAGCCGTCTCGTAGGTTGCTGTAATTTTGGCGTCCGGATGCTCCTGCAGCAGCGTGATCGGATATTCCACCGTCGGCTCGGAAAATAAGGCGACGCGCAGCGCGGTTTGCTTCCATGCTCCGGTGTCGCTATATAGACGGATTTTCCTCGCGGATAAACATTCCTTCATCCCCAGTGTGATCGACATCGGCGGCACGAATTGATAAGCCGAACCATAAGTTCGTTGTGCTAGCGCGATAATCGTGTCGTGGTTGTTCTCCTGCACGCGAAGCTCGGATTGTCGCAGCTGCTCGAGATCGATCCGGCTGAACGGATGACGGCGCGTCTGGTTGTAGGCAACATGACCATCCTGACCGTAGCCTCCGAGTGTGAGGTCGATAGGCGCTTCAGCGATCGCCGCTTTGATTTCCTTGATCCGGTCCGGCTCCGGGAAAAAACGCTGCTCCTTGGGCACCGCCAGCTCCGGTTGAATGCCGCCGTAAAAATGCTCCTCCATAAAGGTCCTGAAGTTATAGGGATCATTTCGAGCAAGCAGCTTCCCTTCCCAATCCAGGCATTCGTCCATGTGGAATACGACCAGTCGTTTCAGGCTTACGTTCTCCACATTGATCATTCGAGTGAACGGAGCATACCAGGCTTTCGGACCGCAAGGCACGATCGCCCGATACATGCGGCCCTCCTCGTTCGTCAGCTTGATATCCTCCACGAACTCACGCGCCATCAGCTCCCCCATCGCTTCCGAAGTCGGCACCAGTTGGAACGGTATTTTCAGTTCCGCATGCGATTCCAGCTCGCTAGCCGGAATTTGACACCACTCATACAGCTTCTTGCGATCGATCTCCGACATCGTCTCAGTTCTCCTCCTGGCCGCTTATTCCACACCACTTCGCAATGGTCAAGGCATAAGTCTGAATGAGCTTATGATACTCCTCAACCACAATGTACTCGTCAGGCGCATGCGCGTTGCCGCCACAAGGCCCGAAAATCACGACTGGCGTTTGCGAGTACAAATTGAACATGTACGAGTCGCAGGCGAACGGCGCTCCTAGTACGGACAGCTCTCTCCCTGCACCCTCTTGACCGGCCTCGTATAACGTAGAAACAATAGGATGATTCGGGTCAATGCCTGTTCCCGGCAAAAACCTCATTTTTTTCTCGATCCGCATATTGGCTCCGGCCAACAAAGCATCGGCCTGTACCCGCGGCGTGTAAAATTCGGTAAATTGCCGCCAAGTCTCGGTATCGGTTACGCCAGGGAGCACTTGGATCCATAGGTCGATGCTGCAACTGCTTGGCACCCGGTCCCCGAGTTCGATGCTTGGGTCGCCTGCGAATACGGTTTGCACGTCCGTGCGAAGCTCATTGTTCGGAAACATCGGGTCCGGCACGTCATTTTCATTTCTCCACTCATGGAATTGATAAATGATTTCAAGAAAACGGGCGGCTTGGAAAGCCGGATTGATCAGCTTTTCACCGCTAAACGAACGACCTGCTCTTCCGTGAAACGAAACTCGATAATAGAACCCGCCTTGATTGATCGGGCAGATGACCATATTGGTCGGCTCCGGGATAATCGCCGCATCCGCCTCATAGCCGCGCAAGATACAAGCCAACGTTCCGTTGCTGCCGCCAAATTCTTCGTCTACGACCGACTCGACAATCACATCGCCTTGCGTTGTGTATCCTAGATCGCGCAGGCACCGTAGTGCCATTAAGCTCGCTAACAGCCCGCCTTTCATATCGAAAATACCAAGCCCGTATAGTTTGCCGTCATTGATTGCAGCGTCGAATGGATCCTGCGACCAGAGCTCACGCCCGATCGGTACCGTGTCCATATGCCCGTTGAAGATGAGCGATTTGCCTTCGCCTGTTCCGCGGAGCACTCCGACTACATTAGGGCGATTCGAATAATCCCGGCCGTCGCTTAGGAAAGCTTCATGCTGCTCGATTCCCGGCACATCCGTGACGAGGAACAGGTCGGTCTCCATGCCCAACTGCTGCATAATCGTTTCCATCTCCAACTGGGCTTGCAGCTCGTTTCCTACCGGATATTTGTTCTCGCTCGGAATCCCGACGAACCGGCGAAGCGTATCTTCGATCAGTTTACTATTTTGCTGAACCCAAGCTTCTACCTGGCTAGTATCCAGATTGCGAAGCAACGCTTGTTTTTCCGTTTCCATGTAGCCAATCTCCTCCGATTATCGTTCGTATAGCCAGTGTGGCGGCACCTAGTATTTTGGAATCCTCTTGAAAGCTGGAAAAGCGGAACTGTACCCGCCGGTTGGAGGGAACAAGGGTGCGCTTCTGCACGATCGATTCGATCTGCCGCAGGAAAGGCTGTCCCAACTGCCGGATGTCACCTTGCAGGATGACCAGCTCCGGATTAAGAATATTAATGATGTTAATTATTCCGGTTGCCATGTAAAACGCGTACTCGGCTAGCTGCTCATGCACGAACGAGTCGCCTTCAGATTGGCATTCGGCAAGCAGCTCGAATGTTAGGGGACTCTCTGTCTCTAGCCGTCGATGGAGATTGCTATCGGGTACTTGTTTTACGGCCTCTTTAACTCTCGTCAGGAAAGAGCCTTCCTCGGCGTATAGTTCCCAGCAGCCGATATTCGAACAGCGGCACACCGGGCCATGCAGGTCGATCGTCGTATGGCCGAACTCGCCGGCGCTGTTGTCCAGTCCGCCGTACACGTCGCCGTTCAGGATGATACCTGTCCCTATGCCTTCTTTCGTCTGGATCGAGATGAAGTGGCTGCTTTCGACGCCGGCACCGAACCATTTCTCAGCCAATGCTCCATTGCGGGATTCGTTGTCGACCCACACCGGGAGAGGGAATCGCTCTCGTAGGTAGTCCCCGATTGGCACCTCGTGCCACTGCTCCATATGAGCGGCGCTGACGAGGATGCCTTGTTTGGCCTCGATTACGCCGGGAACACTCACGCCGATGCCCAAGACGGGGATTTTCATTGCTCTGGCTTGCGTGAGCTGGCGTTCCACCTCGGCCGATACCAGCTCGAACGTCGAGGCGATGTCCTCGGTATTCACAGCTGCAGTGTTGGATGCGAGCGACGTGAGCTTGAGGTCGAACAGCGCGGATTGGAGCGTTTTCACGCCTAAGTGCAGGGCAAGCACCGCCCCGGCTCGCGGGTTGAAGTCATATAGCTTGGGCCGTTTGCCTGCTTTCTCCGAAACGCCGATCCCCGACTCCTTGAAGTAAGCTTTGCGCACCAGCTCGTCGACCAAAGCGGTTGCTGTCGGCTTGCTCATACCGAGCGCACCGGCGATTCCCGGTATCGATTGGGCTCCTTGTCGATAGACATACTGCAGGATGGAGGATTGGTTTTCGTTTTTCAGGTCGGCCGGTTTGTACGATGAATTCGGCTTCACGTCGGATCCTCCTTGCTTGATGAGTTTTAATAATTAGTAAAGTTTCTTTATTATTAATATAGCATCACTTGAAGACGCCTACAATATGGAATTGCAAAATTAAGAAAAACCATGAGGGAAGAACACCCTGATGGTCCTCTGGCGAAAGAGTTCAGTGGCGCGAGGGGGGCAGGCAAGTGGTTAGGCCCTGATTTCAAAGACGACCGCGTCGCTTTTCCACTTCAGCCCCT
>NZ_BIMA01000204.1 GCF_004000845.1 Paenibacillus koleovorans NBRC 103111
ATGCTTTAATAAAGGTATCTTGCAAAACATCCTTTGCCTCTTCAACATCACATAAAATGGAGATACAGTATCGAAGAAGTGACTTGCTATACGTATCTATTACTTCTTCAAGTGCTCTCTCATCTCCGTTAACAAAGGCATGTAATGTTTCCTGTTCTAGCAACTTTGGCCCTCCCTCAAACTAGTATTTACTTTGTATAACGTTACATTTGCGATGTTTGTGACATCACCAGAAGTTAACTGAAAAGCATTATACGGATATGAAGGAATTAACAAAAGCGATATTGAATGAACTGATTGACAAGGTTGTGGTGTAATGATGCCGAGAAGATAAACGGCAAGCGCGTACAGCGCATTGAAATTTACTACCGATTCGTCGGATTAATTTGTGAAAAACTGAACTATCCTAACAAGGAGGTAAAATAAGTGGATCTTTTTAAACCATTGTTTAATGAAAAGAAACTGCATAAAAATTTTTTATCAATTCAAAACGATATGACTATACAAAAAGTGTTGAATTCATGGCAGAGAAAAAATATTTAACGATCCTCAAGTATTGGAGGAGTACACTGATTATGAGAAGATTGTAAGTCGTGCAACTCCTCGGATTTTGCAAGCAATTAAGGAAAAGTATGGTAAGTACACAAGGGACTATTCAGAGAATCCTGAATGTAAGAATAATCCTTTTGTTGTAGCTGTCGGAACCTATGAGCAACCATTTTTTTTCATACAAAATACAAATGCTATTAGAAGAGTATTATACACATACGATGTACCTGAGTATGTTGAACATGGTGAAGAAAGAGTGATTCTTGGCCAAACTATTACAACAGGTGCCGGAACAGCATATTCCATGCCTATGTGGTACGAAGCAATTGGTGCAACTCCAACAATTACATTGGCTGCAACTCCAAATGATACTGGGTCTGTAGCCATTTATGATGAGAGTGGTACAAAAATTAGCACGTTTACCGTTTCTGGTTCAACTGTCACTTTTACATCTGGAGTTGTAGCTGGTCAGAAGGTTGAAGTTCGAACATATACATATACTACAAATGCCCAAACTCAGACTATTTTGATTGATAACAGCATCTTTGCTAAGGGTGTGAAAGCTGTACTTGAAACACTAGAAATTGAGTCCGAAACAGAGGAAGCAGTCGCCAAATTGCAATGGCATTTTGATCGTGCAATTCCTTCGGGTAATTTCACAATTTCTACTGCATCTGCAAAAGAGGCAAGCACCACTTCATTCAATTTACGCGTTGTTAAGCCTTCAAGTTCTACTGTTGTAGGTAAGTCGTTGCGTATTCCAATTGCATAAACTATTTGGTGATTTGCAGAGAGGGTTAATTCCCTCTCTTTTTTATTTTTCTTTTAAACAGATGAAAATTCGTCTTTTTAAAAGTGGAATAAAGATTTCCACTCAAAAGAATAGGACTGACTAGCTATCAGCATTGATAAGGTGACTACTCTCAGTTTTGGGCTGGTGGAATATAAAGTACCACTTTATTCGTTGCCAATTAACAAAAATATCCTGTAAAATTGATATAACAATTAACAGGAGTGTGAAAACATGTTCGCTAGAAAACTGGTAATATTCTTATTAATATTCACATCTATTATTGTTTCAGGATGTGCTGGACACGAAGTTGAAGTATCACAAAAACCTTTACCGACTGGAAGTATTGATAATTTTGAGCGCGATACTCAAAATTTGGTTAAGCTTTTTTCAAGTAAGAAAGACAAATTAGAGCCATTTACACAAGATGAAACAAATATGATTAAAACATATTTGAATCAATATGACGATAATCCTCGGTTAAGTGAGGATCAAGCATCAACAGTACTCGATATAGAAATCCTTGAAATAAGTTATGGAATTTATCAATCATACAAAGATAGCAAAGAAGACGATAAAATTAAAACTTCAAATCAATCAATAAAAAATTATTTTAATGGTATAAGTCGATTGGAAAAATAAGAAATAGCCAGTTTATAAAAAAATCTGCAACAGTTGCAAAAAGATTGTGGACTGTTGCCGCTGAAACATAATGCCCAATTGCTGATGGGGTTGCCTGTCCGAGAGTTGCTGAATATAATGACCGTATCACAGAAAAGGAAAAGGATGCTTCCCATGGATGTGGGCCTGCGGGAACAGGCTCACGGGATGCATCCCCAACTCAACATGGTCATTGTATCAAACTATGAGCTGGATGAGAAGTCACCCGGTGTTTGTTAGGTGTGCAGAGAGGGTACCTGTTCGCCGCCGGATTGTTTGTCGGCGAAAGAGCAGGAATTCGCCATTCGGAATGGCGGCAGCCATCCCATCAATTCACCGCCAATAGCCTAATCCCTTCTGTACAATGACGGAGGATTAGGCTATTTTGTTTATAAAAAAGGAACCTTTTGGCGAGGAGCATCGGGAGCATTCTCTCAAAACACATGTCTAAGATACTCCACTTTGGCCGTTCATGCAAGGCTTATTTACGTATGTATGGGGAGCGAGCACCCGAGATCAAACTCTGTTGCGAAACGTGCGGACACTCTCTTCATAAGCATGGACGCTACTACCGATCCGTGACGACGAAATATCGTCTTGAACAGATTCCCATCTACCGTCTGTACTGTCCCGACTGCGGGAAAACCACATCTCTGCTGCCGGATTTCCTGGTGCCATGGGCACGCTTTGCAACCTGGGTCCGGGAGGCGGCGATTACCCGGAAACTACGGGGATTCTCGTATCGACAAGTGAGGACAACGACGACCGTACCGGCTGTTCGTTACTCCCACAGCACGATCAAGAGATGGTGGAGACGTCACCTCCAAACGGCCTCTTCCGTCTCCTTATGGATTGCTGAGCAGTTGATCTCCTCCGGATTCGATGGAGACCTTCTCCAGACGTATCCTTCCCGAGTGGCGGCCAAGCCCGTGGATACGCTCATTTGGCTTCAACAACTGGTAGCCCTCTATACCCCTGCTCCCCTTTGGAGACAGGGGGTTGGGTCATGGCTCAATCCGCAATTGCCGGGTCCGGGGTTTCTCTAACCCAGCTTCTTTTCGTCCCGCCATTAAGCCATACAAACGTCAAACGCCGCTTTAACGCCCATCGAAGACAGGAAAATCCTGCCGATTCCGCCCGAATCCCACAACATATGCCTCCTCCTCAGGCCCCCGGTACCTATGGGATACTGTCTGAGACTTGGACAGAGAGGAGACGATTTCATGAACGACCAGGAACGACAGGCGATCGCCAACTTTCGTTATGGCTTGATCGCACCGATCGTCAGCCGGAAGTTGGAGGCGGGCGAACAAATGGCTTTAATGCGGGAAATTGCCAGCCATGTGTACAAAGCAACTGATGGAGGGGAAAAACGGGTTAGTCTCCGAACACTCGAACGGTACGTTCACGACTACCGAACAGGCGGCTGGGAAGCACTCCTTCCCTCGGTTCGGGCAGACAAGCTGCAGGCCCGAGAGATTCCGAAGGATGTCCTCACGAAGGCGATCGCCCTTAAACAAGAGCAGCCCGGCCGCAGCGTCCGGCAGCTCATCGCCATCTTGGAATTGGCTCGGTTCGTCGAACCGGGGACACTCAAGGAAAGCACGCTCAGCAAGCAGCTTCGGCACCGCGGTATGACACGCAAGGCCTTGCTAAACAGCAGTTGGAGCGAATTCCGCCGCTTTGAGGCGACGCATCGCAACGCCCTCTGGCAAGGCGATGTGCAGCATACCCTCCATCTGCCGCATCCGGATAAACCAGGCAAAAAAGCGTTGGCTTACCTCGTTATCTTCATCGACGATTACTCGCGCTATGTGCTGCACGGCCAATTCTATTTCGAAGAACGCGTGGCGCGACTGGAGGACTGCATGAAGAAGGCGATCCTCAAGCACGGCATTCCGGAAACGATTTATGTCGATAACGGTGCTATCTACTCGTCGCACCACTTCGAACGAATCTGCGGGCGATTGGGGACCGAGCTTCGGCACAGTCGCCCTGGACGCCCCCAAGGACGCGGGAAGCAAGAGAAGTTCTTTCGTTTCGTGGACCAGAGCTTTGTGCCAGAAGCGTATGGCCTGATTGAACAAGGCAAGATCCAAACGTTAGCCGACTTAAACCGTTTCTTCTCCGCGTGGCTCGAGATTGCTTACCACCAGAAGATTCATAACAGTTTCAAACAGCGTCCGGTCGATCGGTACCAAAAAGATGATCACCCGATCCGGACAATCCCGCCCCACGAACTCGCCCTCGTGTTTCTGCTCGAGGAAACCCGCAAGGCGGATAAAACGGGTTGTATCTCCTTACTCGGCCAACCCTTTGAGGTGGAAACCAAACTGGCCCGCACATCGGTGCAGGTTCGGTTCGACCCGCATGATCTCAGTCTGATCCAGGTATGGAGCGATGGCATTCGTTGTGAGGACGCCAAACCGCTGAAGTTGCGAGATCCAAAGCGAAACACCAAGAAGCCCGAGACGGAAAGGGCCGCCCCACCGCCTCCCCAAACCGGACTCAACTATGTCGAGCTCTTGGTGGAAGAACAACGAAGGCAGCATCGTGAGGCACAAGGGGCAGCGCTCTCGCTGGCGATGAAGGTAGGGAACGGCCATGATTAAACGTTTCTTTGGCTGGGAGCGCACGCCGTTTACAAGAGAGATCGAGACGCGGCATCTCCATCGCTCTCCGCGTTTCGAGGAATGTGTGGCACGAATGCAGTACATGGTCATGACACGGGCCATTGGTTGCGTCACCGGCGAGATCGGTTGTGGGAAGTCTACGGCCATCCGCTATCTGAAAGACCAACTGGATGCGAACAAATACCGGTTCATTTACTTGTCTGATGCGCATCTAAAGCCAAGGGACTTCTACCGGGAGCTCTTGCACCACTTTGGTTTGCCGCCGAAATTTTTACGCAGTGAGGCAAAACGGCAGTTTCAGCATCTGGTATGGGATCTGTACGACACCCAGCAGAAAGTGGCCGTCATTGTGGTCGACGAGGCGCACCTTCTCACCGGCGATATGCTACAGGAGATTCGATTTCTGACGAACTTTCAAATGGATTCGGTATCCCCGCTGGCACTGCTCTTGATCGGGCAACCGGAATTGCAAGCGACCCTGCAGCTTCGAGTTTTTCGGCCGATTACTCAGCGGATGAACATCCGTTTCCACTTGGAGGGGCTCTCCTTACAAGAGACCCGAGATTACATCGGGCACCACCTCGAAGTAGCCGGCAGCACGCATCCGGTGTTCACGACGGAAGCAATGGATGCGATTTATGCGCATACGCGTGGGATAAGCCGGGAAATTAACAACGTCTGTACGGCCGCTTTGCTTGAAGCCGTTCTTCGTAAGGACAAGCTGATCGATGCGCTTCACTTAAACCGTGTGCTGACGGAATTTAAGGAGCAGTGAGGGAGATGGAAGCCTACGAACTGCGATTTCACGGGGAAAGCGAATGCTGGAGGGTGTACAGCGGCACCGGGCTGCTTTACTCCCTCCATTGCGGAGATGCCATGCTGTTTCAGGTTGGCGAGTACTTCCTCCCGTCCAACCTCGAGCTCGATACCGAATGGTACGTGAAGTTTGGTGAAGCGAGGTTCTGGTTACACCGGCAAGCCACGTACCGAGTTAAGCCGATTTTTTAAAGCCTGTTCTCTGGAGCAGGTCTTTTTTTGTTGCCGACAGCCATGACGCCGTTATTCGATCGCCTGAATATGTGGCGGTGACGAAAGCAAAAAGCCACCGTCAATGGCGGTTCCGAATTCACCGTCAAAGTAAGTGGCTGATGACA
>NZ_BIMA01000205.1 GCF_004000845.1 Paenibacillus koleovorans NBRC 103111
GCGATTCAACATCATTCAGCAAAATCCGCTAGACATGACTCCCGCTTGGAAGCCGCCAGAGCTCAACTTTCGGCGAAGGCCTGCTGCAGATCTTGCACAATGCGTTCAAATCTTAATACTGACAACAAAGAAAGGGTATCCCTCAAGCAATGGGCAATTGCTTGAGGGATACCCTTTCTTGTTAGAAGCTTCTGGCGGCAAGGTAGCCGTGAAATTTCCGACACCGGATGGGTTTTATGTGGGGTACATCCACTCCATACGGGCACACCCGACTATACACTCTCCTCCTCATCAATCGGAGGAAAGTTTGTCCAGATGCGAGAACATCAAAGTGATCACTTCCAGCGCCATTTGTTGTTCTTTCTCGGAGCGATTCAAAATCACTTGTCTAATTTTATTGACATAATGCTCATTGCCTTTCTGAATAGATTCTTGAAGCAAATCATCCACCGTGACTCCCAATTGATTGGCAAGTCGAACAAGCGTATCCAAGGTCAGAGAACGTTCTCCTCTCTCGATTTGCCCGATATATGCATGGGAGACATCTATTTTCTCCGCTATTTTTTCCTGCGTCAAGTCTTGCTTGAGTCGTTCTTGGCGTAACCGAGCGCCTAGTATACGATAGTCCATCTGCATCCCTCCACCATTAACAGTAGTTAATTTGAAGGCTTTAATTAACGAACTGATAGTTTCTAAATATTTACCAGTAGTTTCAAATAAAGTATACTTAGCAGGAGTAGTTCAAATTACTCAGGACGTTTGAGGAGTTGATTAGATGGCAGCCTTATGGTTCTTACTCACTATTGTTTGTTTAATTTTCCTGATCATCGGGTTAGTGAAGCCAAGAGCAGTTATTTATTGGGGAACCAGAACGAGAAAGAGGGTCTTGTTATATTACGGGCTTTCCATACTAGTGCTCTTCGTTGCTACTGTTGCTGCAATTCCAGAGTTGCCATCAGAAAACCAAGCTCCATTGACCATTAATAAGAAAGCAGACTCGAGGCTGAACGCAGAAGAAAACGCAAAGAAAGAAGACATGGAAACAGCAAAACTAGAAGCTGAATCGAAATCCAAGGAAATCACAGAAGCAGCGGCGGAGAAAAAAACGAATGAAAAACCCTTGAATAACGCGGAAACCCAAACTGCAGTAAAGACGCAAAAGCCGGAAATAACCCCGGTGTCGGAACAGTCAAAGAAAGACGCTGCAGTGAACACAGCAGGACAAACAACAGAAATTACAGCTGAGAAAGTTCCCTTATGGAGCAAAGCCATCAACATGGCAAAATCGGCAGCCAGTTATATTAAGAGTGACGATCCATTTAAGTCGGAGAAAAAACAATTCGCGGAGGAAGAACTCAGAAAATGGCTGCAGCAGGAACCCGTGTATCTTGTTCTCGAGGAGAGATTGTTTCGGCCTGATTACTTCAAACGGACATTGAATGTAATTGACCAGTTCCTTTCCGGTCCGTTCTACATCTACTTCGGTGAAATGAAGGAGAACAAGCCTCACGGTAAAGGCCTTCTTCTCACCATTTCCGATTCCGATCTATCCTATGGAAAAGTGTTCACTCTTTTATATGTAGGGAATTTTAAAGGGGGGATCTATAACGGCTATGGAATCGAGTACCAAAAAGCGTCGACCTACTATAACGACGATTATAAATCCAAATTCACACGAGGTTCAGTCCCACTCTCGTTAGACCAGTTGGGCGTAAGTTACCCGGAATATGAAGGCTACTTTAGCAATGGCAAGTTCGAAGGAAAAGGCAAGTATATGACGGTGACCGAAAAACCAGAAAATTATGAACCCACTTATCTGAATGTCTACAGTAAAGCAAATGAGAAATTAATCCAAGATTTCGAGAACGAGTTAGGTGATGACTCTAGTAGCCTAATCCATATCTCTACGCTGCCTCCGCTGGACACATATGTGATCTATGAAGGGGAGTTCAAGAAAGACAACATAAATGGCAAAGGGAAGTTGTTCCATCCAACCGGAGATATAAAATATGAAGGACAATTTAAAAACGGAACGTTTCACGGGAAAGGAACTCTCTACAACGAGGATGGCAGCGTAAAATATAAAGGCAAATGGGATTCCGGAGATGTAAAAGGTTAATGCACCTTAATCTTACAAATGGATATGGGAGATGAGTTCGTTATGAAAACGTCCAAAAAGTTGTGTTCATGGTTGTTCTTGATTTCCATATTATGGATCACTCTGCTCTCTATATCCGTTTCTGCAGAAGGAGAGACCGAGCTTCCGTTGTTTAATACGCTGTCGATGGATATTGGCGGCTGGTCAAAGTTCGCGGTGAGTCCTGACGGGAAATTGCTTTTTAGCGGTGGCGGGGAGCGTTCTTATCTTTGGCATCTCGACAGTGGCAGGAACAAGGAAATCAAAGAACTTGGGAGATACGATCTGGATGGATCAGTTGAAGACGCCGTGTTTAGCCCGGACGGAAAGCTACTTGCTATTGCAATATCAGGGAATTCTATGAATCGTGTCATGTTAGTTGACAGTCAGTCCGGCAGCTTGTCAGATATCATTGAAACTTCAACTTCAGGTTTTGTAGGTCCCATTCAGTTTTCACATGACGGAAAATTCCTCATAACCGGGTTAAGATGGGATCGGATCAGTGTTATTGACTTGGCCTCACATAAAGAAGTATACGGGTTCCCGAAAGCGGAGTATATCAATCTCATACGCACGAATCCGTCACGAAACGAATTCGCGGTAACCAGCTCTCATACAAAAGATCGTAATTTAAAAGATTTGCAAATCAGAAATACAAGTACAGGAGAAATCATCAAGTCTTTGGGAAGTACATTGCCTCCGGGCAATTGCGGGATTTCTGATATGAGCTACTCGCCCGACGGCAAATACTTCATCGTCTCCTCCTATGAAAATTGCGGCACTCTCGTTTATGACGCAGACAAGACCTACGAACAAATCGCCGTTCTCGATCACTACGGGAGTATATCCTTCAGCAAGGACAGCTCGTTGGCCGTCATCGGGAACCGGGTATACCCTATCGAAGACAAGTTTAAAAATTCTTATGGATTGAAAGTGAAACATTCCGATCAGCAAATCGACTCCAAGTTGGCGTTTTTGACTCCTGATGGCAAGTATTTTATCACTCGATACAACCCCCATACTTCCAATGGGTTAATCGTACTCGACGCTTCCGACTTGTCCGTGCGCTTGACAGGAATTCGAATCGAGCCGGAATCGATTGCGCTTGGTCTCAATGAATCGCAAGCCTTGAAAGCAACAGGCCTCTATTCGGATGAGACAAGCAAACTGCTAAACGCTGACGCTGTCAAATGGACCGTGAAAGATTTTTATATGGCGGAAGTGAAGGAAAACGTTTTGTACGGACTAACCTATGGTTCAACCGCGCTGACTGCCGAATACGGCGGACATAAAGCAACCACTCCAATTACCATAGCCGATCGTCCAAGCGGGTTGAAAGCATTCCTTGACGGAAACCAGGTGAAGCTAAGCTGGTCGGGTGTCAACAATACGGCAGGATTGATGGGGTATTATCTGTATCGTCGGACAACCGACTCGAGCTACGGAGCTATGCCGTTAACTGATTTCCCGCTGCAAACAACCGATTATACCGACTCGAATGTGAATAGCAATCTGCAATATTACTACATCGTCAAGACTGTCTATAGCAATATAGAATCCGGGCCTTCCAACGAAACGTCCCCAGCACCTAAAACGATACAAATCGTATTGCAGATCGACAATCCTACGATGCAAGTAAACGGTAACAGCAAGGAGATCGACCCCGGGAACGGCACAGCACCGGTCATTTACTTGGGCAGAACCGTATTGCCGATCCGAGCGCTCATTGAGGAATTAGGTGGACAGTTGATATGGGAAGACCTCGATCGAAGAATCGCCATTGATCTGAAAGGCATGAAGATCGAATTATGGATCGACAAAAATAAAGCCATTGTGAATGACAACGAGCTGACACTGGATGTGGCTCCGACCATTATTAATGGGCGTACTATGCTTCCGCTCCGCTTTATTGCCGATCATCTCGGGCTGCACTTAACTTGGGACGGAACAACGCAGAGGGTTGAGCTCATTGGATAAAACGAACCGAACGAACAGAGGAAGAATGAATACTGAATATGAACGAGGGAACGATTTTATCCATTGCCTACCCTTTCTTTCGAGCCGCACCCTCGGGCAATCCGGATGTCCGAACGAATGGAAGATCCGGATGAATCTGCAGCAGTGGGGCGTGATCCTTCGCTGCAGATACCGAACAATACCCAGCCGTTGCGGCGAATGCGGTCGTTCAACCCCTCCTCCCGGTTGATGAGCGAGGAGTCCTGTTCGTTAGAGGAAGCTTGCCAAGCGCACAAAAGACCGCTCAAGTGAACGGTCCCGGCAACATTCTTGCTTTTGTTCTCAGACGCGGCCCCCGGCTCCCGCTCCGACCGGTGCTCGCGCGGGAGTCGGCTGGCGCTCGGCTACGGGGGCTGGTTCGCCTTCCTCCAGCACGTAGGGCAAGCAAATCGGAACTCCGCTGCGCGGATCGGGGATAACGTCGGAGCGAATGCCGAATACGTCTTACAGCAGCGCGGGCTCCATCACTTCGGCGGGCGTTCCGCTTTTGACTACAAGTCCGTCGCGGATCGCAATCATTTGATGGGCGAACCGGCTTGCATGGTTCAGATCGTGAACGACCATGACGATCGTTCGGCCCTCGTCCCGGTTCAGCTTCCGGAGCAGCGTGAGCACTTCATATTGATGCGACATATCGAGAAACGCCGTCGGCTCGTCGAGCAGCAGCACATCCGTCTCCTGCGCCAGCGCCAATCGCGATCCATGCCCGCTGCCCGCCGGACAGCTGGTCGACGGCCCGGCCGGCGAACCCGGTCATCGACGTGACCTCGAGCGCCCATTCGATGACGGCCCCGCTTATGTTGGAAGCTGATTCCGGATTGATCGTACCCTTGCAGCCGACCCCATAACTGGAGAACAGTAGCCTCTTCACTCAAGTAGGCGTCCAAAGCGGCCACCATCTCATCTTTCCTCATCCCGGTCGTCAACTGATGCCGAAGAGCTTAACCCTATTAGGCAGGGATTCATAGCCGTGATGCGAAGTTGTTAAACGATGCAAATAATTGCTTAGCGACATGGTGTTCACGCTCCGATCCGAATCATCTTCTCTTTTTTGAACATAGCATTGATTCCCACCAAATGTTAGGCATGTAAACGAAAAATAACCCACCCAGTTCAACTGTCAGGGATGGGTTACTTTTTCTAAATTTAATCGAAGTCACCTTCAGCTTGATTC
>NZ_BIMA01000206.1 GCF_004000845.1 Paenibacillus koleovorans NBRC 103111
GTACGAATAGTTAGTGGCCGGAGCGGGAGTGTCGTGCGGACATTATCTGTCAAAAAAGGCCGCTCCGCGCAAACCAAGCGCGGGGCGGCCTTACCCAAACCCAAACTAGCTCTTCATCACGTCGTGGTCCACATAACGGGCGCCGTTGAGCTCGCTGATGATGTTGATCGCTACCTTGGCGCCGTCTCCAGCGGTGATGATCGTGTGCATGCTGACGCCGGCGATCGTCCCGGCCGCCCAGACGCCGTCGACGTTCGTCCGTCCGGCTGCGTCCACCTGCACGATCGTCTTGATGCGCGGCTCCGTGCCCGTCAGCGTCGTGATGCCGCTCGCTTCCGCGAGATCGGCGAACAGGCCGGTGGCCAACACGACGTATTTGCCCGTGTAAGAGCCTTCTTCCGTCTGCACGGTCAAGCCGTCTTCGCCGCGAGCGACCGCTGTCGCTTTGCCGGTGACCAGCTCCGCGCCGAACTTGGCGATCTGCTGCTTGCCGATCTGGACGAGATCGGGGCCGGTCGTCTCGGGCACGCCGTAGTGGTTCTCCACCCAGGCGCGCTTCGTCACGCTCTGGTCGCTGTCGATCACGAGCGTCTTCTTCCCGGCCTTGGCCGTGAACAGGGCGGCACTGGCGCCTGCCGGGCCTGCTCCGATAATGATTATGTCGTACATGACTATCTCCTCCTTCGAGCCGTCGGCTGAATGTTCAGACATCCCACTCAGTATACCATCAACCGGTCCGATCTCAAAAATAGCCGACCACATAGACAAGCCCGGCAAGGCGGAAATCCGCATCGTGCCGGGCTTGTAGTTACCTCATTATTGCTGGACTTGCGCGTTCAGCTGATCGTACAGGTCGTCCCACAGAATGCGGCGGGCCGAGACATAACGCTTCGCATAATAAGACTCGTTCAGTCGATTCCGCACAACACCTTTATCGGTAGCAGAATGAACAAACTCGCCGTCGCCCAAGTAGATCCCTACGTGAGAAATGCCGCTGCCGTCCGTATTGAAGAACACAAGATCGCCTGCACGCAGCTCCTCCTTCGGAATCCAGTACCCCTCTTTGTTCTGCGCCTTGGACTGGTGAGGCAGTTCAATGCCGAACATGTTGAAGACGTACATGGTAAATCCGGAGCAATCGAATCCGCGCTCGGGCGATACTCCGCCGTACCGGTACTTCGTGCCCGCCAGACTGTCCACCGTTTGCTCGAGGACGGTCTCCGCGGAAGCGCTACCAAGCTGGAATGTAAGCAGCATGACTAGCGCTAGGGCTGACAAAACAACCTTTTTCAAAAGACGTACTCCTTCCGGTGCCTACGAGGTTAGCTGAGGGTTCGGTTGAAGGTTCCCTATGATCACTTTGGTGCGAGATCAATTCACCCGGTTTGGTTCCCCCGTTTCCCGGAAAAATCGGGAATTCGGCAAATATCGATTTTTTTCTCACTCTCCTTTCCTATTCGTGCTTCTATGCCAAAATCCTCCTGCAACTTTCAAGAAAACAAAAAAAAGCCCGAAATTGTTTGATAATTTCAGACTTTTTCTTCCAAACCCGAACTATCTAGCTTGCTGCTCGTTGAAATGATGGTATTGAGACGACACGGCCCATAGCTTGAACAGCATTTTGAGCACATGGAACAGCTGGTGGAGGATGTAGGCCGAAAGTCCCGCCCAGAGGAGGGAGACGGACATCGTGATGGCAGTTAGCAAACCGGACAGCAGCAGGAGCAGAGAGGCGAGCAGCAGGATGACCAAAAATCGGCTGAAAAAGATACGAACGGACTCGAATGTCGACGTTTCCGCCGTCCTCCCCAGCATAATGTAGACGAAAAGGAGGTGGATCAAATAGCCGTAGACCGCGACTCCCGCCACATAGGGCAGCAGCGCACTGGCCAAACCTTCGTAAGAGCCGACTGTAACCAAAGCCTTTTTCGCAATAGGAACGATCCAGTACAACGGGGCCGCTGTCAACGCCATCTGGCACAAGTAATACAAGGTGAAGGAGCCGCCAAGCTCTCGAATGCCTCGAAAAAAACGGTAGCCGGAGTTCAAATGACTGTTGTGGATCGAGTAGAAAACACCGGCGTTCAGAAGCGGAGTCAGCACCATCCGGGCGACGACGAGTCCGAGAAGCGTCCATAAGTAGGAGTAGCTGATGTCGGTCTTCGTAAGCTGGAATTCCCCTTCGGCCAGAAACAGCTGCACGGCCGATTGCGACAAATGTCCGCTCGGGTACCGGTGCATAAGAGGGACGACGATCGATTGGACGAAGGCCATCAGCAGCAGGCCCCAGGCGAACTGGTACAGCCAGAGCACGAGCAGCAGGAAATGCTGCGACGACGTCATTTTAAACCCGTATTTTAAGTGCCTTAACATAGCCGTTCCTCCTTCCGCAAACTAACGATTACCATGCGATCCCGTCCACGAGCGTTTCAATCAGCTTCACGAGACCGATGTTCCAGCGGACCTTCCACTTCGCGTCGACTTCGGTTCGATAAAAGTTGTTGATGCGTTTATTCTCGAGAATGAGCGTATGATCGGGGTCGATGGCGGCCCATTCCAGCGGGGCTCTGCTCGTGACGGTGAACAGCACCTGCTCGTCGGTTCCCGGCCACACGCGCTCGACCGATGTGCCGTCGGTGAACTGGAACTTCACGGGTACGTCCCGGTAAGCGCCCCCGAGCTTCCGCACCAGCACCGAATGCTCGTAGACCGACTCGCCGTCCTGCTTGACCTTCTTGCTGCTGGCTTGCTCGATGGAGTAATCGGCCATCAGGCCGCCATAGATGAATTGATCGAAATACGCGCTCCAGCTCGTTTTGGTCACCGATTCCAGCGTCTTCTGGAAGTCTTGAGTGGAAGGATGCTTGAACCGCCAGCGCTCGAAATACGTGTGCAGCACCTGGATCATCTGTTTCTGGCCGATCTGGTTCTCGATGCCCTTCAGCACCAGCTTGGCGCGGGTGTACACATTCTCGGCGTAGTGGTTGTGGTCCGCGTATCGCCAGGAGTCCTGCTTCAGCGGGGCGGGAGTCGTCATATAGCTAGATTCCAGCGGCAGATTCGATTTTTCGCCGAATTCGCTTTCCATCACGAGATCTTCCGCATAGGAGGTGAAGCCTTCGTCGAGCCAAGCTTCCTCGAACTCGTTGCTCGCGACCATGCCGTACCAGTACTGGTGGCCGATCTCATGCACGATGACGCGCTCTAGGTCGAACCCGCTCGTATCCTCCGAGGCCGCCCAGCCCGTAACGAGCGTCGGGTATTCCATCCCGCCAGCGCCGCCAGCGCCTGCAGGCGGGACGACGATGGACAGCGTCGAATAAGGATAAGTGCCGAACCATTCGCTGTACTTGGCAAGCGCTCGTTTGGCGGCGTACATGTAGCGGTCCTTGAGCTCTTTGTGCGCAGGGTCCAGGTAGAGCTTGATTTTCATGCCGGGAATGTTGGGTGTCGAGAAGGGCTCTTCGGCATAAACAAAATCCGGGGAAGCGGCCCAGGCGAAATCATGCACATCGTCGGCGTAGAACGAATACACCTTCTTCTTGCCGTCGTTGGAAGCCGGACCGGTCGGGAAGCCGGTGGCCGCCACCGTATAGCTGGCAGGGACTTGGATACGCACGTTGTAAATGCCGAAATCGGCGTAAAACTCGGAGTTGCCATGGTACTGGTGGAGGTTCCAGCCTTCCTCGGCGCGTCCGCGCGTCCCTTTGGGCTCGTACACCGCGACCTTCGGGAACCATTGCCCCGCCATGACGAAATCGTCCTTGTAGCCCATCCGGGCGAATACATAAGGCAGCTGGACGGAAAAGTTCATTTTGAGCGTCGTTCTCTCACCAGGGTTGACCGGCTTCGGAAGGCGGAGCTTAACCAGCGTCTGATCGAGCTTGTTGCCGTCGTCCGGCTGGACGAATTGCAGAGTAGAGGACAAGTCGAGCCCGTCCTCCGTACGGACGGACGTAATGTCCATGCGGCCGTAGCTGTCTTTGGTTCGTTCGTCCTCCCGCAGCTTGCCGCCGGACTCTTTGTTGAAGGTCGTTTTCTTGGATTGGAAGGCATTGGGGTACAGGTGGAAGTAAAGCTCGCTGACCGGCTTGCTGCCCGGATTTTCCCATGTGAACGATTGGGCGCCTTGCAGCGTTTTCTGCTCGGAATCGAGCTGGACGTTGATGTGGTACTCGACGATTCTCCGGCTAAGCGCTTGAGGGGCGGAATAGTCGGTTGGCGCAGGGGGCTCGAGCTGTGGCGCGCCGGTTGGGGCGGTTTGGGAAAAGGCGGCTCGCACTTCCGCATCGGACTGGCCGGTATAGGCTGCAGCGGACAAGGTGCCGAATACCAGCGCGAGGACAAGCATCCACAGCGCCGGATGGCGAACCAGACGGTCAATTTTGGACATGGACATAGGCATTATTCACCCCGTTGACAAGCTTTCTACCCCATCTATATGTTTGCATTTGGACAAATATTAGCTAAAATGAGTAAAAAGAATGCAAACTTAAATGCGAGCAGATAGGAAGGTGCAGGGATGGATGATACCGCGCAAGGACAAGGACAAGGGCAAGGGCAAGGACAAGGGCAAGGGCAAGGACAAGGGCAAGAGAAGGAAAAGAAGAAGTTGAACGCGCTTAATGTAGTTAGCAACAAGGAGCATCGCGGCTTCGGGGCGGGTTCGATCGATCTGAACAATTTGTCCAGCGTCATTATCGACGGGGATGAGGCGTATGTGGACCTAGGCGCAATCCATGCGAAGAGCAAGGTGGAGAAGGGCGTCAAGTTCAGCATGAACAAGGATGACGTGCCGAACGGCCGCAAATGCTGGATCGTGTGGGTGTACGTGGGGCGAGACGAGGAAGGGCAGCCTTTCTACGCCGGGCTGACTGCCTGCGAGATGCTCGTCGACACGGAAGCGCGCCGCGGCTGGAAAATTCTCGCCGACCACGTGAACAAGATGGACTACGCGATGAAACGCCGGTTCATTACGGAGGGGCTGAGCGACAGGGAGCGGGAGGCGCTTCGCAAAGTGCTGATCGAGCACAACGCCGAATGGTGGGAGCGCAGCGGGGAGACGCTGAAAGCGCAGTTGAACGCCTAATTTGTGGCGATTATGTGTCATGCGTTGAACGAAGACAGACTCTCGAGTAAACTATGGGAAGTATATTTTCGCACAATATACTAGGACAGCAAAGAGGAAGACGCCGCGCGCGTCTTCCTCTTTGCGTATGTAAGGGGGGAAACTCGAGAAACTCCCCTTACAGTGTACATTCGGGCCGAGTTGAGCG
>NZ_BIMA01000207.1 GCF_004000845.1 Paenibacillus koleovorans NBRC 103111
CTGTGTCCGCCAAGAAGAGATTTGGAGCTGGATGGGAGGCAAGATCAAGGCCATCGGAGTCCGCTCAAGATCGGACCGGTGACCGAAGGTAACGCTGTGAACGAAAGAAGAACCGAAGAGGGCAGGTGGCCGGAGTGGAGAAACGAAGCGGTCGCCTTTGAAATTAGGGCCTAACCAACTTCAATCCAAGGGCCGTGCTTACAACAGCGGCCGGAACCCCTCTGCCTGTCCACTGCCTGTCCTCCCCACGCGCCAAATGAATTCTTTCTCCAGAGGACCATCAGGGTGATCTTCCCTGATGGTTTTTCTTTCCGGGTCATTTTTTTCACAGGCTGGACCGGCAGGCAATGACGACTGCATCGGATGGTTACCTGGAGCCCCTGTCACGTCTTGCAATGCTAGCGTAACTTTCAGCTCAACCTTTACGTTAGCAGCCCCCGCTCGTCTCCGGCCAAGTAACTTTCGGCTCAACCCTTACGTCAGCAGCCCCCGCTCGTCTTCGGCCAAGTAACCTTGTCTTCCTAGCTAGCGCTAATCCGACATTTCGTGACTTTCAGCGACCAATGAGCAGATCGGCGGTGATGATCTTAAGAGCGAAAATCGCGCTTGCAAGGCGAGAAGCCGCGCTCGCCTGCGCTGCAAGCACGATTTTCGTGCTTAATTCGTGCCGGCACTTTGACGGAGACCAACCAAAACCCTCGACCCGGAGGTCGAGGGCTTCCTATGTTTCTACGAATGGTTACAAATACGAGCATTAGGTCATGGAACCATATAGCCGAAGCTGTGAGAAGGCTGCTAGAATTTTACTGTGTTGGAACCGGTTACAAAGGGGGTGTTAATTAATCTATGAAGAGGGCGAGGAACAACGCGCGGGTACTCGGTATCGGTGTCGGTGTCGGTGCGGTGTGTGTGCTGATCGGGATCCAAACGGCCCTGTTAGGCGGGTGTGCCAAGCCGGAAGCTCAAGCCCAAGCCCATGCCGCCGTGGCTAACCCGGCTAACGCGACGGACGTGGTGGTCACCGGAGCTAACCTGGCTAACGTGACGGCCGCCGTGGCGACCGTAAACGGCGAGGTCGTGGAAGCGAGAGAATTCGCGGCTTTTTTGATGGCGGAACGCTCGAAGGTTTATGCCTATTTCCAATCCAAATACGGAGCGGAGGACAGTCACGCATTCTGGAACAAGCCTTACAACGGGGAAACGCCCATGGACAAGATCATCAGCGATACGTGGAAAAAGGTTGTCGCGGCGAAGGTCCAACAATCGCTCGGCGTCCAAGCAGGCTTCCTGCAGGACACCAGCTACACGGCGTACTTGAAGCAACTGCAGGCGGAAAATGAACGGCGACTACAAGCAGCAAGGAACGGCAAGCCGATCTACGGCCCTAAGCAGCTCGAGGCGAAAACATACTATGACATGCGGCAATCGCAGCTTTTGGAGGATCTACGGCGAAGGCATAACGAAAGCGATGTCGTCGCCGATGCGGACATTACCGCCTACTACGAAGCGAACAAGCGCGATTTTATGAAGGCAGGCTCAACGAAAGTAAGAATGATCACGCTGGTTTACCCGATGGCGAATGACGCGGCCGGCCGCTTGAACGCGGAGAATCGTCTGCAAGAGATCGCAAAGCGTGTGGCGGCAGGCGAGGACTTCCAAACCGTAACCGACGGCTACTGCAGCAATCAGCCTACCGTCTTCAGTTGCAAGGAACAAACCTTCGACGGGACGACCGCCAAGATGGATGTGATGACCCACCCCGCTCTCGCAGCAGCAGCCAAACCATTGATCAAGGAGGAAGTCAGCGGAATCATCGAAGACAACCAAATGCTAAGCCTGCTTCAAGCAGTGGACAAGCAGGCGGAATCATTAGTTCCGCTCAGCGAAGTGAGCAAAGGGATCGCCCAGAAGCTAAGCGATCAGGCGTTCGAAAGGTTCCTTCAGGATCAGGCCAACCTCGCTCGACTGACAAAGAACGAAGAGGCCATGAAGGCTGCGGCCGCTCAAGTACTGCTCAGCAACAAATGAAATCGAAATAGAAGAGGAGGTAGTGGTTTGAGAAAAAACATCGCCATTCTGACCTTGGCAGCGCTCTTTTTCAGCTTGATTCCCCTAGGAATTTCTGAGGTCAAGGCCGATCCCGTCATCGTTTTGTCTGAAAATTTCGATAATACTCCGGTAGGTCAGGTACCGACAGGGTGGGTTGCCACATCGAGTCCCAATTTGGTCGGCGTCCTTCAAGACTCGGGGAACGGCTACTTGTCCACGACCGAGAATAGCAATCAAGTAGCGAACACAGCCACTTACAACTTTGCCGCTCCGATCACCACTTCCTTCAGCGCAGACCTGCGCGCCAAGACCAGTACGATCAGCTCGGGCTTCGAAGGCTACTTCTTTGCCCTGAAGGATCCGAGCGGCGCCAAGGTGGTCGAGCTGTTGTTTTTCGGGGACCGGATATCGCGCAGATCCGGTAACAATGATAAGACCACGGTCAAGTCTGGCATTGTGGCGAACCAATGGTACAGCATTCATGTCGATGTCGATATGACCGCCAAGAAGTACAGCGTCTCGATCGACGGCACACCGATTGCCTCGGCCACGAATATTGCCCTTTATACGCCTACCGCTACCGAAGTTTCCCAATATTCGTTCTCTTCGTACCGGCTTCAGAACGGCACCATTTCCGTGGACGATATCCTTATTGTCAAAGAGGATGACGGCCAGGGCCCTGTCAATCAGGCTCCCTCCGCGGTGACCTTGAGCGTGTACGGCACGCCCGCACCAGGAAATACGCTGACCGGCGGCTATGTATTCAGTGATGCGGAATCGGATCCGGAAGGCGCGTCCGTCTACCAGTGGTATCGGGGCACCCAATCGAACGGCTCGGATAGAACAACGATCACGAATGCCGTGTATGCAGAATATACGGTTGTTCCTGCCGACATAGGGAAATTTCTATTCTTCGGCGTAACGCCCGTTGCTCAGGAGGGGACCACAACCGGTACCCAAGCCGTAAGCACAGGGGTATACGTACCGACACCGCCTACTTCCGCGGATGCTGGGACCGTAACGGGCCACTCGATCACCTTTGACGGCAGCGGGCGGTTTACCGATGATCTCACCGATTTCTCGCAAGTGTTCAGTCATAAAGGAACGACCCTTAGCAACAGCAGCGCAATTGGCGCAGCAGGCGATTTCTCGTACTATTCCGCGGCGAATGAGTTCAAGTCCATGGATCTCGAAGTGACTTATAACAAATGGGCGCTGAACTTCACGGTCCAGAATGAGCTGTCCGTCGTGGAAGCCGTGTACAACAGCCAAACCGGCGCGTTCGAGAACGGCAAGACGGTTACGCTTGTGCGCAAGCTGCGTCCGGAGCTCATGTCCGGCGTTCAATACGTGAAAGCTACATATTCGACGGCCGAGCCGATCACGCCGGGAACGAGGTATCTTCGCGTGATCCTTCCGCAGGCCGGGTTCTACGGGGATGCAGCGACCGCGAGCGACTTCAAGATCGATCAGGTCGTCATCGAAAGCTCGCTTTCCTCGACAAGGCCGATGGACGGTTATCTGATTGACGATACATCCGGTTTCTCCAAGTATGTGGCCGGGACGGATACCGCGAATCTGCAGGTGGTCAACCCGTCGAATATCGCCGATATCCGGACGTTTGGCACCAACTCCTATATCAAGCGCCGAGATACGACCGTTGCTTCAATGATGACGTATGCGGCCCCTGCGGGAAAAGATTTCAAAACTGCCTATGTAGAAGGCTACTACTTCGGCAATCTCCCTAGCAGCCAGGCGATGGAGCTGTGGACATCCGTCAACGGCACCGATTTCACGCTTTGGAATATTGCCGGCGTTTACAAGCATCCGGCCTTCGGCTCCTCGGCCAACAACAGCATCCCGGATGTGCTGCAAGCGAATTATTTGCCTACGGGAGTGAAGTATGTCCGCGTGAAGCTCGTCGGCAATACGGGCAACGGCTTCCCTTATTTGACGAAAATGGCGTTCGGCTATGGGGCGGAGGTTCCTGTGACTCCTGTCGACACGGACATCGTGATCAAACGCGCTTCAGGCGAAATCGTGCTGGACGGCGTTGTAGCTACCGATGCGGACGGAAATCCGACCGGGGAATGGGCTGACGCCGAGCTGATGCGCATTCAGGGCGTAATCGACAACAACGGGGACAGCCACAGTGCGAATATTTATTTCAAATACGATGAGAAAAAGCTGTATCTAGGCGCCAAAGTGAAGGATCCGACCCCGATGATCAATACGAAGACGGGAACAGGGATCTGGAACGGCGACGTGATTGAATTGTTTATGGGCACGGAGGATCTCGATTATACGCTGTATCCCGATAAAAAGGGGACGATGCTTCCGACCGACATTCAATTGGTTCTCGGGAGCGGCATCGACTTCGGGTATCAATCCTACATGACGATTAATGGAGTGAACTCCAAACCGTCCGTCTTCATGGAGCTCAAGAAGGATGCGGATGGAAAAGGCTATACGATGGAGGCGGCCATTCCACTGCATGTGTTGGGCTTATCCCAGCCATGGACGGGCAAACCATTCATCCTGAACGCTTTCCTGAGCGACGGAGGTTTTGCAAGCCGGGGGCAGTGGGGCTGGACGATCAACGGCGAGGCTAACAAGAAGGTAAGAGGAAATTTTGGTAAAATCGCCTTCGAGGAGACGGATGCGCCTCCGGCTGAAATGGCCTTGAATGCGGTAGTTGCGCCAAGCGCGCAGTTCGTTACGGTGACCGGGCAAACGTATTATGTGGCGAACAGCTATGTGACGATGGCGATGCAGAATGAAGCGGGTGCCACGATCGGATTCGATCAGACGCTGAGCGATGCGAACGGCAACTTCGAATTCGTGTTCGATGTCAGCGGGCTGCCGAATCGGAAAGGCGCTTATACGGTCAAAGTCGGCGGTCAAGGCATTCAGGTTCCGCAGTTGGCTTCCTTCACGGTAGGCGACGGAACCTCGACAATCTCGCCGGTAACGGCTTCGTTTGACAAGAATACCGCTAATCAAGCCGATGTGCTCGTGGAAATGACTTTGAATGGGAATACGCTCGCGGCCGTCCGAGACGGAACAACTGTGCTGACGGAAGGGACGGACCTCGTAGTGAATGGCACGCAGGTGACGCTGTCCAAGACGTACCTTGCGACACTGCCTGTT
>NZ_BIMA01000208.1 GCF_004000845.1 Paenibacillus koleovorans NBRC 103111
CTGAAGGCTGTGGACGAGGGGACCGAGAAATACCGCGAGATCTACTGGCGCTTTTACGTGAAGAACGGGCCTACCTGGACCGTGAGCGGGGCGCAGAAGCTGTCGCGGGCGACGATCATGGCGAGCGCGGACTGGAAGCAGGCGATGATCGGCCACATCTGGTCGGCGGCTCCGGACAACAACTACTTGTCGCAGGACCCGGCATCGGGGACGGACACGGCCGGGGTGCTGAAGACGACGCAGTACAACGACTTCAATAACCTGCGCTGGCTCGGGAAGCTGCAAGGCAATGTGCCGTTCTTCGCAACGGACATGAGGGACAAATGGCAGGCGGTGGAAGCGCACATCAAGCTCAACGACGCGGGACAGTCGAACGGCGTGTTCGAGTTCTGGGTGGACGATGTGCTGCAGGCCAGACAGACAGATATGAACTGGGTAGGCAGCTACAGCGAGTATGGGATCAACGCGATCTTCATCGAAAACTTCAACAACACGGCGCCTGCGGCGTCCATGACGCGTGTGATCGACAACTTCGTCGTGAGCACGCAGAAGATCGGACTGACGGCTGCGCGCCAGACGCCTACGGTCACGACAACGGCTTCCGTCAGCGAGGCGGTCTACGGCAGTGCGGTCACATTGCAGACGGTCGTGGCGGGCAGCGGAGCGCCGGCACCGACAGGAACGGTCACTTTCCTGGACGGCGGCCAGCCGATCGGCAGCCCGGTGACGCTGGTGAACGGCACGGCGACATTGACGACAACCAATCTTGCCATCGGCCAGCATAACATTACGTCCAGCTACAGCGGGGACGCGTTATATGATCCAGCAGTCGACGAAACGCAGAAGTCGGTGTTGATCAAACCGCAACCGCAAACACCTGTTCAACCGCCGGAGCAGCCTTCCAACAATACGGCGCCTTCTCAACCCGGATCCCCGGAGATCGCTAAAACTCGAATTACGGTCGAAGGGCAAAAAGGAGACAGCGTAGCCATCAATGAGCGATTGGCGGAGCAATTGATAAGCCAACAGACGACCTCCGGATCAGGCGCCATGCGTCTGGTGATTGACGAGCGCGGAACGGATGGACTTGCCGAATTTCTTAGAGTGGAATTATCGAAAGAAGCGGTCTCCAAGCTCGGCAGCACTTCTTCTCCGTTGGCGATCGAGACGTCCAATGTGACCATTACTTTGTCGCAGCAAACGCTGTCCTCGCTTCGTGCAGACGCTTCGGACGTATGGTTCCGAATCGTACCGGAACGGGCGGTAGAAGAAGATGCAACCAAAAAACGAGTCATCGCTTCGACTGAAATGCAAGTGTTTGCTGAAGGCGGAGTCGTAGCCACTCTTGGCAAACCGGTCAAGATTGATACGAATTTGAACAATCGACCGACTCGACTGGAGTTTCCGATTTCCCCTGAGGAGCTGCCAGCTGACCCTGAGGCAAGAGCTGCGTTCCTTAAGCAGCTGGCCGTATTCGTGGAGCATAGCGATGGAGAAAAGGCTGTCTACCGCGGCGAGGTGAAATATGATTCGGCGAATCGACCGGTAGGGTTGCTTATCGACATCAATAAATTCAGTACTTTTACAATGATAAGCGTGACCCACCCCCCTGTAATATGGGAACGTTACATTTTCGGCTACGAGGATGGCACCTTCCGTCCCGATGCATCTATTACGCGGGCTGAGATCGCGGTGTTGATTGCTCGGATTGGGTCGAAACAACAGCTTGTCAGCAGGTTATCTCGAACAACTACGCCATACAGCGATGTAGATATCGCTCATTGGGCGTATAAGGATTTGGACAAGCTGGCGATTGCCGGAATCATGGACGGGTATCCCGATCAGACATTCCGACCGGATGCGCCTATCACGCGCGCCGAATTTGCCAAGATGATTGTGACCCTGATGAAGCCTATTGGAGGCAAGCCGACACCTAATGGCTTAGTGGATATCCAATCCCATTGGGCGGCGACTTATATCGAAGCCACTCAAGCAAATGCATGGATGACAGGTTATCCCGATCATACTTTCCAACCAGATCGTTCGCTAACCCGAGCTGAAGCCGTCACGGTGCTGAATCGCTTGCTGCAACGACCGGTGGGTGCAGGGGGGACTTCGGCGGCTTGGACCGATGTTCCAACTGATCATTGGGCTCGGGCCGATATCTTGTCGGCTTCCGGAACATTCGAGGCTCCTGGCGCTCGATAGGCGTTGCCACATTGCAGAGGAAGGAGAAGCAGGCAATGGGGGTATGGGAAACCCATACCCCAACTGCCTCTGGATACGTTAAATTATGATTTACACCCTACCGGAACCGCTGTTATCAATAAGTCGAAAGTGGTTTCGGTATGTAAAAAGGCGTTTCTTTCTAAGCCATATTGGAAGTAATAAACTACGAGTAAAGGAGGAATGTAGATGGAGTTTACAATGGATTTCTCTCAGTTTGTCATGACGGAAGAACAGAAGTTCCTATTCGATCTTAAAGGTTATCTGCTTATTCCGGATGTGTTCAGCCCCATGCAAGTAGAAGCCATGAAGGATCAGGTCTACCAGCTGAAGCATCCCGAGAAAGCGAGAGGTGACGTTCCGGGAATTCCAGGTGGAGCCGTGGAGGCTGTGTTCTCGAATCCCATAGTCAAGGGTGTACTGAAGGAATTAATCGGACCCGATTTCCGCTTGGACAGTACATTCCTTGTATGGAGAGAACGCGGAGTGGGTCACAATCTTGGACCCCATCAGGGAGGGCCGATGTCGAACCCTCATTTCCATTATCACTTTACCAATGGAACCATTCATGCCGGTATGGTTCGAATGGCCATTGAACTTAACCCGGTAAGCAAGGAGGACGGGGGAACGGTATTCTTGCCGGGCAGCCACAAGGCAAACTATCCTATTCCCGAATCTCTTCGTGAGAGAAGAGAGTACGAGCCGCCCTTTGAAAGCTATGACGCTTCTCCGGGCTCGGTACTCTTTTTCAGTGAAAATACATGTCACGCGGGACCTGTCTGGAAAAATCCGAATCACCCGCGAGTGTCCTTGTTCTTCTCCTTCGTCAATGTTGGGATGAGGTGGCATCGTGACAATCATGTTTCACCAGAGGTTATTGCCAGTCTTGGACCGGAAGCACGCTGGTATTTCCGTGATGTATGGGCATGGGACAACACAGGAGGACGGTCGTCCGACGAACCATCCAATCGTGTATTGATCAACGAGGACGGCACTTTGACTGTATCTCCGTGAAGCTAGCTATCACGCTGGCCCATTATGTAAGGGCTTTCGAGGGTGTACCTCTATAATAAGCCAAATATTTTAGGAGTATCTTATTGCAGGCAGGAGGCGGGAAGCATGCGACAGGGGGTGATGACACAAACCTTGAAACGTCTGACTCGGATCATTCCGAGAAGCTACTAAAAAAAATGGAGGTAAAGCACATGATATGGTTAAGAAAGAGTTGTCTATTTGTCCTGATGGTTGCCATCCTTCTAACAGCCAGCAGTATTACTGGCATCGAATCTGCGAAAGCCGCAGGGAAGTCTTTATATGTAGCCCCGAACGGGAGCGACAGCTACACCCGGGCGCAGAACGATATCAATCATCCCTGGGCTACTCCTATGAAAGCTTGGACAGAAGCGCAAGCAGGCGATACGGTCAATTTCCGAGCCGGAACGTACAATGTTACGTCCACGATCTGGACCAAGTTTTACGGGTATAACGGGACGGCCGCAGAACCTATTACCTTCAGAAGCTATCCTGGAGAACAAGCAAGGATTCATGGCGGCAGCCTTGCGGAAGTCATCAAAATTGAGAAGAGCTGGAATATCATTCAGAACCTGGAGTTTACAGGGGGGCAGACGATCCTTAAGTTCGGACAAGATGTTGCGATTGACGGCGGAATTGTCGAGAATAACTATGCTCACAATTATAGTGGCGGCGATAACGTAGGCTTTGTATACGTAAACGGTCCAGCGAGCAACATTGTAGTCAGAAACAACCGTATCGTAGGGCCGGGAGCCTCTCTTAGCGTTCATCAGAATACGGCTGGCCTTATAGCCTTTAGCGCCAAAGGCTTGAAGCTATTAAATAACGAAATATCCAATGTGCCGATAGGAATCTACTACAAGCACGGACAATTCCTTCCTAACTATAATACAGGTATTGAGATCGCTTACAACTTTATCCATCATACAAGCAGGTGGTCCATGTCGCTGAATACGGGATACGGTTATATTCACGACAATGTGATGGGCAAGTCTAATGCCGAGTTCAAGCTTAACGACTCTAACGGCGGCGCCAATGGAGACAATAATACGATTACGCATAATACGATTTATAGTGGACAACTGGGTATCTACCATCTAGACGGCGGAGCGCTGAATAATATAATTCGCGACAATCTTTATATTCCTACAGCCAAAATCTATGAATATTCAAACACTACAACCTGGCAAACGAATACATTCAACTATAATTTATATCCAGCCGGAACCGCCGTTACGAATAATAATGTAGATTACTCTTTGGCAGCATGGAAAACCTTTTCGAGTAAAGATGGCCAGTCGATATCCGGAACACCTAGTTTTTCCAATGCTTCCGGTACAATGGATCTCAAGACGGACTATTTGCTGTCATCAGGCTCTGTCGGTAAAACCGCCGCCAGTGATGGAAAAGACATGGGAGCTGAAATCGGCACGCCAACACCAACGCCAACGCCAACGCCAACACCAACACCAACGCCAACACCAACGCCAACGCCAACGCCAACACCAACACCAACACC
>NZ_BIMA01000209.1 GCF_004000845.1 Paenibacillus koleovorans NBRC 103111
GGTACCCTCCCCTTGCTGTGGAGAGAAACTTGGCATCATTGGTAGTCGGGAGCGAAAACTTGTAAGCGAAAGTGGAGAGCGCCGCCTGTTCGTCATACGCCGTCTGCGTTGTGCACAGTGCGGGAAGATTCACCATGAGCTTCCAGATTGTATGGTACCGTACAAGCGGTATGAATCGGCATGTGTGGAGCAAGTGGTTTCGGAACCAGAAGCCTCAACTACGGTGGCGGCAGACAATGCTACCCTACGGCGTTGGAAGCACTGGTTTCAAGGGCAGACCACGTACTTACTCGGGTGCATAAGCTCCATCGCCATCCGCTTTCATCAGGACCCTGTAGGGAAGTCGTCCGCTCCTTCACAGTCTGCACATCATCGCATGGGACACTACGTGGGGGACGCCCCCGGTTGGCTGGCTAGAATTGTCCGACCCGTCGTCAATTCAAATTTGTGGCTACATACCCGTTCTGCATTCTTGTCCGCCCCGGTCCTGCGGTAGACTCATCTCGAAGTCTACTAAGCGAGGTGCAGAAAAGATGAAGGATCAGAAGAAAGCCGAATCCATTGCGTCAGAGCGTGTTCAGCTCTTGGCTCCACTGCTCTCCGAGGGGCTCGATCCTGCCAGGGCCCGAGAGTTGAAGGAGCCGATCTGCGAGCAGGCCGGACTTTCCGACCGGACATTGCGCCGGTATTTGGCGAAGTATCGCCAAGACGGGTTCAGCGGTCTAAAGCCCAAGGGCAAAGGGCGCCAACCGTCAGAGGCGACCATTCCGCCGAAAATCCTGGAGCAGGCCATCCTGCTTCGCCGGGAGGTACCGGGCAGAAGTGTGAGCCAGCTCATTCAGATTCTCGAATGGGAAGGTCGGATTCAGCCCGGCGAGATCAAGCGCAGCACGTTACAGGAAAAACTCGCAGAGCGCGGCTACAGCACGCGCCATATGCGGATGTACGCGGAATCCGGCATCGCCGCGAGGCGCTTCCAGCAACGCCACCGGAATCAGCTATGGCATTCGGACATCAAGTACGGCCCATACTTGCCCATGGGCCCGGGCGGAGCGATGAAGCAAGTGTACCTCGTCACGTCGCGACACGGTTTGTGTTGCACGGGGAATTCTATCCGGTCATGGACCAGACCATTGTGGAGGACTGCTTTCGTCAGGCTATTCAGAAATTTGGCATACCCGAGTCCGTCTACTTAGACAATGGGAAGCAATACCGTACGAAATGGATGACGCGCGCCTGTTCCATGCTCGGCATCCGGCTCCTGTTCGCGAAGCCCTACTCGCCGGAATCCACGGGTTATGGAAAGCTAGCCGTTTTGCAAAGTCGGAGTCGAAATCCCGCATGAAATGTAACATTGAGTCTTGAAGCACTTTACATAACGTTCCATTCTAATCGCAGGCGGGAAAACGCCAACACCGATTGGAGGCGAACGGAATGGCAGCAAGCAACCCAAAAACAGCAGTGGATTTGATTCAAGCGACAAGGGAAGAGTTGCGTAAAACGTGGTATACTGAGTTGTCCATGAAGGGGATAGAACGGACATGGGGACATCTCGCGAAATATCTGCAAGCGGAAGGGATCCCCTACCTTTCTCACGAGATTGGAATGCTCTTTTTAGAGCAGCAGTATCAGTATTCAGTGAACTCAAACTCGGATTACAATCAAGACCAAATGCGAGCCATCCAGATACTGCTCGATTTTCAGGCTCATGAACGGCTTTTGATCAGGCGGAAAAGCAAACGGTTGGAAATCGCCGAATCGTTTCGCGAGGACTTTCTCGCATTTATGGATTTCCGCAAACAATCTGGAGTAAACAGCAGAACGCTCAAACAATCGTATTCGCTCTATCTGGAGCGGTTTTCTCACTATTTATGTGATCAAGGAGTTCTACATGTAAGTGATATTGCCGTTCCCCACATCCATGGATTTATTCAGACTATAGCCGCCGCGTATCGCACCGCCACTGTTTATTGCACCTCTTCCATATTGCGAGTTCTGTTTCGGTACCTTTACGAACAGGGACTCCATACTAAAAATCTCGCGTTTCATGTTCCAAGCGTCAAATGCAGCAAGAAGTCTAAGATCCCTTCCGCTTACTCCCAAGAAGAGATTCAAAGGATTCTTTCGGTTGTCGACCGTGGCAATCCCAAGGGTAAACGTGATTATGCGATGCTGTTGATCGCTGTTCGGCTAGGTCTGCGTGCATCGGACATCTGCGGATTGACATTTGATCATTTCAAATGGGAGACGAGCTCCATTGAACTTCGACAGAAAAAGACGGAGGAACTGATTGTCCTGCCTCTCTTTAGCGATGTCGGGGAAGCAGTTATTGATTACTTGAAATACGGACGTCCAGCAGTAGAGACTCAAGAGATCTTCCTCCGCCTTTCGGCTCCAATTGAGCGAATGACAGCTCCCACACTGCATAGTACTGTAACTGCAATGGGTAAAGCAGGAATTTTCATCCCGGAGGGAAAGAAGCACGGACCGCACGCGTTACGTCACAGCTTAGCCAGTGCCTTATGCTGCACAACAATACACCGATGCCCGTTATCTCTGAAGTATTGGGGCATACGGATACGCAGACGACTTCAGTCTATTTGAAAATAGACATCCTTCACCTGCGGGATTACGCATTGGACGCTCCTCCTGTTCATGTTGTTGTGCTGGGAGGTGCCCTCGTATGAAACCTTTTGTTGGTCCCTTGACTGAACTGCTAAATGAGTTTGTAACGTTGAAGCAATCGCTCGGTTTTAAATACGAGAACGAGGCGGACGAGCTTTACCGTTTCTCGAAGTCAGCACCACATTTCCGGTAACAGAACTCGTCCTATCCAAAGAACTGGTTCAAGCTTGGTGCATCCAGCGTCCTAACGAAAGTGAGCGCAATTGTCGGCGAAGAATATATCCCGTGCGGCAATTTGGAATCTACCTGAACAGCATAGGACGCGACGCCTTCATTGCGTCTGCCAGCAAAGGAGCGAGTTACTTTACATTCATACCCTATATTTTCACAGACAGTGAGATGGAACGAATCTTCACGAGCAGTGACCAACTCTGTCCTCGCCGATTTTCCACACTCCCCCTCGTCATGCCCGTCATCCTTCGTATGATGTACGGATCTGGACTGCGCATTTCGGAAGCCGTCCATTTACAAAAATAAGCATGTGAACCTGCAGGACGGGATTCTGGAAGTGAAGAACAGCAAATTCGGAAAAGACAGACTGGTTCCGATGTCGGAATCGGTTACCACCTGCTGTCGGCAGTACTTTCAGGTGATGCACCGACACTCTTCCTCAGAGGATTACTTCTTTATAAAAGCAGACCGGAACCCTATTACGAGGGACAACGTGTACCGGAGATTTCGGGAAATTTTATGGGAAAGCGGCATCTCACATGGAGGAAAAGGAAACGGACCGCGGGTTCATGATTTGAGGCATACCTTTGCCGTACATACGCTAAAGTGAGCTGTAGCTCGCGGGGTGGACGTGTACTGTGCGCTTCCGATTCTGTCCACCTATTTGGGGCATGCCTCTGTTGCTGCGACGGAACAGTACGTCCGCCTAACCGCAGACGCTTTCCCAGAGATTCGTGCTGCATTAGAGCAATACTGTGGTCATGTCATACCGGAGGTGGAGTGGAATGAAGCCGACTGATTTCGCATTTCATTTGACGGAATATCTCTCGAAATATCTTCCGGGAAGGCTTGGAACGAGCCATAACACAATCTGTTCTTACCAGGATACGTTTACGCTTCTTTTGCGGTTTTGCTCGGAAGAAAAGTTAATCGTCATTGAGAAGATTCGGCTGGAAACACTCCAGAAGCCACTCATTGATGAGTTTCTGAACTGGTTGGAAAACTGTCGCGGCTGTTCGATTTCCACACGTAACCAGCGGCTTGCAGCCATTCACGCCTTTTTCCGATATCTCCAATTGGAAGAGCCTGGTCATCTGTTACTAAGCCAGCAAATCTTAGCGATTCCGATGAAACGTTCGGCAAGTAAAGCGATGAACTATTTGACACTGGATGCCATGAAAGCCATTCTGGAACAACCGGACACATCCCGTTTCACAGGTAGAAGGGATCTTGTTTTGCTGAGTCTCATGTATGATACAGGGGCTCGAGTTCAAGAAATGACCGACCTGGTGGCTGCTGACGTTCGACTGGAAAATCCTCCAACTCAAGGTAACTGGAAAAGGGAACAAGACCAGAATCGTTCCTCTGATGTCACCGACAGCCAAGCTATTAGACCAATACATGACTGAGCATGATCTCAAGTCCGTTGCACATCGTTCTTATTCCAGAACCGTTCGCAGGAGAAACTAACCCGGGCTGGAATCGCCTATATTCTCAAAAAATATGTGGATGAAGCTCGTATGTGCCATACCGAGTGGATTCCCAAAGCGGTTTCGCCACATTGTTTCCGGCACTCGAAGGCCATGCACCTTCTTCAAGCCGGAGTAAATCTAGTCTATATTCGCGATTTACTTGGACACGTTAGCATTAAAACGACAGAAGTTTACGCAAGAGCAGACAGCCAAATGAAGCGAAATGCGCTCGAAGGCTCATACCCATCTACAACGCCTTCTGAAATGCCGGTCTGGCAGAAAAACCAGGAATTGCTGAAATGGCTTATGGATTTGGGTCGATGAGCGAGAGCCGTTATGTAAAGTGTTTTATCCTAAATGCCTCAGCTGGCTTGGGATTCATCTCCGACTTTGCATAACGGCTAGCTTTCCATAACCCTTCTAGGACTAAACCGCTGCCGGTAG
>NZ_BIMA01000210.1 GCF_004000845.1 Paenibacillus koleovorans NBRC 103111
CTTGCCGGTTCGGCACTTGAGTATATCGGCTGAACAGTTGAAGCAGTTGGAGCGTCATGTATGGAGCGATGCGTTCGTGGATGGGAACTTGCATGCTAGCGGAGGTGCTGCAGCGGCCAAGGTTAGGTATAGAGGCGGGCACACGCGGGGCTATCCCAAGCGGTCCTTTGAAGTCGTCTATCGGGGGAAAACCATTCATCTGAATGCGGAATATGACGATCCGTCTTTGATTCGGAATGCGTTATCTTTTCGTTTTTTTGAGTGGATCGGGGTGCCGAGTCCGGCTGCCAAGCATGTGCTTGTTTATTTGAACGGTCGGTCGCTTGGGGTGTATCTGGAAATCGAGTCGGTCAACCGACAGTTTTTCCAGAAACGCGGAATTCCGGTCAAAGCCGTTATGTATGCCGTCACGGACAGCGCCAATTTCGGCAAATTCAACACAGCCAGCGGATTGGCTAAGCGGTCGTTGCTTGAGGGATACGAAGTGAAGCTAGGCGGGGAGTCGGATCGGCGGCAGCTGCGGGCGTTTATCGCGAATTTGAATGCTTTACCAGCGGGAAAGCTGGAGAACTATTTGGATGATCGGCTGGATGTGAACAATTACTTGCGTTGGTTGGCAGGGGCGGTGTTTACCGGCAATTACGATGGGTTCGATCAGAACTATGCGATCTACATGCACCAGACTCAGGGGCTGTATCGGATGATCCCCTGGGATTATGAGGGCACCTGGGGACGGAATTGCTATGGCAATCCGTGTGGTAGTGATTTGGTAAGGGTGCGAGGGTACAACCAGCTGACGCGTCGATTGTTGGGGCTGCGAAGGCATCGGAAGCGTTATCAGGTGCTGCTCGGTCAGGTGCTGGATCAGCATTTTACGCTGCAGAGGCTAGAGCCGGTTGTGGAGGAAATGCTGGATCGAATAGCCCCTTATGTAGTGCGTGATGTATCCCGAAAGTGGTCTTATTCTGTATTCCAGGGGGAGCGGCGTTTCATCCGGACCTATATCCGGGAAAGGCGGGACATTGTCACGGATGCGATCTCGGTCAAGTTGTAAAAATGAGTCTGGGGACCCATTCGTCTTCGGGCTTTTTTTGTGGATTCCTGCTCGAATTTTGTTAATTTTGCTATAAAATAGCGGCGTTTGAATTCTACTATTGTCAATAGTCCTAAAAGTGGTATATTTATTATAGATGTAAGCTCTTTCGGTTTAGATAGGGGTCTACGAAAATGGAATTTTTGTTGTTCGTAATATTTTCTTCAATGGAGTATTTGGCAGTTTTTGCAATAATGTTTGTGCTTTTCAGATTTGAGTACAAATTTTACCACAATAGTGTGATTTTTATTTGTGCGATCCTTTCATTTGTATCGTACTCAATTAGATATGGATTTCATCAAGACTTTTTGGCGCCAATTGCTCAAGTATTACTGATATTTGCTTTTCTATATTACATTTTTGAAATTCAAATCTTTTATTCTGGCATAATGACTGTAACCGGCTCGCTTTTTTTTGGGATAATACAAACTGTGCTTTACATTTTATTAGATCGTTTCGGAATTATTACAGAAGATGGTTTGGTTGAGCATTCCGTTCAAGGATATACACTTCAATTTATTTCTAGTTTAATTGTATTTATTCTCGCAATCTTAATTAAAAAAAGAAATTACGGTTTCGCATATGTTCCACATGGTCAGAGGGCATTTGTAAGATATCAAGGGTTAAATCGTATGTTCCTGTATCTAATGATTCTTGGAATAATTTTTATTTTAGCATTATTTTATTTCAATATTGAGGAACCATATGTGATTCTAATAACAATCATATTAACAGTTATTTTTATTGCACTAATGTATCTTTCAGTAAGGAAGGAATATCAAAATGATTGAAAATATTGCTTTTAGGATAGCTTCGAAAATAAAGACAGTTGACCCAGACAATACTACAAGTGTAGATGTGATGAAGTATGCATTGATTGGCCTTATTAATTCTTTTTTGGTTTTTACTTTTGCTTTTTCTTTTGCGATTTTAACAAATAACTTTATAAATACATTATTGTTCTCAATTGGTTTTATTTTCCTTCGCAGTGTCAGTGGAGGGTTCCATTTTAGTTCATCAATTAGTTGCTTTATTGTTTCGAGCGCTATGGCAGCATCTGTTCCGCATTTACAACTATCTTTTGAGCTAAATTTAATATTGAATTTTATAAGTATAATATTTGTTCTTCTCTTTGCACCGTCAAACATTGAAGGACAAACTCGTATTCCTAAGAGGTACTATCCGCACCTTAAATATATTTCAATTGTTATTGTGATAATAAGTCTGTTTATTACAATTACACCTTTTACTGTAGGTATATTCATTCAATCATGTTTATTATTTCGACTCGAAATTTTTAGGAGGAGGTGAAAGGGATTGAAAAAAATCATTGCTCGTAACGCTTCACAGATACTCTCAGTTTTAGCTGTAGTATTTGTTAGTGCTGCAAGCTTTTGGTGGGTCCATAACCCAAAAGTGCCCAAAGAATTATTAGAAAATGTCGAGTAATTCTGACTCTCCTCACAATACCAAAGCTAACAACCGGTAGTCCCGTGGTGGCAAGCCCTCTAGTTTCTTAAAGACACGACTAAAATAGTGCTCGTCCGCGTATCCTGTCCGGTGGGCGATGGTCGCCATCGTCCAATCGGTTTCCCTCAAGTATTGTTTGGCGCGTTGATGCCGCAGCTGCTGCAAGTATTTGTTCGGCGTAACGCCTACTACTTCCCGAAACAGTTTGATCCCGTAGTCCTCATGCACACAAAGTTCCCGAGCCAAACGCTCGTTCGACCAATCCTCCTCACAATGCTCCTCCATCTGTTTGCTCAATTCCAACACGGCTTCCGTATACCGCAACGTAGGCCCAGTTTGTTTAAGCGGGACAGCCCGCCGCAATAGCCCGAACAACTGCAACAGCAACCCATTGCACACCAGAGGATGACCCGGCCGCTGCAAATTAAACTCTTGGATCAACTGCTCCATCAACGAGACCACCTGTGGCCTCAAACGATGCACGTACATGGGCAAAAAGAGCATCCCTCCGTTATCCAAACTAGGCTCATAGCAAAATCGCTCCGGCGCCAACTGCGTTTCATTTACGATAATGTCCTCGTCACGCGTAATAAACAACTCATTGAAGTAGTCAAAATGAATCCCCAAAAACGATGCGAAAGGTAGCGTCAGGACGCGAATTTTGTGGTAGACGCCTGATGGCAAATACAACAAGGAGCCGCTCGACAACCGTACGCTTTGATCGCCGACTTCGGCTTCGATATCCCCCTCGATCAAATAGAGCAATTCAAAATCATAGATGCGCCGGTGCAAATGAACCTCGCTGCGGACTTGGTGTCGCTGTGCCCAATGAATGCTGGGGCTGAGACCGTACAGACCGGTGGATTTTTTCAATGGATAGTTAACGTGCACAAACAATTCCTCCTCACACCAGATCGGAAAAATCCAACTATTTCACGATAATATGTAAATTCAATCCAGTCAAGCTGTGCTATTGTTAGTATATAACAACATTTGCTTGAGGAGGATTTCAAGATGATAAACGGAAATATCCATTATTTACCTCAGTTGGCAGAAGAGTACACTTTGAGTCCGGAGCAAATCGCCAGCTTTCAAAAAGACGGACACATCCTGCTAAACCAAGTCGCGAGTGCGGAGGAGGTAGCTATCTACCGTCCCCATATCGCCGATGCGGTAAAGGAACTGAACTACCATGACAAGCCTTTGCATGAGAGAGACACGTACGGTAAGGCGTTTATCCAAATCACGAATATCTGGGAGACACATGAAAAGGTACGCCGGTTCGTCCTCGCCAAACGGTTCGCTAAAATCGCGGCTGAGCTGATGGGAGTGAGCGGCGTGCGGATTTATCATGATCAGGCGCTGTTTAAGGAGCCCGGAGGCGGCCATACCCCGTGGCATCAGGATCAGATTTATTGGCCGCTGGACGCAGAGAAGACGATTACGATGTGGATGCCACTCGTCTCGATTCCGCAAGAAGTAGGCTCGATGACGTTCGCTTCGGGCTCCTTTTCCAAGGGCTATATCAACAAAATGGTCATCTCCGATGAGTCCCATAAGACGCTGCAGCAGTATATTGACGCTCATCAATTCCCACAGCACACTTACGGGGGAATGGCGGCCGGGGATGCGACGTTCCACTACGGCTGGACCCTGCACAGCGCTCCGGGGAACCCGACCGAGATGATGCGCGAAGTGATGACGGTTATTTACTTCCCGGATGGGACCAAGGTGCTTGAGCCGGACAGCAATGCCAGACGGAACGACCTGAAACGATGGCTGCCTGGTTTGCAAGCGGGCGATCTAGCAGCCAGTGAGCTAAACCCTCTAGTGTATTCTCGCTGAGCAGAAAATTAAGGGGATGGCGCTGCCTCGCAGCAGCGGTGTCAGTAGTTGCGAGCGGTAAAAGGCTTAGAGGCTCTAGTCCGGCTTTTTCGGACTGCGTGGCAGGAGCGAAGGAGGAAATATGCTCTAGTCCGATTTTACCCACTTGCGGAGCCGTTTCTGCATACCCCCTTCCGAAAACGTCGCTCCAATTCGGTGATCTC
>NZ_BIMA01000211.1 GCF_004000845.1 Paenibacillus koleovorans NBRC 103111
TTGACAGCGGTTGCAGGTACCAGCTCATTCGATTGTTGTTCCATTTGTTCAATTCCCCTCCCAAATCTCCCACTTGTTTTGTTCCTGTATGTTTTTAACCTTATTAGTTTATCACAGGAGTGCGTCATTGAACAAAAGAAAAAATATGTCCTAAAATTAATATTGATTGAAAAACTCAAAATCGTGATTGAAAAAATCAATCAATGATTCTATAATTAAAATCAGTAATCAAAAGCAATCCTATAAAAGGAGTGGAAACAGATGACAACTGCATTCGGACAATTGACGTACCCGGAAATATCCTCGCAAGCGGAAGCATTGGCTGCCGCGATCGATCAACTGGAGAACAAACAGAAGGATTGGGTTTCGCGTTATATCGGCAATAGCGAATATGAAGAAGTGATTTTTATCGGCTCGGGATCATCCTATTACCAAGCTCAGACAATGGCGGCTACTTTCCGCAAGTGGCTCGGCCGCAGTGCAACAGCTCTTCCGTCTTCGGACATTTTCCTGATCCGCGACGCTTCTACGGTGACCGCACGGAAAACGCTGCTCGTCGGCGTATCGCGCTCCGGCGAATCCACGGAAGTCATTCTCGCCTTGGAGTCCGTCAAATCGCTCGCCAACTGGACGATCTGCGGCATCACTTGCCACGAGACGAGCAAAATGGCGCAAATCAGCGACTGCCTCGTCTCTCCGCTGGGCAAAGAGAAGAGCACGGTCATGACGAAATCGCTCAGCAGCATGACGTTCCAGATGCAAGCGGCAATCGCTCTGGCTTCGAGTCAAGCTGGGCTGTGGAACGAAATGCAGCAAGTGGCGGCAGCGGATGCAGCGGTAGTGAAAGCGGCGGACTCGTTCGCCAAATCGTTCATCGAAGGCAACAGCTTGAACAAATTCATCTACCTCGGCATGGGCGCTTACTTCGGCCTGTCCCAGGAAGCTTGCCTGAAGATCAAGGAAATGTCGTATGTTTGGACCGAGAGCTTCGGCACGCTGGAGTTCCGCCACGGTCCGAAGTCGATCGTTGAGCCGGGTACGCTGGTTTGCTTGCTGCTATCGGAGACGGCTCGTTCGTACGAAGTGAAAGTAGCCGAAGAGATGAAAGCATACGGAGCAACCGTGCTCATCGTCACAGCCGAGAAGGGTGCCGATACCGCATTTGCCGATGCTATATTCGAAGTAGGCGGCCGCGAGTTGAGCGATGAGGCGCGCAGCGTGCTGTACTTGCCGGTGCTGCAATATATCGGGTATTATACGGCGCTGAAGAAAAACGTCGATCCGGACCACCCGCGCAACTTGACGCAAGTCGTTAAAATTTAGTCGGACGCAACTTGGGGATGGAGGCAGTGCGATGAGCGTTCATTCGTTGTCCAAAGGCGAGCAGCGGCGCGATGCGATCGTCGCCATGCTCAAGCAGAAAGGGCGTATCTCCGTTCAAGATATCGTGGACACGCTGCATTGTTCGGAAGCGACGGCGCGGCGCGATCTCGATCTGCTCGAGAAGACGGAGGGCATCATCCGCACGATCGGAGGCGCCCTCTACGACGCGCACAGTCCGGTGCGGGAGGTGTCGTTCCAGGAGAAGACGTCGTTGTCCTGGCTCGAGAAGGAGCGGATCGCCGCCACTGCCGCTTCGCTTGTTGAAGATGGCGATGTGATCGGCTTGTCCGGCGGGACGACGACGTATCATATCGCCCGCGCTCTCAAGAGCCGCCGCGGTATCACCGTCGTGACCAACGCGATCAACATCGCGATGGAGCTCGCCGATAGCGAGGACATCCAGGTCGTGGTGGCCGGCGGCATCCTGCGCAGCAAGAGCTACGAGCTGTGCGGTCCGTTGGCGGAGAAGCTGATTGAGGGCTTGAACATCGGCAAAATGTTTCTCGGTATCGACGGGGTTGCGCTATCGCAAGGGCTGACGACGTATTCGGAGTCGGAAGCGCAAATTGCCAAGGCGCTCATCAAACGGTCGGATCAGACGCTGGCCGTGTTCGACCGGACGAAGGTGGGACGGACTTCGTTGTTCTCCATCGCACCGCTGACCGCCGTACATGGATGCATTACGGATGCTCCGCTGGATCCGGTATTCCGGCAAGAGCTTGAACGGATAGGTGTCCGGGTCCATTTGGCAGAGTAGGGTAGAAGAGTGCTGGTAAGAAGCTAAGGTTGTCAGGAGGTGCCGGACATGAGTTATGTGATTGGTGTCGATATCGGCGGAACGAATGTTGTAGTAGGGCTGCTAACTGGGGAGCTGCAGCTCGTACGCAAAGCGAAACAGCCGACGGGGACCGCGAACGGGGCGGACTTCGTCCTGGGCCGGATCGCCGGCATGATCGATGCGCTGCTCCAAGAGGAGGGCATCGACAGGGACGAACTGACTGCAGTCGGCATGGGCAATCCGGGAATCATCGACCCCGAGCGGGGGATTGCCGTAATGGCCAGCAATATGAAGTGGTACGACTTGCCTATAGCGGAGAAGCTCTCGGGCATTCTCGGCGGCATTCCGGTGTTCATAGACAACGACGTTAGAATGTACATTTATGGCGAAGCGGTCCGCGGGGCCGGACAAGGCTTCAGGCATGTCATGGGCGTCACGCTCGGCACCGGCATCGCGGCGGCTATGATCAATAACGGCAGCCCTTACTATGGCGGCTCGTTTATGGCTGGCGAGTTCGGTCATATTGTCATGGAAGGCGAGAGCGCACTATGCGGCTGCGGGCTGCGCGGCTGTCTCGAGACGATCGCCTCGGCGACCGGCATCGCGCGTATTGCCCGCGAGCGGATCGCGGCCGGCCGAAGCAGCCTGCTCGCCGACTGGTTCCCGGACGAGGCGCAGCGGGCGGCCATCACGGCCGCAGACGTCTCCCGGGCGTACGACGCGGGCGACCAAGTGGCGATCGAAGTGATGGACTTCGTCGGCACGATGCTGGCCAAGGGGCTCTCCTACGCGATTCCGCTGTGGAGCCCCGACGTGATCATCATTGGCGGCGGCGCCGCCAACGCAGGGGAGCGCTTGCTCGCTCCGCTGCGGCGCGGCATGCAGGGCATCGTCCATCCGATGTATCTGGATCGGATCGAAATCCGGCTCGCCGAGATGAACGACGACGCGGGCGTCGTCGGCAGCGCGGCGTTCGCCCAAGCCAGAGCGGCGGCTTTGCCTGCCTAACAAGCACCTTCACTTTGCCGACAGCCTGGAACGAGGATCGACTCTCGTTCCGGGCTGTTTTTTGATGAGAACGTGATCCCCGGCAAACCCACCTTCATGGCCAGCCCCCAGCCAAAATGAACTTCCTCGCTCGTAACTTCGGCTCGGATCGTATTCAGCCCCTTACGCCAGTAAAGCGGCAAGCGGACCGTATCCGGCCGAATGCGCCCGTCGTTAATATCGCCCGGAGATAGCCAGCGCCAGCTTCCTTCATAGAGCAGCTCTCCATTCACCCATAAGCGGAGCTTGTCGCTGAAGCCAAAGCTGATCCACGGCGACTCGACCTCTTCCCCCAGCTCGAAGGAGCAAGCCGCCATGACCGTAGCCCCTTGCTCCGACGTAAACAGCGCATTCAAATTCAATGTTCCGTTTGCTTCAACGGCCGTACGAACCGGGTTGTACTCGGGCTGCTTCGACACCAGCCATTCGGTCACCACAGATTGGCCGCAGTAAGGCGCTTGTAGCGCCGGCTCGACGGCATACTCGACGGAGGCTGCTTCCTTCACCGTCAGGTGGCGCAAATAACCGGATGCAGTGCCCCAAACGCCGATCTGTCGGCCGTTCGTATGCCTATGCTTAGGCTTCGCAATGACAAGCGCGGGAGACGAGGATTCGCCTACATAGATCGCGATGCTGCCGGGTTGGACGTGGAGAGCCAGCTTGACCCATTCCTCGTGAGGAACGGGCACCAGCGCCTGATAAAGCGGACCGTGGTAAATTTGCCATGTGCTGGAGCCGTTCATGATCGGGTCGTACTGCAAACTCGGATATTCCAATACGTTGTTGCCGGACACGTAGACGAGATCGAAGTTGTTCTCATCGACCGCTCCGCACACAAGACCGACGAAGCTTGCTGCCGTGCAAGCCACTCAGAACGTTTCCTGTTCGATCGGCTTCCGCAGCAGGACGGGAAGACAGTGGAGGCCGGCGAACAGCAGCGCATCCGACCCGCCCCATCGTCCGAATGCAGCTCCAGACTGTCCGAGATCGAAATCGTTCTGGTCATTTTGGAAAAGCCAAGTATAACGTTCCATGAATCCGCACCCTCGCTAAATGGTTTATTTTGAGGAGAAGGTCTGGATGAATAGCTAGATTATATCGAACAAATGTTCGTGTGTAAAGCGAGTGGAGATAAAATGTAGGAATATTAGGATTGAAATAAAAAGCGATTTGAGAGGCGGATCTGTC
>NZ_BIMA01000212.1 GCF_004000845.1 Paenibacillus koleovorans NBRC 103111
AAAAAGCACACCCTCCCGCAGGTACGGAAAGATGTGCTTCATCCATATTTTCATAATACCAAATGGAAGCCTGCGATTCAACAGCATTTACGGCGCTTGGCTATGTCCCATTCAGACCTGTTCACATATATAATACCTCTAACTGAAGCATGTAGGAGGTAGAGCGAGGGCAGCCTTTATTAATCGGTCCAAGAAGCTTATCGGATATCAACAAGGTGTGCCTCTATCACCTACGAGTTACTTGCCACAGCATTTCTTGTACTTCAAGCCGCTACCGCACGGGCAAGGATCATTACGACCTGGAGATTGGCCGACGAGGATCGTTTTGGTGTTTTCCACATTCATACCTAGCAGCTTCTGTACATCCGAAATATCCTCTACTTTATCAGGCTCGATTCCAATGACTACTTTCCAACCGGTACTCTCGCATAATTCAAAAATCTCATGTGCTCTTTCCTCAGTAGCTACTCTAACTATAGCCGGTTTCTTGCTATCTCCCAATTTTGCCACTATGACATCTCCTATCCTGATGAATTGTATGGGTTCTTATTCTATTATGGAATCATATTGTTTCAATAGCTCGTCTCGAAAAGCAGGCCTATTCGGGTATTGCATAAGAAGCTTTTGCACGATCAGCCTTACGGGGTCCCCTCCCCCAACACCGCGCAGCATGCGGACCACATGGCAAACATTCTAGTATTGCCTTCTTGTAAAGGCTTGACTCGCCATTCGTTCAATATGGTTGTTGAAAATCGCAATCGTTTCGTCCCGATACCTTTCAGCAAGATGAGGGTACAAGCTCACGATCTCCGACGGATTCTTCCGGACATAGGCAAGCAAACGCGTGTCTTCTTGTTCTTCAACGAGTATCCGGCAATATAGGGGCTAATCAGATGCATAGAATTCCCTCTTGAATAGGTTAACAACTCTCTGCTCATCAGACTTATCCAGGACAGCAAAAACAATGCGATCAAATAATGTCTCGTAGCCTTCATTAATCAACACCTGCTTAAACATTCTGGCAACATCCGTAGGATTATTTTTAAAAACGCCACATCCGTATGCCCCCAGAATGATAGCTTGCTCCCCATGTTTGGCCGCTACGGAAAGAATATACCGTATTCTCTCCAGCATGACCGGTTCAATCATCTTCACTTGCTGCGGTTCCCGCTCCCGGACAACCCCAGCATTAACAGCGGGCGCTGTGAGGATGGAAACAAGATACGGATTCTCTAGAAGTGCGCAATCATCGTTTCGGAAGACGGGAACTCTAGGAGAATAAACCATATAATCTGAATAGAGACAAGTCTTAAGATTCCGGTTATAGGTATACATCTCATCCATTTGTGAAATGCAGGGGTATAAGGCAGAGGAACGAGCCAAACTTTCTTCCTGAGCCTGGCTGCCTCCAAGGAACCCCCCGCCCGGATTTTTCGCAGAGGCAAAATTTAGACACAATGTGTTCTGCAAGCCTTCATATACCACAAGTCTTCGCGCGGCAGCTAATGTAGATTCATCCGTCACTTCCATTTTCGGTTGAACACCCTGATGATCCCTTATCCGGGATACAGCCTCCTGCTTAATGACTGGCAATCCGTTTGGCGAATACAGCTTGGAGTTACGAACGGCCATCTCTACTTCCGGTTGAACTGTAACTGTGCTCCCCTCTTGATTAAGGTAGAAGCCTTTTTCTAGAATTGCCAACGTTTCTTTAGCCGTTTGTGATCTTATTTCTCTATTATGGTTTTGTGTATTCATCTTCTATCCCAGCCTATATAAGGTAACGTCCACATCCGTGAAAATATCTTGGATCATTTCTAAAATAACATTCCAATCCCCTCCACCACGGTCACAGCCAATTTTGTAGGGAAGTGCTACTGAGCACTGGTTAGCTTTGGCAAACTCGTACAACTGGGTTAGAGCGTTCCTTAAAGCGTCATCGTTCGTATATTTCCTGCCATCCCTACCGAAGGTTTGCTGGCCGAATAAATGGGCTACATATTTATTTGTACCATGATTCAGCTCGACAATCTGACACGATCCAAGCAAGCTCCCTTTATTCTGGTTACAAAATCGTACATACTCACTAAACACCTCAGGATAGAGCTGTTTCATTTGCTTGGCTACACCCGATCCCATTACAGCCTGACAATTGACTTGATGGCCAATAATGGATTCGGATGCTTGAAATAAGTCTCCTGTAACGTAGTTAACCATCCTACTCACACTTCACTTTCTTCTCTCATTTATTCATCTTAAAAAGCAGGTCTTCCCTTAAATTCGTAAGCACTTCACCCAACCAGTTAGTCCCTCTCCATGTTTCTCGGTTCAAGATGCGGGGGTCATCTTCTAGTAGCCCTACACCCCATATGCGATCCGTCGGACTTGCTTCTACCAGTGTGGTGCCTTGTGTGGCAAGCAGCTTCTCGAGGAGCTGCCGGTTCTGGGTGAATTTGGCGTAATTCCCCTCGTACACGAATGGTTTGCAATGAGTTTCCCATTTGTTTCGATGAAAGTTGCGTACCTCCCGTCCAAGCTCTTTCTGCTCACGCGGAGTTGGGGCGGATAACACCTTTGCGGCGATTTCCTCATCTTTAAAAAGCTTCGCTTTTTGGTACATCATGTATTGTTCAGCGCAATTGAAGTGGATTCCATCTATTTCAAATATAGCAGGATGCCATTGTGAAAATGGCGATTCCGTCCGGTAGAAAAAAGTGAACTTTTCCATATAAAATCCGTCCTCACATGGTTAAGTGTTCTCCCAATTGGGGTTAAAGCGATAAAGCTTGGAGGGTCGATGTCCAGCATCCTTTGTAAATTCATTGGTCTCTGTGACCATCGGCGCAAGCTTTCTTCGAAATGCTGCGGCCAGAAGCTCTTTTCCGAGAATGACCTCGTAGACCTGTTGGAGCTCTGACAGCGTGAATAAAGGAGGCATGAGATGGAACGCAATATCGGTGTATTCGATTTTATTACGCAACCTCTCTATGGCATAATCCATGATTTTGGCATGATCGAAAGCGAGCCCATGTGACCCGACAATCTCACGGCTGATTCTCCTCGTTCGGCCTGTAATCGTCGTCGTTATCTTCACCGTTGCGGTTAGAAGCTCCGCTTCATGTTTCAGGGTTATTTTTATGAGTCGCTCAAATTCGTACCCGCCTTCGAGAATCGTTTTTTTCTCTTGAAAGACTTGATAGTTTACTTCAAACCAGCGCGCGTCTTCGGCGTCGTCACCCGCCTTAACATCCAGAGCTGTCCGGTCTACAAGCGCCATATACGAGGAACTGATCACCCGCGTTCTGGGGTCACGTGCCACGTCTCCCCATGTAAATAACTGCTCCATATAGAGATTCTCGATATTGGCTTCGCTTTTCAATTCTCTTTGTGCCGCTTCTTCAATGCTCTCACGCATAGATACGAAGCCTCCCGGCAGTGCCCATTGACCCAAATATGGGTGCTCGCCCCGCTTAATGAGCAACAACTGCAACGATTTTTCGGGCAGCTTCCGATAATTAACTTGCTCTTTATCAAAGACGGTAAAGATAAGCATGTCAACCGTCACCGAAGGCCGTTCATATATACTGGCATCATATCTTTGCAGGAATTCCTGCTCCGTCAGCCCGTTGCGGTCTCGCATGGTTTCCGTCATCATTATCACCTGTTGCATTCGATTTGATAATAACTTTTTGTTAATATCTAAATGTTATTATATAGCTTTGCATGCCGTTGTCAATACGTGGAAATAGAAAAAGCCCGATTTTTCGGGCTTTTTCTCTATGTGCAGACCACCTTACAGCTGGTACTCGCTGGAGTAAACGGCAGGCTAGCAAGACCGTTGGACCATAGTAACCCTCTGATTCCATCATTTCTGGTACATGTGAGGATTGTTATTCAAAACGAGCAAGTAAATGAGGATTCCTAAACATACTGCACCCCCAAGTAGAAATCCAAGAGTACGTTTATCTTTATTTTTCACTGCTATTGCTACAGCAATAATATAGAAAATCAAAGATCCTAGCCCTATAACAACTAAATACAATATTCCTAGAGCTATTCCTTCAAATCCCTCAGTTGGGATCATACCAATCAGCCGAAAAGAAACTGGAATAAAGATCAAGTAATACAACAATGCGATAA
>NZ_BIMA01000213.1 GCF_004000845.1 Paenibacillus koleovorans NBRC 103111
TCCTAGCTCAACGAACAAAAATTCGCTATTTGAGAACCAAATTTCGCTAATTCAATGCTAGCTACCTCTACTGAGTACCTAAGTACTCAAATCGCGAACCTGGCTTCGCGAATTGTTTACTTTGGTACTCAGATTCTACGTTAGCCTCCATTTTTGCGAAATTTGGTTCTCAGGCTGTTACCTTTGGTACTCAGTAATTCTCCTCGCACTTGCACCTGCACCTGCACCTGCACCTGTACCTGCACCTGCACCTGCGACCTGCGACCTGCGCTTGCACCTGCGCTCACATTCGCGCTCCGCACCTTCCGCGCCCCACCACGCCGCCGTCAACACAAAAAAACCATGCCTCAGCCAAATGGCTAAAGCATGGTGGTTGTCTTCCGCTCTACTTACTCCCCGCCCAGCGCCTGCTCCAGGTCGGCGATGATGTCCTCGACATCCTCGAGGCCGACCGAATAGCGCATCAGCCCGTCCGTGATGCCGCGCTGCAAGCGCACCTCCCGCGGCATAGCCGCGTGGGACATCATTGGCGGGTAGGAGAGGATGCTCTCCACCGCCCCAAGGCTGACCGCGACGATCGGGATCTGGACGCGGCCCATTACGCGCTTGGCCAGCTCGCCCGAGCCGACGTCGAAGGAGACGACCGCGCCGTAGCCAAGCGACTGCTTCTCGTGAATGTCGCGGCCCGGATGGTTCGCGAGCCCTGGGTAGTACACCCGCTCCACGCCCGGGTGCTCGCTCAGCCATTGCGCCAGGCGGCGCGCCCCGATCTCGTGCGCGTCCATCCGCGCCTTAAGCGTCTTCATGCCGCGCATGAGCAACCACGAATCCTGCACGCCGAGCACGTTGCCGAGGCCGTTCTGCAGCTGCTTCATCCGCATGCCAAGCGACTTGTCGGCGACGACGGCGAGGCCGGCCAGCACGTCGCTATGGCCGCCGAGAAACTTCGTCGCGCTATGCAGCACGACATCGATGCCCAGCTCTAGCGGACGCTGGTGGTAAGGCGTCATGAACGTATTGTCGATCATCGTCAGCAGCCCATTCTCCTTCGCCCAGCCGACTACCGCCGCAATATCGGTAATGCGCAGCGTCGGGTTCGAGGGCGTCTCGAGGAACACAGCCTTCGTATTCGGCTTCAGCGCCGCCTTCACTTGATCCAAGTCCGTCATATCGACGAACGTCGTCTCAATGTTCATCCGCGTGAGGATAACCGTCAACAACCGATACGTCCCGCCGTACACATCCTCCGTGCAGATCACGTGATCGCCGCTCGACAGCATCATGAACGCGGTCGAGATCGCCGCCATGCCGGAAGCGAAAGCGAATCCGCGCGTGCCGCCCTCCAGCGTGGTGATGTAATCCTCCAGCGCCTGGCGGGTCGGGTTGCCGGAGCGCGAATAGTCGAACTCCGGCGGGTCGTTCAAGTCGAAGTGATGGAACGTCGACGCCTGCTGGATCTGCACGCTCGCGGCGCCGGTCGTCTCATCGAGCTCGCCGCCGAAATGAATAAGCCGCGTCGCGAACTTCGCGTCGTCGTGCACATGCCGCTTCCGCTGCCCCAAGCGCCCGCCACCGCCTCCGCTGCTGCCGCCCGGCGCGCTCATCGTGCGCCGCCTTCCTGCAGCTCGGCATGTGCCGCCTCGAACGCAGCGTTCAGATCCGCGATCAGATCGTCGACATGCTCGATCCCTACGGAGAAGCGCAGCAGGCGATCGTCGACGCCGACTTTCTCGCGAATCTCCACCGGGATGTCCGCATGCGTCTGCACCGCCGGATACGTCATAAGCGATTCGACGCCGCCCAAGCTCTCGGCGAAAGCGATCAGCTTGATATGCCGCAGGATCGGCTCGATCATCCGAGCATCCTTCATCTTGAAGGAGAAAATGCCCGTATTGCCGGACGATTGTTTGTTCTGGATGTCATGGCCCGGGTGGCTCTTCAAAGCCGGGTAATAAACCGAGTCCACCAACGGATGCTCGAGCAGGTGCTCGGCGATCTTCGTCGCGTTGAACTCATGGCGCTCCATGCGGATCGCCAGCGTCTTCATGCCGCGCATCAGCAGCCACGAATCCTGCGGGTTCAACACGGCGCCGATCGAGTTGTGCAGAAACGCCATCTGCTCGGACAGCTCCTTGCCCTTCGTCACGATCAAGCCGGCCAGCACGTCGTTGTGACCGCCCAAGTACTTGGTCGCGCTGTGCACGACGATATCGGCTCCGAGCTCGATCGGGCGCTGCAAGAACGGCGTCAGCAGCGTATTGTCGACGATGGAGACGAGCCCCTTCTTCTTCGCCCAGTTACAGATCAGCTCCAGATCGGTAATCATCATGAGCGGGTTGGTCGGCGTCTCGATCACAACCGCCTTCGTCGCAGCCGTACAGTTCGCCTCGAGCGCATCCAGATCGTTCGTGTCCACATAAGTGGCGGTTACGCCGAAACGGGACATGATTTTCTCGATCAAGCGGTAAGTCCCGCCGTACAAGTCCAGCGACACCAGGAGATGATCGCCTTGGCTGAACAGCGCGAAAATCGTCTGCAACGCCGCCATGCCGGAGCTGCAAGCGAAGCCTGCATCGCCGGACTCCAATTCGGCAATCGCTTGCTCGAGCACCGAACGCGTCGGATTTTTGGTGCGGGAATAATCAAACCCCGTGCTCTGGCCGAGCTTCGGGTGGCGGAACGCGGTAGCTTGGTAGATCGGGAAACTGACGGCGCCGGTCACCGGTTCCGAGATGGATCCGATCTGCGCCAGACGGCTTTCAATTTTCATGGGCGGCTATCCTCCTGGAATATGGGCTTGTCATTCAATCAGATATATGAAGCCATGTGGGCGTTCAAATCGTAAGGCGTCTCTTGGTAAACGTAGTAGTTCAACCAGTTGGAGAACAGCAGATTCGCATGCGCCCGCCATGTACAGAGCGGATAACGCGAAGGGTCGTCCTTCGGATAATAATTTTTCGGCACCGCAATTTCCAAGCCTTTGTTCACGTCGCGGTCATATTCCCACTTGAGCGTCAGCGGATCGTATTCGGAATGGCCGGTGACGAAAATATGTTTGCCGTCCTTCGTCGCCGCGATGTACACGCCGGAATCGTCGGATTCGGACAAAATCTCCAGCTCTTCAACCTTCTCAATGTCCTCGCGGCGAACCTCGGTATGTCTCGACTGCGGCACGTTGAACACTTCGTCGAAGCCTCGCAGCAGCTTCACATGTTTGAGCGACGCCGTATGCGGGAACACCCCGAATATTTTCTCGCCGAGCGGATATTTGGGAACGCCGAAATGATGATACAGCCCGGCCTGGGATGCCCAACAAATGTACAGGGTGGACGTCACGTTCGTGTTGCACCAGTCCATGATTTCCTGCAGCTCCGACCAGTAGTTCACATCTTCAAAATCCATCTGCTCCACCGGCGCTCCAGTAATGATCATGCCGTCGAAGTACTCGCTCTTCACATCGTCGAAATTTTTATAAAATTGCTCCAGATGCTCCGGAGACGTGTTTTTGGAAGTATGGGTTTTGGGATGCAGCAGCACGAATTCCACCTGTAAGGGCGTATTCCCGATCAGGCGCAAAATTTGCGTCTCGGTCGTTTCCTTCGTCGGCATCAGGTTCAAGAGAGCAATCTTCAGCGGACGGATGTCTTGGTGGTAAGCCACGGACTCATCCATCACGAAAATGTTCTCCTCGTTCAGAATTTCTTTGGCCGGCAGGTGGTCTGGAATTTTAATCGGCATTTGCAAACACTCCTTTCTGAAAATGAACAACAAACAGCCTTTCTCCAGAGAGGAAGAAAGGCTGAGCTATCACTCGGTCGATCATGCCTCTCTCATCTCCCAGAATGTAGAACGAATCATCGTTCCGGATTCCGCAAGAATTAGCACCGTGCTCTCCCCATTCCACGAATCGGGATCGTCGGTTGCCGGGCTTCATAGGGCTAGTCCCTCCACCTACTCTTGATAAGAGTTTCACGCTATTTGATTGTTACATTTAATTTATACGAATTGGTTCATTTCGTCAAGAGAGGGGCGGACGAGGGAGGTGTGGTAAAAATTCTGACTTCCAATC
>NZ_BIMA01000214.1 GCF_004000845.1 Paenibacillus koleovorans NBRC 103111
ACAAAACACAGACGGACGAGGATACTGAATCAAATCTCAATTTGATTTAACCATGAACAGTGCTTCGGTATGTAAACAAATCGAATGCGGTGCGCAGGATCGGCCAAGAACGCTGCGCGACTCGGTTGAGTTGCCAGCACGCCGGACTTTCCTTACTCTCTCAGTGGCTGGTCTATCCCACAGTAACGGGCGACCAACCGAACCAGGCTCTCCGACTGGTGCGTGTTCAAACCATCCGCGACAAAGATCCATTCCGCGTTGGGATCGGTGTCCAAGAGTTGTTGGACATGGCAAGTAAAATCCGCCTTGTTTCGGGTCGGCGCCATCATGGAGGAAGTGATTTTTCCAGTGGCCACTTCAAGCCCGGAAATGAGACTCAGCGTGCCCTACCGCACATATTCAAGTAAAAAGAACGAAGCCAGAGTATGGCGATACTCCGGCTTCTAACAAAACACGCTTACTTTCCTCCATATTTGACTGCATCCTTCATTCTAGTGGAGGAAAGTGTGCTCAAATCTTTTGTTGCAATCAATGTGTTGGGATCAACTCCCATTTGCATTCTAGGACCATTAGGATTAAATTCATTACCTATTACTTTTGGTGTCTTTGAAAATATTCCTTTGACAAACCCCTTAACTGCCGAACCTACATCATCAATCTTATCAGAAATAGCGTTCACTGTTTTAGCAGCTACATTTCCAACTCCTTCTACAAGTGTCATTGCTCCTGCTTTTCCAGCGTCCACAACACTCGCCATCACATTGATAGCAGCGGTTCCTCGTTCATCCCGCGAAAGGTCCTGGTTCATCATTGTATCAATATAGTCGAACAATGATGGATTCTTTATTACTGCAACAGGTGTATACCCCGCTGATGGATCAGTGACATAATTATCATCGTACATGCTATTTGTTCAAGAACAAAGAAAAAGAGACGTTTATAAAGGAAAAATATTAGTGAAACAAATATCCTGCTTTACTATACAAAGACTTAAGCGATATGCCCTTTTTCCTTCAATAATATCCAATAGGTCTTTCAGTATTTTCTTCTCTTGTTGAAGAGTAACCTTGTTAAGGTTTCTAATACCGACAGCACCATAAGAAATTATTTCATCCCTAGAAAACTGAAGAGATTCATTGATGTGCAACATTGTAACAATTGTTTCATTTAATACATAATCACTTCTTGTATTCACTTGGGTTGAAGCTAATAATTTCCTCAAAGTGTCCGTATCATCATCACTCAAACGTCTATCTGTTAATAACTCAGTAATAAATCGAAATAAAAGTAGTGACTGATTATTTGGAAGAACAAGCAAATTTTCTTTAACCGAAATCACCTCGGTATATTTCCTTTTACCTTCTAGGTATTCGATTATTTCCTCAATTTCAGAAAGGTAATAAGATGAATTGCTCTCCTTAAATCCATAATCCCAATCATCAAGTGAAGGATCATTTAGGTCACGTAACCTCATCAAAATATCAACTAGTAACCTATTTCTTATATATTGATCATATCCGTGCCGACATAATAATCGGTACTGCTCATCAGCCCACCGAGATAGTTGCTCTACTTCTGCTAACTTATGCATAACAGACACTAGTTTACCTTGAAGCACGTCATGAATTGACTCCATTTTTTTCACCTCGCTGTGTGTTTGATAAACATTATTTAATATCTAAATAATCTCGTGTTCCATCTGGGTTAACAATAAAGCCTTTAGCTGAGATTACATGACCAGTTGTTTTGTTTATTACCGAGTGGATTCCCACTCGCTGTCCATCTGCATTCTGCCATGTCTCTATATATTTATTCCACTCATTCGGATTAAAGGTGGTAATACCTTTACTTCTTGCTATAGCTGCATAATTACCATTTGGATCTTTCAGTTCCTTCGGTTTGTTCTCTATTTTTGTCATATTATTATCTAGGTAACTTCTATCCAAACATCCACCATTAGTATTATGCACCCATATACCAAGGTCACTAACAAAATAGGTATGGAACTCATCAACAGTCATGTTATAAACTGTTACATGCGTTTGCATCAGTTCAATGTTATCTATCTTAAGTGTTGCCCCATCATTCTGAACAAGTAAGTCTCCAACCTTGAGGTCTTTAACGAAAGTCCATCCTTTATCCTCCACATAAAACGGATGATTAAAAGTAGATTCAATTATCTGACCACCTACATGAATGTTGTAAATCTCATCCGTTTCATGGTTAAAAGTAGCGGTTACCTCTTTATGAGCAACCTCTCCCGTCTCTTCATTCTTCGAAAGTACCTCATCACCAACATTAATCTCCTCGATAGGTTTCTCTCCTTCGATAGTTAGCACTTTAGTACCAGCAGTAAAGCAATTGCATTCTACTATTCCACCAGAGGTTAATTTAAATTCCTTTGCAACCCCATCAACTGATTGAACAATCTGACCACTACTATTGAATGAAGCCTGCCCATTCCAACAATTAACATAACTGCAAGCATTATTTCTTATACTTTGATTCTCAGCATGAAGCACATCCATTGTTGCTTGCTGATCGTCCCTACATGAATCCGAGCTGCAATTATTATAAGTGTAGTAAGCTCCCCACCATAAATCCGAATTTTTATTCATTCGGGCTTGTAAGTTGCTATCATTAATAAATGTATCAAATCCACTTTCGTCCGTAATGAAGTAGCCATCCCCTCTACAAGAATATGCTCCTTCACATTGCTCATGTCCAGTAGGGTCTAAATAACGAAGCGGATTATTACTTACGTACGTATAAAGATTCAAACTTAGAGGATTTGTTAATTCGCCTTCATACGCATCCTCACCCATAAATCGCCCGATGCTAGGATCGTACCATCGTGAACGTAGGTACTGCAAGGAAGAAGCGTTATCCCAATACTCACCACTATATCGGAACGGCTGTGCCACACTTTCTGGTGAAGTAGTTAGTGGATTTCCCCAAATGTCATAGGCATATTGGTTGAGTCTTGTATCTCCAGTTGCGTCTCGCAACTCAACCACATCGCCATGACCATTGTGCAGATAGTAAGTATTCTCAGCGTTCATATCATGTCGGGCAATAAGTCCAATACCTCTGATATACCTGGCTTTAAGTATAGCAGTTGCACCGCTTACCGTTCCCTCGGCAATTACGGAACCGCCGTCATAATACAACCGAGTAGTAACCCCATTCTCGGTACGCTCAGAAAGAAGGCCATCACCATTGTATTTGTAAGTAACGATCTTTCCAGTTGCAGTTGTTACCTTCACCAATTGATCACGACTATTATACTCATAAGTTGCATCTGTTGACTCAGAAGGGTTCTCACTTGTAAAGCTGTTCCGATTACCACGAACATCATAGCCAAATGTTTGAGACTGGACATCGGAATTAACAACTCGATTCAGATTGTCGTAGGTGAAATTCTTAGATGAACTATTCTCTATTCGATTCGTGATGTTCCCATTATTGTCATAATTGTAGTCATAAGCGTTTAGAACTGTCCCGTCAATTTTCTTATGGGTCAACGTATCAAGGCGGAAACCATCATATGTGAAATTTGATGATACACCATTCTTTTGCTGAATCTTCTTTAACTGCCCATTCTTGAAGTAGGTATATTCCGCATCATGGTCTTCATAGGTAGTATCAACATCTTCAAGAGTCTGTCCAACACTCAAAAGTCGATTCAGATCATCATACCAGTAGTAAACATTCCCACCGAACGGGTCAGTCATTTGGCGGCGGTT
>NZ_BIMA01000215.1 GCF_004000845.1 Paenibacillus koleovorans NBRC 103111
GGACTTTGATTCAACTTATATAGCTGGCTGGTGGGTGTGCAGGTAGACGGTTTGGCAGACAGGCTGGCATAAGGAGGATGGGTAGACGGTTAGGGACAGGCTGGCATAAGGATGGGTAGACGGTTAGGGATGGTTACAGATGGGGTGGCAGTTGGTCAGGCGGACAGCGTGCAGGTAGACGGTTAGGCTGGCTTTTCGAAGCAGATTCGTTTGCCGGACAATAGATGCGTTATTTCACCAAAATGGTGGTTTTGCAGCATTTGGCGGCCACAGGAGCCCTTATTTGTGAAAAATGGCCTGATTGGAAGGCAGGATTGGCGAAATAAGGTCTCCTCTGTCCGGCAAAGCTAGTTGATGGGCTGTTTTCGAAAAAATAAGGGCTTCTGTGTCCGGAAAAGTTTCGGGATAGGAATGTCTGATCGTAAGTTTCGAGGTCTCAAGTCTCGTGTTCGTCGAGGTTTGAGATTTTTTGCGCGCTGCGAGGTTCTACGTTCATAGCCTTTTCATATTTCGGGGCGGCTGCAGGCCTTACTCCCCCTCTTGCGCTGTGGTAAACTAATAGTATGACCTCAATGATAAAGGGAGCTTCCTGCTACATATGATTTTACACCCGACCTCACCATACAAAGCCGTCTTCTTCGATGCAGGTGATACGCTGCTGACGGTCCCTGGCGCCCGCGAAACGATGCGGCGTTACTTCGCTGAACGTGAGTTTCACCGGACAGATACTGAAATCGGAGACAGCTTCGACGCTGCCTTCCGGCTTCTCTACTACAATAAACCCGTGCTTGGCAATGAGCTCTGCTCCCCCGAGTCCGACCGGCTGTTCTGGGTCAAGCTGTACCGGCATATGCTGGACGATCTGGCGGCGGCGGGACATGCCGAGGAGGAGACGCTGCACCGCTGGTGCCACGAGCTGTATGATCTATTCGTTTCGCCGGAGCAATATGTGCTGTTCGAGGATGTTCGGGAGACGTTGGAACGACTGCAGGCGCTCGGTTACCGGATGGCGATCGTCTCGAATTTTGCCCCGACGCTGCGTCATATTTTGAAGTACATGGAGATTGACTATTATTTCGACCCGATTATCGTCTCTACGGAAGTGGGGCTCGAGAAGCCGAATCCGGCGATTTTTCAGCTGGCGCTCGAGCAGTCGGGGCTGCCGGCGAGTCAAGTGCTATATGTAGGCGATCATGACCAGAACGATATCTGGGCGCCGGGGCAAGTGGGCATTCAAGCGGTAAAAATCAAACGTTATGCGTATCACCAGGGCGATGGCATTCATTCGCTGCGGGAATTGTTGGGCTGAGAGGGGGAGCATCGGTCATGGCCAATACCACTGTGGATCCGGCAAAAGAAGAGCTGTCCAAGCATAGGCATTTTTCGTTTCGGTTGAACTTTTTTTTCCTCGCGATCTTTCTCCTATTCTCCATCTTGATCGTCCGTCTCGCGCTGCTTCAATTTGTGGAAGGGAAGGCGCTGTCTGAGGAAGAGTCGAACAAATCGATTATGCAGCATTCGATTCCGCCGATTCGGGGGACGATTTTTGACCAGAAGGGTTATCCGATCGCCGAGTCGACCTCCACGCAGTCCGTGTTCTACACGATTGAGCCTGGCAAAGCCGACAAGGATGCCGTTGTGCAGCTGGCTTATAAGCTGGAAGCGGTGTTTCGCGATTACGGGGATGCGAAGCAGGCGATTGCGGCGGAAGATATTATCAAGCGGATGGACGTCGGGTATGATCTCAATAAAAAAGCGACCAAGGAGCCGGGCTACTACTCGCAGCCTCGTCGGCTCAAGGCGGACCTGATCAATCAGGAGATCGCCTACTTGTCGGAGCATCGCGATGAGTTTCCGGGGGTTGAGATTCAGGAGGAGAGCATCCGGCACTACAATGACAAGACGATTGCGGTGCAGTTGGTCGGTTACTTGAAGTCGTTTTCCTCGGCTCGCAACAAGGATGGAGGCGGTCTGGACTTTTATCGCAAGAAGGCGGAGTCCAAGGACCCGACCGTCGAGTATCTGGATTCCGAGGAAGTCGGCTACGATGGCATTGAGTATTTGTTCCAGGATGAGCTGCGCGGCAAAAACGGGATCAAGACGTATCCGGTCAATGCGGCGCAAAAAATCGTCGGGCCGGTGTCGCTTACGAAACCCGATAAGGGCAACAACGTTTATTTGACGATCAATAAGGATATTCAGCTGGAGACGGAAACCGCGATTGTGAACCATTTGCAGACGATTCGCAGTCTTCGGAACGATGTGTGGCGCTACGCTCCGAATGCAACAACCGGATATGCCGTGGCGATGGAGGTTGACACCGGTAACGTAGTGGCTATGGCCAGTATGCCGGATTACAATTCGAATATTTGGCATGGCGGAATCAGCACGGAGGATTACAATCAAATTCAGTATCAATATCTGAACGGCGCCATCTCCGAGGTGTATGCGAACTATTCGGATTCCAAGGAGCGGGCGAAGCATCCTACATCGTTGGTGTATATGGGATCGACCATCAAGCCGCTATCCATCTTGATCGGGTTGAAGGAAGGCATTATTACGGCGAATGAGACGTATAACGACACCGGGCGGATGACGTTCGGGAAGGACAACACGACGATTAATAACTCTGACGGGCATGCATGGGGGCCGATCAATGCTTGGCAGGCCATCTGGCGCTCATCCAATACGTACATGTCGGAGATGATCGGGCTGCGGCTGTACAACCGGTACCGGAGCAGCGGGACGGAGATGAAGGTTTGGGACGACTATATGAAGGAGTTCGGGCTCGGGGTGAAGACGGGCAGCGGGCTGCGCTATGAGTCGGCCGGCATCGCGGACTATAATCATGAGGCCAAAAACGCCAGCCCGCAATCCGCGCTCGTCCGCGCCTCCTGGGGCCAGATGGGCAAATATACGACGCTGCAGCTGGCACAATTCACGGCGATGCTCGGCAACCGCGGCAAGCGGCTGAAGCCGAACTTCGTCGACAAGCTGACGACGTACGACAATCAGCTGATCAAGACATTCCAGCCGGAAGTGCTGAACGAGGTGTCGTATCCGAAGGATTACTGGGATACGATCCAACGCGGCATGTTGCTCGTGAACAAGGACGGCTTCGACGGCGTGGCCTACACGGTTGCCGCCAAGACGGGGACGTCCACGCAGAGCATTGCGCGGCAGGAGATCAACAACGCCGTGTTCATCGCCTACGCGCCGGCGGAGAAGCCGAAGCTCGCGGTGGCGGTCGTCGTGCCGGAAGGCGGCTACGGAGCCTACGGGGCCGCGCCGATCGCGCGCAAAATCTTCGACGCGTACGATCGCGAGGTCGGGTTGTACGGCACGCCGAACCCGAATTCGGGCGTGAGCTCGGTGCAGTAGGGGGCTGTAGGGAGTCTTTCCTTTGGGAGAGGCTCCTTTTTAAATATCAGTAAGTACAACTCTGCTGATTGTTCCAGTCTTACGGTAAACGAGGTTCGCTGTAAGGACGGAGAAGCCGTTTATCCTTGTAGAGCGTATGAAGAGGCCTATCCGCTCTAGTCCGATTTAT
>NZ_BIMA01000216.1 GCF_004000845.1 Paenibacillus koleovorans NBRC 103111
AAAGTAACTATGCAAAGTAGCAGAGCTAAAAGCCCGTCAGATCAACGATTGGATGCAATTTACTTTGCATAGTGTCCGAAAATGAGAGTGAGCGGCTCACGCTCTACGATCATTTTCGGGAGGCATGAATATGCACAAGCAAACATTGGTTGAACTGATTGATGGATTGGAGCAAGAGATGCTGCGTCTGGGCTATACCGAAGGCTCCATGCAGTTTTACCGCAGGCGATGGCGGATGCTGCTTCGGTTTGCAGAAGGACGCGGGGAAGTCCACTATTCTGAACAACTGGGCATTGCGTTTGTCGAGCACCACTTTCAGATCTTCGAAAAAGACTTCGACCGTACCTTGGCCCAGGCAGAAACGCAAGAATTACGAATTATCCGAATGATTGGCGATTTTCAGCTGCACCATACCGTATTGCGTCGCTATTACAAGCACAAGGAAATTCTTACAGATTCCCATTTCATCGCCATAAACGATCGGTTTAAGCACTATTGCACGAGTAAGTCTTACTCGAAAGTCACAACGAATCATTATGTCAAACAGTCTGCCCGTTTCATGGACTATCTGGTTTCGCAGAAAGTCACGGATTGCAAAGGCATTGATTTGCACCTGATCCATGAGTACCTCAAAACCTTGGCCGGCTACACCTACAAGACGGTGGAGCAAGTCATTTGCGCGCTGCGCGCCTTCTTTCGGTTCCTGTTGGAAACGGAAGTTGTTCAAACCGACTTTGCAGCGCAAATGCCGATGATTCAAGCCAGAAAGCAGACGCGTATTCCTTCCGTTTGGACAGCGGATGAATTAAAAAAGCTGATCGCCGCGATTGACAGAGGAAACCCAAAAGGAAAACGGGATTATGCCATCATCCTGCTGGCTTGTCGGTTAGGCATGCGCTGCACCGATATTAAGCATCTGCAAATGACGAGCTTCCGCTGGGAAGAAAAGAAACTGACCTTTATCCAGTCAAAGACCCGACAGTCTCTGTCTCTTCCGCTTCCCCCGGAGGTCGGTTGGGCTGTGATCGACTATCTGAAATATGGCCGTCCCAAAGTCGACAGCCCCGTTTTATTTGTCCGGCACATGGCGCCATTTCTCCCCTTTTCCGAGGAGGATCATCTCAACCAGTTGATTAAAAGCTATATGGAACGGGCGCATTTGCCGACACTCAAAAAAAGGCGTGGCATGCACTCTCTCCGTCATACAATGGCCAGCAGGCTTTTGGAACAGGACACGCCGCTTTCCACCATCTCAGACATACTCGGTCATGTGGACCCCGATTCTACCGCCGTCTACCTGAAGGTCGACATTGAAAAACTGCGGGCCTGTTCGCTTCGACTGGATGAGGCGGCGACCCATGAATAGTGATCGGTATACCGGACCGTTTAAAAACTATATTCTGGGCCATATCGCCTTGAAACAAGCCGTCGGATACAAGTACGAAACCGACGCCGCCCATTTAGCACGTTTTGATCGGTTTACGTTGGAGAGGTACCCGGAAGCCACGACGCTGACCAAGGTGATCGTCTTGGACTGGTGTAGCAAAAAAGCACATGAAACACAAGCAAACCAATGTACTCGCGCTTCAATTCTACGCCAATTCGGTATCTATTTGAATCGCGTTGGAGTTGCCGCGTATGTGCTTCCCAAGGGATACTATCCCACGGGGGCGACTTACGTACCGTACATTTATTCAGCTGACGAACTGCAACGTTTTTTTGCTGAAACGGATCGCTGCCGTTATTGTTATGAATGTCCTGACCGCCATCTGATCATGCCCTTGTTTTTTCGTATGATTTACACTTGCGGACTGCGTGTTTCCGAAGCTCGGCTGCTAACCGTAGCCGATGTGGATTTGGAGCAAGGCATCCTTTCGGTGCACCACTCCAAAAAGGACAATAGCCGGCTTGTCCCCATGTCCGATGAACTGGCAGAACGTTGCCGCAGCTATGCCAGACAGGTGCATCTCTATCCAAGCGCTACGGAGCCCTTCTTCCCGGCGCTGGGCAGAAAGCCGATGACGCTGACAAACGTTTACCACAATTTTCGGCGCTTTCTGTGGCGAGCAGGCATTTCGCACGGCGGCAAAGGCAAGGGACCGAGAATTCATGATTTTCGCCACACCTATGCCTGCCACTGCTTGAAACAATGGGTTTTGCAGGGCCGAGATCTGGCCGCCTATCTGCCTGTGCTGAAAACCTATTTGGGCCATGATTCATTTGCGGAAACCGCCTATTACCTGCGACTGACAGCGGATGTATTCCCTGATCTTACGCTGAAGCTGGAAGGGCGATACCCGGACCTTATTCCAATGCTGGAACGTGCTGAAGATGAAGCCGACTGATTTCGCTAAACATCTGACGGCATTCTTCCAGACGTATCTGACGTCGCAAAAAAACGTCAGTAAAAACACGATCTATTCCTACCGCGACACCTTTAAGCTGTTCCTGCGCTATTGCCAGGAAGTGAAGCAGATCCCGGCGGAACGTCTGGAATTGAACCTGTTGACGAACGATTTGATTACCGGATTTCTGGATTGGCTGGAGTCTGAAAGAAAATGCGGCATTACCACGAGAAACCTGCGCCTTACGGCCATCCATTCCTTTTTTCGGTTCGTACAGTACGAGGAGCCTACGGGACTCTTTCATCTCCAAAAAGCCATGTCCGTCCCGATGAAGAAAGCGCCAAAAGCGATGGTGGAACACTTGTCGCCAGAGGCGATGCAATTGCTTCTGGCCCAGCCGGACAGGAACAGCTTGAAGGGCCGAAGGGATTTGACCTTGATGAGCGTGCTTTATGACACCGGAGCCAGAGTGCAAGAGCTCATTGACCTTCGAGCCGGCGATACATTTCTGGAAACGCCGCCGGTCGTTCAACTGACCGGAAAAGGAAACAAGACCCGTCGTGTTCCGTTGATGAAAAACACGGTTCTTTTATTACAGCGGTATAAGCTTGAACAGAAGTTGGACAGCCCGTCGAAGAATGAGCATCCTTTGTTTACAAACAACCAGCATAACAAATTGACCAAGGAAGGCGTTGCGCACATCCTTGCCAAATATGTGGCCGCGGCAAGAAAAACATCGACCATTGTGCCGCCGAAAGTGCGAGCCCATATGTTACGGCACTCCAAGGCCATGCATCTGCTGCAAGCGGGCGTTAATCTCATCTACATTCGCGACTTCCTTGGCCATGTAGATTTAAAGACGACAGAGGTCTATGCCAGAACGGATACGGAAACAAAGCGAAAAGCGATTGAGCAAGCTTATCCTGACCTGGTAGATCCCCAATTGCCGGACTGGAACCAAGATCAGGCGCTGCTTTCTTGGCTTTCAGAGCTGTAGCCGAAATACTATGCAAAGTAAATGAACCGAAAACCTGATAACTAGGGGCTTTTTGAGGTTTACTTTGCATAGTGCTTTT
>NZ_BIMA01000217.1 GCF_004000845.1 Paenibacillus koleovorans NBRC 103111
CCTGGCCCTGGCCCTGGGGGTCCTGGCCCCGGCCCTGGGGGTCCTGGCCCCGGCCCTGGAGGCCCTGGCAACGGTAATGGCAACGGTAACGGTCCTGGCCCCGGCCACGGCCGTCCATAAGGAGGTAACGATGAATTTGAAACCGAAACTGCTGCAACTGTTGTCGCTTGGATTGGCTGCGATTATGCTGCTGACCGGGTGGGGGGCCGTGCTTCCTGCCGATCGGGCTTACGCGGACAACACCATCTACTACATCGACTCCGTGGGCGGAAACGACAATAACAACGGAACGAGCGAAGCGACCGCCTGGAGAAGCTTGAGCAAGGTGAACAACCGAAATTTTCTGCCCGGAGATCAAATCCTGTTCAAGTCGGGCGGTTCCTGGTCAGGCTCTCTGAAGCTGAAAAGCTCGGGCTCGGATGCCAATCCGATCGTGGTGGGCAAGTATGGCGACGGACCTGCGCCGGTCATCAACGCGAATGCCGACTACGCCGCGATCAACCTGGAGAACGTGCAGAATGTCACGCTGGAAAACCTGGAGCTCACCAACTTCAACCCTTCCAATCCGGATGATTACAAGACGGGGTATTACCGGAGAAGCGGGATCTGGATCAAGGCGTTTCACAACGGTCCTATGAAAAACATTACGATCCGCAACATGGATATTCACGATGTCACCGGGATGAATTTGACAGGCGAAGCGACGACGACAACCACGGACGGCAAGGACAAAGACGTGAACAAAAACGCGAACGCCGGTATCCAGATCAACGCTTGGGAGTTTGAAACGGGTAGACCGAAAGCGTATTTTGACGGTCTGACCCTGGAGAACAACCATATTCATGATTTGGCGGTTATGGGGGTCAATATCACGGCCTTCTCGACGGATGTGACGTATTTCAACCGCAATGTGACGATCAGAGGCAATACCGTTACCAACACCGGTGCGGACGGCATCGTTGTCGGGGTGACGATCAATCCGCTCATCGAGCATAATGTCAGCCTGGACGCCGGAGCGTATGCTCCAGGTATCAAATGGATTGCCGGGATCTGGGTTTGGAGAACCGACAGGGCGCTCGTGCAGTTCAACGAGGTCGGGCGGACGCGAGCCGAGATCAAGGCCGATTCCGATTCCTCCGCTTTTGATACGGATTTGGCTACGCGAGGCGACCATATTTTCCAATACAACTACACTCACGATAATGCGGGCGGCTACTTTATGGATATGGGGCAGCTCAAGAGCGGGATCAACATTCATCGCTACAACATCAGCCAGAACGATATGCGGGACGGGTGGCACAGCTACACCATGAACATCAACGACCCCGGGATGTATTACAACAACGTCTTCTATAACGATACGGGCATCGGGTTCCAGATGAAAAACAATGCGAACGCCACGTTCTTGAACAACGTCTTCTACGTAACAGGTCCTTCTCCGGTAACCGAGACGTATCCGACAGGACCTAAGTTCGTGAACAATGCCTTCTATGGCAAAGCCGCGCCGACACAAGGCAAGTACAACGTCGTAGGCGATCCTGGGTTCGTGGATCCGGGCAAAGGCGCGGACGGGTACAACACTGTAGACGGGTATAAGCTGAAGCCGGATTCGCCGTTGATCGGAGCGGGTACGGTGGTCGCGAACAACGGCGGAAGAGACTTCTGGAACAATCCGATCTACAGAGGGTTGCCGGATATCGGGGCATTCGAGGATGCGTCGGACGCCATCACGGACACGGTAGCACCTGCTGCGCCGACTTCGCTCGCTGTGACCGATTATACGGATTCGACCGTAACTTTGACCTGGTCGGCTGCCGAGAATGGCGTGGAATTGGATGCGGATATTTATAACGCGGCCAACGATGAGCGACTGGGGTCGGTGATTGCCAGCAATCGGGCTACCCTTTCGGGACTCACGCCGGATACGGATTACAGCTTCTATGTGGTGGCCAAGGACCGCAATTGGAATGCGTCCGCGTCTAGCTCAACCATTGCCGTAAAAACGAAGAAGTCCATCATTGTCGATAATCCGTCTGTAACCGGAGCCTGGACGGCTAGTACAGGAAGCAACTCCTACAATAATAACTTTGTGAGAATTGCAGCCGGCTCAGGCTTGAACACCGTCAGATGGACGCCGAATGTGACGATTCCCGGTTTTTACGCCGTGTATTACTACCTGCCGGATGGCGGCTCGAGTAGGGCGGGGAATGCGAAGTACACGGTCACTACCTCCGCCGGTTCCAAAACTTATCAGGTCGATCAAAGACCAGTAAGAGGCGGAACTTGGAACATATTGGGTATTCATACATTCAATGCAGGAACCTCCAGCTACATTCAGCTGAGCGATGCCGCCAATGGCGAGGTCGTAGCCGATGCGATTAAGCTTGTCTATCTGGACGGCTTCGGGTTGGATGATATCGTCAATATCCAGCTGTTCGCCGAGAAGCTGCAACTGCGAGCAGGCGAAACGACGAGATTCTCGGTAACCGGTGCCGATAGCGAGGGGCTGATGGTAGAGCTGCCGACGGATTCCGCGGAGCTGAGCTATTCCATCGATGATCCAACGATTGCTACTATTAACGGTGGAATCGTATCCGGGCTTTCCGACGGCGTAACTCGTTACCGTGCCACATTCAGCTATAACGGACGCACTGTAGAAAGCAATCCAGTAGAAGTCATCGTCGGACCGATGCTGTCTATTGAGACGCCGGTGTTCACCGATGCCGCTGGTCAAGTGGTCAGTACGATCGCTGCAGGTAAGATTAATGTCTCCTCGCGCGTGATCAACTCCTCGGAGAAGCATATGAACGCGACCCTCATCGTGGCGTTGTACTCACCAGCCGGCTTGGTGGAGTACAAGAGCCAGGAGATCGTCTTGAACAAGTACGACAACAATACGCTGACTCTCTCGGTCACCGTGCCCGAGTCCGCCCAAGGCTACTCCGTGAAGGCCTTCCTCTGGGATAACCTGAACGACATGACGGCTTTGACAGATCCAGCCGTGCTGCAATAACGTGTTGCACAACAAACAACCCGCTGAGCCCAACCGGCTCAAGCGGGTTGGGCTCAGCGGATTGTTTAATTCAGGCGCATCTGCTGCTCTCCGTTTGCATCTCATGACATAGTCAGTGAAAGCTCTCAAAAGCCTTATCGTGCTGGCAATCAGCTCCGGCCTATTAGCAGGCTGCGGCTCGACCGCACAACCGGATGCCCTGAAGGTCGATTTCCAGCACCCCTCCATCGGCAGCGAGAAGGAGCCGTTCAACCTGCTGATCGCGTCGGGCAACCTGCCGATGTCAGTGACGATATTTCTGGAAATTCAGCAGG
>NZ_BIMA01000218.1 GCF_004000845.1 Paenibacillus koleovorans NBRC 103111
AATAGTTGTCTACACACATAGTTAATTATTTATTACGGAAATTATGGTATATACTGTTAATTATTAATATCATAAATCATAACAACTGATGCAGAGCTATGTTTTGGCGTTGAGAGCTCAGCTATGTTTAATAGAAAGAGTTGGAACACACAAGTGAAGTATTTTGAGGCGGAGTCATTCTTTAAACAAGCTCATGGATCGGAGGTTACTATATTGAAACGTGCATTGTTCGCTTTCCTATTTGTCCTTATTTTCGGCAATGCTCTACCTACAATCACAATGGCTGATGCGGATAAGCCGATAACCGTAAAAATCAACAACAGGAAAGTCAACTTTGAGGTGCAACCCTTCATTGAAAACGGAGTTACTCTAGTGCCATTCCGACCGGTATTCGAGAGAATTGGACTTGAGGTTGAATGGGATGCTGAGCATGGACGGGTACTCGGGACTCGAATTGGAAATCGAATTGAACTTACGATTGGAAGTCAAATGGCTTATGTGAATGGCTATGAGAAGAAGCTGGAGGTCGCTCCGCGCATTGTGGACGGGACTACATTCGTGCCGCTGCGCTTCGTCGGAGAAGCAGCCGACCAGCATGTGCAATGGTACGGGGAGAGCTCAACGGTAAGCATCTTTTCGTCGGAGCTTGGCGAACTTCTAAGAGTGCTCAACAGCGGAGAAGTCACATATGTAACGGATACTTCTAGTGGAGAAGGGATTCCTGCCGATGGTAGAGGTATGTTGTACGACGGCGGCGGATATTTGATCTATCATGGTGAATTTAAGGACAGTGCTTTGGAAGGAACAGGAAGTATGTACTTGAACGGGGTGAAACGATACGAAGGAGGCTGGGTGAATAACCGTTTCGAAGGCAAGGGAACCCTTATGTATGGTGAGAACATGATCGCTTATGAAGGAGATTTCAGGAACGGTCGCCGAGAGGGAGTCGGGAAGAATTATTCGAATGGAAAAGTGGTGTACGAAGGGCAATTCAAGAATGATGAAATCAATGGATTCGGGAAAATGTATGATACGAACGGTGTTATGCACGAAGGGAAATTCGACAGTTCTTATCTGGAATATGGGAAAGTGCTTAATCTTGAAACAGATTACACGAAGAAGCAACTGGAAGATCTCCATAACAAGCATCCGTGGAACGTTATTACAACAAAGCACACCCAGATTTATTCCTATGAGGGTGAAGAGGTTGTGAAAGAAGCTTCTGCCCGCTTGGACGAGATCTATGATCAGATCGTTTCCATTTATGGACACCTTCCAATATTTGAACGTGGGGATGGGAAGGTGCCGGTCTATTTTCTAAGCAGAAATGACTTCATGAGCGACCTTAAAACAAAAGATTTTGGTGGACTCAATTATGAGGAACGGATCTATTTGAACTTGGGTTCTGATCCTTCCAAGGCTAACTTAAGCCAAATTCTTAGGAGCTTTGCCCATGAACTTACCCATATGGTGACTTTACATAGTGAGGATACATTATTAGATCGAATGCCGGCATGGTATTCAGAAGGTGTAGCTTCTTTACATGAGAAGGATACGACTGGATTTACGGGATTAGATTATATGGACTCTGAGATGAACAACGCTGCGCGAACATATAGGTTGTTGTCATGGCAATTCTTAACCGCCTCTTCCTATGAATGGGGATGGCGTGTCAACTTGGGTTATGCGCAGTCGCGATCCATTGTAGAGTATTTAAGCCATATTTATGGGGAAGCGAACATAAGGTCCTTGTTTTATAAGGAAGGTAACTTTGCCAAGTTGATGAGGGAAATAACGAATAAGAGTTTGAAGGAACTGGAAGCAGACTGGAAGGCTTATGTGCTGAATGAATCGTTTCAGTCTCTGGTGCAATCTACTGCTTCTTGCAATCAGAACCCAAGTGGGACAGGAAGCAGAACGCTCATGGATAATGGGAGTTCCTACAATCTCTTCAGTGCCATATATAGTCAAAGGGTACAGCTTGTTAAGCGGTTTATTCAATGTAGGGAAAATGTGAATCAAGTTAATTTACAGGGAGAATCTCCCTTAATGGCTGTCGCGACTAGTATAAATGAACCAGACATAGCACAGGTGATTTTCGATGACTTGATGAAAGCCGGGGCTAACCCGGAGTACAGGGATCAGCTTGGTGTGAATGCTTATCTAGTCGCTGCGGGGTATCTTAATTCAATATTAGCCAATCGACTGCGGCCCTATTCAACCATCAGTGATCAAGCTATGGCTGAGCTCTATATGAATATGAAGACCCTTTCTGAGGTTGAGTTTGAGAAGCTAATACGCACAGAGGGAGTTAATTTGAATCAAGAATTTCCGCCGATGCTAACTACATTATTGTCCAGAGCTATTAGTTCAGGTCAGCCCAACTTTGTTAAGCTGCTATTGGAGCATGGGGTTTCAAGTACTAAGAAAATTGGAGTAGATGAAGGTGGGCTTCTCCCATTAGATCAAGCCGTGCAAAATGGAAATATATCGGTGGTTGAGGTGCTTCTTAATCATGGGGCGGATGTAAATGAACGATTTGATTTTTCTAGCACGCAAAACAAGACGGTTCTGTTGACCGCTGTTTGGAGGCGCAATTTGGACATGATTGAATACTTGCTTGTACACGGAGCGGAAGCCAATGTTCATTATTTTACAGAAGGCCAACCGCGCTCCATTATGGAGGGACTAGACCCGAATAATGAACTTGATCAGAAGATTAGGCTGCTGTTAGTCACTAATGGGTACCAGGAGGAGTAAGGAGAGTTCAAGTCATTTCTTAATTTCCTTCGTCTCGTCCGAGTAACAAAGCAGTAGAGGGAGGGAAATGCGAATGGGGAACCGTTTGCTTTCCGAACAAGACCAACTTTAAATTAGGCAGCTAATTCGGGTACACGTGCTTTCGTAACAGTAATTGAGTTCCAAGTACCAATTAATAAATTCGGAGAGATAGACACAACAGTTGCTCAAAGTTTACAGCATCTTGCAGTCAAGAATAATGGTCCGGTATTAATAACAAACGCAAGGGAAGTAGGGTTCCAGCCTGTATGGTACAAGCCGTGGACGTGGTGGTAAAACTGGAAGAAAT
>NZ_BIMA01000219.1 GCF_004000845.1 Paenibacillus koleovorans NBRC 103111
GGGTGTGATTGAGGGTAGCAACGTATACAAGGTTGTTGTAACGGATGCTGCTTCGAACAGCTCGGAAGGCAAAGTAGTAGTAGTGTTTGATATAGCAGCGCCGCCTGCACCAACAGTGACCGTGGAGCCTTACTGGAATGCAAATAGTGTGCAGCAACTAACCGTCACGACGGAGTTGAATGCAACGTTTGCCGTATACATGGGTACTGAGTTGACGCCAATCTATGAAGGGTACGGAGCAGGTGCCGGGACACCAGTCACGGTCCCCATTGATGTGACTCAAGATAAAACGTACACGTTCCGCGTCGTAGCGACGGATCTGGCGCTTAATGCCAGCCAGCCAAAAGTAGTGACCGTTGTGCGGGATACGCTGGCCCCGAGTGCACCTGTCGTGAGTGTGTCAACTAAGTGGAAGATAGGGACGCCACATGTCATGAGTGTAACAGCAGAAGCTGGGTCCACGATTCTCATCCACAACCTGGAGAATGGGTTGCTGGTCGGTTCTGCAATCGGAACTGGCGCTTCCCTAGAAGTACCCGTTACTGTAACCCAAGATAAACAATATGAGTTCGCCGTCTGGGCCAGAGATGCAGCAGGCAATGTAAGCGAGAGAACGTTGGCTCCGATCGTGAAGCTGGATACGGTTGCTCCCGAACAACCTGTTGTGGATGTAACGCCTTCCTTCTGGAAGCATGGAGATACGCAAGCCCTGATGGTGCTGGCAGAAAAGGACGCTATCATCCAAGTTTATTACGGGGAGGCCCTTGTCGGCAGCGGAGTCGGTGTACATGACACCAAAGTTCAAATCAGCCTGGAGCTTCCGGATGGCAACTACATTTTGAAAGTGGTAGCGGAGGATGAAGTCGGCAACAGGAGTCAAGAGGCTGTTCTCCCTTCCATTCTTGTGGATGTTACCCCGCCGTCGGTACCGGAAGTGGATGCCCCATCGTACTGGAACGCTCTGGATAGCAGACAAATCAAAGTGCGTGGCGATGTCGGAAGTACGGTGAAGGTGTACGAGGGTGATGTACTAGTAGGGGAAGTCTACATTAATTCATTCGGATCGTGGAAGCCAGTGACACTCAATATCGTCGGGGAAGGGCTGCATAATTTGACAGCTCAAGCTATGGATGCAGTAGGAAATGTGAGCGCCTCTATAACAATACCGGCCATTGAACTGGATACGGTGCCGCCAAGTGGGACGGTAAGCGTGGACGGACTCGGTGCAGGGAACACGATAACGACCCGAACGATCAACTTGACTCTGACACAGACGGGCACTGGCGGTGCTGCATCAATGAGCTTCTCGAACGATGGAACCACTTTTTCTACACCAGAAGCATTTGCACTAAAAAAATCAAATTTCATGCTAGAGGATAAGTTCGGCTCCAAACGAGTATGGGTGAAATTGAAAGATGCGGCGGGCAATGAAACGACAATCAGCACGACTGAGTTCAAATTTGTACCGTCCATACTGATTAATAATAACGCTGGAGCGACCGCGAGCGCTTTGGTGACGCTCACCCTGAATGCGCCGTTAGGGACGACGGAGATGAGCATCTCGGAAAATCCTAATGAGCTCGGTTCTCAGTGGGTGGCTTACTCCCAGCAGGTAACCGAATTCCCGCTTCAATATGGAAAACCGGTGAATACGGTCTACGTGAAATACCGGAATGCCACTCTGCAAGAATCGGCGATTTCCCAAGCGACCGCTCTACTGCTCAATCAGGTTTATCTGAAAACTACGGAGGACCTGGCAGAGATCGAGCGCGGCGACAGCTTCGGCTTGGAAATTCGAATGACTAATTTCGGAGGAGCTTCAAATGCTTTCTTCGCGATCGAGCTGGAGCTTAACTACACGGATGATTTCCAAGTAGACTACAGCGTGGCGAAGGGGAATGGTACGATTTTTGATCCTGCGATAAGCCAAGATGCATACGGCGATGGATATAATTACTCAGGTGGACTGTCAAAACGGCTCGTCTATGTAGTGACCCATTATCCGGATGCCAGCAATGTGACAGCCATGGGCGATCATTTGCTAGTAAGGCTCCCATTCCAGGCAATAGGCGAAGGACCGCTGAATGAAGGGCAAATCACGATCAAATCGATCCGGATTATTAACAAAGAGTTGGTTTCCATTCCTTCCATCAAGGGACCGGATATTTTGATTTTACCGATTAGCACGAGCACCAACTAGCGTCACGATGAAGGCCGGTTCCAGGCGAACCGGTCTTTTCTTTTTACAATAAAAATATCGTTATTTCGAGGGGAAGCCGGCTACCCAGGCCAAAAGTCGGATATCGCTGCAAACCCCTACATTTCCACCCGCTCACAGCCGATAACATCCATATACTGTCATCCGGAAACAGGAGGGGTGCCCGGCATGAGCAAGGACCTTCGCGGTCAGCAGAAGGAAGACTTGAAAGATTATGTGCAGAAGCACCCTAACAATAAAATGGGTTGGTATTTGCTGGGCCGGGAGTATATGGAGCAAGGGGAGACGGCAAAGGCGAAGTACTGCTTCATCCAGGCCGGGGAAATATACCTGGCCTATGAGGAGAAGCCGATGCCGGATGTGATAGCGGCCCAGCAGGCGCTGCAGGCGCAGCAGCAGGAGGCGGAACGTCGAGCCGCCGCGGATTCTGCTGCACAGCCCTCAAGTGCGGAGGCCCGGCGGGGACGCAGAGGCCGGGCCTGGAAGTGGATGGCCGCCTGGCTGGCGCTGGCGCTGCTGCTGGGGCCGACGCCGAACGCGCGCGATGCGGCGTCGGCGGACCCCGCAGCGCCTGGCGCCGACGCGCAGGCGCACACAGGCGCGGGCGGCGCCCACGCCTCAGCGGATGCCCCTGCATCCGCCGAGGCAACCGCCGCCGCCCAAGGGCCGTCCACCGTCCGCAGCGCGGGTGAGGCGCGGACGGCGGTGTACTACGCGCTGCCCGGCAGCGGCGCCACGCACCCGGGCAGCGCCTCAAGCGCCGCCACCGGCGGCGGCGCACCCGCACCCGCTGCTGCTCCGCCAACGCCGCAGCAGCTGCTCGCCGCCGCGGCGCTCGACGTCATCGG
>NZ_BIMA01000220.1 GCF_004000845.1 Paenibacillus koleovorans NBRC 103111
CTCATTCGCTACCGCGTGCCCAGGGTGCGGAATGTGAGATGATAGTAAAATTTCCAGCCTATTATTGCCTCTATGGCCATATTTATTTGACGATATCCCATGGCTAAAGTAATACCTACCGGCAGTATTGATGTTTATGTTGAATCAATAGAATAAGTTGAGTTTGGTCTACACACGCCAATTCTGGACGGAGTTTTACTCTACAGATGATGGTCATATTTTCCGTCTTCGCTCCAACAACTCATGTATTAAATCCAAAAAACTCCATAAAAACCCTAAAAATGCATAAATAACCATTCATACTAATAGATTCAGTTCAAAAAGTCAGAGGACTTACTAAATAACAACTGCATTTCCGTTCTTATCAAAGCATTCTATTTTACTCAAGCCTGAAGTTGTTCCAAGTTTTGTTGTGAAGAATGTCTTTTGATTCTCATTTAATTTTAGAATAGTTTTTTCACCATCATTAAATGTTAGTCTTATTTCTGTTATTGTGCTATCTGAAACTATTCCCGAAACAATATAGTACTTTTGTCCAACATATCCATTACCAATCATAGTGACTGTTGAAGTTCTAGTAGTTAGTTTATTTCCGTCATCATTTTTTGATGTATTAATTTGCTCTAATACCCATCTATCTCCTTTTTTATATGTATAAGCAACACCTTCGAAGAAAGCATTTTTTTTGTCTGTGAAGGAAAATTGAAAAATTACCCCCTCATCAAATAGTTGCTTATTAATAATTACTGCAGTCTCTTGTATTCCTTGATTATCATTTAATGTTTGTTCTATCAGTGCTTTAAAAGGAATTTCTGTTTCAGATAAACTGTCCTTACTGAAAAATATCATCTGAGATATAACTGCTACTATTAATGCCAGGGCAATAAAAAATACAGAAATGTAAATTCTTTTTTTACTCATTTTATTCTCCTCCAATAACATTTTATAGTTCATAAGTTGAATTGTAACTTGTTGACCGTTCCATTTTCCATTGATGATTCTGGAATTTTCTCTTAATTTATTAATTATGTCCTTATTAATTTCCTCATCATTACTTGCCATAAGGAGAAAAACTAAAGAGGTCACATATGGTACTGAGACAGAGGTGCCAGAATATTTCTCACCACTTATTTCAATTTCTTTCCCTGGGGCAAATATATTGATTCTTGTATTGTAAGTAAATTCATTAATAATATTTAAATCATTATCTATTGATCCAACAGATATTACACCAGGATACGATGCAGGGTAATTCATATTTTGTGTTCTAACATTTCCAGCCGAAGCCACTACAATAATTCCGTTTGAAATTGCCTTTTCAATTACAGATCTTAGATATTGATTTTCATTATACGTACCTAGTGAAATACTTAATATATTGACCTTATCTTGTATTGCTACCTCAATATTCTTGATAAGTTGATCAGTTGAAAGTTCTTCCATGGCATAGAAAATAATATTGGAAGTTTCCGGTATTAACCCTGGACACGATTCATTTCCATTGTATAACTCTTGTATCACATCTCCATGATTCGTACTCGAATTAAAGATATCTATTACTCCAATTTTTAATTCTTGCAATCTCTCTTTTTGAAGTTTTATCTTTAACCCCTTTAGTCCAATCTCATCTATAATTTTATTATGAGTGCATTCTGTATAACTGTAGGTGACGTACGAGCTATAAATAACTATATTGAATAACAAACTGATCAAAAAAAGTTTAATAGTAATAATATTTGATAGGATAATTACTTTTCTCATTAAACAATACCGTCATCTTTTATTTTCGAGTCTCCAAATTTAATGATAAAACTACCAAGCAAATTCACTTGGTAGTTTTTGATTATTCTAAATTACTTGTAATATGCTTGCCAAAAAGTTATTGCCCCAGCTCCCGTTACTTCAATAACTGAATACTGATGCCACACTTCATTCAAACTAATACTCTCATTAATAAATGCACCGATTGTCCATGCAATACTGGCTTTAAATCTAACATCATGATAGCCCTGAAGGTAACCACCGTTATTAGTATCATTTTGAGAAATCACATTATTCTCATTATCTACCGTTGCAACACCCCAGGAAGATGCAGCGCCATAACTAGAAGTGGTGACGGATCGACAACTTAATGGTGCACTGGGAGTACAAGGAGTCAGAACATCAAAATTCAGGGTTTCTTTTAGCTTTATGTAGAATCCTCCAGGTCCATTTATTTGATATTCAAACCATGACCCCCATCCTCCTGGACTAAATAGCGGATCATAATTTGAACCATACCTATAATCTTTATTCCAAGGTCCTCCAACATATGTATTAGTTGTAAGATCTAAATTAGATGTATTTTCTTGCTGGTAAGTATCCATCGATGCTGTAACCGAACTACCATCAGGATACTCTATTTTGATTACTTTTGAAGGGCCATTTTTTTCAATGTACTCTTGAACATCCTTCACTCCATAGAGATTTGCTTTAGTAAGGAGTAGTTTCTTAATTGCTGCTGGATCTCCGTCCACAACTTTCTTCCGAAACAAATCAGGATTTGCACGAACAAATTCATCGGACAGAGGTTCCACATTGTCTAAATCAAATACCTTGTTTTCGCGCTTCCATTTTTGAATCGATAACTCAAGATCAGCAAAATGTTCGGCATCAATATCTGATAACCCATCTTTCTTTATTTCCCTGAAATAATCATTCTTTGTCTTAAAAGTATTCTCAGTCAGATCTGGAGAAGTTTGCTTTGCAATGGCTGGTATTGCTGAACATAGCATCACTACAAATGTCAAAACAATCAGATAGATCTTTTTCAAAAGATAATACCTCCACATGTTTTTTATAGTTAAGCTGGCCAGCCTAAACCCTAAAAAATTCTAACAACCTAAAAATGAACTCATGTTCCAGATATATCCATACTCAATTTCCATTAAAGCATTACCACCTTATATCCGTCAATATCTTTTTTTGGAAAAAAATTCTTTGTATATTTTTAACTATTATTGTGTTAGTATGTGGATAGTTAAC
>NZ_BIMA01000221.1 GCF_004000845.1 Paenibacillus koleovorans NBRC 103111
ACGGTGAATTCATACTGCACGCCTCCCAATTTGGTTTTGGACTTTAGTGCAAAGCTTTACTTATCCGCGTTTTTCCAATTCTGTATATGCCCCGATTCCAGCATGCGCTTTCTCAATTCAGCCTCTTTACTTTCATCAAGGTGGATATCCCAAGCATAACCCGGACCTCTCTTCTGGCCGCGCAACATGCCATGTTCGAGCCAGTAGTAGACGACATGCGTCGTTACACCAATCCGATCGGCGACATCCTTTACCGTTAACCCTTCCCGCGGCAGAGAAAACGCAGGGATCTTATGTATGTAGCGTATCCACTTGATGGAGGCTACGGTGAAACACCGACCTTCAGGCGTATGTAGTCCGCTTTCGTTCAAAAGAGAGGTAATTTGTATGTCAGTCATTGTAGCGGCTAACATACGAACTCGGTCCGAGATTTCTTGCGAGTGCTTCCGAGCCATCCCTTGCGGAAGAGACTTTTTGGTATGAACTTCTTCACAGCAACGGCTTTTCCACTGTAGTCCCAACCGGACATTTGGATTCCTGGCTTCAGCGAATACGGTAATGTCTTCGATGAGCAATCGGAGAATTCTCTTTCGTTCCTTTATGGATGAAGATGGAGCGTTCCATACTCGAGGCAGTGTGTTCGCTAAGTCCAGAATTTCTGCTCTGTCTTGCTCTGTTGGTCTCCAGCTCAATCGGGAACGGTAGTGGGCGTACTCATCTTCAACCCGCGACAATTCCGCTAATTTTTCGTTCCACCTCACTTCAAGGCTCCTGGCGACCAGGCGGTTTTCCGGTTCTACCTGCTGGTATTGCCGCTCTGCTCGGTCTGCTTCGTACTTTGCACGTTCAATATGGAGTTTCCAGCCTTTGTCGGTATCGTCTTCTGCATTCACCAGCCTGTCCATGACTTGAAGGGCGAGCTCCAACTGAGCTGGCTGCATGACATCGAGAAGTCGGTTGACAATCGCCTGATCCACGCTAGATGCAGGTACTGTCGTGCAAGTGGCACGTTTTCCGTGCTCCCACCTGCCCTTGCATTCGTAAACGGGCGAGATGCCGCCATTACCGGTGTACCTTACGCTCATACGCCGTCCGCACTTACCGCAGATCACGAGGCCTTGCAATAGAGCCGCACCTTCTCGTGCAGGTCCGCTGCGCTCTATATTTGTCCGATTGCTTTGGAGGTTCATTAAATTGCTCTCGTACTCCTCCCAAGAAATATATCCCGGATGGTGATCGTGAATAAGGACTTCCCACTGGTCTTTCGGCAGCCTTACAATGTGATGGATAAAGTGGCCTTGTTCATCAACCCGCTTTTGATCGCGGTAGCGTCCGTAAACATAAGCGCCGGCATAAGCGGGATTGTACAAGATGCCGAGAACCCGTCCGTGGTTCAAGGTTCCCCAAATGAGCTTGCCTGCCCAGGCTCCGCCGTAGGCCCGCTTGGGAAAACGCAAGCCGTTCTGCGCAAAAAATTGGACTACCCCATAGGCGCTTCCACTGGTCTGGAAGGCGTGAAAAACGTTCCGTACAGCAATCCGAACCTCTTCGTCGGGATCCATGACGGTTAGGCCATCTGCATCATAGCAGTAGCCAACAGGTAAGGGAAAGCGAAGCTCGCCTTTTCGAGCTTTATTCTTTTTGCCACCGAGCATGCGAGCCCGAAGGAAATGAAGCTCCGCTTCGCTCATCGTACCTTTGAAGCCCAGGATGAGTCGGTCGTTAAAGTCGCATAAGTCGTAGATCCCATCCTCATCCACTACTATGGTGTTGAACAAAGCACATAGTTCCAGGAGGCGAAGAAGATCGGCTGAGGAGCGAGCCAATCGAGAAATTTCGAGGCCAAAGATCGCGCCAACCTGCCCCAAAGAGACTTGGGCGACCAAGTTCCGGAATCCTTGGCGCTCGGAGCGGCCGGAGCCCGAAATTCCCAGGTCCTCGTCGATGATTTGAACCTGTTCCTTGTCCCACCCGAGGTTCAAGGCTTTCTGCTGAAGAGCATACTGACGTTCCGTGCTCTCCTTGTGGTAACGGACTTGAGCAAGTGTCGACTGCCGGATGTACACAATGGCTGTCCGGTTCAGGTGCTCCGGTCGAACTTTCGTGTTCATGGCTTTGTTCCTCCTTATGGATCGCGGTCAGGCAGGAACGAACTAAACCTGCAAAGATCGTAACCAGTTCATCCACCTTGAGTGGATCGTTCCCGACTAACTCGGCTAGTACAGAACTAGACATAGCGAGCCCTCCATAAGTACCGGCTAACTCTTCTCTCGGCGTCGAAGAAGCTCCAAATTCAGTTCTGTTAATTCCGAGAGAAGGTCTTGGATACCATCATAGTTTTCCAAGCCCTTGCGAACCCAAGCTTCCCATGCTGCCGGGACATAATCCATGTAGGTACGCCCACGATAAAAGGAGGAGAGATACAAACTCTTATGGCCCGTCCCTGTCGCACAGTGACAATTCGGTTTACCGCATTTAATATGGCGAGTGATGAGAGAACCGCGAATGATGTGATCCAAAGGAGGGAGTGACTGAAGAATGTGGGATTTGCGCTCTTGAAGTTGTGGAGTAGGAATGGCTTTAAGTCTAGTCTTATCATTATCGTCCATAATAAGATATTACCTCCTTCCGTTTTGGGTTGTCAACAGGGTTCGCTGCTTGTTTCGGTAAATCCTCTAGTGTTCGAAGGAACCGGGATAAATCTTTGAGAGTCAGGATGTCGAAGGGGAGTGATTGCGAAGCTAGAACGGATTCAGGCTGCTGGTTAATCCATGTTTCGGGGACACAAATGACGCCGGAACTCGTCTGAAGCGAATACCGACGTAACCCATTGACTTCTTTTACGCTGAGCAGAGGAAAGCTATGTCCTTGAAGGGGATGGAATGGATGGCTGATCGTGATTATTCCTAAATGCGAGTTGAGTAATTGTGCATTTCGCTTTGACCGTGCCGACCG
>NZ_BIMA01000222.1 GCF_004000845.1 Paenibacillus koleovorans NBRC 103111
CAATAATAATGTCATGTGCGGTATTACTTTCATTCTCTTTTTTATTTTTTCACTACTACTAAATTTTCCTGTAGACTGGGATAAATGTGGTGTAGCTTCGTTTAAATCTATTTTATTACCACACCCTATCATTTTGCTAAAGTACTAAGAATTTGAAGTAATCTTTCCCATCTAAACAAATAATAAATTTGAATATCAAGTTGTCTCAGAAACTACTCTCTGTACGAACAAACGTTTGGTATAACGAGTGCAAACAAACGTTCGGTGACGCCTTGAATATAGTGCAAGTAAGCCATCGTGACTTTAAAAGTTGGTTTCTGTGGCGGGGCGTTTCGGTCGTGAGAGCTCCTCGCTTCTCCACGAACAGTTTGTAGTTCTCGACCATATTTTCGAGGTCCGTCTTTAACTGCTCGTCGCTTGGCAAGTTGCCGCTTTCGTATTTGTAGTAAGCTACTGTGCCTGCCTGGTATGGTAAGCTTCTCCCAAGGGGCTCGTCGTAAGGAAAAAATCCTTGTCTTTGCGTGTGCCTTCCAAGGGGAGTAGGGTTCGGATTTGATCGGTAGTTTCTTCAAAGAGCTGGTATGCCTTCTTTTTACCTTTCTGCTGCATTATCTCTGTCACGCCTTGCTCAAATGACAAATAAAGGGATTGCATATCCTCGGAGAATAAGTAGACGAGGTATATCCCTTTTTGAGTCGAGCTCGTGATTCTAGTGTCCATAATGGCAACCCAAGGTACCGTCGCCCAGTTGCCCTTTCCGACTGACCCCTCTACTGTGAGTGGGGCTTGTATGAAATCAAGTTTCTCGAGTTCGTGTGGAATGGTTTTCCGAACAAGCTGATCAATAGGATGCTGTTTAATGGATTCTTTCTTCGCTTGTACGTAGGAGTCCATGACTTGTTGGAAGTAACCATGATTAGAGAATTTCTTCGAGTCTTGGAGTGGTGGATCTTCGCTCGTATAATAGGAATCAATTTCCTGGAGAGTGTATTGACGTAGTTCGGCGATCACTTCTGTGGTGAAGGAGATTGAGTTGTTCGTAGGATTCATCTCTACGATTGTCTGCATAGCATAAGCCGGATTCTGAATAACCGTCCGGAGCTGTCCCACCGTCAGCGACTTCCAACTATCCCCCATGTATGTTGGTGGATTGTCTACTGGAAGACCATTGTTCTCGCGATCGATGAAGTGTTGGCGGAACCGGTCTGTGATGACGTTAAGACTAGTTGAGCTCGCCAATCCTTCCTCTGTAAGTGCTAGGATCAGGACCATTTTGTATGAGCGCTGTTTATGTTTGAAGATGGCACTTAACTGTTGGGGAAGGACCATGGCTGCCTCCAGCAAGGGTACCCGACCGCTTCCAGAGAATGTAAACGTATAGTTCTCTGGAGGCGATCCCCATGAGTACACTATAAAATCGTCTTCCTATTCGTCTGGCCCTACCGTGCTGATGGACCGGCTATGTCGTGAAATCGAATTGGAAGAAACCTAAAATGAGTTGCTGGCGTGGGACTCGAAACGGTGCACCCTCTCGCCTGGCACACGAATCAAAGCCCTGATCCTTAATGTGCTCAGCGGCAAGGATCCCCTTGTTCACGTGGAGCGATTTGCCGCCGAGACCCAATTTCGTCTGTTGAAAGATCCCCAACTCGTAGGAGGCGTCTACCTGAAGACACCCGATCGGCTCGACGAGCTGGGGATCGTGCTGGTGATGGCGCTGCTCGTTTACGGGATATTGGAGTACCGCGTCCGCCAGCAATTGGATCAGCAAGAGAAGCTCTTCCGCGTCCCTGGCCGAAGCCGGGATTACAAGCCGACGGGTCAAGTCTTGCTCGGGATGCTGCAACAAATTAAAGTGTTGTTGATCCAATATGCGGATCGCAGGGAACGCCTGCTGACGGATAATGTCGATGACCTGGCCTGACGTGTCGTGGAAATGGCGGAAATGACATGACGATTTATACCGTGAATCCTGTCGAAATGACAAGCAGCTAAGCCAACCCCGCCCTCATGCTCTCTTTGAATGTCGAAAGAAGGGAGATGCTGCCGAACGCGGTCGCCCTATGGATTGGCTGCCGACATGGATTCGCTTGACCCACAAGAACGGCTTCCTATTACTCACTTTGAGCTACCGGACATGCGAAATGGGGGTTAGAAGCAATCATTCCCCGATTTTCATTTGTTGATCATAGGGTACATGCCAGGACCCTCGTTAGGGCGCCTGCTCTTTTGTGGTCCGGTTATAGGGCTCTGCAACTGCTATACTACAATTTTACCCACGCGGAAAGGCCGGAAGGTTGATCCGGTTGAATTCCTTGTCGTTCCGCACTCACAATTGCAATCAGTTGGGGGATAAATATAAAAGGGATTCCTTGAGCTGCAATGTCTAGAGGCGTTCCAAAAACTACTTCCAGATCAACAATTCCATGGATCCCTGGACTTAAATGGTCGGTGAACGTAATTATTGTAGCACCTTGTGCTTTAATATCCCTCATCAGCTTTTCTTGATAGTCTTTCCCCTCTGGACTCAGAATCGCGATAACAAGCGTGTCCTTGTTGACTGTTACAATAGGGCCGTGCCGTACATCTAGTAAATGATGGGATTGCGCATGTACTTGGGCTATCTCAGTCAAAGCAATTGCTCCTTCAGCCGCTAATCCTTTCAACTCTCCGTCAGCCAGTATTAGGACGTTGGACCATTCACCGCTCACTGCTTGTCGAATGGGTCCCTCTACCCGGTTCATATAGGCTTCGCCCTCCTGAATTGCCTTACCAATATCGCTCAAAAGCAATTCATCGTTCGCTAAAAATGCAAAAAGCATCAAATTAGCGGTGTAGAGATTGGTGACCGTGGAAGTTTGACAAACACTGTGATCAAAAGCCCACGGAAGCTCCAATGAAAGATCCGCAATTTGTGAAAGAGGAGAATCTATAACGCAA
>NZ_BIMA01000223.1 GCF_004000845.1 Paenibacillus koleovorans NBRC 103111
CAGCACCAGTACAATCAGCAGCACCAATTCAACCAGCAGCACCAGTACAACCAGCAGCACCAGTACAACCAGCAGCACCGGTACACACGACAGCACACATACAATCAACAGCACCAGTACCCTTTTCCACACCACCGGCACCTACAACTATATTCTCGCCAGCACCAATCCCAGATCAACAGCCGCAGGCGGAGCAGGCTCATACCCATACTCCGCCTCAACCGCAACAGCTGCAGCTGCAGCAGCCAACCCAGAACCAGCAACAGCCGCAAAACGGCTTGCAGATCCAAACAACCCCAGTCGCCGCAGGCGCTCCGGTTCCCGGCTTCTAGCTACGCAAGCATACATAGTGCCTTAAACCCCGTTCGATCCTAGATCGTACGGGGTTCTTTAGGTCATTTAGATTTATTCCGCCCCGCATAAGTTTAAATCATAAGAAAGGCCCCGAATCGCCATCCTAAGGAATAAGACTACCAATGCAACCACGGAAAGGGAGGTTCCCCATGGATACGATCATCAACATGTTCTCGGGATACGGCTTGTCCATTCTGCTCGTCCTGCTGGTGCTCTTCGCCATCCGGTTCGTCTATAAGCGCAAAGAGAAGTTCAAGCACAACCGGTTCGAATAGCCTCGGTCTGGAACAGCCAGCGACAAGCGCAAAGCCAACCGGCACTATGACCGGTCGGCTCCACTAAATCGCCGCTTATTGCGGAGGCTGAATTTCGCGCACGCTCAGCCACTTGAAGTCCACGTCATCCGCGCTGTCCCAACGGAATGTGGCAATCGGGCCTCCCCAAGTAATCGCTTGGTCCGGAGCGATTCCGTTATGAGCCGCATCGCCCCAACCATTCCCCGTGTAATCAATAACGGTGTGAATTTCAGTCCAAGTCACTTTGTCTGCGTTGTTGTTCAGATACTGCTTCAACATAACCTTAGTGACACCGTTTTCAACATAGTTATACATGACTACCTTGAAGCCTACCCAGCGTCCTGTCAATGCAGTCGTTACCGTTCCGGCAGATTTCCAAGGGGCATAATTGACATGGTACTGCTCCTTGCCCCATTTGGAAACGCCGTTAAAGTGGAGCGAGCCTTTATAGGCTGTGCCTTCCCATCCATCACCCTCAGAAGGATGTTTGCCTCCCCGTGCGTACCAGTCGAAGTTATCGCCCGAATCAGTTGCGTGATTCAACCGGACAAATCCGGTCATCTCGATGTTTTTCCAGTCTCCGGCATCCTGCATATAACCTTTGACTGCCAAAGCATCCTGATTGTAGGTGGTGATGTTCTCCGGGTGGTATCCGCTTGCTGTAAAGACGTTCATACGAGTTTTTGCTTTCTCCTTATGCCATGACTCGATGACCGAGCCATTGTAGTTAGGAGTGATTGTGCCTTGCGGATCGAAGCGGGAGTCGGAATTCGGATTGGACATGTTCATAAACCATTCGTCCCCGCCCACTTTGGTTGGGTACTTTTTCGTAATACCGAATGGGTCAACGGTTGGAGTAGGAGTCGGTGTCGGTGTTGGCGTAGGTGTTGGGGTTGGGGTTGGCGTAGGAGTCGGTGTAGGAGTCGGTGTTGAGCCGCCTGGGGTACCCCAAATTTCCACCTCGGTGAAGCTGTTCCACAGGTTCGTAGAATTGCCTTTGCCGACAATTCGGACATATTGAGCTACTGCATCGGTAAAGTTGAACGTCTGCAAGCCGGTGTTGGTCGTGCTCGTGTAAGCGCTGCTGGATTGGTTCGTCAGAACAGTCGTCCAAGTGCTGTTGTTGGTGGAGAGTTGGACGTCGAAGGTGGACGTTCTTGGAGTGGAGGAACCGCTGTAGAAAGCAATTTTAACCAGGTCTATCGTCGCGCTGCTGCCCAAATTGTAAGTAATGGAGGCCGGATTGCCTTCGCCGGACCAGCGAGTGCCGAAGTTCCCATCGATCGTGTTCGCAGCTACGTTACCGTCGTCCGTAGTAGCCGAGACGGTGGACACGCTAAGCTTTTGGGTGGAGCTGACCTCTCCCCAAATCTCAACTTCTCTGAAGCTGTTCCAAGCATTGTCCGTATTGCCATGGCCAACGATTCTAACGTACCGAGCCGTCGCATCGGTAAAATCAAACGTCTGCAAGCCGGTGCTGCTGCTAGTGTAAGAGCTGCTGGACTGATTGGTCACTACATTCGTCCAGTTGCTGTTGTCGGTGGAGAGCTGAATGTCGAAGATGGATTGTCTAGGTGAGGAAGAAGCGCTGTAGAAGGAGATTTTAACCAAGTCGATGGTAGCATTGCTCGGGAGGGTAAAGGTGATCGATTGCTCCCCCTCCGCGGACCAGCGTGTGCCGGAATTCCCGTCAATCGCGTTGGCCGGCACATTGCCGTCATTGGCTGTGGCGGTGACCGACGACACCGTCAATTTGGAGGAAACCGCCAGTACAGGCATCGCGTTCATAATCAGAAAGGCAAGCATCAGACTGACTAGGAGCGCTGAAATCACTTTTTTACTTTTTTTCATTAATCAAGTTCAACTCCTCTTCTAAAGTTGTGAAGCAAGGTCCCATCAAGCAGATCGTGATGTTCCTCGTCCCGTATTCGGTACCCTAACCATCTCCTTTTACAATCGGTTCATATGCACTCCTATCATGATTTATAGCAGCGGTTCGCGGCAATTCACACTATTGTGAATATATCCCAGTATTTCATATTAACCGAAGAATCGATTAGTTGTCGCAGAATTGACTATCGAGGCGAGCATAGTAAGAAAGACCGTCCTACGGACGGTCCTCTGGCGTAAGTGTTCAGTTGGTG
>NZ_BIMA01000224.1 GCF_004000845.1 Paenibacillus koleovorans NBRC 103111
GAAATTGCGGTATTCCACTTGAAGCTGGTTGAGATCATCTACAGCCCTTTCTATCGTACTAAGCTCATCACTCCCGGCGTTTGAATACGCTTTCAATTGTGATGCGATTTTCCGAATCGGAAAATAATTGAACTTTAGTCCCAGCATGATAATAACAGCACCGATGGCAAGCATGAGCGAAATAACCACGATAACCCAATTTTTTATTTGGGTAAGACTTTTCATGGCATATTGCATATCTGTAATCTTGACATAGTAATAACCGGTCTCATTGGAATGCAAGGCAATGACATATAGCTGGCGTCCGTCTATATGGATGGTATCTGAAAAATCGCCGTTATGCTGCTCCAGGAGAGGCGTAATTTGATTCAAGACCATCCCCTTTGAATCTGGCACAAAACTGCTAAGCAATTGGAGGTTTTTATCAAATACAAGCACGTTTTCATTCACATCTTCTTTTACAGAGAAATTGAAGAGCTTTTTTAATTTTTCATTGTCTATGACATAAACAATGGTTCTTGTGGGATTGGAAAAGTTAGGGGAAAGCGGCGAAAAATAAAATATATACGATTGGTTGTTCTGGCTGATGACCCGGCGTACATTTACAGAATCTGAATGGTTCAATAAATAATTAAATTCATCCGAAGACAAATCGCTGGAGACGATGTAATTCGGCAATATAAGCGAAAAAAAGAATGTACCGGACGAGGAAAAAAGCTTATTGGCTCCTCTTTCGTACAAAAAGATATCGCTCAGCGGATCCAGCAGTCGTGTCAAAAATGACAGCATAGATACAACGCTGTCTGGATGGTTTTGGATTTGAAACAACGTCATGGAGGGGGATCCGTCGACTTTTTCCGTTATCTTTTTTAATTCGGATATTTTCACATCGTATACATTCTTAACCGTGCTTAATTTGTTGATATTGGAGGTATAAATCTCTTTTTCAAATGAATGATAAACCGTTGAATAGCAGAATAACAAAAACACTAAAATAGGTATAAACACTGCAAAACTATATAGAATCATTGTTTTCCTGAATAATTTACTTCTAACCGAAAGAAAAAGTGATTTCAAAACGCCCACCCCTGAAATATATTCTGATTATATATACATACAAAAACCTTCAATTTGAGAAAAAAACGGGATGGCGTCAAACAGAAGAGCGGGCATTATGCCCAGAAAAATTCCGGAAGCCTAATGCCCGCAGACAAACGTTATTGTACCTTAACTTTCAATCAAAAACGCGTCGCCCGATGCCTTGTCCGAGCTCGGCACCTTGCGCAATCAACCGATTCTGCAGCTCGCGAATATTCAACTCGCGCACCGCCTTGCCTTGCTGAACGCTCATGGCCGCCGCCACTCCGGCTGCTTCAGCCTGCGCCATCTGTATCGGGATGACTCTTGTCGACGACATCGCCTCATGTGTTGCCGAGATCGGCCGGCCTGCTACGATGATGCCCTCCAGTCCCTTTGGCAGCAAGCAGGAGAACGGAATTTCATACGTGCTCACCTTTTTCGTATTCAAGCCTTTATGATCGGGCGTATGGATATCCAGATGGTAGCCGCCGAGACAGATCACATCGTCAAATTGTTTGCTTTCGATCAAGTCTTCGCCGGTAAGCAAATAATCGCCGACGATATGACGCGATTCCCGTATTCCGATTTGATGCGCCGTATCCAGCAGCCGAATGTGTTCGAAACCGGGCGCGTAAGTTTTGAGAAAATCGAAAATGTCTTTCATCTGCATCAAACCGATCACTTCTCCGTTCGAATAGCTCCGGTTGTCGTTCGGATTGACACCTTCGACACGGCTCGAGACAACGATCATTTGATCGAACTTCGGGATGCAGACGCCAACCAGATTCGCACGCGGGAACGGAATCCCGGCTTGAACGGCCTGCTCGATATACTGCTGCAAGCCGCCTAACACAAACACTTCCGCTCCGTCCATCTGATCGATCAACCCATGAACGACTTCGTCAGTCATCGAAAACGGACGGATTTGCGACGTATGCTCTCGGAAGTAGGCGATCAGTGGCTTGAAGTTAATTCCGCTCACCCGGAACACGAGCGAGGACACTTGGGTTTTGTTGTCGGCCGGCCGACCGTACACATAATCCGCGCCTGCCCGGACCGCTGCATCTCCATCGCCGCTGCAGTCGATCACGGTACCGCATGACAACAGCTGAGTGCCTTCCTTATTTTGAATCAGCACACCCTTCACGCATCCGTTCTCGACGATCGTATCAGTCAGCATGCTATGCAAATAAAAGTCAACGCCGTCTTCCTGCAGCATCCGGGTGACGACATATTTGAACCAATGAGGATCTACGCCGAGCACATCGCTTGTAATCGGGTCCATATAGAATTGCGTCGCCGCTCCTATCTCTTGCAGCTTTGTTGCAATCTCGTAGGCGATTCCTTTGACGATCAGTTGCCGCAGATTGTTATGGAAGCCGAGCAGCGGCAAGCCAGGAATGACATTGCCCCCGACGAATCCGTTGTATTCGACGATCGCCGTCCTAGCTCCCGCACGTGCCGCCGCCATCGCCGCGACGATCCCCGTCGCTCCACCTCCGACGACAACGACATCGTATGAATATTGTTTTAGCATAGACCTCTCCTATTCGCCTAATTGAATTGGACGGTATTTGGAAGTACTCTCAAGCGGGAAGTACTCTCAAGCGTAAATCCAGTCATGTCCTACCCCCTGTCCTATTCTGTCGTCATTATAGGACCAATAAATAAGGTAAAACAATC
>NZ_BIMA01000225.1 GCF_004000845.1 Paenibacillus koleovorans NBRC 103111
TGGGAGACCGAGTAGTGCAAGCCGCGGCACGGCGAATAGTAGAACCGATTTACGAAGAAACATTCATGGCGTGCAGTTTTGGCTTCCGACCGGGGCGAAGCGCGCACATGGCACTGGAAAAGATACGTAAAGACCTCAAAGAGGGATACGTATATGTCATAGACGCAGACCTGAAATCGTACTTCGATACGATTCCCCATGAGAAGTTAAGGGCAGCCATGAGAGAAGAAATCGTCGATGGAAGTGTGCTGAACCTGATCGAGCAGTTTGTAGAAATCGGTCTATGCAGTCTATTTACTCTTTACAATGAACATCATCCCCAGCGGGGATAATCGCGGAGGAGCCGGATGCGATGACCCGCACGTCCGGTTCTGTGAGAGGCGCATGCATTTGCATGCGCCTACTCTATTTCCAGATGCGCGGTATCCCTCCCTTCGAGATAGAGCTAGAGCCCCAAATACTGAGAGAAGCCTCCACTCATGATAAACCTCCAAATGAACTTCAGGATAGGCGAACACCCATTCGAGACACGCCGTTGTCGCATCCCTCCATTACAATTAGCTCATAAGTGACTAATCCTGTGATAGGAGTGGATGGTTATGGACTTGTCTTTATTCAAAGTGAAAATAGGCAATCATGCATTCAAAAGGTATTTACAACGTTATGTAGGCAAGAACCTGTCCAAGGAAGAACTGGAAGCTCGGCTAAATCGAAGTGAAGCGAGTAGTGTACTAGGTTTTGGAGAAAATGTGCTGTTGATCGACGGGGTTTACTGGTGCTGTTATTTACTTGACGAAGTCTTGCTTCTGACCACGTGTCTGGGGAACTATGACCTTCAGTATTATCATATGTGGGAACGGAAGCAGCTTATCAAGCGACAACAGAAATGGATCCGGTTCGCCTAATAGGGGGGAGGAATATGTATGTCAGAACACGTTTATGTGGCCGTTACTGGCATGAGGCATTATTATGGCTCGAGCATGCTGAGGGTGGGGCAAGTGCTTCGTCTGATTAAGGAGCCGGACAATCAGTACGATCAGGAAGCCATCCGTGCAGAGATCACTCCAATCGGGAAGATTGGCTATGTGGCGAACAGCACCCATACGGTGCCTAAAGGGTGCAAGAGCGGGGGAAGGGTTTACGACAGCTTCGATGATCAAGTAATGGGGATTGTTAGATTCGTTGTACAGGAGACCGCAATCGTGGAAGTAATGCCGGCTTTGAGTGAAATGTATTTGGTTTGGGAACAGGAAAGGAGTAGCTCTGAGCCTCTGAAACAAGAGGGATCATAGGGAATTCGGAACCGGCAGCTGATTAATGAAGTGAGGGATAGCATGAAGCCGATTAAGTATTTGCTAAGCCCTGAATAACGAGATGCGATATTTCATTCTTTGTCCAACGCGCAACAGGAGTTCCTGACTCATGATAGGATCCGAAGCCGCAGGACCGTCTTTGCTCAGATGATGGCCAGAGCTTAGGGCGCTGTCGTACCGGAAGGTGCAAGTTACGAAGAGTGATGCTGGCCTTCAGATATTCATCGGTGTTCTTCTGGCCATGCACGCTTCCCTCGCGCAGTTCCACATGGACACCATAGCCTTCTCTTCCCAAACAGGAGAAGATCTGGGCAAAGCCGTCATGGCCTTTGTACGTACGGGAGACGCCTTCCTTTTTCGTGCCGGAATTATCAAACGGAGATACGTCAATATCCAGCGGCACCATCGTCTGGATTCCCTCGCCAGAAACGTACACGTCCACACCCGTGAGCGGAGCTTTGACGCGCTTCAGCAGTGTGGCCGACTCTTCGAGCACGATGTTCTTCCATGCAGAAGTGCCTGCCATAACCAGACGCTGGCGCAAGGTCGGACTGGATGGAACAACTTGAATGTCTAAACTGATGGCGAAAGCATCGTCTTGCCGGAACGGTTCAATATGATCAAAATCGCTCTTGCCTTGGCAGAGCAAACCGAGATAGCTCTTCATGACATCTCCGTTAGAGACATCTTGGATTGGACGAATTCGAACATCAAGTCAATCACTCCGTTGGTGAATTATTGAATGCTTTCATTTTTATTTATAGCGGATTCAGGACATCTCCTGGTTACTTAGTTTTACAGCAAGGTTTTTGCAAGAGTCAAGTTAAATAAGGACGGAAACAGAGTGCGAGAATTCGAAAAATTAGTATATGCCTCTAAAATTGATCGTTAAGATCAAAATATTGATTTAATTGATCATTTTAATGATTTATTAAATCAAAAATACAATGTATAATACAATTAACCCAAGGGTAAAAATTCCAGGAGGTTAGTCCATGAGCATTACTTATAGTGAAATGAAGAATCAATACACCGCATTGAAAAAAACTTTTGATTACATGAATTCAAAACGGAGTGAGATAGTAAGCTTTATTAAATCGGTCGACATACAATCCATCACCGTAATCGGCTGTGGCTCTGGATATTGCTTGAGCCAATCCGCAGCCTTCTCCGCCCATCTTCGAGCCGGGCTCCACTCTTCCTTTTTTGCGGCTGGTGATATTATGTTGAATTTCAATCGCTACTCCAATATGATGCGTAATACCCTAATATTAGCTCCATCCCGTTCCGGCAGTACGTCTGAAGTCATTAAGGCGATTCAAGTAACACAATTGGAACAAAAAGTACCTGTTATTTCTATTATATAAGTTGAATCAAAGTCCTTAG
>NZ_BIMA01000226.1 GCF_004000845.1 Paenibacillus koleovorans NBRC 103111
TTTTTCTTAACATTATAGAGTTTAAGTTTTTGGGGCGGAACCGAAGGTTCTCCCTTTTTTAATAATACTCGGTGCGGTTTGGCTGGCTATTTGCGGTCTATTAATTTTTGCAGCTTGTTCTCGGTTGAGGAGTCGGCAGCGGGCGTATAGATGCTGCAGCGCAAATCCGAGCTGCCTTGAACCTGTAGGGATGTCAAATGAAACAGCATCTTCCCTGCTCTGGCATGACGAAATTCGATCACAACCTCTGGAGCCGATTTTACTTCGCTTTGTTGCCAAAGGAGGTCAAAGTCGGGGTGAACCAGCTTCATTTCCTCAAGAAAACCGTCGTACCAATCATCCTCGCTATATTGGCCGTAATAAGCACGAAAGATGGCAAGAAATCCACTGACAAAATGTTCCCAGTTAACCGCTAATCTTCGAAGCTCCTTCCTTGTGAACAACAAACGAATCATATTGCGCTGCTCGAGGGGGACTTGTTCAAAGTCTAAGAACACATGGGAGGCAGCCTCATTCCAACCGACAATAAAATAACGCCTATCCGTTATGAGGGTTGGGCAAAATCGCAGCTCGTTCATAATCTTTTTTAAAGACGGACTGATTTCGGCTTGTTCGACTTTCAAGGATGCGGCTCCTGAACCCGACTCCAAGGCCAATGCATATACATATTTGCGTTCGTCAGCGGTCAATTGCAGCGCATTAGCGATACAGTCCAATACGGATGCGGACATTCTTATATCTCGTCCCTGTTCCAGCCACGTATACCAAGTGGTGCTGACCCCCGCCAGTTGGGCAATTTCTTCCCTGCGGAGACCTGGCGTTCTTCTGCGATTGCCTGAAGCGAGCCCGATAGACTCTGGGGCAATTTTCGCTCTTTTGGACTTCAGGAAGGCAGACAAGGTTTGAAGTCTAACGGCACGATCCATGGTACGGAACCCCCTTTTCACATTTATCATGTTACTCATTATACTAGGATAAAGCATTACTTGTAATAGGATATTTAAAAAGACAAAATAGTTGTAACATGATTTCGCGTAAGGGAGGATAACCGAATGGAAAGGGTAGTTATAACGGGGATGGGTGTCGTTTCACCGCTTGGGAACACGATAGACAGCTATTGGAATCGGTTGATCAAAGGGGAGTCCGGAGTTTCCTTGATTGATACCTTTGACGTCTCCAGACATAAATCCCAAATAGCTGGATTGGTTCGAGATTTTGATGCAGAAGGTCTATTCGGGCGAAAAGAAGCACGGCGAATGGATCGATTCTGTCAATTTGCCGTGGCTGCTGCCGAGCAGGCTTGGGAGGATTCGGGGCTTACTCTTGAGCAGGTTGATCAGGAACGAATGGGGGTATATGTTGGTTCCGGTGTAGGCGGCATCCAGACTTTGTACGATCAAGCTGCGATCCTTCGAGAGCGTGGTCCTGAACGGGTAAGCCCGACTTTGGTTCCCATGATGATATCGAATATGGCAGCGGCCGCCATTAGTATCAAATACGGAGCACTAGGCCCAACTCTATCTCCTGTAACGGCGTGTTCCATTGGAAATACCGCGATTGGCGAGGCGTTCCGAATTATCCGAACGGGACTCGCTGATCTTGTGTTGGCCGGAGGGGCCGAAGCCGCTGTCTCAGAAATAGCTTTGGCGAGCTTTGGCAATGCAACGGCGTTATCTTCCAGGAACGATGAGCCCGCCCGAGCCAGTCGTCCGTTCGACGCAGGTCGTGAAGGCTTCGTTATGGCGGAAGGCGCCGGAATCTTGGTTCTGGAGTCGCTCACTCACGCTTTGCGAAGAAAGGCCGAAATTTATGCGGAAGTAATTGGCTATGGAGCCAGCTCCGATGCTTACCATGTCGTGGCCACCCACCCTGAGGGGAAAGGCGCTTATTTGGCTATGAAACTGGCGATTCAAGAAGCCCGCATCGGGCTTGATGAGGTGGATGTAATAAGCGCACACGCTACTAGCACAGAAATTGGCGATAAGTCGGAAACGTTGGCGATCAAGAAGCTGTTCGGAGAGCTTGCTTATCGGGTTCCGATTACGGCAAATAAGTCCATGACGGGCCACCTGTTGGGCGCATCCAGTGCAGTGGAGGCTATCGCTTTAGTTAAAAGTCTTCAGCAAAATATAATTCCGCCGACGATTAACCAGGAGCAGAAGGATCCAGAATGTGATTTGGACTATGTTCCCAATGAAGCTCGTGAAGCCGCATTGAATGTGGGAGTCTCTAATTCTTTCGGCTTTGGAGGGCACAATGCAGTGATCGTGCTGAAAGCCTTCAACGGGTAATCTCCCAAAACACGCTAGCACTAGAACCATCAGGGTATTTTCCCCCTGATGGTTTTTCTTTTTGGAGCCGGCGGCTCAATGTAAACAATGGTTTGAATTAGTAAGAACTGATTTATTTAAGCCCTCGTAAAGCTAATTCTATAATTAAGGCGTCCCGTCTCTTAAACTAACATCCGAATGAAAGAGGAGAGAGGTCCCTTGAATCGTGTTCCTGGTATTTCGCGATTGTACAGTCGAGTATTGATTTTAGTTATGGTGGCCTTGCTGCTGGTGTCTGGCAGTCCATTCCCGTTTGCTGCGAACCAAGCTGCAGCCGAGGAGCCGGGAGCCGGTCTGGTGACACAAGAGTGTAGCAACAAGCAAGCGGAGTGGATTTGGTGCGATGATTTCGAAA
>NZ_BIMA01000227.1 GCF_004000845.1 Paenibacillus koleovorans NBRC 103111
TTTCACCGGCTAGTTGTGCCTAACTTGCTCACGGCACAGGCACCCGATTCGTCGGGTGCCTGTTGCCGTTGGTCGGCCCGCGGCGGCGGCGCATGGCGTGCCGCGCGGCACGCGCCGCTTTCGCTTGCGGCTGGCGGAAGCTGCAGACGCGATGCCGCAGGCGGAGCGATTGGGGAAGCGCCTTTCAACCGGACCGACTCCGCTGGCGCCGCGTCAGGCGCCGGGCGAGCCGGCACCGTCCGACTGCACGGGAGCCGCAAGCTTCCGTCCATTGCTCCGATCGACAGTCAACGGGCCGGCTCCGTCCGGCCGTGCCGGGGCGGAAGCCCGAGGGCTTCCCGATCGTCCTTGCGCAGGGAACGCGCGGCAAGCAAATACGATTCGTCGATCATCGTCCGCAGTTCGTCGTCGGGCACGGCGCCGTTCAAGTGCACGGTGTTCCAGTGCCGCTTGTTCATATGGTAGCCGGGCGTCACCGCGCCGGGGTACGTCTGCCGCTGCAGCCAGGCGTCCTCGGGGTCGGCTTTCAGGTTGACGCTCGGGCTGCCGGTGTGCGAGCCGAGTAGCGCGAATATTTTGCTCCCGACGAAAAGGACCGGCAGCAGCGGATCGAACGGGTGGCGCAAGGAGACGCCGCGCTTCTGCAAGCCGTAGGCGATAATGTCGTCATGCGTCATAAGGACTGTCCTTTCCTGCAAGTTGCTTCGATTATAGCAAATGTTGCCCGAATCGTCTTCGGGCATCAATCTCATTGTATTGGTTTCTACGCCTATACTGGTAGGAAATGGGGTAAGCATAAGGATATGCCCTGAACACAACGCACGCGCAAGGGAGGATGGGCACTGTGCAAGGCACGAATACCAACAGCGAACGATTCTGGCAGGCATACAGCGGTCCCAATCTTGTAAGTAGTACCCGCTGCCTTGCTTAATCATTTTGATCTCCAGGCACTTGTGCCAGGGATGGGCTGGTAAGAGGTAGTGATATGTCCTGACGTAGTACTCGTAAGACGATTTAATAGATCGTAACTATAACCCGCACCTAAAACAACGGTAAGAATCGGTGTGGATGAAGACTGTTTCACGGAGCGATTTCCTCTTAAGTCATACGAATAAGTAATTGTACCTTCCGGGCGTATTATTTCTTCCAGTCGATGAAGTTTGGCATAAGTATATTCAGTAGTCTTAGATACGGAGTACTCGTTGGAGAGCTTTGCTTCGATATGCTCACAATATTTCCTAGCAAGTTGTTTGAATAATTCGTTAACTGGTTAAATGCATCTTTCAATGTTATTAATCGCCCTAATTTATCGTAAATGTATTGTGTCGTATATCCTCGCTTTTTGATCAAATTCTGCAATTAGAAGGTTGTCATAAGCATCTGTTATTTCAATTTGCCTTCCCCAGTATGAAGAACAACCGCGGTTTAAAACGATTCCTGCTTCGAGGCTTACTAAAGTAAGTCTTGAGGTCGGGTGGCTTTCCCTCGCTCATCATTTAATTAAGAAGGCCGCAGTGGATGCAAAAAAACAAGGAGCTACGCGAGAAAGAATCGCCTAGCTCCTTGTTTTTTTCAGCGTTCAACCCATCAAGATGCATGCGGATGTCGTCTTGAAGTCTAAGCTTGCCTCGTTCGACCAACTGCATAGCGGCGACTGCGTTTAATGTCTTGGATATCGAAATCGCAGAGATCGCAGGTGTCAGCAGACAAACCGTAAGCACAGCAGCGATAATTAATTTCATCCGTTTCAACCTGTATTCCCTCCTCTCATTTACATGGAACGGTTAACTTTAATTGCAAAATAGATGGTTGAAACAAGTACAATGAGATATGTCCCCCCGAGCGATAAAATCACCATCTTACTTACCCCTGTGAAGGTATAAGCAATGAGTAACGCTCCAATTGCGACTAGCATAAGATCGAACGCTTTTGCTTTTGCATGATTTCTTACTGCTATATTCCTCTCGTCCTTTTCGTCAATTTCTCTTTGTTTGGCCGAATGCGGGGCGGTTTTCGTTGCATAGCGCTTAAGGGCAAGTCGGATGCCTTGTCCAAATACTCCCGACCCGATCGATATGATCATATAGGGGATGGCTTGAACCATATTGCTGGTGACATCAATCGTGTATGACCAAACCATAATTCCTGCGACTACACTTGCCAGACCAAACAATAAATAAATTCCATACCTCGCCTTTGAATGCCCCATCTTACTCCTCCTCGTATAAAAAGATCTCTTCAATCCTCATACCAAAAAAACGCGCAATCTTAAATGCCAACTTAATGGAAGGGTTATACCGACCATGCTCAAGGGAGCTAATCGTTTGTCTGGACACCTCCAGAATGGCAGCCAGATCTTCCTGATTCATCCCTCTGCTCTTTCGTAAATCTTCAATTCTGTTTTTCATAACATCTCTCCTCACCCCTTTCACGGAAAGCTAACTTTACATTAATCCTAACATAGCCAATCTAGAATGTAAAGTCAGCTTTCCATTCACATTCAATTCCTTCAGCATTTGCGCCATCGTTACGCTTCTAACGTTCAGGACCCGCATTTTCGATCACGCCTTCGCAAGCAGAACCCCATTCAGGCCGATATCGTCGAGTGTGCGAAAACTTCTGTACTACA
>NZ_BIMA01000228.1 GCF_004000845.1 Paenibacillus koleovorans NBRC 103111
TTATCAAATGAAGACATTCAAGCGATTCGGTTTCATCTATTCCCTGAGGTGCGCATTAGTGCGGAATTCAAGCCTCCGGTTGCCCATCAAGATCAACTGCTGCTCTCTTTGCACAATATCAAAACGATGGACCTGCACCAAGAGAATATGGCCAAGCAACTAGGCGATAAACATAGGCTCATTCGAGGAGTTGCGGGAAGCGGGAAGACGCTTGTGCTGGCGAGTCGGGCAAAGATGCTGGCCAAAGCCCATCCAGAGTGGAAAATTCTTGTGTTGTGCTACGGAATCCCTTTGTCTCGGAACCTACAACAAATGATTGAGCGGATGATGAATGAGCCGGAGGATTTGTTCGACTTGATTCAGTCTACGACTCCTGGTGACGCTCCGTCCCATCGGATTGAGGTGTACAATTTTCACGAGTGGCTTCGGAACAGCCTGAGAATGAAGGATTTAGAGATCCCGACACTTCTTGAAAAAGTGGACAAGCAGGAAGCTATCTTGCCGCTTTACGATGCAATCATGATTGATGAAGGGCAAGATTTTGAAGCGGACTGGCTGAAGCTATTGAGTGTCTGTTTGAATCCGGATACGCAATCGTTGCTGCTGGTGGAGGACCGTGCTCAATCCATTTTCAAGCGGAAGTCTAGTTTGGTTCAAGATATTGGTCTTGATTTTCGCGGGCGCTCCAAGGTGCTATCGATTAACTACAGGAATACGGCGCAGGTTGTGAATTTTGCTTGGGATTTCTATCAGGAGCACTCCCAGTTGAAGAACAAAGTACGGGACGCTTCCATTGATGGTGTAGAGATCATCCCTCCTCAATCGACCAAGCGAAAAGGTCCTGACCCCATCATCAAGAGCTTTCAAACGATTAAGGAGGAGCTGAATTTTGTCTCCAAGTCGATCAAATTTCTGGCCAAAGAGAAGAAAATCCAACTCCAGGATATCGTGATTCTGTATAGGGTGAAGAACAGTCATCATACTTCGTACATCGATGAAATTAAGCATAGTCTAGCTGAGCACGAGCTACCCCACACATGGATCACGGAGAACGCGGAGTCCAAGCGTAAGTTTATTCGCGATGAGGATACCGTAAAGATCTCTACTATAGATAGCGCAAAGGGGCTCGATTTTCGAGTCGTCTTCCTAATCAATGTGGAGAATATGCCTTTTCCGCTGGAGGAAGTGGAAGAAAGGGAAGTATCCTTGCTATACATTGGGATGACACGCGCGCTGGAGTGGTTGTTCCTGACTTACAGCGGGGAGTCGAAATTTACGCAGTATTTGGATGGAGTTGTGAAAAAGAGGGTTCAGTTAGGCTCAACGAATCAGAATATGGGATAGTTGCGCAAATACATAGCGTCAACATCGCAGCCTGCGTGAACATTTGGACAAGATTCGGCGGGTATTTGAGGTGTGTGCCAACAGGACCTTCATAATAATAATTCATGTGATGAATAGGATGGAGGGTAAAGGGTGGCTAGAACTCACTACGCAGAGGGTAGACAATTAGCCAAGATGGTGCAAGGTACTTTGCTCTTGATTGGGTTAGGGTTATTCTTTTTAACAGGATTAAATAAGATCTGGTGGTTATTCTTCGTTATTCTTTTTGTCAGCGTAATAACGGGAGAAATTATAGGAGCCATGTGGACCCAGAGGTTGAGAAGAAACAAAGGGCAATCCTCTCAAAGTAAGGCGGCAACCAAAACCAAATCAGCCAAAGCCGCTGTGCAGTCCACTTCCAGCCATAAGAAACTTTCAGATGCAGAGGTGAAAAATGCAAATGTGGATTCTTTGTCGGGGACTGATTTTGAAAGACTCATGGAAATGTATTACAAGGACCAGGGGTACCAAGTGCAGCGAGTCGGGGGATCTGGGGATCATGAAGTAGATCTGATTTTGAAGGGCAAGGAAGGATATAAGATAGCCGTGCAATGCAAACGTTGGAAGCAGGATGTGGGGAATGACATCGTGTTGAGGTTGAAAGCCGGCAAACAAGTCCATGGTTGCTATGATGCATGGATTGTTACAACCAGTAACTTTACTGTGGCAGCCAAGGAGGCGGCAGATAAGTTAAATATTAAGTTGATAAACGGACTGATTCTTAACGATAAATTAAAAAAGTGGAAAACTAAAAATCCTTAGAAAGGAAGTCACCAGTTGGCTAGACAGAGTAAGAGGTCTATTTCTACGTTCCTCGTTAGTGCACTAGGCATGTTATGTATATTAAAAACCTTTACGTGGGCTGTAGGAAGCCGCATCCTTGAGAGTAAGGTTGAGGTACCTTATCTAGATTGGGCTATTGGAGTTGCTGGTTTTCTATTGGTCCTTCGGATCGGTTTTGTGATATGGAAAGCCACGAGGAATAGAACTCCGAAGCAAGAAATAGAACCGGTGGAACATTACACCTCCGTTCGTGTCAGTAACGATAGTGCTTGTTCGATATGTGGAAAAACCGTAAGCGATCGTGTGAAACAATATTGTCTTGATCGACCACAGAAGTTTAGCGGGAAAATATATTGTTACGATCATCAGCACAACGCATAAGCTTGTTTAATTGATGCTTATTTTCGAAACGATGGCGAGGCAAACCATGATTAAATGGAAAAAGTATCTTATCGCAT
>NZ_BIMA01000229.1 GCF_004000845.1 Paenibacillus koleovorans NBRC 103111
TTATGATCAAATAGAAATGGAGGTTTCGATCAATAGAAATTCCTTGTTGTGATCAACAGGAAATCCCTGTTTCGATCATGAGGAATTCCTTGCTCGGAACTGGAAATTTTCTTGGTGAGGGATCGCTCCTTGCGACGTCATCGCTTAGCCGATAACCTCCTTGTACAGCAACAAGGAGGAGAAAGGATGACGAAGAGTATGGGGCAGATCCATCGAATCAAAGAACTGCAATTACAACGGATGGGGCCGTATCAGATCGCCAAGGAGATCGGGATGGACCCGAAGACCGTCCGCAAGTACATGGGGCAGGAGGACTTCTCTCCGAGAGCGCCCATAGCGGAGGTTCGTGTATCCAAGCTTGATCCATACAAAGCGACGATTGAGGCTTGGCTGAAGGAGGACGAGAAGAACCGCTACAAGCAACGCCACACGGCTCAGCGCGTATACGATAGGCTCTGCCGAGAGCATGCCGGCTTTGATTGCTCCTACCCGACCGTCGTTCGTTTTGTCCGAGAGACGCGACAGAGACAGAAGGTGAGCCAGGACGGCTTCCTAGAGCTGGAGTGGCATCCCGGTGAGGCACAGGCTGACTTTGGGGAGTGCGATGTGATCTTGAACGGGACTCGCATCGCCTGCCGATACCTCGTCGTGTCCTTCCCGCAGAGCAATGCCGCCTTCGTTCAGTGCTTCCTCGGCGAAACGGCGGAATGCCTCTGTCAGGGATTGATGGATGTATTCCAACATGTTGGGGGTGTGCCACAACGCTTGGTACTCGACAATGCCACTGGTGCCGGGAGGCGAATCGGCGAGACCGTGAAGCTGACGCAGCTGTTCCAGCGATTTCAGGCTCACTTTGGCTTCGAGGTCACCTTCTGCAACCCGGCCAGCGGACACGAGAAGGGGAATGTGGAGAACAAGGTCGGTTATGTCCGTCGCAATTACTTCGTTCCCCTTCCCTCTGCTCCGTCGCTGGTGGAATGGAATACGGAGCTGCTGCACCTGTGTGATTTGGATAATCTTCGCGAGCACTACAAGAAGGAGACGCCGATCTGTGAGCTCTTCGAGGCCGACCGCCGTGCCTTTCGGCCGTTGCCTCGCCTCTCATTCGAGGCCTGTCGCTACGAGCATCTGAAGACGAACGGGTACGGCAAGTTCGTGCTCGATGGCAAGCATACCTACACCTCGTCCCCGATGTGTGCCGAGGCAGAGATTGTCGTCCGCATTGGTGCGCACTACGTGGAGCCGCTCGATGCGGCAGGCGAAGCCATTTCCCGTCATCCCCGACAGTTCGGAAGCATCCGCACCGACACGGTAGATTGGCTGACCATGCTCGACTCGTTGATTGCCAAGCCGGGTGCTTGGAAGAACAGCGCGATGCGCTCACAGATGTCCTACGACGTCCGGGACTACATGGATGATCTGGACCGCAGTGGCCTTCGGCAGGCACTGCGTATGGTGAAGGAGCTGTCCGAGCGCTATGGCCTGGACGTTGCGGTAACGAGCTTACAGGAGACGATTGTACGCCGGAGAGCGGACGGCATCTCGGCGAACACGGCCATGATCGCCGCACGGATTGCCGGCTACGGGCTGGACACAGCCGCGTCGCCAGGGCCGGACATGCGGCTGTACGACGATGCGCTGATGCCGATGCCGACAGGAGGCTTATGATGGACCGAAGCCAGATTCGAAGCGAGATCTCGCAATTTTGCAAGCAACTGATTCTGAGCCAGAATGCGGTACGGCTGTGCGATTTGGAAGCGACCCCGAAGCAGGAGGAGTTTCTTCACCAAGTGTTCCGAGAAGAACTGGAGCACCGCGAACGCCTGCGCAAAGCCCGCTTATTTCAACGGGCCGCCTTCCCGATTCGCAAGACGGTGGAAGGCTATGAATTCCACTCCCTGCGGCTGCCGTCGACGCTTAGCACGGACGAACTGACCTCGTGTCAGTTTGTCCGGGACAAGAAGAACCTGGTACTGTTCGGTCCTGTCGGCACGGGGAAAACGCATTTAGCGATCGCTTTGGGCGTGAAAGCCTGCGAGCTAGGGATGGCGACACGCTTTTTCACGGCGGCGACATTGGTCACACGTCTGAGTGAGAGCAAACGTGCCGGCACGTTGGAGCGAACGCTGAAGGACTTGGAGAAGGCGGAGCTTGTCATTATTGACGAGTGGGGGTACTTGCCGATGGACCGAGAGGAGGCACAACTCCTGTTTCAGGTGATCGCGACCAGTTATGAGCGCCGTAGTCTGGTACTGACGACCAATCTCGAGTTCTCCAAATGGGGGAGCATTTTCACGGATGACCAGATGGCCGCAGCCATGATTGACCGGCTGGCGCACCATGGGCAGCTCGTTGTGTTTGAGGGGGAGAGTTACCGCCTGAAGCATGCGCTCATGCGCCAGAAGTGACGATATTTCTGGAAATTCAGCAGGG
>NZ_BIMA01000230.1 GCF_004000845.1 Paenibacillus koleovorans NBRC 103111
ACGGCCGGTGCGGGAGCGGATATGTTCGGTGAAGCGCAGGTGTATGTGCAGGTGTTTCGCGGCATTCCGATGCAGATTCGCGTGCGCAGCGGAATGGAGGAATTTCGCGCGGCTTTGCCTGCGCGGTTCACGGATGCGGCAGTACGAGCCGGCACCGCCTCGCCGAACTTGATCCGCGAGCGGACGCTGCAGGACGCGGGCATCCGGTACGGCGAGCTGCCGGAGATCGCCGAGCAGATTGCGGCCGAGCTGGATGCGTCGTACGACGACGAACGGCTGGAGCAGCTCGTGCGCCAATCGCTCGAGACCGGCACGAAGGGCACGGCCCAGTCCGAGCTGCGCCGGGAGCTGCCGCCGGAGGAGCTGCGGGAGCGTCTCGCAAGCGAGGACTGGAAGGTGCGCTATGCGGCGCTGCAGCGGGTCAAACCAACGCTGGAGACGATGCCGCTGCTCGTCGAAGCGCTCGGGGACCCGCAGTCCTCGATCCGCAGGCTGGCCACGGTGTACCTGGGCGATATCCGCGAGCCGGACATTTTCCCGCATTTGTTCCGGGCGCTGCAGGACCACTCCGTGTCGGTCCGGCGCACGGCCGGCGACACGCTGTCCGATCTCGGCGACCCTATAGCGATCGGGCCGATGATCGCGGCGCTGGGGGACGCCAACAAGCTGGTGCGCTGGCGGGCGGCCCGGTTTTTGTACGAGGCGGGCGATGCGTCCGCTGCCCCGGCTTTGCGCGAGGCGGCCGAGGACGCCGAGTTCGAGGTGCGGCTGCAAGCCAAGCTCGCGCTAGCCCGCATCGAAGGCGGCGAGGCCGCCGTCGGCTCGGTGTGGCAGCAGATGACGCGGCGTGGCGAATAAGGTGTGTTTTTGATGATTGCCTGGATCGACGAGTAATTGTATAGTTAGCTTATACGGACATGAAGTACATGCCGCTTGGTTCAATTGCCCTTTTCGGGTCGTTGAATGCAGGCGGCTTTTTATTGGGTTAAGAGAGGAGATTTCGATGCCACGCTTTCAACAAAAGTATAACGAATGGCTTCAGCAACAAATGGAGATCGAGCAAAATCCAAGGAGACGAGAACGATTGGAGAAAGGTTTGGGGCATGGGACGGTGGAATTTTTGCGTACCGTTTGGTTCCCCGCGATTGGGCATTTTGAGCATCTATACCCCGAATGGGAAGTGCGAGACTTGAAGAACGGCTACCGCTACTTGGATTTGGGGTATCTGCCCGGAGATGCCAAGGGCTGCGTGGAGATTCAGGGGTATAAATCCCATGCCCGGGACCTGGACGTAAGAAAATTCAAAGACTTGTGCAACCGGCATTGCTTATTGTCTCTCGACGACTGGGTGATCCTCCCGGTTGCCTATCCTTCGATCACGGACGAGCCCAAACATTGCCAGCAGCTTGTACTCTCGTTCGTCGGCAAGTTTCTCTCCATTCAAGCTCCGACCTCACTGGATTGGATGGGTGCCGAAGCCTATCGATTCGCCAGACGGACGCTGCGCCCTTTCTCTCCCCATGAGCTGGCCCAGCATCTCAGAGTAAGCGATCGCCATACTCGGAGATTGCTGCATGAGCTGGTGGACAAGCAAATCCTGGCGGTTGCTAGCGGCAATGCTCGAGCTCGGACTTATGCGTTGAAGCTCTAGGAAGTTGAGGCGCGCGTAAGTTTGCTGTAAATTTGCCGGACAATAGATTCGCTATTTCTCGATTTTGGCGCTGATTGCAGTATTTGGCGGACACAGATGACTTTATTTATGCGGAACAGCCTCGTTTGAGGGGAAAACCAGCGAAATAAGGTATCCTGTGGCCGGCAAATTGCCGGAGGACATCATTTTTGCGGAAATAAGGGATCTATTGTCCGGCAAAATTTCGGGATGGCGGGGCGGGGTAAAAAAAAGGTCATCCCTAGGCAATCTTGCCTCCGGATGACCCATTGTGCTAGCGTCCGCGAGCGGGACCGCGGCCTCCACGGCCTCCGCCGCGGAAGTCTGGCGCGCCGCCAGCGCCACCGCGTGGGCCGCGTGCACCTGCACTGCCGCCACTGCGGCCGCCCTGACCGCCTCGGGCACCGGCGGCTGAACTGCTGCGAGCGCCGCTGCCGCCGCCCTGACTGCTGCGGGCGCCACTTTCGCTGCGAGTGCCGCCTTGACCGCTACGAGCACCGTAGCCGTAGTTGCCGCCGCGAGCGCCAGGCGCTGCGGTGCCGGCCGTGCGTGCGCGGCCTGCGCCTGCGTCGCTTCGCGCGTCCGGTGCGCCACCGCCGCTGCTGCGCGGACCGCGAGGGCTTGCATTCGCGCCAAAGACGCCGCGCCCATCCGACGCGCCTGCGTCGCCACGCGCAGCCGCGCCGCTTCGCGCTCCCGCGGCTTGCCCACCTGCCGCGCTCCCGCG
>NZ_BIMA01000231.1 GCF_004000845.1 Paenibacillus koleovorans NBRC 103111
AATTCTGCGTCGTACGACATCAATGACAGATAGAATTAACAAAGAGCCTTCTTATGATGTGTACAAAGAGATTTGGTATTTTCAGTTTTTGGAGGACTCAAGACGGATACATACGTATAACAAAGTTCAACAATGTCAAAAAATAGTAGTTAATTTCTCAACTTTCGCAGAGTAAAAACCAGCTTGGCAGTACGTGTAGCTTGGATGTGAAAGCAATTCAATCGTGGATTTGAAGAAAACGGAAAAAACCTCTGCGTCTGGTAAAAAGAGAGTGTCGAAGTCTACACTACCACACAGAAGAGGTATCTTCTCTAGGATAGAACAACAACGGTCACGAGATCAGCTACCCAAAGAAATCAAGCCGGCATTTCTCGAACTAAACGTACTTAAATACTTAAATGGCGCAGGTTTCAAGAAGAAATTTGGAACACCTGTGCCTATTTCTTTCGCGTTGTTTTCATCCTTTTGTTTCACCAGAAGAACTGGTTTCGGCTACTCGAGCGCAGCAAAGGCGAGTCTTTCCTGGTAAAGATGCGGTCAGGCAGATGATCCTGACTGAACTTGCTCCTGGAATTCCCGTAAGAGTCGTATTCGTACATCATCGTTCCACGAAAAATGAGTGGCTCACCATACTCTTGACGGATCTCGCTTTAACCGTTCCTGATATCATTCGAATCTACCGTATGCGTTGGGAGATCGAAGTCTTCTTTAAGTGCGCCAAGTCCCTGTGGGCTTATGAAAAAGAGGACGATCTGCAAATCGTTCATGGACACGCGAGAGGAAGCCGCGGTCGACGATGCCGCCGAAACGCGATATCGTCTGTTGAAGGACCCCCAATTCGTAGGTGGCGTCTATCTCAAAACGCCGAATCGGATCGTAGCGCTGGGGATCGTGCTGGTGATGGCGCTGCTGCTGTACGGGATACTGAAGTACCGCATCCGCCAACAGTTGGATCAACAAGAGAAGCCCTTCGAGTCCCGGGCCGAAGCCGGGATTACAAGCCAACGGGTCAAGTGTTGTTCCTGATGCTGCAACAAATAAAAGTGTTGCTGATCCAATACGAGGACCGAAGGGAACGCGTGCTGACGGACAATGCAGATGACCTGGCCCGTCGGGTCGTGGAAGTGGCGTGATATGACATGTCGATTTACACCGCGAGTCCTGTCGAAATGACAAGCTACTAAGCCAATCCCGCCTCACGCCTCCTTTGATTGTCGAAAGAAGGGAGTTGCAGTCGAACACAGTCGCCCCATGGATTGGCTGCCGATATGGATTCGTTTGACCCACAAGAACGACTACCTATTCCTCACTTTTGGGTTACCGGACATGCGAAATGTAGGATATAATGATGCGGCTAGGTTTAATTTTAATAATAGAAATGATGATTTAGTTCCTGGAAATGTAGCTTCTAATTTTGGATTTAATTACTCGGAAAACGTGGTCTTTCTGAGGCTACAGTTTTGGACAAAGCAAGAGGAGCAGTTGACGCTAGCTACTGCATCTAATATTGTAATTGTCGATCCATGGAATGGAGTAACTACTACACTAGATAAAGCACTGCATTATAATAAAGTGCCCGTTGTAAGTTGGAGAATGTATACCCCATAACATGAGGTGATTAGAATGAGGATATTCGGAACAATTATACTATTAATGCTTGTATTCGTTACTTCATCGTGCGCAAATAATAAGAGGGATAAAGTAACTAATTATTCAACTTTGAATATACCCCAGACAACCAGTCTGTCATCTAGTTCAAGCCCAAGCCCAAACTCAACCCCAAGTCCAAGTCCAAGCCAAGCAAGTATAAACTTGGATACAATTGAAGCAGTGAGGCTTAGAAATGTAGCCTTTGAACATTATGTTAATGTTAAACAAGGTGGCAGTATATGCCTGAATAATGAGTTAAATACACCTGTTAATAACGAAGGATACTATTATTTTTGTAGTGATCTCGATAGTATCGACAAGCTCGAGCTATATTTGAACAAAGTGTTTATTGAACAAGTTACCAAACAAATATTAGAATCTTTGAATGTAAAGAAAATAAACAACAAGTTAGCCTATCAACAAGCTGATGGAGGATCAATGAATGATTGGGCAAAAGCTACTGTGAAATTAATAAATAAAGAAAAAAACACTTGCTCTTATGAATTTTTAGTGCCTACTGCAGATGGTGCAAAGAGTCAGATTATATTAGTAAATTACATATACATTGAGAACGCTGGATGGCGAGTTGGAACAACGCCAGGGAAATTAAAAT
>NZ_BIMA01000232.1 GCF_004000845.1 Paenibacillus koleovorans NBRC 103111
TCGAAGGACCAGCTCGGAATGTAAAACTGCATGGCCGTCGCGTCGTTGCGTCCGTCAAGTCCCATGGCCTTATACTGCTCATGGGCCAGTTGAATGCGGTCGTAGTCCGGCTCGATGCCGAGCCCCGGTTTATGGGGGACTTGTACATGACCGTCCACGATCTGCATCGGCTCCACCGTCAGCCTCTCGATCCCTTCCTGCCAAATCCAGTGCGTGTCGATCGCCGTAATGTCGCCCGGCGCCGCTGCGGCGACTTGGGTGAACATGGCCAACGAAATATCGAAGTGATTGTTCGAATGCGATCCCCAAGTGAGTCCCCATTCCTGACACAGCTGAGCGACGCGGACCGAGCCTTGCATCGTCCAGAAGTGCGGATCCGCGAGCGGAATGTCGACGGCGTGAAGCGTAATCGCATGTCTCATCTGACGCCAATCGGTGGCAATCATATTGGTAGCGGTCGGCAAACCCGTCGCCCGCCTGAATTCAGCCATTACCTCACGGCCCGAAAATCCATGCTCGGCGCCGCACGGATCCTCGGCATACGCGAGAATTCCCTGCATGTCCCGGCACAACCGAATAGCTTCCGACAACGACCAGGCTCCGTTCGGATCGAGCGTGATCCGCGCCTCGGGGAATCGTGCTTTCAGCGCCCGGATCGCCTTTATCTCTTCCGCGCCATCCATCACGCCGCCCTTGAGCTTGAAATCCTGGAAGCCGTATCGCTTCTGCGCCGCCTCGGCCAGCCGGACGACGGCTTCCGGGGACAACGCTTCTTCATGACGGATTCTATACCAATCGTCCTCGGCTTGCGTGCTGCTGTAATAAGGGAGGTCGGTTCGATTGCGATCGCCGATATAAAACAAATAGCCGAGCATCTTGACCCGCTCTCGCTGCTGGCCTTCGCCCAGCAGAGCGGCAACGGGGACATCCAGATGTTTGCCGAGCAGATCGAGCAGCGCCGCTTCCAATGCCGTGACGGCATGGATCGTTATCCGCAGATCGAAGGTCTGCAGCCCGCGGCCGCCGGCATCGCGGCCGGCGAACTGCGTCCGTATCGCGGCAAGGATACGGTTATACTGCCCGATGGACGCCCCCATGACCAATGGCCGGGCATCCTCCAGCGTCTGGCGGATGCTCTCGCCCCCCGGCACTTCTCCGACGCCCACATGGCCGCTGGAATCCTTGAGGATGACGATATTTCGGGTAAAGTACGGTCCGTGGGCACCGCTCAAATTGAATAGCATACTATCCTTGCCGGCTACCGGGATGACGGTCATCTCCGTTATCGTTGGTGTTTTACTAAGTGCCTCAGCCATCGCATGCTCCCCCTCTGCCCCATTCGCCATGTTATCGCTTCACTTCAATCCCGGCCGATTTCTCGAAATATTGCACGAGGGCCGAGTGGTCCGCATCGCCTAGTCCGTCCTCGCGAAGCGACTGCATCATGTCCATGACGGCCGATGTCAGCGGCAGCGGCACTTCCATTTCGCGGGCCGTATCGAGCGCATTCGCCAAATCCTTGATATGAAGCTGCAAGCGGAAGCCGGGATTGAATCTTCGATCCAACACCATCGGCGCCTTGGCGTCCAGCACGGTGCTGCCGGCCAGTCCTCCGCGGATCGCCTGATACACGAGCTCCGGCTCGACGCCGGCCTTAGCCGCCAGCACGAACGCTTCCGACATCGCCGCGATATTCAGCGCCACGATCACCTGGTTGGCCAGCTTCGTGACATTTCCTGCCCCTATGTCCCCGGTATACACGACGGAGCCTGCCATCGCCTTCATCACGTCGAAGCAGGCGTCGAACACTTCCTTCTTGCCACCGACCATGACCGAAAGCGTTCCTTCGATAGCCTTCGGTTCGCCTCCGCTGACCGGCGCATCCAGCATCTCGACGCCGGCCTCCGCGAGCTGACCGGCAATCTCGCGGCTGACCAGCGGCGCGATCGAGCTCATGTCGATGACCACGGTGCCCGGCTTCGCCCCCTGGATGACGCCCTGCTCCCCAAGTACAACCTCCCGTACCTCCGGCGAGTTCGGCAGCATCAGAATGAGAATGTCCGCTCGTTCGGCCACCGCCTTCGGCGTATCGGCCACCTGTGCACCGGCAGTCGTTACCTCGTCGAAAGCTTGGGACGGTCTATTCACCACCACGAGCGGATAGCCCGCCTTCAACAGGTTCAAGCTCATCGGTCTGCCCATAATGCCCAAGCCGATAAATCCAATCGTTTTCA
>NZ_BIMA01000233.1 GCF_004000845.1 Paenibacillus koleovorans NBRC 103111
CGCCGAGCTGCAGGCCGGCGCCTCGGGCGCTGCGACCGGCGCGGCGCAGCTGCGTGCGGGGCTCGACGCGGCGGCGGCCGGCTCGGCGCAAGGGAAGAGCGGCGCCGAGGCGCTGAGCGCCGGGCTCGAGCAGTACGCTGCGGCGCATCCCGAGCTGGCGGATGACGCTGCGTTCCGGCAGCTGCTCGGCAGCGCGAAGGCGGTCTCCTCCGGCGTCGGCGCCGCGGCGTCCGGCCAGCTGCAGCTCGCGGCCGGCGCAGCCGATCTCGCCGCCGGCGGCGAGCGACTGAACAGCGGCATGCAGCTGTTCGCGCAGAAGCTGGCCGAGGCGCAGCAAGGCGGCCTCGCCATGCAGAGCGGCGCCCAGTCGCTGGCGGGCGGCAGCGAGCAGCTGCAGGCGGGCCTGAACCGCCTGTCAGGCGGTGTCCGGCAACTGACCGACGGCGTGCAGCAGCTGGAGCAAGGCGCCGGCCGACTGAGCGAAGGCTCCGCGACGGTAGTCGACGGCACGAAGGCGCTGTCCGGCCAGCTGGCGGAAGCGGCGGCGCAGACGTCGGGCATCCACGCGGGCGATGACACGATCCAGATGGTCGCGAGTCCTGTAGACGTGGAAGAAGAGCGGCTGAATCCTGTCGCCAACTATGGCACCGGCTTTGCGCCGTACTTTGTCTCGCTTGGCCTGTTCGTCGGGGCGCTGATGCTGACGATCGTATTCCCGGTCCGGGAGCCGGCCGGTCTGCCTCGATCGGGATGGCGGCTTTTCCTCGGCAAGCTCGGCATCATGCTGCTCGTCGGCGCCATTCAGGCGGTGCTCGTCGATCTGGTGCTGCTGCTGGGGCTTGGCCTCGAGGTGCAGAGCGTCGCGCTGTTTTTCGTCTTCAGCCTGCTGTCCAGTTGGACATATATGGCGCTCATCCAACTGTTCGTAACGACGATGGGCGATCCGGGCCGCTTCGTCGCGGTAGTGGTGCTGATCCTTCAGTTGACGACGTCGGCGGGGACGTTCCCGACTGAGCTGATCCCGAACACGCTGCAGCATGTAGGCGCTTGGTTGCCGATGTTCTATACAGTCGCCGGGTACAAGGCGGTCATCTCGAGCGGCGACTTCGGCGTCATGTGGAGTCAGGCCGGGGTACTGGCTATATTTTTGGCAGGCAGTGCTTTGCTTACTCTGGTTTATTTCATAACCAAGCATAGAAGGCAGCAGCCGACTCTGATTGCACAAGCTTAAACGAGCGAACTCCTCATGACACGGTCATGGGGAGTTTTCGTTTGGGCTGGCGTCCTTTTGTGGTACGATCTTAGCAGAATAGCAGGGAGCATTAGAGAGGAGAGGAAGCCAATGATTTTTTCGCCGTCGATCGATGCCGTGTTCAAGAACTTCCAAGGGAGCATAGACGATAAGCTTGGTGTGATCCGGAGCTGCGGGTATGAGGCTTTCGAAATATGGGGCTGGTGGGGACGCGACATGGATGCGCTGCAAGCTGCGCAAGAGCGGTACGAGCTGAAGCTGGCGGCTATGTGTACACGAACTACATCACTAGTCGACGCGGAACAGCGGACAGTGTGTATAGAGGCGTTGAAAGAAAGCCTGCAGGTTGCGGAGCGGTTCCAATGCCGGTATTTGATCACGCAGACGGGAAATGCGATGCCGGGAGTGCCACGTGAGATCCTGCGGCAAAGTCTGATCGAAGGCCTGAAGGAAGCCGCTCCACACGTGGAGGAGGCTGGGGTAACTCTTATTGTAGAGCCGTTGAATACGAAGTTCGATCATCGGGGCTATTTCCTGGAACGATCGGATGAGGCCTTCGAGGTCATCGAGGCGGTCGGGAGTCCGAACGTCAAGATTGTGTACGACATTTATCATCAGCAAATTTCCGAAGGCAATCTAATCCCGACCATAACGGCGAATATGGACAAAATCGCGTACTTCCACATGGCCGACCACCCGGGGCGGCACGAGCCGGGAACAGGGGAGATCCATTACCCGAACGTGCTGAAGGCGATCCGCAAAACCGGCTATCAAGGGTACATGGGGCTGGAGTACTTCCCGTCGACCGACGCGGAGACGAGTTTGAGAAGCTTCATGGACCAAACGGTGTCGCTCTGGAAATGACGGCTCTCACTCGGATTTTCGTGCTTAGAGGTGGTGGG
>NZ_BIMA01000234.1 GCF_004000845.1 Paenibacillus koleovorans NBRC 103111
AAATCGCCGTCAGATGACAGATCCGTTTGGTGGCAATGTGTACTACTGGTACGATGATCTGAACCGTCTGTCCAGTGTAGGACAGACTTTGGAAGATGTGGATACCACATTTGAAGATCACGATGTGGAGTATACCTATTACAAGAACGGTCAGATGAAGACAATTCAGCAAAAGAATGGAGTAACAAGCAATTTCACATATGATGGATTCCGACTTGATGCATTGACCCATAAGAAATCGGATGGGACTGTTCTAAACGCTTACGCTTACAATTACGATAACAATGGGAACATCACGAATCGAGTGGAGAATGGTTCATCTAAGACTTTCACTTACGACAATCTGAATCGGGTTGTAACTTCCGATGTCCAGTCTCAAACATTTGGCTATGACGTTCGGGGGAATCGGAACAGTTTCACTAGTGAGAACCCCACCGAGTCGCCAGACGCGACATATGAGTACAATAGTCGGGATCAATTGGTGAAAGTAACAACTGTTGCTGGAAAGATTGTTAACTACAAGTATAATGGCGATGGGCTTCTAACAGAGCGCATAGAGAATGGTGTCACAACCCGCTTGTACTACGACGGTGGTTCTGTGATTGCAGAAGGGACGGTAAGTGGCGGGACGGTCGCGCTTAAAGCGAGGTACATCCGAGGAAGCGGACTTGTGGCCCGTCAGGATGCGAATGCGGAGAAGAGCTACTACTTGCAAAACGGTCACGGTGATGTGGTTGAACTTAGGGATTCCACGGGGAATACTCGCTTGAACCAGTACACGTATGATATCTGGGGAAATCCGCTGACGGCTACTGAGTTTGTAGCGCAGCCGTTTCGATACAGCGGCGAGTATTGGGATAGTGTAGCTTCATTGCAGTATTTACGTGCAAGATGGTATGATCCGAGTATAGGACGCTTTATTAATGAGGATACGTATGAAGGGCAGATTTCAAATCCGCTGAGTTTGAATTTGTATACATATGTGCATAATAATCCTTTAATTTATAGTGATCCGACTGGTCACGCTGCAATTGGACAATCAACAGCAGTCTTTGAGATCAATAAAAAAATTAGTGATGCTAAAATAAGTTATGAGAGAGCAAAGAAAGATGGAAATACCGATGGAATGAAACAACAATCAGCGATTGCTGTTGGTTTGAGGACTGAAGCCGCTAAAACATTAACAGCAGATGAACAGAAACAGATCTTGACCGCTGATGACGACCCTTTTCTTTATCACCAATTTCAAGATCCAAAAACAAAAGAAGTATCTACAATAGGTCTTGATGTTCGTGGAAATGTTATATACGAGGAACAGGAAAATTACTCTTATACGACACAGCAGAACACAACTAGTACAGTCGAGAAATGGAATGCAGAACTAGGAAAAGCAGCAATTGGTGTATATATCGGTTATGCAATTACTTCAAGTGCAGTATGGACAACAATCAGTGGAATTTCTGCTGGAGTAATACTTCCTGGTGATCCTGATATTGGTACAACTACGACAATGATTTGGAGAACTGATTCTAATGGAAATAATCAAAATTTTGTAATAGAATCAGAGGGTAATGTAGGTATTAAAATGACAAAATATTGGACTAAAACTTGGTGGGATGAGTTTAAGGAGATGTTTTTTTAGTTGGGATGAGTTTAAGGAGAGGTTTCCATAGTGAAGATCCAAAAAATATTATTCTTTTCTTTGGTTGGGTTTACTCTATTTGGTATTATTGCATCAGTGGGTGGAATAAAGTTTAGTTTGTTCTTTTTTTTAATAATCTATTTGATTGCCATTATCGGAAGTAAGAATAAAACTAAGAATAAATGGATTGGAACTTTATTGATTATATTAGTTTTAGTAATAATCTTATTATTCGAAAAAGTTATTTACTGGTAGTTACTTAGTCAAAGTATTAGAAGGCCACTTGCTGACGGCCTTCTAAAGTTTATTAAGGGGAAAGTTAAGCAAGGGTCAAATAAGGGAAGACAAGAAAAATCTGGAGCGTCAGGATGAATCCTGGCGCTTCAGATCGTTGTGTCAGTCGTGGTGTATATTACCACCTGTCAGGTTTATTTCTGGTAGGGGCGAAGTACCTGAGCCGCCTTTCAAACCATTTAATATTT
>NZ_BIMA01000235.1 GCF_004000845.1 Paenibacillus koleovorans NBRC 103111
TTAAACCCATAAACCCAACAGCTTGGTGTTCTGTTTATTCCTTTTCATTAAACCTTCTCCTGTCTTAAAATGACCATGCAGTTTTTACTGCTAAATCATTTCAAGGAGAAATCATCCATGGATAACAATGAACAAGTTTTGTCTCGGTTAAGAGAAGACATCCTGCTTCGAGGATTGTCAAAGAACACACTGGATAGCTATACACTGAATGCGCGCATTTTTTTGACGTACTGTAATCGTCCGGTGCACGAACTTGATGTAGAGGACATTCGTAAGTTCTTGCAATACTTGATTCATGAAAAAAATCTTCACCTGGAACCGTAAATACGTACAGTGCAGCCATCCGGTTTCTCTTTGCCGTCACGTTAAACCGTACACTGAATTATCTTCAGATTCCACGCCAGAAAAAGCGTAAGGCCCTCCCCGAAGTACTGACCAGAGAAGAAATATCGGCCATTATGACCGGTTGCGACAACATCAAGCACAAGGCAATGCTCATGTTAGCCTACAGCTCGGGTCTACGTGTTAGTGAAGTAGCAGCGCTCAAAATCCAGCAGATCGATTCCAAAACCATGCGGGTGTTTGTTGAATGCGGCAAAGGCGGCAAGGATCGGTTCACTTTACTTTCAGAAGCTTGCCTCCATGTGTTGCGTGAATATTGGAAAGTGTATCGTCCACAACATCCGGAAGGTTGGCTTTTCCTCGGTACGTATAAGGTAACTCATATTACTTCCGCCGGCATCAAGGATGCCTTCAACAGAGCGGTGAATCGAACGAATATTACCAAAGACGTGTCCGTCCACACGTTGAGGCATTCCTTTACCACTCATTTACTTGAAGATGGTGCCACACTATTACAGATAAAAGAATTGCTTGGTCATTCGAATATTCAGTCTACGACGATTTACCTGCACTTGGCCAATGTTATTTCAGGTGTGAAGAGCCCGCTGGATCATTCACCAACGATGACGATTACATTGGACGCTTCCCATGGTTGAGTTACAGGATATTTTTGCAGCGTATGGTCAAGCCTATCGGCTCAATCACTCCCTTTGGCTCAATCAGTTGAAAGTCATGCGTGCGATTGAAAGCTGTAGAACGGCATCTTTGGGCGGGCATGTGGATGCGTGCGACACCTGCGAGTTCACACGCATTTCTTACAACTCCTGCCGGAATCGTCATTGTCCCAAGTGCCAAACGTTAAATAAGGAACGCTGGATTGAAGCCAGAAAAGATGACTTGCTCAACGTTGGCTATTTTCATGTGGTGTTTACCCTTCCGGATCTATTAAATCCGGTGGCTTATCAAAATCAACGGATCGTTTATGATCTGCTATTTAAGGCCGCTGCCGAAACATTATCCGAGCTTTCGGCTGACGAGAAGTATTTGGGCGCGCAAATTGGCTTCACCTCGATTCTCCATACATGGGGACAAAACCTGACGCATCATCCGCATCTACACTGTATTGTCCCAGGCGGAGGTTTGAATGCATCTGGCAAGTGGGTTCACTCCAGAAAAAAGTTCTTTATCCCAGTAAAGGTGCTATCCCGTAAATTCAGAGGGAAGTTTTTATATTATCTGAAGCAGGCAAAACTTGACTATTATGGTTCTATTGCAAACCTGAAAGATCAGGAGCGATTCAATGAGCTGATGTCAACGCTGTATCAAAGAGAATGGGTCGTTTACTGTAACCCTCCCTTTAAAAACGCGGGCTTTGTCGTTGAATACCTGGGGAGATATACGCACCGCGTTGCCATTTCCAATAACCGTATCATGACACTTGAGAACGGTATGGTGACTTTCAAGTGGCGTGACTACAAGGACAGCAACAAACAAAAAGAGATGAAGGTAACCGTCGAAGAATTTATACGCCGTTTTCTGATTCATGTATTGCCAAATGGGTTTACGAGAATCCGGCATTATGGTTTGCTCAGCCCGAGAAATAAAGCTACAAAATTGAAACTTTGCAAGAAGCTCACGAAAACACAGCTGAAAGATCTGCCCAGAACAAAAATCTCCGTGCTGGATTTGCTGAAGAAGTTGACAGGTAAAGATGCTACCCTTTGCCCTTGCTGTGGTGTTGGCAAACTTAGTCGGGCC
>NZ_BIMA01000236.1 GCF_004000845.1 Paenibacillus koleovorans NBRC 103111
TGAATTAATCGACAGTCTCTTTATTCGGACTGCGCGGGGGGGAGCGAAAGTTGAAGCGGTCTCTAGTCCGAATTTTCCCAGTTGCAGAGCCGGTTTCGCACGCACGCTCTGGAAAACGCCTCTCTAATTCGGCCGATTCGGACTACAGAGCGTTGCCGGGCTGAGAGGCGCGCGGTAGTCCGAATTATTCGGACTGGGGAGCGAGGGTACAGGCGACGCGCCGCTCGAGAATGCTCTTCACCACAAGCGGGTATAGCGGGTGCCGGGAATGCGTCGGAATGGGACGATCATGGATCGTCGGGGGACGGTTTTTCAGAAAATACGGCGAGAGACGGTGAGGGGAGGGGTTATCTCCTGTGCTGGGTTCCATCATCTCTTGCCTTATGTTGGTTGCCTGCACCGCTTACCTCTGACCTCCTGCGGGTTACCTATACCGTGTACAGTTGCAGCAGACCTCCTGCGGTTGCCTATGCTCGCCTCTGCCCCCCATGTTAGTTCAAGTTGGTATCTTGTTAGTTGCTTGTACCTCTCTTGCACCTGTCGGCATCCAGCACCCTCTCCTGCCAATCTCTTGCACCGTTTGCTTTGCTTCCTGCTGGCCTTCACTTCTTGCGCATAGGCGGGACGTCCCCAACAATGGGCTTCCCAAAGTTGCACTAAGGAAACTATTTTGCATATACATAAAAAAGGTGGATGAGTGTAGGGAGGAGGGGGATACAGTGAAGAAGAAGCGCAGGCTCAGCTCATCGGTGAAGCGGTTTCTGTGGGGGATGCTGTATTTGATGGTTGCTTTATGACGGAGTGGTCGGCAGGAGAAGGAAACCCGCAACCCGGTTTGGCGCCGGCAACTGCGGGTTTTTGGGTTAAGTAAGCGGTTATGAGGGCGCCTAGCGTTTCTTCAGCGGGATTCGAATGTGGAACGACGTGCCCTCCTCGGGGTTGCTCTGTACATGGATCGTGCCTTGATAGAAGGCGATTCGCTCTTTGACGATAGGGAGACCAAGTCCTTGGTGACCGTCGGCTTTGGTGCTGAATCCGGGTTCGAACAGCTTGGCTTGTACCTCGTCAGAAATGTACGTGCCACGGTTCCGCACCATGACAGCTACGAAGCGGTTCTGCTCTGTGTGACACTCCAACTCTACGACGCGCTGGTCCTGAGGGAGCTTAATCGACTCGTCGAAAGCGTTGTCCAGCAGGTTGCCGATGATTTTGACCATGTCGATGGATTGGAGGCCGAGGGAGGAATGCTCCATTCCGGAACAGTTGTAGTCGAACGCACCATCTGAGCCCTAATTTATTTTTTTGCACGGAATACTCACCACGAACTTGGTACCGTCCTCTATACTACTGTTTACTTCAATGGATCCCCTGTAGAAATCCAATCGCTCTTTCACAATGGATAAGCCTAAGCCTTGGTGCTGACCGGCTTTGGTGCTGAAGCCAGGCTGGAACAGTTGAGCTCGAATCCCTTCATCGATGTATGTTCCTCGGTTCCAGACACTGAAAATCAATTGCTCGTCTTCGACCCGCCCAGCAAGCTCCACAACGCGTTGATCGATCGGCAGCTTCATAGATTCATCGAAGGCGTTATTTAGCAGATTTCCTAGCACCTTGATCAGATCAATCGATTTGGGCCCGAAAATGACGCTACCAACACCGGAAATGTTATATTCAAAGCGAACCTTATGCGTCAGAGCGACCGAGCTTTTAGCTTGGACCAGGGCTGCTAAAGCGGGATTTCCAATACTCATGATCTCGTTGATTTCCGAAGTTTCACCGACTAATTCACCTGTATACTGCTTCGCATCGTCGACCCGATTCATACGAAGCATGGAGGAAATAATCTGCACGTGGTTCATAAAGTCATGCCGCTGTCCGCGGACGGTGGTAAACATGCGGTTGATGTCGTCGATGTAGAATTGTTGGGTTGACTTGATGGCTTCGTTGCGGGCTTCAATCATGAGTTTAAATAAGAGAAAGAGTAAGGCCATTGCAAAAAATATAGTCGCTACTTCTGCCACATCAACTAGATCAAAAACCCTCCGGTCAAGTAGCCTGCTAGCGACAATAATAACGTTAAGTATGATA
>NZ_BIMA01000237.1 GCF_004000845.1 Paenibacillus koleovorans NBRC 103111
TTTTTTAGGGGTAAACAAGCCGTTAAACAGAGGTAGCGATGGTTCCAAACGGAAAACCATCGCGGAGACAAGAGGATTCGATTAGCCGAGATACACCGATTCGTCCAAGCCGAGACTGGTCAACACGCGCTTCTCCTCTTTGGTCGAGGGACGGACGAATTGTCGGGTACGGGTGCCATCTGGCATACGAAACACGATGATCTTGCGGTACTTGAAGATTTGGAAGATGGCGGCGGCCGTGGGCTTACGCAAGATGCGGCCACCTGAGCCGTGCATCGGGTTTTGCTCGGTAATGTGCTGTCGAATGCGTCGCTGAAACACGCGGTAGACGGTGAGCGCCAACAAGAACAAGTACCCCAGCACCTTCACACGCTCCGGCTTCTTCAGATAGATTTCATCGGTGTATACCGGGTCCTTCAAAAAGGAGAAATTCATTTCAATGTGAATCTGCCCTTTATACATGCCGAGCAGCTTGCTTCCGTCCATCGTTTCCCCTCGCCACTCGGATGGTATAGTGGTGGCCAACACAAAGCGGGATGCCCGTCGGCGCGCTTCCTGAAACCGCGCTTCGTCCGGCGTGATGGTAGCCTGTACACGTAGACCGTATCGACTGGGGGAACCTCGCCTTGCTTCGGACGTCCGCGTTTTTTGCGAACGCGTTCCTGCGGGCAAACGGTCACGTCCACCTGATGAAACCGGGACGATTGCTCCTCCCGGAAGGCTTCGGCGGCTTGTTCCGCATCCGTCCGGCAATGAAACGGCGTTTGGGCGGCTTTCTTGACGGCTTGCGTCAGCCGATCGCATTCCGCCTCCCGTTCGCGGGTTAACGTGTTTTCCTTTTTCTTGTCCAGCGCGCTGGACTCGACCACGATCAGGCGGAGTGCATGGCTCTCATGCTCGGCTTCCGCAGCGAACCAGCGGTATGTAGCGCCATCCTTGGACGAGACGAACGACACCGGCTCGGACCACGATGCTTCCGCTGCATCGGCAGACGTCAGCGCCGCTTTGACGATCTTCAGTTGGTTCGGCGCACGGGTCAGGAGGTAGGCGTTCGCGCGTTGGGCGGCATCGAGGGTCGACTTGCTCATCGCCGCCGAATCGGCGACGTAGACAAAATCCTTCAGCTTCACGGCGGCGCACTGCGCGTGAAGTTTCTCCAGGACGTCCGGATTCCAGGTTTTGTCGGAGGTGTTCCCGTCGTGTACATCGCCGTAGAGGGGAATCCCGTCGGCGTTGCCGATCAACCCGAACTGGATTTGCTTGGTGCCTCGCCGATCCCGGCTATAGCCTTCGACAATCTGCAACGCCTGGCTCGGTTTCGTGTACGCGCCGTAGACGGACATACTCGTCGTGTCGCCATGAAATACGTTCATCGGGATGCGCTCGTGTTGGTACACGTGCAATTGGAACGTCGAGTAGACCTGGTGGATGTCCGCTTCATGCAACCGGTCCAGGTGGCGACCGAGTGCGTCGTCATTAAACCATGATGCCTGCAAGCCAGGACGGAGCAGTTGATCCAGATCCTGCTCTGCAGCCCATTTGTCCACATTCATCAACGCATTTCGGCCGCTCAGCATGTCGAGCACTAGCAATTGGACCGCTTCGCCAGCGGTCGTCTGGCACTGCCGGTCCACCGGTACGAGCTCATCGATTTTTCGACGCAGCCCCAGATCGTTCATGAGACCGCTGAGTAACGGCAGATAACCGACTTCATAGAAATTTTCGACTTGCATGTTCCTCATCCGCTCCCGACCCGACTCTCGATTCTATGACTCTAGCATACACCAAAATTCGCCATTTTCAGAGTCATAGGGGTGCGGAATGTGAG
>NZ_BIMA01000238.1 GCF_004000845.1 Paenibacillus koleovorans NBRC 103111
AGATTGAGGCTGGGAGTTACTGTAGATGCAACCCAGCCGGTCGCCCTTCAAGTAACCCTGCTTGTTCTCCCCGGAAATCGGCTGATTTTCATCATCGATGGTACCGCGTCTTGGCATCGGTGTATGGAGTCCGACTTTTTCGGACTGCGTGGCGGGAGCGAGTTCGGATCGGCGCCGTAGTCCGATTTTCCCCACTTGCAGAGCCATTTCCACGTCCCCCCGCTCGAAAACGACGCTCCAATTCGGCAAAATCGGACTAGGGAGCCGATCCGGACCACGGGCGGCCTTGCAGACCGACTTTTTCGGACTGCATCCAGGGTTACTTGGCGTTCGGCGCTCTGGGGTTGCATCTGCCGTTACGCTCGGCTCCCCGTCCCCACATTCCAGCCCGACAATCCGGGTCTCTCCAGCATAGTTTACTCTCGGCAGGCAATCAAACCTAATCGGTGAACTTTAGAATCAGGTTTTCTTAAAGAGTGATTTTATGGACTTTGGACACGCGTTTGACCGACATTTGATTCACTCTTCACTACGACTTCACGACTTTAGCCGTCGACATTAAAGTCCAAATCCACCTGCTTTTAGCAGGTGGATTTTTAAGGTTTTATTTTATTTTTTTGATGAAAATGGTAGTTGCTTCTTCTCCGTAGAACGGCAGAGGGCGTCTGCCCGGATTGCCCTCTGCCATTAGGGGGTGACCGCCGTAAAACCGCTTTCGCCTTAAGTTACGGCCATTGTACGTTACCGAATTGTGCGGTGCCGGTCGTCCCGTCCTGGTTCGCGGTTACGAACAGGCCGGCGGTGAATGGATCGTTCATCTTGCCGGCAAACGTCTGCTGCCCGCGCTGCGTCCAGGTCGTGCCATCGGTGGACGTGTACGCCGTCAGAACATTGCCGACCTTCGTCATTTTCACCCAAAGCGGCAATGTTACGGCGCCTGACGAATTGAGCGAAGTCCATGTGCTGTTGCGATACTGCACGCGGTAGTTGCCATCCTTCGTGACCGCTACGCTCATGTAGTTGGCGTCCGCCGCCGTTCCCTGCCGGATCATGACGCCCGCCATTGCGCCGTTGTTCGTGGCGGTGAAGCTGTTTACCTTCGCCACTATCGTCGCATCGCCCGTCAAGCTGTTCTTGTACACATAGCGGAAGCTGTCGCTGTTGCTCCACACCTGCGCGCCGGAGCCTTGCACCGTGATCACGCCGCCGCTTTCGGTTGTGCTGCCTGCGTTCGTCGTCGTGATGTCGGTGCTTTGATAAGATGGCGGAGGCGTCAGCGAGAACGATGCGGTCACGGATTTATTGCCGCTCATCGTAATCGTCGTCGGGTTGGTCGTTCCGCTCAAATCGCCGCTCCAACCTGCAAACGAATACCCGCTGTTCGGCGTCGCGGTCACGGTGACAACCGTGCCGGACGCATATGTGCCGCCGCTCGGGCTCAGCGTGACGCTGCCGTTCGTTGCGCTCGTGCTCAGCGTATATTGTGGCGGCGACGAGGAGCCCGGCCATTGCACGTTGCTGAATTGTGCGGTGCCGGTCGTCCCGTCCTGATTCGCGGTTACGAACAGGCCGGCGGTGAATGGATCGTTCATCTTGCCAACAAACGTCTGCTGCCCGCGCTGCGTCCAGGTCGTGCCGTCGGTGGACGTGTACGCCGTCATAACATTGCCGACCTTCGTCATTTTCACCCAAAGCGGCAATGTTACGGCGCCTGACGAATTGAGCGAGGTCCATGTC
>NZ_BIMA01000239.1 GCF_004000845.1 Paenibacillus koleovorans NBRC 103111
CCATTTTTGGGTTTGGTTCATTTTGTCAAGTACTGATTTCGGTTTTGAGCCTCTTAAGCGAGGAGAAATATTACTTTCGCTTCTTGATGATAGATAAGCCGGAATATGCTAGCAGTTGAAGTAACGGGGAACGGTAGTTCAAACATAATCAAGGAGCAGTTTGCCGCGGCAACTGCTCTTTGTCATTAAGCTATCGGACAGATTTGCGTAATAGAGCAATGTTCTGTATAAGTGTTTTATCCATTGAATGCAAACGATTTAATGGTTACTATGTCCATATAAAAGTAAATCTACTCAAGGCGTGGGAGGGGATCAAATGAAGAAACCTTCAACAAGTCTAGAATTATCCGTCAGAAAATACAATGCTGATCCAGAATTAAGTATCAGAATTAATTCATGAAGCCGTTATACCGAAATCACAAAAGGATGGTTTCAACGGTACTGTACTCGACTATTATCTAAAAACCTGGAGTATCGATACGTTTATCGAGTTGTAATGCTGAGAGATTGTACGAATTCAAGTGAATTTCCAGACACGGTTGATTCTGAAAATCCTGAAGGTGGTTGGATGAAGTTTGTATTTTTAAGAGTTTATGAGACCGATATTGGCTATACTTCCACTTCGACAGCTTTGACGAGGGCTTACCTGAACTAAAGGGACATGAAAGCGCGGCGATAGAACCGATCCATGGTTTTAATTGCTGCAGCAGTAATTAACAGTTGAAAGTAATTTGCCTAATGGGTGTGATAGAGGATGGAAAAGATAAGACTTCGCGCTTGTGCACTAATCATTGAAAACGATGCAATCTTACTGGTCGAGTACAAAAATGATAATGATGACGGCGTACATTACAACTTTCCGGCAGGTGGCCTTGAGCCTGGTGAAACATTAATTGAAGCTGCGGAACGGGAAGCGAAAGAAGAGGCTTGTGTCGAGGTGGAAGTAGGTCCAGTTGCTTTTGTATACGAATATCAACCAACGAAAAACAACTTCATGTACGGAGATACTCATTCTATTGGGGTTACTTTTCAATGTAAGTTGAAACCAGGATCACATCCCAAACTTCCTGAAAATCCAGACCCTCAACAGATTGGTGTCAAATGGATCCCTATTTCGGAGTTACATGCCATTCAACTATATCCAGAGATCAATAAGGATATTGTTGATTACTATTGTGGTGAAAATTACCGCAATTATGTTGAGGAACGTGAAATTCAACTGAGCAAGCCGTTACGCTAATGGAGAACGAGAGCTCAAAATAACGGGCAGTAGAGTTCAAGCAGAAAGATTGTGTTAAATAAGGGAAGACAAAAAGGTGGCTGTTCTATGCTTCCAATCAAAGTGAACGAAATCCCCAACGAAATATATGACTACTTAGATTCAGTTAATGACATCAAATTCCCAAGGCAGGGTCATACATCTGATGTTGGAATAGTTGAAAGTGCAAATGGGCGGTTTATTCTAAAACGTACAAAGGGCGAGCAGTATTGTTCTTGGTTATCAAATGAAGTACGCGTTCTAAAATATCTAAATAACACAACATTACCAATCCCTGAAGTTTACCGATTTGTAGAGCGAACAGACGAGAATCAATCTTGGGCATTGTTAGAGTTTTTCGAGGGGGAGACTCTAAGGCAAGCATTATCTATAGAAAAGAATAAAAATAAGAAACATGGCTCAAAACCGAAATCAGTACTTGACAAAATGAACCAAACCCAAAATT
>NZ_BIMA01000240.1 GCF_004000845.1 Paenibacillus koleovorans NBRC 103111
GACAGGTCGCCGGTCGGCAAGCCAAGCTCCCAAGCTTTCAGCACGCGGCGCATGATTTTGCCGCTGCGCGTCTTCGGCAGCTTGTCCTTGAACTCGATCTCGCGAGGCGAGGCGTGTGCGGACAGCCCTTCCTTCACGAACTTGGCGATGTCCGCCTTCAGCTCGTCGGATGGGGTGAACCCTTCGCGGAGCGAGATGAACGCTTTGATCACTTCGCCGCGCAGCGGATCCGGCTTGCCGATGACGCCCGCTTCCGCAACCGCCGGATGCTCGACGAGCTTGCTCTCGACCTCGAACGGTCCGACGCGCTCGCCGGACGTGTTGATCACGTCGTCGACGCGGCCTTGGAACCAGAAGTAGCCCTCCTCATCCATGTAAGCCGAGTCGCCGGACACGTACCAGCCCTCGAGGCGGAAATATTCGGCGTACTTGGACGGATTGTTCCAAATCTTGCGCATCATCGACGGCCACGGCGTCTTGATCGCCAGGTTGCCCATCCGGTACGGCGGCAGCACGTTGCCGTTGTCGTCCACGATCGCCGCGTCTACGCCCGGGATCGGACGGCCCATCGAACCCGGCTTGATCGCCATCGACGGGTAGTTGCAGATCAGCTGGCCGCCTGTCTCCGTCATCCACCAGGTGTCATGGATGCGTTGGTTGTATACCTTCATGCCCCAGCGTACAACTTCCGGGTTGAGCGGCTCGCCGACGCTCAGCACGTGGCGCACCTTGCTCAGGTCGTACTGCTTGACGACGTCGTCGCCGGCGCCCATCAGCATGCGGAACGCCGTCGGCGCGCTGTACCACACCGTCACGCCGTAACGCTGCAGCGTGTTGTACCAATCCTGCGGGCTGAAGCGGCCGCCGCGGATAACATTCGTCGCGCCGTTCAGCCATGGCGCGAAGATGCCGTACGACGTCCCCGTTACCCAGCCCGGGTCGGCCGTACACCAGTACACATCGTCTTCCTGCAGATCAAGCACGATGCGGCCGGTGTAGTAGTGCTGGATCATCGCGTTCTGAGCGTGGAACACGCCCTTCGGCTTGCCGGTGGAACCGGACGTATAGTGAAGGATCAGACCGTCTTCGCGGTCGAGCCATTCGATCTCGAGCTCTTCGGAAGCGGCAGCCATCTCTTGCTGGAAGCTCACTTGGCCTGGAGCGGAAGCGTCGACGTCGTTGCCCACGAGGATGACATGCTTCAGGTTCGGCAGGTCGGCGACCGGGATACGCGGCAGCAGCGGCGGCGTCGTAATGATCGCGATCGCTTGGCTGTCGTCCAGACGGTCACGGACGGCCGTCTCCATGAACGCCTCGAACAGCGGGCCGACGATCGCGCCGACCTTGAGCGAGCCGAGCAAGGCGAAATACAGCTCCGGCGTGCGCGGCATGAAGATGAAGACGCGCTCGCCCTTGCCTACGCCAAGCTTGCGCAGAACGTTGCCGAATTTATTGGAGTTCGCCTTCATCTGGGCGAATGTGTAGCTCTCGTCGCGGTTCGCGTCGCTGTAGTGGAGCGCGATCTTGTTGGCGCGCGCGCCTTCGGCGTGGCGATCGATCGCCTCGTACGCCATGTTCACTTTACCGGTCGTATACCAGCTGAATTGTTTCTCGATTTCGCTCCAGTCGAACGACTCGCGTGCTTCATCATAGCTTTTCAAATTCGGG
>NZ_BIMA01000241.1 GCF_004000845.1 Paenibacillus koleovorans NBRC 103111
CTCTCTGCTCGATCTGCTCTCTCTGCTCTCTCTGCTCGATCTGCTCGATCTGCTCGATCTGCTCTGCTTGTTTCCCTTGTTTCCCTTGCTCCCTTTTTCTCCCTTTGCTCGACTATCCCGCTCGCTCAGTCATGCAATCAAGTTAAGCGCACCCATCAAGATCTTCCCATCAGCCCAATCAGCACTATTCTACCATCTACACCCCAAGCCCTTCGCCCCTAGAACTCTCCTTTGGTCCATTATCCCTTCCGCTCAGAAATACTTCCATCTAGCCGCAAAGCGTCTACCTATAAACAACCTTTCCCACGAGTAACCCCCTTGTTCCATTATCCCGACCGCTCAGTTGAGCTGATTGGATTGATAAGAAAAATACCGACTAATTGATTTGCCACGAGAACGAATGTTTGCTATAATGAAGAGAACTAGAACACTTGTTCCTATTCTGGAGGTGTGGCATGATCGATTTTGCAATCGAGCAATTCGAGTCAGAGCAGTCCTGTACGGAGTTTATTTTTCGCTCAAAATGGCCTGAAGGTTACCAGTGCTCTCGTTGTGGATCCGGGGATTACTATACAATTACTTCTCGCAGGCTCCCGCTTTTCGAATGCAGAAATTGCAATTATCAGGCTTCGCTTTTGACCGGAACCATCATGGAAGGCAGCCGTACCTCACTCCCAAAATGGTTTACTGCGATCGGGCTTGTCACTCGTGAAAGAGGCATTTCCGCCCTTGAATTATGCAAGATCATTGAGGTAACCTACAAGACCGCTTGGCTGATTCTCCATAAAATTCGTTGTGCCATGAGCTTGAGTGAAGGCGAGACGGTGCTATGTGGGATCGTTCGCATCCATGCAGCCTGTTACGGACGTCCTCATAACCCCAGTTTCCTTCACCATCCCCAGGAGCATCCCATACTTGTTGGTGCCATGCTGGACGGGAATGGTCTGCCTATTCGCGTAAAGTTTGAGAAGGTCGATCTGGCGGACTTTCGCGGGCATGCCGTCCTACGTTCCGGAATCGCATCCTTCCAAGAGCAATTTGTAGACTCTACTTCAACCTACGATGTTCAATCCATCCCCGCCGCCCGATTCGCCGTCAAACGGTTTCCTCCTATTCTCAAAATCGCCAGGCAAGCCTGCTCGGTACTGAACAAGACCTACCACGGGCTCGGCCCCAAACATCTTCAAGCATACTTAGACGAGTTCGGCTATCGATTTAATTTGTCCCTGCAGCAGTGCCCTCCTTTCCCATCTCTTGCAAAACTATGTTTGACTTCTTCTCGAATCACTTATCGAGCCCTTACACAATGTGCTTAGGTGTTTGGTTTGTTTCCTGATGCAATCTTGTAGTACCGCCCGCGACTAAACCCTACTAATCTTGCACGAAGCTATTTCGTCAAAATCTCCACCCTATGCTCGACCTAGCTGCCCCATGTTGATTCTCCTGAGTGACGGGGATAGTGGCCATAGGGAGGTGTAGATGGGATGAGGAGAAGGCAAAGTTGCCGTCGTGCACGAATTGAAATCGCATATGAGTCGAGATATCGGACGTTGAATCGTGTATGAGTCGGGATTTCGGACTGGGTAATGACTCGGTTTTTCAAGAGCACCTTGGTCAGGCTATATCAAATTGTTTGAG
>NZ_BIMA01000242.1 GCF_004000845.1 Paenibacillus koleovorans NBRC 103111
CTGGACAGTCAAAAGTTTTACATCTTTAAGAAGCAAGCGAATTAGCGTCCGGCAATGCCGTTTTTTGCTTGGAACGAATAATTTGGGTTAATGAAAGCTGCGAATTTTGGGCAAACAGGCTAAAAATCGATTTGCGAAAATAGGCGACAACCGTTGCCTCCGAGACGATGGACTTGGAGGGGGTGCGAAGATAGCGGAAAAACAAACCCGGCTTCTGCCCGGAAAAGCGCAAAGCGATCAATTGAACCAGTCCCGTTGCGATGACACTGCACATGACAAACCCTTCTATGGCTTGCAAGGTCAAACGAATTCGCTTTCGCTGCTGCTCGTCTGTCACGCGCTCCAAAGGATCCGGTTCGCCTTTCCGACGATAGCGGTTGAGCTTCGGCATTGCCGAACTCCAGAAGCGGTAGCCGAATGCGCCAATGACTTGCTTCATTTCTCGAAATGTACATTCGATTTTGAAGCGATAGCCGTATGCGGTGAGAATCTGCAAGGGCTCCAGGCTCAGGTCGGTGCTGACGAAAATCGAAAGACGCTCGTCTTGTCGCACGAGTACAAAGCGCAGCTTCTGGTAGAGCCCCTGCCCCCATAACAAATCCAGACGCAGAAAGGACACCGTTTCTTCATTGCCGTAGAGCGTCACCTTGGCCGTTTGAAAATCGGCTGCACGTGTCTGAAACAACGCGGCGAGCTTCACCATCTTGCCTTTCTTTGGCGGACGCCCCCGCCCCGGCTTCTTCGCGGCAGGCGGCTCGTAGGCAACGACATTCATCTTGGCTCGCGTCACGATGTGTACAACGGACGTAAGTGAACGATTGCCCTCGGCCAGCCGCTGCAGGGCGGGAACGGACAGGTAGTAACGGTCAAGCAGAAGCAGTGCTCGGCCAAAGATACCCGCAGCCGTAAAGGCTTGATTGATCACTTGCACGACATGGGAGGCTTGCCGCTCCTCGGATGAATCGTCCCAGCCAAAGATCGCTTTTACGCCATCCTGCAGATTGAGAAACAGGGGCAAGCAAAACCATTTTTCCGCCGTACCGGCCAGCATGCCAATCGCGCCAAAGAAGTGACCAAAGATGTATTCGCCTTTCGATGAATTCTCGGATTCCTGATGCAATTTTTTCACACCTGGCATGTACTTGGCTTCTTTGGACTTCTTCATGCCATCGCTAACGAGCAAGACACGCCCGAGGTATCGTACGATCGGTGCATGCCGATTCACAACCTCGTACCAAGCGCGTTGCAGCGATTTCAGCGACCAGGCGGAGGAACGAAAGAAATGAAGCATCGACTCGTAATGACGTGGATCCAGCGCCAGATCCCGCACAATCGAGGTCGCTCCGAGATGATCGGAACGCACCATGAGACCGACAACGATCACGACGAACCACTCGTATGCAGCGGCTCGGGAGAAGCAACTTCGAAAAGCAGACAAAATTTCATTGATAAATTTCAACATGGTATGGTCGATCGTAACGAAATCGGGTAAACTAACACAGTAACCCTCTCTGCGATCTGCTCTCCTTTCCGGCGTAGGAACCGTAAGGATACCACAGATTCGTTCGATTGGGTTATTTTTCTATGCGACCATTTTCAACAAGAACTTTTAACTGTCCAG
>NZ_BIMA01000243.1 GCF_004000845.1 Paenibacillus koleovorans NBRC 103111
CATTAGCGTTGCATAAAGAAAACAAGGAAAAGTCAAGAAGAAAATTTCAGGGAAATTGTGCTGGAATTGTAACGTTAAGGGTGTATCTATGCGAAAAGAACCTGTATGCTGGAAGAAGATAGTCCCTGTCCAACATCCCGCATAGAGGAGCATGCACATGGACAAGGATACGCTAACCCTTACCAAATATCTCATTCCCCTGAGCCCGACATGGTTAAGAGAACAAACGCAGCAGTTGCAGTTGGATCGGTACGTCAAGAAACTCGATGCCGCCACGACGGCCAAAGTATTCATTTTCGCGCAACTCATGCAATTCAAGCACTATACGGACATCAGCCGGCAAGTGAATCAACAGAAAAAGCTGCAAGAAGCCGTCGGCCTCTCTTCCATCAGCACCTCCCAACTTTCACGCAGATGGCGGGACCTGGACTACACCTTCATGGAACGAGTCTACCAGCACGTGGTCCAACAGGTGACGGACCGCTACGGAGTGGCAAAGGCGGGCCAAAAGCTGGGCCAGATGCAGCTCATCGATGCGACCACGATGACCCTGTGTCTGAGCAAGTATCCATGGGCCACGTACAGCAAACATAAGGGAGCGGTGCGGCTTCATCTGCGGTTTATTCAAACGGCAGCAGGCGGATATCCCGATGTGGCCGTGCTGACCAATGGAAACGTAGCCGAGCGGAAGCACCTCGATGATCTCGAGGTCTACGAGGCGGGAGCGCTCCTGGTGTTCGATCGAGGATATGTGGACTACAAGAGGTTCGATGAATACTGTACACAAGCGATTTTGTTTGTAACGCGGCTGCGGTGCAACGCCGATTTCAAAGAAATCGAGATTCGCCAGGTGCCGCCAGATTCTGAGGTGCTAACCGACAGAATCGTCTGGCTGGGGTACCAGGGAACGCGGTACCGGATGAAGCACTATGTACGCATCATCGAATGCCTGGACAAAGACGGGAATGTGATGATGCTGTGCACGAGCGATTTCAAACGAAGTGCGGAAGAACTGCGGCAAATCTACCGATACCGCTGGAAAATAGAAATGTTTTTCAAGTGGATCAAGCAACATTTCCATGTAAAGCAGTTCTACGGGACGAGTCGCAATGCGGTGTTTAACCAAATCTATGCGGCCCTGATCGCGTTTTGTCTGGGGCTGCTGATGCAGGGGCACGTCCACCATAAGGGAAAGCTGCTGGAGCTAGTGAAACAGGTGCGAATGAGTTGGAGTGCGCCCTTGTGGGAAATGCTGAGATGGTTATTTGCCAAGCCGGGTCGAGAGTCGAAGGGAAGACGAAAGGCAATCGACGTGGAGCAACAGTATGAAGCGATATGCCGGGCGAGCGAGACGGGAGAATTGAGACAGCTAGAAATGTTAGAATACGGGATGTTGCTATAGAAACAGGAACAAAGACCATATACTAACAAATTGTGGAAAAGGGCTATTTTTATTCCCGCCTCGATCGTTTTTGGTCAATAAATCCAATCGTTAAATTCAGAAAATTCACTCATCCTTAATATAGGTATTTATCCATGATATCTCA
>NZ_BIMA01000244.1 GCF_004000845.1 Paenibacillus koleovorans NBRC 103111
TTATTGCTTACTCAATCCTTTATTACAAATGCAACATCTACTAGATTAAATATACAATCTCTGTAGTCGAGTTCTATCTTGTGCGACATTGTGAATAAAAAGAAAAATGTCTTGGCATTCCTCCATTTGTTCATTAAAACTCGGATCCACCATGTTTAATGCATCATATTCCCATGACGGGTAAGTAATTTCAAATATCTTTTTATTGTCTTTTTCAACAGAAAAATAATTGTCACGATCCATTCTAGAAAAATTAATCTTACTTCCATCATCATTTAAGCATACTCTCTCTCCATTGATATCTAAATAAATATTATTATCAATCCTGAACAACATGATTAAATTTCCATCATAATACTCATAATGGCCCTGAATTTTTTTACTCTCCTCTGTTCTTGCTAACACTTTTTTTTCACCACTCACAATATTAAACAACAACAATTCTTTCCATGTATTTCTATTTTCAAGAATTAAATTATTTATTTCTATAAAATTGGTCATTCTATAACCTCCAACTTATTCGAGTTATTCGATGCCTGCCAACGCATTAAATTCTTTTGAAGTTCTTTTAGAACTTTCAATAATATCATCATAAGATTTACCATTATTTATCAGCCATTCAAATGTAGGTCCTAATTTATCCCCATATTTCTCAAGGTTTCGAGCATATATTGCTTTTAATTGTTCTGAAGATGTTAGATTTTTATATTTCACGCCCAGTTCACGTCTTGCTTGATGCATTGATCGTGCAATATTTTCACTTGATACACCCAGACTTCTCATACTCTGCTCCATTGCGCCGAGATCCTGGATTTCATTATAATATTGCCTTCTAACACCAAGATCCGATAAGTAAGTTTTTAGAACTGAAATCTCTTTCGAGAGAGCTTCAGCTGCTTTCCCCTCTAATTTTAAGGCAGGCATATACATAAATAATTCTGCATTATCAATAACATTTTTAAGACTCCAAGGATCATTCTGACTAATTTCTTGTATCTTTCCTATCAGACCCATGCTCCAATAATTTAGGCTTGATTCCCAAGAGGAATTCACCTCGATAAAAGCATCGACCTCATTACTTATAAACGTTTTGGTTGCTTGCCATGCATTACCGACCCACTTCCAAACATGACCAGAGGGATCGATGTAGAACATTGGATTATTCCCCGCATAAACATAAAGATTCAAACTCAGTGGATTCGTAATATCCCCTTCATACGTATCCTGAACGATAAACCCTCACTCTACCTAGCCTTAATTATACAGCATTTTCCTTTGGCGGAGCAGGCGGCAGCGTGTAGGCCGTCTTGTTTTTCAGCATCTTGAACACAATGTTGACCAGCTTCCTCATGATGCAGACGATCGCTTGGCCCTTGGTCTTGCCTTCGGACTGCTTCTTGTGGTAATAGGCCAGGAATATCGGATTGCGCGGCTCCTTATGCCTTCTGGACAATGCCAATTGACGGCACGCCAGTTGAAAGAATAACTCATGCATAACCCGATTGCCTTGATTCGTTTTCTTGTGTTTGACCACACC
>NZ_BIMA01000245.1 GCF_004000845.1 Paenibacillus koleovorans NBRC 103111
TATGATAAAGACTGCGAAAAATGTAATAATAAGCGGTATTTTACTATCTCGTTTTCGTCTTATGAATCGGATGATACTAATTGCCGGACGGAGCTTATTTCTCTCCATATATTTTGCGACAAAAAACAAAACAGTAGAGGTTGGCCAAAATACGCTTAGAATGAAAATGGGGTTGTCTAGTAAATCATTTTGAACTTTGAATTGCAGTAGGATGACGCCAAAAATCATCTCAATAAAGATGTACGTGATTGCAATACAAACACTGAGCAACAATCGTTTCCTCAGGGGGATAAACTGAAAAAACAATATAAATAGAATTACGGATAACGAGAAAAAGTTAATCAGTCTCATAAATTCGGGAAAAGCAAAGAATAACAGATCAACTAGGACTGCGTGGACTATTGAGAAGAGTAGAATACGTTTGACGATGCCCGTTCTTGAAAGCCCAAAAGAAGTGAGACAACAATAAGTGATCGAAAACATTTGAGGCAAAGAGAAAGCAAAAACGAGCGAAAAGACCTGTGTCAAGTAATCAATCATACAAACCTCTCCAAACTTTGGATTTATCTACGATATTTTCTTAACTGGTATCGCTACAAAAAATGTAGTCCCTTCCTCTGGATCGCTCTCCACCTCAATCGTCCCGTTATAGAACTGCAACCGCTCCTTCACGATGGACAAGCCTATGCCTCGATTTTCGCCGGCTTTGGTGCTGTACCCGGCTTCGAAGAGCTTCGCTCGAACGTCTTGCGGGATATAGGTGCCTTTATTGTGGACGGTTATTAAAAGCTCGTTCTGCTCTAAGCCGCATTGTAATCGGACATATCGCTGCTCTTGCGGGAACTTCACGACTTCGTCGAAGGCGTTGTCCAGCAAATTGCCTATGACTTTGACTAGGTCGATGGACTTGGGACCGAGTTCTCGGCTATTGAATCCGGTGCAGTCGTACTCAAAATCGATTTTTAAGGACACCGCAATGGTGCATTTGGCTTGCACGAGCGCAGCCAAAGCAGGATTGCCGATGCTCATAATTTCGTTGATTTCAGAAGTCTCCCCCACCAGTTCTTGCGTGTATCGCTCTAGATCGTCAATCTTCTTCATCCGAACAAAAGAGGAAATGACCTGCACGTGGTTCATAAAGTCATGCCGCTGCCCACGAACGGTGGTAAACATGCGGTTGATGTCGTCGATGTAGAATTGTTGGGTCGATTTGATGGCTTCGTTGCGGGTTTCGGATACAAGTTTGAGTATCAAGACAAGTGAAACAAGTCCGATAGCCACACTCACAATTTGAATGTAATCTTTAACCTCGATATCTGTGTCATTAAATGACTTAGTTGAGATGATCCATACATTCATAAGCACAAATATGGAAAATAAAGTCAATATAAGCGGTATTTTACGATCACGCTTTCTTTTGATGAATTGAAGGATGGAGGCGCCTGGGTGGACTTTATTCTTAGCCATTTTTAAGGCTCAAAACCGAAATCAGTACTTGACAAAATGAACCAAACCCAAAAATGG
>NZ_BIMA01000246.1 GCF_004000845.1 Paenibacillus koleovorans NBRC 103111
TAACTCAACTTTCGCAGAGTCAAAATCAGCGCAAACTTACGTGCAGCATAAGTTTGCACGCATTTAATTGTACGGCTTGAAACAATAGAAAAACACCTCTTCGTTTGGTAAAGTGAGAGTGTCAAGCTACCACTACCACACAGAAGAGGTGTTCTTCTCCATGATAGACCAAAAGCAATCCCTAGATCAACTACCAAAAGAAATCAAGCCTGCTTTTCTGGAACTGAATGTGCTCAAGCACTTGAATGGTGCGGGGTTTAAGAAAAAATTTGGATTCACCTGTGCCTACTTATTTCGCGTCGTTTTTATTCTATTGTTTCATCAGAAGAATTGGTTTCGGCTTCTTGAAAGCTGCAGGGGCGAGACATTTCCTGGTAAAGATGCGGTCTACCGGTTTCTGAATCATAGTGGCTACGCTTGGCGACGGTTTTTGCTCTCCCTAAGCGGAGAGACGATTCAGCGAATCGAGAAACTGACCTCAGCGGGCCGTGAGACCGCGTTTATCTTTGATGATTCGATGTTTGAACGTAACCGCAGTAAAGCCGTTGAACTACTGGCGCGGTTCAAGGATCATGCGACGGGGGCGTACTACAAGGGGTTTCGCATGCTAACCATGGGCTGGTCGGACGGCCACTCGTTTATCCCCATGGATTTTGCCCTGCTCAGTTCTACGAAATCCGGCATCAATGGCATCCTGGAAGGTATCGACAAGCGCAGTCATGGCTACAAACGTCGTCAGGAGGCCCTTTGTTCGGCACCACAAGTGATTGCGACCATGTTGGACCGTGCCAAGCAAGGCGGTGTAACCGCGTCGTATGTCCTGATGGACAGTTGGTTTACGCATGCGCCGCTCCTTCAGGAAGTGGTCGGACGTGGACTACACGTGATCGGTATGGTAAAAAACGATAACAAGCGGTACCTGATGAACGGACGACGATTGACCCTGAAGGAGTTGTATGCCGCTGCAGCGCGTGTTCAGGGGAAGCATCGGAATATCCTGAGGCAGATCCAGACGGAACTGGCCCCCGGAATCCCGGTCAGGGTCGTATTCGTTCGTCACCGTTCCAAGAAGAATGAGTGGCTTGCTATTCTCACGACGGATCTCGCTTTAACCGCTCCGGACATGATCCGAATCTACAGGATGCGCTGGGAAATTGAAGTCTTCTTTAAATGCGCCAAGTCCCTGCTTCGCCTGCAAAAGGAGTTCCAAGGGCGATCGTACGACCTGTTGGTCAGCCATACCACCATTGTCTTTTCGCGCTATATCCTGCTTGCTTGGCAGCACCGCCAGAGCACGGATCAACGGTCGATTGGCGGACTGTTTTATTTGCTTTGCGATGAAGTCGGCGCCATCGATTGGGCTGTTGCCCTGCAAGAACTGGTCGATTTGATCACCGAAATCGCCACGAAAGTCGGAAAGAGGATTTCAAATCTTATTCAACGTCAACTCCAGCATTGGATTGAAGGGCTGCCTAACTATATCAAGGCTTACCTGCCAATTTCATGCTGCGAAAGTTGAGT
>NZ_BIMA01000247.1 GCF_004000845.1 Paenibacillus koleovorans NBRC 103111
ACGCCATCCAAAAGGACAGCTAAAGCTTCGACCAAAGCTAAGTCAGCGTCTGCCCGAAAATAACGTTACGAAATCACCTTATTTCGCTCAAACTCCACAATTGCCGAAAAATAACGATCAGCAGCCATCACCTTATTTCGCCCGCAACCTATCTTCTTGATGGGTTTCGGATGAAATAGCGTTAAGGCATCACCTTATTTTTCTGCAAAAATGGGTTTCGCGCCAAATAGAGTTATGCCATCACCTTATCTTAATTCGCTTAATGCTAGATCCAGGCCGAACGTGCGGCACGCTCGCGAGAGTGGCGTCGTTCGATCTCGAACCGGTCGAACCCTTCGCCCATGACCTCCTCGGCATCGCTCAAGAGCACGAAAGCCCGCGGATCGGCCTGCGCGACAAGCCGCTTGAGCAGCGGCACCTCGGAGCGCTTCAGCACGACGAGCTGGACGTTTCGGTCCGTGCCGGTGAAGGCGCCCGTGCCACGCAGCTCGGTCATGCCGCGGTCGAGCCGCTCGAGCATGGCGTCGCGCACCGGCTCCGGCCGATCGGAGACGATCAGCGCGAACGCCGTCGCGTTCGAGCCGTGGTGGATGAGCGACAGCAGCCGTCGGATGAAGAACAGGCTGACCAGCGCGTACAGCGCATTTTCCGGCGAGAAGGCGATTCCTCCGATAGCGATGACAAGGCCATCCAGTACGGTGATCGTCTTGGCCGGCGGGATCGCTTGGCGCTTGAGCAGCAGGCTGGCTACGACCGAGAAGCCGCCGACGGAACCGCCCACCCGGAACAGCAAGCCAAGTCCGATGCCGGTTCCGATTCCTCCATAGACGCTCGCCAGCAGCGGATTGGTCGTCAGAGGCGGCCAATCCGCTGTCGCATAGATCAAAAGCGGCAGCAGCACGCTACCGAACAGCGACTTGGCCATAAACGCCCGGCCGAGCGCCAAACCACCTACTACTAATAGCACCGCGTTGATCGCCCAAATGCTGATTGCAGGCGACGCACCCAAGTATCGCTCCAGCAGCGTCGCCAGCCCGGTCACGCCGCCGGAGGCGATCCGGTTCGGATTGAGCAGCATGTTGAAGCTCACCGCAATGAGGAAACAGCCAATCATAGTTCCTGCCACCGTCCGTACAGCCGTTCCACCCACAGCTACCATAGCTCGCACCGCGCTTCCTACCGCAGTACCTGCCGCCCTTCCAGCCACTATTCCTATCGCCGAGCTCGCCCAACCTCGCCTTGCATTTTTTGTTTTCATTGCATCTTTCACACTCCGCAACGATTTGCATTTTTTACCGATTATAGAGTCACATCGAAATCGCCGCAAGCACATGCGTTGCTGCACCGGTGCTTATGCGCTTGCGCGCTTCTACGCTTCGCCCTCCTAAAATTTTCCCTTTTACAAAATATTTTTTCTATTAAAAAAATGGCTCAAAACCGAAATCAGTACTTGACAAAATGAACCAAACCCAAAATT
>NZ_BIMA01000248.1 GCF_004000845.1 Paenibacillus koleovorans NBRC 103111
GATTATCTTTGGCATGAATAAAATGACTACCTAATTCCGGTTCGAGTTTTTCTTCTATTAGTCTTCGTAACCATAATTCTAAAGATTCTATGGTCGTCTTGCATTGTTCTCTTACTTCCATAATTGATTTATCATATAACATTTTGGGCTCCTCCTTGAATGGAGATAATGGTAATTTTATCTAGTAGGTTCTACTATTTCAATATTATCCCTCGGAATTACTTTATACAACTTTTAGTGAAGGTAAGGTCGGCTACTTCATGCCTGAGAGCCATTATGAGGATAAGCACAGTAGAAAACAAATTGAACTAGCTGATGGACAACAGCAATGTGCTACGTCGAATTATCTTGGTGTGATATAATCGAATCAAATGTCGATACTGATAATGAGAAGGTGAAGCCATGGATAAATTCAAAGATCTGGAGAAACTTATTAAGCTCACAGGAGATCGCGCCAAGCTGGATGCAAAAGCTAACGACACGTACATTGTATATAAAACTGCGGAAGGCCAAATTGTAAAAGAATACAACAATGGAGACATTGTCCCCGTTGCAGATTCGGATGCTTCGCATGCATGAACAGATGCCAATCATGTATGTATTTGCTGGTAATAATGGCAGCGGTAAAAGCACCATTCGAAACCTCATTGTTGATCGACTCGGAATCAGTGTGAACATTGATCCAGATGCTTTGGCACGAGGGATTGATTCTTTGCATCCTGAAAGCCGAAAAGTATCTGCAGGCAAAGAGGCCATCAAATTGTCCAGAGATTGTATTCGTCAGGGAAGAGACTTTTCGGTTGAAACGACATTGTCAGGTGGCAACGCCATTCGGCTCATGCGGAATGCTAAGTCCAATAAGTTTGAGGTTACGATGTTTTATGTAGGTGTGGGTGATTATCATTTAAACATAGAACGAGTTGCAGCGCGAGTTAGAAATGGCGGGCATCATATTCCAACAGAGGACATTGTAAGAAGGCATAACACTTCAATTCAGAATTTACTTAACAACATGCACCTAATTGATCATCTAATTGTCATTGATAACAGCAGCGATGAAGGCAATATGGTGCTTCAGATAAGCCATGGTTCAATTACACATCGTGCGGATTCAATTCCTGATTGGGCCGAGCAGGTTGCAGTAAGATATTTGAAGTGATTGCAGTCATAGGATATACATCAAGTGATCGATGTTCCTATTCCCAGTACAACACATGTGGAGTGCTGTGCATTGTTAGTTTGGAACGGAAATAACGAATGAGAAGTTAATGTGGGATTGCCCTCTCCTAATTGAGAGGGTATTTTTTTGTCTGCACAAGGGGACGGGAATTTGTCACAGGAAACTCGGGGGTAGTTTACAGCTAAATGAATGTCTCTGTTGTCAATATCGGGCAGTACACATCTACCCAGCAACCAGACGTAAACATATTAACGATACGAAATAAAATTACTAAAATATGCTATAAAAG
>NZ_BIMA01000249.1 GCF_004000845.1 Paenibacillus koleovorans NBRC 103111
GTCACTTTACCCTGAGCGTTTCGGGTATAACCCGTATAGCGTGTCTGTGTCGCACTAATCGGCTGCGATACGCTCTTAAGCAAATGTGTTGTAGCGTCATACTCGTATGTAGTACGCACACCCATTGGATCAGTAGAAGTTGTGACGTTTTGGTAGTCATCAAATGTCTGAGAAGTAGTTACTGGGTTCGACTCTACTAATGTCGAAGTATTCACTGTTTTCGAACTGCTGCCAATAGGCGTTGTCCATCGACGAGCCTCGTTGTAAGTGTAGTCCGTAACTTTCTTTATGTCTCCAGCAGTGCTACTGACTTTCGTATTGTAAAAAACGGGCGGGTTCTCAGCATCGATGTAATCTTTCTTATTATCAAACTGGGTCGATGTCAGTACATCATTTACTGTGACTGAGAATGTCATATCAGAATTGAGGAGCTCCCAGAGTCACCAGAGTAACTAATCGTCTTCACATTAAAATCAGCGGGCGGAGCATCAGCATACATGATTTGGCTTTTCCGTGATTGGGCTCGATAGACTTGATTTACAGAGGACTCCCCAATATAACGGGTGACAGTATCCCAATCTTACGGGCTTTCGAAATTCAGGTTAATTAGATTTCTAATGCACCAGCAGAAACTGGATCAAACGCAGTTGGCCAATTTGTTTGTTTATCATAGATAGCTCCTTCAAAGTTTGCCTCAACGTATCTATTACAACCCATTAAATTTGTACCACAAAGATTTGCATTAGAAAAATTGGCTTTGCAAATATCTGCACCTGTTAAATCAGCAAATTATAATTGTCCGCCAACTAAATTTGTACCTATTAACTTTGCGCCTATTAATTTTGCATATTTTAGTGATACCCTAAACAGATTTGCGTTCATCAACAACGCTTCGGTAAAATCTACGTAATCCATAACTGATTCTTCAAGTTCAGCTGATCTTAAATTCGCTCTTGCCATTTTGGAACCTTCAAAACACATATTCGATAGACCTGCTCTGTGAAAATCAATATCACTTAAATCTGTAAATTTTAATGTTTCAACATTTAGTACAATTTCTCCGACTGCGTGACTTTTAAGAATAATCATATGACCTCCGATGTTTACTTATTCCCCCAATCAACAGGATCAAGAAACACATTTGACCACGGTACGACTTGAGATGGTCTCCCCCCTACGGCCGGAATCTGCGCAGGCTCAATCCCCATTATCCTTCCTGCAATACACCTATAATTACCATCTACAATTATACCGTCATCGACATTGATTGCAGAAGCTGTGTCTCCTGAAACTATTCGATCGACGTACCTCTGAATAGCTGAAAGAGAAACCGCAGTTTGCTGTGTTTGTAGTGGCGCATCCTTCATTGCATTTGCTACCATTTCTTGCGTTACTACAGGAGGGGCCTTGGGTCGATAAGGG
>NZ_BIMA01000250.1 GCF_004000845.1 Paenibacillus koleovorans NBRC 103111
CCCCGGGCGCCGCAGGCGTCGCCGGTGCGGCGGGGCTGTAGCCCGCCGACGTCTCGCCGTGGCCGGTGCCGGCGGTCGGGCTTACCGGCGGCGCTGTCGGCGCAGCGGTGGCCCCTCCGTCGCCGCCACCACCTGCGCTCGCCGGCAATGGCTGCGGCCGAGGCGGCGCCGGTGTCGCCGGCGGCCGCAGCTCGTTGCCGCGCCGCAGCACTTGGTCCAGCGCCTCCGGCTGGACGGCGCCACCGGCGATCTGGCCGGGCGTCAACGTCGGCTCGAACCATTGGCGCAGCAGGTTCTCCTTGAAGAAGTCGAGCGCCCAGCGCTCCTTCTCCTTCTCGTCCTCCTCGCCCGTGAAGTCGGTCACCTTGATGTGGATCGCGCCATCCTGCACCAGTTTCTCGAATGCGGCGTCGATACCGGCTCGGACGAAATATACCTGCGCCTCCAGACCGGCGCTCAGCTGGTTGTAGACGCGCTCCAGGTTCGCCTCGATCTCGACGTTCAGCGCCGGCCTCATGCCGGTGAATTTGAGATCGTAGATGACGCCGACCGGCTCCGTCCCTTGCTCAAAAGCTTGCTCCAGTATTGTAGCGCCCTCCTGGCTCAGCGTCAGGCTGAAGGCGGTGGTGTTGTCGCCGTGCAGCGAAGGGACCGACGCGCCGAGAATTTTCTCGACGGCGTTGAAGGAGCCCGGCCCGGCTGGTGCGGCCGTCGCCGCCGTACCGCCCGCGCCTTGCAGGTTGAGCGCGACGCATTGCACCGTCCCTTCGTCGAACGGGACGGCTGCCAGCTTGGGGCGCTCCTTCGTGAGCGACCGCAGCTTGGAGAGAATGCGGCGTTCCAGATCGGAGTCGAGGCGCAGGTTGACCTCGAACATCAAGAAGCCGCCGCCCTTGGCACCGGCCTCTACCGCCGCCGGCTTGTATTTGATGAACGTGAACACCCCTTGCCCGTCGCGGCGAGCAAGCTGGACCGGACCCGGCAAATACCAGAATTGGCTCGGATCGGCGTGATCGGGGAATATCGTGACCCCCTCGACCGTAATCGTGCGGCTGCCCAGCAGTAACATGTGTGTCCTCCTTCCAAATTCAAACTAAAGTGCGACTTGGCGAAAAAATAGCGTTATGAAATCACCTTATCTCCCACGAAACTCCATTTTCTCAGAAAATAGCGTTATGGCTTCACCTTATTTCGGGTCACTCGGCTCCCTGCGGGAGGTTTTGGGAGGAATAGCATTATGCCGTAGCGTTAATTTGGAGCATAACCGGAGTTTGGTCGAAATAACGCTACGGCATCACCTTATTTGGTCGCGGTCGGCGGTGGAGGTGGGGTGGCGGCATATTCTTATGGTCTGGGTCGGCGGCGGCAGGTTTGCATCTGGACAAGGTTTCACCCAGCTTACTCAGCTCACC
>NZ_BIMA01000251.1 GCF_004000845.1 Paenibacillus koleovorans NBRC 103111
ACGGATGCGGGAATCAAGGGCGAGCGAAGCGAAGTTCATCTTGACCCTTGATTGCCTCACGTAACCCAATCCTTCGGTTGCAGTGGTCTCATGAAAGACCACCTGCCATCCGGCGAGGACGGGGTTTGGGGCAGCGCCCCATGCCATGATTTACACCGTGCGTCCGCTACCCTCAAGGGGCTACAATGGGTTGTACACGATAACGATGAAAGCAGGGTGTCCAGAAATGAGTGAGCACCGCCAGAGATACAATGAAGAGTTCAAAAAGCAAGCCGTCAAATATGTGCAAGAGCAGACGAAGACGCTCCCGGAGATCGCCGAGGAAATGAATATTCCCACAGGAACCCTCCGCAACTGGATGACGCAGTACCGCTCGTTTGAGAATGAACCTGTCGTGCAGCCGGAGAAAATGCGTCAGCTGGAAGAACAATTGCAAGAGGCAGCACGAAAGAATCAAGATCTGGAAGAAGAACTCGCCATTCTAAAAAAGGCGCTGCACATCTTCAGCAAAGAAAAGAACTAAGGTTCCAATTCATCGAAGATCATCGCTCCGAGTTTCGATTCGAGAAGATGTGCAAAGTGATGCAAGTGTCGCGGAGCGGCTACTATAAGTGGAAACAGGCGATCCTGAGTAAACAGAAACAACGCAAGGCCCAGGTGCAGGAACGGATTGTGTACCATTTCCATGACAACGATCAATGCTACGGCAGCCCGAAAATTACGCGGTTGCTCTGGCGAGAAGGGATCACGATCTCTGAGCGTACGGTTAGTCTCTACATGAAGGAGCTCGGGCTCCGTTCGTGTGTCTCCCGGAAGTTCAAAGTCCAGACAACCGATTCCAACCACGACCTCCCGATCGCGCCAAACCTGCTCGAACAGAACTTCACAACCGCCGAGCCAGGCATGGTATGGGTGGCGGACATCACCTACATTCCCTGCCGCGAAGGCCGACTGTACCTGGCGAGTGTCATGGACCTCTGCACCCGCGAGATTGTAGGGTGGCGTCTCCAGGATCGGATGACCACCGACCTCGTCTTGCAGGCACTAGAGGCCGCCTATCAAGCGAAGCGGCCGGGTAAGGAACTGATCCACCACTCGGACCGCGGGTCGCAGTACGCATCGAAGGAGTACAGAGACAAGCTAGACGAGTACCACATGAAGCCCAGCATGAGTCGCAAAGGCAATTGCTACGATAACGCGTGTATAGAGTCGTTTCATAGCCTCCTGAAGAAAGAACTCATCTACCGTACCAAGTTCATCACCAAGCGTGAGGCTTATGAGGCTATCTTTCGGTATGTGGAATTCATCTACAATCGAAAGCGAATCCACAGTTCGATCGGCTACTTGTCGCCGGTTCAATTTGCTGCGCAGTTCAAAAAGAAGGCTG
>NZ_BIMA01000253.1 GCF_004000845.1 Paenibacillus koleovorans NBRC 103111
ACGGAACATTCTGAAGACGCACTGTATGAAAATTTATTATTGTCTGTACTTAATAGTTCCTTTAATAACTTGCAAAGCTTGAATTCTGCGGGGAAAAGGATTGGCGTATTTTTTTCGAAAAGTGTATTTTGCATAGCAACCCTTTATATTGACGATATTGTCGTTTTGAATAGGATCGGGTATTCGGTTGTTGTAAAATCTATCGCAGTGAATATCCCTAAATCGATCGAATGCCAATTCAAAAATCTGCTTTTTAATCAGCAGATTGTGTGTATCTTTTGCTTGGAAAGGGAAAATTACAGTGAATTGATACATGCATTTGAAGATATACGTCAACAGCTTTTAGAATCAGGTATTTTGGCAACTGTAGGCGTGAGTGACATGAACGAAAAGACAGCCCAGATCGGAAGACTTTACTTGCAAAGCGGTGAAGCCCTGGAATATAAAATTGTTTATAATGCGGGAAGTATAATCGAGTATAGGCAGATCTCGCATCTAGTGGATACGGGAACTCCTCTTCCGGAAATGCTGAAAACATTTGGCGAACATCTCTCTGAGTTGAGAATCGAAAAGGCGCAAAAGAGTTTTTATGACATGATGAACTATATTAAAACAAACAAATGCACGCTTTACACATGCAAGTATATATGTTTTGATATTATCCAATATTTTAAACGTCTCTCCGTTTTGCTGGATACCGCTTATTCCCATAGGCTGGATTATGGATTTGATATTTTGGAAATCGAAAACTTCGAAACTGTAGATGATTTGATTGAATTAATCGAACAAGTTTTTCAAAAGATTTCGGATTTTTTAAATACTCACAAGAAACATCAATCGGAGCAACTCATCGATGAGATAGTGCAATATATCAATGAAAATGGCTTGAACTATGAATTTCAAATCAGTTCGCTTGCAGATCAGTTTTCTATGTCCGTTCAATACTTGCGGAGTATTTTCAAAACGCATACGGGGCAAACGCTATCGGAGTATGTCAATTATCTTAAAATCGAAAAGGCAAAGGAACTGCTGATTACAACAAATGATAGCCTGGCTGTGATCGTTCAAAAAATCGGCAAGGTGGACGTAACAAACTTTTCAAGGGTATTTAAAAAAGAGACAGGCTTGACTCCTGGTGCTTATCGCATCGCTCATCAAGAAGTCAATCATCATGCTGATGAGAACGCTTAGCTACATGTAAAAACGATGTCTGCAATCGGCAATATCGAAATATCGTTCAAAATCGATTGAATGGTTTGCCTATGCGAAATGGATAGTATGTAAAACCGCCAGTTTCTAATTAGCC
>NZ_BIMA01000254.1 GCF_004000845.1 Paenibacillus koleovorans NBRC 103111
CCAGGCCTGTTGATTAACCAGAATATGTAACTGTCGTTGATCCGAAATGGAGATTCACCAAACGCTCAATCCGAATCGTCCATTCGACGGGCAACTCGCCTAAAAGCAGCAATCGAGCAAAACGAACAAAAGAGAGATTAGCATGACGAGGAAACGCTTGCCCTGCCCCATCAAATAGCCATTTGAGCAGTACAAAGACGAGTAGTGCCGCGAACAACTGACCGTAAACGGCATTTTCGGTTGTGCCAAATAGTGTGGGAATGTTTAGGTGCTGTTTGATCCAGCGAAAGAACAGTTCGATTTGCCAGCGGGCTTTATAAATCAGGGCGATTTGTTCAGCGGTAACGCTCATCAAATCGGTGACAACGCGAATCTCTCTGCCTTCAAAATCACGAAAGATGACGACGCGATGACGCTGTTTGGAACGACACTGTGGAGTTCCCAGTTGGCAAGTGATATCCCGAACAATCGGAGAAGTTGCAGCCGCTTGCCGTCGCAATGCATAAGGTTTTTCGACATGAACATTGTCGCGAAGCCGAACGACAAAGGATTGCCCGTCTTGTTTGTAGCGATCCAATCTCTCCAGTTTGCCGTAAGCACGATCCATGACCAAAATAAAGGCAGGATTCTCCAACGTTTCGCATACTGGCCCATCGTGCCTTGCACCGATCGTTTCCGTGACACCAAGTGGCTGTCCGTTTTGCGCCCGCAAGGCAACATGCAGTTTTACCGCAGCCCGTTCTCCGTGGAAGGGAGCCCATGGCAACCGGGTTTTTCCCACCGTCATAGTCGTTGAGTCAATCAGCAGCAGTTCCTTGGGAAACGCCAACTTCCGCCTCGTTTCCCGATTACATTTGCGGACAAGGAGTTGAAACAGCTCTTTAAATATAGCAAACGGCACATCCGCTGCTTTTCCGGAGAAACAGGAATAATGAATAGGAGACAAGCCACTACGAACAGCATGATCCGCACCGAATCGATACCCCGACCATTCTTCACTGGCTGCGGCAACCCAATATTGAAGCAAATGATAGACGGTGAATTTGCGCGCTTTATCGACATAGCCGACCGCCTCAACGATCGATTCGACTTCCTCGGATGTTAGAACCGTTTGAAGAATAGGGAGAATCGTGTTAGACTTTTTCATGGAGTCGTCACCTTCCGGTTGTTTGTAGGGGTACAAACAGTTTACCGGGTTGACGGCTCTTTTTCTACCATTTGTTGGTTAATCAACGGGCATG
>NZ_BIMA01000255.1 GCF_004000845.1 Paenibacillus koleovorans NBRC 103111
CTAGTAGAACGCTTCTGAAATAACGTTCACGTTCTGCTTAGCGTTCCAACCCGTGTTTCCACCGGAAAGGGACAGGGTTGGCGTTGAGTTCCTGAAGGTAAAGTTCGATGCGCTGCTTTAATTCGTCTTTCGATTTGACCCGAATGTGTCGCAGGACTTGTTTCGTCATCTTGGCAAAAAAACTCTCAATCAGATTCAGCCAGGAACCGTGTTTGGGCGTGAAGATCAACTCAAAACGATCCGGAACCGTCTCCAAATAAGCGTTTGTTTCCTTGGAAATGTGGGCCGGATGGTTGTCCAGAATGATTTGAATGCGAAGCCCTTTGGGGTAGTGTGCGTCTAGCTTCTGTAAAAAGGAGACGAATTCCCGGCTTCGGTGACGTTCCTCCACAGAGCCAATCACTTCGCCAGTCACCAAATCAATCCCGGCTAGCAAACTGAGGGTTCCGTGTCGTTTGTATTCCGGGTCCCGTCCGAGGGTGGAGTGCTTGCCAGGCACCGGTGGCAAGTCTTCCGCCGTGTTGCCAATCGCCTGAATGCCGGGTTTCTCATCGTAAGACAAATAGACGTCGCACAACGGCTTGAGCTCATCGTTTTCCAGGATCAGTTCCACTTGTTGATACACACACAACACTTCGACGCGCTTGGCATCAAAATCGGGATCACGGCGTTCCAAGTAATACTGTACCTTATGCGGCTGCAAATCCTGTGCGCTTAGCAACCGATGGACGCTGCTGGGAGACATCTGACGAAGGCATTCATGGCCTTCGACAACGGCGTGTTCGCGCACATGCTGGGCCAGAAGCCGCTGGGTCCACACTTCGTAGGAATAGCCAAGTTCCTTCGGTTTCTGACAGGCTAGCGAAACGACCCATGCCTTGGCTTCAGGGGTCACCACGGGAGGTCGACCGGAGCGTTGTTCTTCCCGCAGAGCCTCTTCCCAACCTTGCGCTAACGCTTTATCGACACACCGATTGACTTTGGGGACCGTCGTTCCCAGCGCCTCTGCAATTTTCGGAATGCTCAGGCCATCGGCATAATGCAGAAGCATACGGGCTCGTTCAACGCGACGGTACGCCTCGGAACGTGCCTGACTGAGCCGTTGAAGTTTTTCACGATCGATGGCTGAAAGCTGCAAGGAGGCTTTTTTCGCTTGAAAGGGCATGGTCTCTCTCCGTTCGATA
>NZ_BIMA01000256.1 GCF_004000845.1 Paenibacillus koleovorans NBRC 103111
CGAAGAACCGCTTTTTTGGTGAATAACCGAGAAGGTGGTTTTTTTCTATTCATTAGATGAAGGAATGGAGTGTGTGCCGCTGTGATGACGAGCGTTCAAGTAAAGCCTTTTTCCTTTTTCTCCACCGCTTTGTACAGCCGTAAAACTTGCCACGTCATCCTGCCGCCCGATTATGAAGCAGCCCCCGAGAAGCGCTATCTCGTTCTTTATTTGCTCCATGGGATGAGAGGCACCGAAGTGAGCTGGATGAACAACGGCCGCGCACACGAAACAGTGACGCGAGCGATGCTGGATGGTGACCTGCAACCGTGCATAGTAGTCATGCCAAATGACGGTGAATATGGACAAGGAACGTTTTATGTGGATTGGTATGACGGCACGGGAAACTTCGAACAATATTTCGTGTACGACTTGGTTCCCGCCATCGATCGGGAGTTTCGGACGCTGACCGGTCGGGAGCATCGCGTGATCGGCGGCTACTCGATGGGCGGCTTCGGCGCCTTCAGCCTGTCGCTGCGTCATCCGGAGCTGTTCGGTGCGGCGTCCAGCCTGTCCGGCGGTCTCGGGGTGCTCAGCACATTGCCGCATAATGAATTTGTTCGCTCCGAGTTTCCACGGATGGTAGGTCCATTGGCAGGTCCGTATGCCCGCGCTCATGATCTGGTTATGCTGGCTGAGCAGAGGCTGGGGGAAACCGTTCGGCCGGAGCTGTATTTCGACTGCGGTACCGAGGATTATTTGTACCCCCTCAATGCGGCTTATCATAAGAAGCTGAACGAGCTCGGATACCTTCATGAATACCAGGAGTTTTCGGGCGAGCACAATTGGGCTTACTGGACGGAGCATTTGTCGGATTCGCTTGCTTTTTTCCATCGTTATTGGGCGGGCGGAGGCGCTGCTGTCGACTGCTGATTTATTTTAGAAAATAGTGTTGCATCCTGCTGGGCGATGTGCTATTATATTTTTTGTCGCCAAATTCACCTTGAGGGTGAGCGAGGCGCGGA
>NZ_BIMA01000257.1 GCF_004000845.1 Paenibacillus koleovorans NBRC 103111
GCATTAGCTCGGCCCAGAGGCGGCACTTGGGTGAGAAGTTAGTACGGATTCCGGACTTATTTTGCTCGACAGCGACTTTTGGAGCAGAGTTAGTACGGATTCCGGACTTATTTTCATGCGGTGGGCCTTACGATGTCGGCGGGAGTTGCTCACTTAGTTGCAAGCTCGACTCACAAGCCCCCGCAAGCGAGGGACCCGGACGGATCAACCGTCCGGGTCCCTCGCCGCAGGGGCTTGTTTGCGCTGGCAGGCGCTCAGCGCCCCGGCGCCAGCAGGCCGATCAGCGCCGCCGCCATCCGCTCGAGCGGCACTTGCCGTTCCACGGCGCCGAGCTCGAACGCGACCTTCGGCATGCCGTAGACGACGGACGACGCCTCGTCCTGGCCGAGCGTGCGGGCCCCGGCCCGGCGCATCGCGAGCAGGCCTTTGGCGCCGTCCGCGCCCATGCCGGTCAGCAGCACGCCGATCGACGCCTTCCCCGCGACAGTCGCGACGGAGTCGAATAGCACGTCGATCGACGGGCGATGCCCGCCGACCTTCACCCCGGCGCCGCACTCGACCTCATAGCCGGCTCGGCCCTGCAACAGCCGCATATGCTGATCGCCCGGCGCAATCAGCACATGGCCCGGCAGCACGACGTCGCCCGACTGCGCCTCGCGCACCGTGAAGCCGGTCGTCTCGTTCAGCCGCTCGGCGAACATCCGAGAGAAGACGGGCGGGATATGCTGCACGATCACGATGCCGGGCATGGCCGGGGGCAGCGCTCCCAACAGGCGGGTGATCGCTTCCGTGCCGCCCGTCGAGGCGCCTACGGCGATCACCTTGCAGCCGGATACGGTACCGGTCGACTTCCCGTCGAACGAGCAAGCATCCCCTGCGGCTTGACCGGTCCGCAAACCTGATCCAGTATCGCCATGAAGGCGGCGAGGCGGAGGCACTGGAAGCAACGCTGACCGTCCTGCGTCGCTCGTTCCCGGTCCCTGCCTC
>NZ_BIMA01000258.1 GCF_004000845.1 Paenibacillus koleovorans NBRC 103111
TGTAACCGCCACCGGATGTTGCGCTAATAATCAAGAACTGATTTTGGGGTTGAGCCCCCATTTGCAGTTCAAATTCATCTTTTGTAATTTGACGCTGAGGCGGAGTCATTACCGCTGCATTGTTAACTAACGTATCCAAACTTTTGCGTTGTGCCCTCATCCGTTCGCCAAACGCTTTGACAGAGTCAAGATCCGCCAAGTCAAGCTTTTCAAAACGTATATTTCCAACAGGAATCCGTTTATTTATCTTTCTTAACGCTTCTTCTCCTTTATCCTTATTTCGACCAGCCATAATCACCTCGGCTCCAGCACAAGTCATCTCCAAAGCAATTTCATAACCGATTCCACCTGTTCCTGTAATCACAACCGTGCGTCCTTTTTGTGAGGGAATATCGGCTGCAGTCCAATTGCGTTTCATATTTTCTGCCATAATTCATACTCCTTCTTTCGCGCGTCTTGAATGTTTCTTGAATATGTTTTATATTAGCACCTAGAGTTCTATCTAAGTCAAATGTGTATCCCCTACTTTTTAAGGAGGTTTCGCCGTGTATACGATAAATGAAATTGCGAATATTTGTAATATTTCCGTTCACACAATCCGCTTTTATGATAAAGAAGGACTTTTGCCCTTTATCACCCGTAACAGCACTGGAAACCGGCAGTTTAGCGAAGCGGACCTGGAAGTGATAAAACTGATTTGCTGTCTTAAAAACACAGGGATGCAAGTCAAGGAAATTAAGCAATATATCGATTTTTGCATGCAAGGCGAAGAAACCGCTTCTGCACGGAGACAGTTGATGAATGATCACCGCAAGACAGTTCTGAACCAGATTGATGATCTAAAAAAGAGCATTAATATTATTGATTTAAAAATCGCCTTTTATGATGCTTATCTCGCGGCTCCGCATGCCGGATATGACCCGATAAAATACATGTTGGAACATA
>NZ_BIMA01000259.1 GCF_004000845.1 Paenibacillus koleovorans NBRC 103111
CCCGAGCCCGGGTCGCGCGGGCGGCGGGACGGCGCCGCCGCCGGTGGCAGCGGGCTCGCGCTCGCCGCGAAGCCGCCGCTCGGGCGGGACGCCGAGCTGCTCCGCGACGCGCTGGCCGAGCGCTACGGGCTCGTCGTCGAGCCGCTGGAGCGCCTGATGACCGCGGAACACACGTTCAGCCACATCCAGTGGAACCTGGATGTGTACCGGTGCCGCTTCGTCGAGCTGCGAGCCGGCGGCGGCACCGATGGCAGGCCGGACTTTGGCGACGCCGTGGCTATGCCCACCGCGTTCGGCGCCATGGCGGCGGCCGAGTCCGCAGCGGTGTACGACGCGTCAGGTTCGCCGAAGACCGCTGCCGATTCGTTCAGCGCACTGGAGTCATTCGACGCATTAGAGCCGTCTGATGATGCGTCCGGCATACTGGAGTCGTCAGTCGCAGCTTCATCCGACGAAGCCTTCGCCTCTCCCGCCGACGTCCAGCCGTTCCGCTGGATCGACGCCTCCGAGATGGACCGCTACGCGTTCCCGAACGTGTTCCTGCGCATCCTGCGCGAACAACAGAATACCCCTGCCGATCTCCGCCGCTGACATAAAAAGTCAGCCGAACGGATGGCAGGAGCAGAACAGCAACCCGATAAAGACGGTAAGGCGGTAAAGGCGGACACAGAAGCCGTTATTTGCTCCGAAAACACACTGTTCCTGAGTTTGCCGGACATACGATGCGCTATTTAGCCGAAATTAGCGTAAATCCGAGGCATACAATGCAAATAAGGTATCCTATGTCCGCCAAAATGGTAGACCACCCCGGTTTCCGCCAAATAGCGGCTCCTGTGTCCGCAAAAGTTGGGTCCAGCCTGGTTCGTCCCGGGCTTACCCTGGTACAACCCGGTTCGCCCT
>NZ_BIMA01000260.1 GCF_004000845.1 Paenibacillus koleovorans NBRC 103111
TTTGTTCCTTGAAAACTGGATAGCGAAACGATAAGAAATGAGAACTAGGAGCAATTCTAGAGCGATATTGCATGTTTGTTCACTCTACATCAAATTGCCCGCGATTCTCGCGGACAAATTGATCCAGGATAAGCAAGTAAGAGCGCACGGAGGATGCCTAGGCGCTAGGAGCCGAAGAAGGACGTGGCGAACGACGAAATGCCTCGGGGAGCCGTAAGCAGGCCTCGATCCGGGGATGTCCGAATGGGGAAACCCAGCAGCGGTAATACGCTGTTACTCTCACCTGAATCCATAGGGTGAGCAGAGGCACACCCAGGGAACTGAAACATCTAAGTACCTGGAGGAAGAGAAAACAAGAGTGATTCCGTCAGTAGCGGCGAGCGAACGCGGAACAGCCTAAACCAGCCTGCTTGCAGGCTGGGGTTGTGGGACGTTTCACATGGAGTCATAAAGGAGCAGATTAGGCGAAGCGGTCTGGAAAGGCCCATCAGAGAAGGTAACAATCCTGTAGCCGAAAATGTGCTCCCTCCGAGACGGATCCCGAGTACCGCGGGGCACGAGAAATCCCGTGGGAATCTGGCAGGACCATCTGCTAAGGCTAAATACTCCCTAGCGACCGATAGCGAAGCAGTACCGTGAGGGAAAGGTGAAAAGCACCCCGGGAGGGGAGTGAAAGAGAACCTGAAACCGTGCGCTTACAAGAAGTCAGAGCCCGTTAAAGGGTGATGGCGTGCCTTTTGTAGAATGAACCGGCGAGTTACGTTCCCGTGCAAGGTTAAGTCGAAGAGACGGAGCCGCAGCGAAAGCGAGTCTGAATAGGGCGCTATAGCGTGGACGTAGACCCGAAACCGTGTGATCTACCCCTGTCCAGGGTGAAGGTGAGGTAACACTCACTGGA
>NZ_BIMA01000261.1 GCF_004000845.1 Paenibacillus koleovorans NBRC 103111
TCTATCCGGTATTCATAGCCGTGTACTCCCTTGTAGTACTCCGGGTACATCTCCCCGCCACAGCTTTCACAACGGAACTTTGGCGGTACACTCGGATCTCCTCCATCCATCCGATCCATTTCCCTCACCACTCCCATTGGGATTACCTCCGCTTCCTCACACTGCAAACAGATATAGTTTACTCCCTTGTGGCTCCCCTGGGACGAGCTTGATGGTTGTTTCTTCTTTTTCTTCTCGGGTTTTCGTCTCTTCGATACCGGTGACACCTCTGATCATCCTCTCCAATACGGCCCGGGTCGTTACACAAGCCGCGTATTTTACCACCAATTGGCCGTTCTCCAGACCTACTTCTCCCTTGTACTCATACTTACACCCACAGTTCAGACAGACCAGCGGATCCTGGCCTGTCTCCTCTCTGATCTTATCCGACCAGCTCCTGCGCTTCAAGACTCGCTTCGCTTTGACGATCCATTTCCTCACTTGCTTCTGCCAAGCACTTACTAGTTTCTTGCACATTCCCTTGATCCGTCGCGCGTATACGCCATAATGCCGGATCGTCTTGAACTGCTCATCCGGGATATGTCGTACTAAGCGGCTGATGAACTCTTCTACACTCACCGTTTCCCGCTTTTCCTTCTCCTCGGTCTTATCATAGTATCGAAACGTCACCTGTTGACCGTCATACGCCTCGATCCGATTTAACGCAATCGCGGGTCGACGAATATACCGGCCAATGTACGCCAACTGCTTCTTTACATTTCCTTTTTGTCGCGGCGCATACACATAGAAGCCTTCCCCATTTTCGGAGTAGACCTTCTGCAGCAGCGGTTGTACTTCCTTTTTCTCCTCCTCGTTCAAGTGTTTTCGAATCAGCTTC
>NZ_BIMA01000262.1 GCF_004000845.1 Paenibacillus koleovorans NBRC 103111
AGTCCGTGTAACGGGAGGGATTATCTTGAGGGAGAAAGTCGTCGGCTATGTCCGGGTGTCCACGTATGGACAAGCCAAAGAAGGGTACAGCCTGGCTTACCAGTTGGAGGAGATTGAGCGGTATTGTGATCGCAGCGGTCTGGAGTTGCTGCACGTGTACGAGGATAAAGGCTGGAGCGGTGCAACAGTTGATGAGGAGGGCTTGACGGTCGAGCGTGAAGGTTTGCAGGAAATGCTCGCGGATCTGAAAAGCAGGCCTGTATCGGCTGTCGTCGTATTGAACACATCGCGGTTATGGCGTTCCGATATGGCGAAAGTCCTCATTCAGCGAGAGCTCAAGCGACATCAGGTTGACGTAACCGCCATCGAGCAGCCGAATTACAGCATCTATGCCCATGACCCGAACGATTTTCTAGTCAACGGAATGCTGGAACTGTTAGACCAGTACCAACGGTTGGAGATCACATTGAAACTGAGCCGGGGGCGGAAGAAGAAAGCCCAGCAAGGCGGCTATGCCGGAGGCGGTGTTCCGTTTGGCTACCGCGCCGCCAAAGGTGAGAAGGCAATTGCGGTTGATTGGGAAAATGCCATTATCGTCCACCGGCTGTTTGAATTAAAGGAGTTGTTCCCGCACTGGCCGCTGTCGGAGTTCGCTAAACAGCTCAACTATGATGGTCATAGAACCGCTCAGGGCAAGGCATTTACCAAAGTGCAGATCAAACGTATGCTGGATCGCGAAGATTTCTACAACGGCTTGTACACCTACGGAAGCGTGACATCTCGCGGCCAATATGCCGCTATCCTGTAGCTGGAGGTGCGGAATGAGTACACTTGCCGAAACCTACGAGCGGATGGTCGATCAGGAAA
>NZ_BIMA01000263.1 GCF_004000845.1 Paenibacillus koleovorans NBRC 103111
AGCACGGTGCCAAAGCGCCGCTTGTCGTATGCGTCGACGGCGTGCAGGACCCCGGCAACCTCGGCACGATCGTCCGCAGCGCGGATGCGGTGGGGGCGACGGCCGTCGTGCTGGGACGCGGCACGGTCGATTTGTACAACCCCAAGACGGTGCGCTCGACGATGGGGTCGCTGTTCCATCTGCCGATCGTGGAGGCAGAGCTCGAGCCGCTCCTCGCGGAAGCGGGGGCGCGCGGGGTGCAACTGGTCGTGACGAGCCTGCAGGCGCAGGAATCTTGCTACGCGGTGGACTTCACCCGCGGCACTTGGTTCGTCGTCGGTAACGAAGGCCGCGGCGTGTCGGATTCGGTGGCACGTCATGTGAACCGTCATGTCATTATTCCTATGCCGGGCGGCTCGGAGTCGCTCAATGTGGCGATGGCCGCGACTGTGCTGCTGTTCGAGGCTTCGCGGCAGCGTTTGAAAACAATTATCAGTTTCTGAAACGCCTAATTATGGGCGTTTTTTTTCATCTGCACAAGGAATGGCATCGATACCTGCAAAATCTGCAGCTTTTTTGGTGGAAACCTCGACGATTGCGAGTTTACCTGTCAATACTACAGCTAATTTATTCCTAACCCCTTCAAAGGGGAAGGGAATGAGAAAAATAGCTGTAGAAATAGCAGGAAAATTGGAAAAGGGGCGGCACGAGAGGAAATAGATGCAGAAAATGCAGGTAGTAGTATGCATGACGAGAGAGAGGACTTGGCGGCTCTTATTAAGGTCGGTTCGAGACTTCTTAACAGATAAGAAAGTTCATA
>NZ_BIMA01000264.1 GCF_004000845.1 Paenibacillus koleovorans NBRC 103111
GCCGGAGCCAACGTCGATAGGAGCGATTCCGCAAAATCGGGCAAGCTGATCGGCTGTGGCGAACCGTTGAATATCCCCGATCTCCGCGACCAAACTAGTCGCTGTCACCAAGTCCACCCCGGTTAACGTATCGAGTTGATGGCCAAGCTTCTCCATCAGCGGTCGTATTTCGGTTTCACATGATGCGATTTCATGCTTATGAAACCGGATTTCCTTCACCAGACTTCTAACAATGAAATCGCGCTTGTCTTGAAAATCATTGTCCATCTGCCCGTCCGTCTGTACCAGTGACATGATCTGCTCCGCTTTCTTCGTCGAGCAGGCGTAATGGCTGAGCTTCTGCAAGAAATGGTGAGTTCTTCCAGTGCACCACCTTTCAAATGCCGAGGTGACGGGAACCGATGGAAGAACCCGAGTGCCGTCTTCCCGTCCAGTTCAGAGAAAAACTGGCGATAGGTCGGATAATGATGCTGCAGTTGAGCATGCAACTTGCGAATCGAGAAGGCCAGCCCCTTCATGCTCGATGTCCGTCGAGAGACCAACTGCTTGATCGCCCAATAATGATCGTGCGGATTTGCTATTGGCAGGCGGTCATACTCATCAATTAACACGTTCGCAATGCACTCCGCGTCCCACGAGTCCGATTTCTTGACTGTCGGGTAACTCTTCCGCTTCGCATCCGAGAGCTTGCTGTTGACTTCCTTGACCAGATATCCTTGCTCTTTTAGGAATACAGCCAAGCTTCTGCCGTAGTTATGGGTATCCTCCAGCCCGAATATGACAGTCTC
>NZ_BIMA01000265.1 GCF_004000845.1 Paenibacillus koleovorans NBRC 103111
CGAAGACCTCGTGCGCCCGCGGGGTCGTCCGAAGAAAGGGACGGTGCCGGAGTCGATCACGCGCTACCGACTGGCGTTTGAACAGCCGAAGCCGGATGAAGAAGCGATCGGCGCCGCTCGCAGAAAGGCCTCCCGCTTTGTGCTGGTGTCCACGGTGCCCAAGGAATTTCAAGGGAAACCGATGGACCCCGCCACCCTGTTACAAACGTACAAAGGACAAATTCGAGTCGAATGCAATTTTTCGATCTTGAAAGATCCTTATTTTGTCGATGAAATCTACCTAAAAAAGCCGCATCGCGTGGAGGTGCTGGGTTACTTGTTCCTGATCGCGCTGTTGGTGTACCACAGCATTCAGGGCAAGGTTCGCAGCCAAACGAGCGAACGCCACCCTTTGATCGCCACCACGAAACGGAAACTGGCGCAACCGACAACGCGGGAGATTTTTCGTCTGCTCGAATATGTACAGGTCGTTGTGTTCCGGATGCCCGATGGCAGCCGTTTTCGTCAGTTGGTCCAACCGCTCAAGACCGAGCAGCGAAGATTGTTGGCCATGTTTGGCTATGATGAGTCTCTCTTTGTTTAAGTACGAATGACGTAACCTCAAACGCTCTTTCATCCAAAATGACCTTGATTGTTTAAAGTGCGGTGCATAGGCATGATTATTTAGGTTGCCCCATTATTGCTTATCCCGAAATTCCATTGAAATGTTTTCCATCTGACATCTCGGGGGTGCGAAATGTCAG
>NZ_BIMA01000266.1 GCF_004000845.1 Paenibacillus koleovorans NBRC 103111
TCCAACCGCGTGGAGAAGGTGGCCGAGCCGATGTGCGGCAGCGTCAGCACATTGGGCATCTGCAGCAAAGGATTCTCTCGTGCGGGCGGCTCCTCCCGGAAGACGTCAAGTCCCGCGGCGCGAAGTCGACCGCTTGTCAGCGCATCGACAAGCGCATCCTCATCGACCGTCTGTCCGCGGGACGCGTTGATGAAGATGGCCCCGGGCTTCATCTGCCCGAATTGCTCGCGGCCGATCAACTGCGACGTCTCGCTAGTTAGCGGCACCATGACTGCGATGAAGTCCGACTGCCCGAGCAGCGATTCAAGCGGCGCATAGCGGATGCCCAGCCGTTCCTCCGCCTCCGGCTTGCGATTGCGGTTGTAGTACAGCACCTCCATCGAGAAGCCGTAAACGGCGCGGCGAGCGATCGCTTCGCCGATGCGGCCCAGCCCCACGATGCCGAGCGTCGCATGATGGACATCGGTGCCGAACAGCTTCTCGCGGTCGTCCTTCCGCCATAGACCGTCCTTGACATAGCGGTCCAGCTCAGCGACCCGGCGCGCCGTCCCGAGCATCAGCGCGATGACGAGATCGGCCACCGTCTCATCGAGAACGTCCGGGGTATTCGTCCCGAGGATGCCGTGCCGCTTCATCGCGGCCACATCGAAATGGTTGGTGCCGACTCCCATCGTGCTGATTGCTTTCAGACGAGGCGCCCGCTGCAGC
>NZ_BIMA01000267.1 GCF_004000845.1 Paenibacillus koleovorans NBRC 103111
CGAGCACGAGCGAGCGCTGGCTTCTGCACGTAGCGAGCACGAGCGGGCTTTGGCGAAGCAGCAGCAGGAGGCGGCTCAGCTGAACGAAGCGCTCATCGGAGCACGCCAAGCGCTCGAAGAGCTGCGCGCTGAGCACGATCGCGGCAGAGAAGAGAGCGGCGAGCTGCTACGCCTCAGCGAGCAAGAGCACGCCGCTGAGCGGCAAGCCCGCGAGCAGCTCGAGCGAGAAGCCGCACAGTTGCGCGAGCAGCTCACTGCCTCGCAGGGGCAGCTTGCCTCCGCGCAAGCTCAGCTCGCCGGCACCGAGACGCAGCTCGCTGACGCGCAGTCCCTGCAAGCCCGACAGGCCGGGCAAGCGGAGCAACTGCAGGCTGAGCTCGATAAGAGCCTCACGGCACTGGGCCAAGAGCAGCGCGAGCGCGAGCGGCAGCTGGCAGACTGGTCCCGCGAGGAAGAGCGGTTGACCGCCGAGATCGCCAAGCTGCGCCAGTCGGAACGCACGACACAAGCAAACATAAGCGCCGAGCAAGCGCAGTACATAGAGCGGGAGAAGAAGCTGCAAGCAGACCTGGAGAAAGGACGCCAGGAGCAAAGCGAGCTGCTCCAGCTGAGCGAAGAGCTGCAGAAGCAGCTCGAAGCCGAGAAAGCATCGCTTCAGCAAGAGCTCGAAAAACTCAATCGCGCGAACGAACAGCTGCA
>NZ_BIMA01000268.1 GCF_004000845.1 Paenibacillus koleovorans NBRC 103111
ATTTCCAAAGTAATGGAACGCTTAGGACTCAGTTATACGAAACCGACCTACACGCTCGCGGCAGCAGACCCCGAGAAGCAGCGTCAGTTTGCCGAAACGACGTTTCCCCATTTAAAAAAAGATTGTTGAACGACGAAATTGACCATCTGCTGTTTGAAGATGAATCGATGATCCGAGACTACCAGGCGATTCAGAAAACCTGGTTTCTCCGTGGCAAACAGCGAATCATTCAAACCACGGGCAAGCACCGTGGTGTCAAGTTGTTGGCTACAGTGGACTATGCGACCGGGCAGATCGTTTGGCAAGAAGACGAACAATATACAGCCGAGACCTTTTTGGCGTTTCTTCAAAAGATCCTCGAAGCCTACTCTACGGGAACCATCGTCATCGTATTAGACAACGCCCGAATTCATCATGCGAAGCTCCTTCAACCGTTTCTGGACGAACACAAAGATCGGCTTGAGCTGGTGTTCCTGCCGCCTTACAGCCCTCAGTTGAACATCGTGGAAGGGCTTTGGAAATGGCTTAAATCTAATGTCATCAACAATGTGTTCTATTCCACCGTTGCCGAAATCCGTCTGAGTGTCGGACAGTTTATGGATGAAATCATGAAATACCCACATGTCATCATTGATCGCCTATGCGTTCGTTTTTGAATGTCAGCTTCTTTCGTTCAACTTATATAG
>NZ_BIMA01000269.1 GCF_004000845.1 Paenibacillus koleovorans NBRC 103111
CAGTGAAAAGGCCCAAGCGACTGTTTAGCAAAAACACAGGTCTGTGCGAAGCCGCAAGGCGAAGTATACGGGCTGACGCCTGCCCGGTGCTGGAAGGTTAAGGGGAGTGGTAAGCCGCAAGGCGAAGCTATGAACCGAAGCCCCAGTAAACGGCGGCCGTAACTATAACGGTCCTAAGGTAGCGAAATTCCTTGTCAGGTAAATTCTGACCCGCACGAATGGCGTAACGACTTGGGCGCTGTCTCAACGAGAGATCCGGTGAAATTTTAATACCTGTGAAGATGCAGGTTACCCGCGACTAGACGGAAAGACCCCATGGAGCTTTACTGGAGCTTGATATTGGACTTTGGTACGATCTGTACAGGATAGGTGGGAGCCGGAGAAGGGGGAGCGCAAGCTTCCCTGGAGGCGCCGTTGGGATACCACCCTGATCGTATCGGAGTTCTAACCTGTTACCGTAAACCGGTAAAGGGACCGTGTCAGGCGGCCAGTTTGACTGGGGCGGTCGCCTCCTAAAGCGTAACGGAGGCGCCCCAAGGTTCCCTCAGAATGGTTGGAAATCATTCGAAGAGTGCAAAGGCAGAAGGGAGCTTGACTGCGAGACGTACAAGTCGAGCAGGGACGAAAGTCGGGCTTAGTGATCCGGTGGTACCGAAT
>NZ_BIMA01000270.1 GCF_004000845.1 Paenibacillus koleovorans NBRC 103111
GGCTGTACCCGAGAGTGTCGTGCGGGATGTCTGACCGGTCGAGCTGGAAGAACAAGAAACCCGGATATAACGCCAAGAAGCAAAGTAGAACCGAAGAGGGCAGGAAGAGGGAGTGGAGAAGCGAAGCGTCTGCCTTTGTAAGCATGGCCCAACCACGGCCCCCATTCCATCAAGGGCCATGCTTACAACAGCAGTCGGAACCCCTCTTTCTGCCCTCCCACCGCACCAACTGAACACCTTCGCCAGAGGACCGTCCGCCAGGAAGGCTTTTCTTACGATAACGCTATGGGATCACTCTATTTACCCTTGCTACCCCGAAAAGGCTGTTCCGACCCCGAATAACGCTATGGCGAAACGCTATTTGGCTGCAACAGCGCCGGAACGGCGAAATAACGTGAAGCGGGAGCGTTAGGGTCTGACCTAGTCCGACTTTTTCGGACTGCGTGGCAGGAGCGGAGAGTGAGGCGGTCTCTAGTCCGACTTTTCCTATTTGCAGGGCCGTTTCTGCATGCTCCCCCTGGAAAACGCCGCTCTAATTCGGCCGATTCGGACTACAGAGCTTTTCCGAGCGGTGAGGTGCGAGATAGTCCGAGTTACTCGGACTGGGGAGCAAGGGTAAGGGCGCCATGTTGTAACGCCACGAACG
>NZ_BIMA01000271.1 GCF_004000845.1 Paenibacillus koleovorans NBRC 103111
AGGCATCTCCGTACCCGATATTTACATCAAGATGCCCCACCTCGTTATGAATCGGAAAGGGGAACAGAAAAAGAAATTCGGCTATACGGCGATCGCTGCCGTTGTCGCCATGCGCCTGACAGAAGATGAAGAACCTGAACAGCCAGAGCCAGATGACACGGATGAAGATAAGCCAGCAACCTACCGCGGCGCTTATGTGCTCATCAGTAATCGGGCTGATGCTTCAGACGAAGTGCTGCACGTGTACGCCAAGCGTTGGCGGATTGAAGTCTTCTTTCGCCGAGCGAAACAAAATTTAGGTTTAGCCAAGTGTCATTCCACAACCGAAGAACATCATCACGCCCATTTGGAACTGCTCTTTGCTGCGGATACCTTGCTTGGATTCGCACACTGGGAAATGAACAAAGAAAAAACGAGTGATGGCGATGGCTGCACCCACGGCGAAATGGTCCGCTGCCTCTTCCACACTCGTTGTCAGATCCGCTCCAAAACCCGCTTAGGGATTCAGACGATCTCTCTTGATATTGGCACAGAGGCTCTACGTTTTGCAAGACTTATTCAATTGTTTTGGCCTAATGAGATTCGAATGTTCTGGGGGGAGTCTGCTTGTTCCCATGTTCTACCTGCAAGTGCATAACTCATG
>NZ_BIMA01000272.1 GCF_004000845.1 Paenibacillus koleovorans NBRC 103111
CAAAAGTTGCAAAAACTAGTCTGCTTGGAGGAGTTGCCGAGCGCCCCGGCCACCGTGCGGACATTTTGACCGCTATATAGCGTCGCCGCGTCGCCCGCCTCCGAACGCTCGAGGGGAGGCCTGTGTTCCGCCCAGATGTACAAGTTTTGTACAACAAGGGGCCGAAATCGGCTTATTTCCGGTTCAGATGTACAAGATTTGTACGCCTGACATAGATTTCTGCCGTTCAGATGTCTATTTGTTATACTTGGACTGCAAAAACAGCCCGTTTATACTTTCAGTTGTACAAATCCTCTACATCTGAAGCTGATTTTCGGGCATATTCGGCTTCAGATGTAGAATTTCTAGACATCTGCAGGCGAAAAGTAGTCCTCATCTGCTGGCTGGGTGCTGGACTACTTTTGCGTTTACCGAGCCGCGGCTTGTACCGCCCCCTGGGCGACCCGCTCCGCTGCGGTCGGCCAGCGCCGCTGCAAGCGTCACCCCTGCACCTCGCTCGCCCTCGCTTACTCCCCCCGCGCGGCCCGCCCCGTCGCCCGTACCTGCACCTCGCTCGCCCTCGCTTACTCCCCCCGCGCGGCCCGCCCCGT
>NZ_BIMA01000273.1 GCF_004000845.1 Paenibacillus koleovorans NBRC 103111
GAAAGCATACGAAAAAAGAAGGCAATTTCAGCCAGGTACATCGATGAATGCTTGGTTGTATCGCATTGCATATACAACGGCAATCAGTGCGGTGAGAAGGCGGAAACTCAGATTTAAGCTCTGGAAAGCAAGCGAAGACATCAGCCCTGCTCAAGAAAGTTACATATCGGAGCCTCTTTATAATATATTATCGTCTTTATCAGTGGCAGATAGAGCATTGCTTTACGGCAGAGTTTTGGATGAACGGTCATACCAAGAACTGTCACACATATTAAACGTATCGGAACCAACACTACGAAAACGATTCGAGCGGCTGAGCAGCAGACTCGCTAAAGAGGTAAAGCACAGAGAAACTTATGCAAAAGAGGAGTGGGTGCAATGAATATGGAACTCATCCGAAAACAATTGGAGGAAATTACTCCCCCAGAAATGCGTTTCAAGCAACATGTCTTGGATCAGATTCGAATTCGCAGGCAAAATCGCAAACGACACATGCAGATCTGCGCAGCAGTCACCCTGCTAGTTATCATCATTGGTACTGTGCAATTCCAACAGATTACATCTAT
>NZ_BIMA01000274.1 GCF_004000845.1 Paenibacillus koleovorans NBRC 103111
CCTCCGCCTGACCGTTTCCTGCGGTTGCGGTTACTCCAGTCGGTGCATCTGGCACTGTTCTTGGTGTTACTTCGTTGGATGCAGAAGAAGCTATTGAAGTGCCCTCTGCATTCGTCGCGGTCACCGTAAAGGTGTAGGCCGTTCCGTTGGTTAAGCCGCTAACGGTGATCGGGCTGCCGGATCCCGTTCCCGTCAATCCGCCCGGTGATGAGGTCACCGTATAGCTGGTAATGGTGCTGCCTCCATCGTTGGATGGCGCAGTAAAGCTGACTTCAGCCTGGCCGTTGCCCGCAGCTGCGCTTACTCCGGTCGGCGCTCCCGGCACCGCCTTCGGCGTCACACTGTTGGATGCGGAAGAAGCCGTCGAAGTCCCTGCCGCATTCGTCGCGGTCACCGTAAAGGTATAGGCGGTTCCGTTGGTTAGTCCGCTGATGGTGATCGGGCTGCCGGATCCTGTTCCCGTAAGTCCGCCCGGTGATGATGTCACCGTATAGCTGGTAATGGTACTGCCTCCATCGTTGGACGGCGCAGTAAAGCTGACTTCAGCCTGCCCGTTGCCCGCAGT
>NZ_BIMA01000275.1 GCF_004000845.1 Paenibacillus koleovorans NBRC 103111
GTTCTTGGCGTTCCTTTCTGAACCTTCTGTCCGATCTGTTACGGACACAGATGTCCTTGATTGGTTTGACTTTAGCTTTTAGTCCTTTCCTACTGCACCCCATAGCGATTGACTATTCCACGCTTCTTCCGGCTGCTGATTTTTCCGCCCATTCGTTCGCACAATAACAAACTTATCCCCCGCTAATGCCCGCATCCCGTTTGCTAATTAAGAATATCCGTTTGTCCAGCGGCCATTCGCCGATTTTACCCGAAAATCAGCCAACTTTTGTTTGTTATCAGCCAACTTTCGTTCTCTGTCTCCGTCTGCCCCATCGGACACTCTGGAGACGGATCCTAAACCTGTCCCTCCCACCTACCCATGCAACTGCCTCACAAGGTTTGCCCTTCCGAGATGTTGCTTGTCGGACCCGAGTGGATCGGCTGGAATGCGGGATTCCGTGCCGAGCGTAACGGTAGAGGCAACCCAAGAGCTCCGAACGCCAAGTAACCGCGGAATGCAGACCGAATAAGTCGGACTGAGAAGCTGCTTGTTGTCCGGATCATCTCCCCAGTCCGAATTT
>NZ_BIMA01000276.1 GCF_004000845.1 Paenibacillus koleovorans NBRC 103111
AGGGTGGCTTCTCCATGACAATTTTGCCAAGGAGAGGGTATAATGGAAGAAGTACAAACAGGCAAGGGAACCTCAGTAAGGCGCAGGATGAAGCCGAAGAACGACTTTATCTTCCAGAAGCTGTTCGGGGAGGAAGAATCGAAGGGAAGCTTGATCAGCCTGCTGAATGCGATTCTTGGTCTGGAGGGTGAGAAGCGCATCCGCTATCTGAAGGTTAAGGAAAGCAAGCAGTTGAGCAAGAAGATGATCGACGACAAGACGGGCCGGCTCGATATTGCGGCGGAAACGGACGATCGCGTCCAGTATGATATCGAGATGCAACTGACGGATTACCGCAATATGGCCAGGCGATCACTTTTCTACATGAGCAAAATGTATATCGGTTCAATCACGCAAGGAGATGACTACAGCAAGCTGAAGAGAACGGTGACGATCAATCTGCTCGATTTTATCTTGTTCAAGGATCGCGAGCCGTTTCATTCGACTTTCCATCTATATGATGACAGGGACAAGAGCTTGCTGCTAACGGATGCGTTCGAGGTGCACTTTCTGGAGTTG
>NZ_BIMA01000277.1 GCF_004000845.1 Paenibacillus koleovorans NBRC 103111
GAATGTAACCGCCACCGGATGTTGCGCTAATAATCAAGAACTGATTTTGGGGTTGAGCCTGTTTTACAGCAAGGTTTTTGCAAGAGTCAAGTTACATATTAATACCTTGAGCGCAGGAAGACTGTCATGAATACCAGTAGCACACTTGCCCCTTACAGAAAATTTTGAAACAAGAGCTAGAGTGGACCGCTCCCCCTAAAGCGAGGGGCGGATTATTTTTTGTCTAGCGAATTTATCCCCTCACTTCTCTGTTTATGTTCGAATTTGCCACTTGCATACAGAATAAACGTTCGGTTTGTATAGGCAAAATAAGAATATACGTTCTTGCACTGGAGGCGACCTCATGCCGGCAAAGAGTGAAAGAGTGGTGGTCCTCGCGGATAGCTCATCCGGAAATCAAAAACATGCCATTGAGAACACAATATCCCATTTTTTGGGAACTTGTCTATTTCGGGGGACCTCGATTTTTGGCTCCTACAAGAAATAGGGTGATGTAAAATTATACTATATATTGATACGATTAGAAGTCGTGTTAGGTTTGATGCATGA
>NZ_BIMA01000278.1 GCF_004000845.1 Paenibacillus koleovorans NBRC 103111
GAATGCGCCGAATTGGAGCAGCGATTTCGGATGGGCCGTGCAAAAACGGCTCTGCAAATGGGCGAATTCGGACTAGGGAGCTTGTCCAGTATCATCGAAGCCGCGCAGTCCGAATAATTCGGACTGCGTCCGCCGGTGCGAGCACTCCATGTAGCCTAGTTACTGGCTGGGCTCAATTGTATGGGGCTAGAAACGTAGAAGTTGAGCTGAAAGTGACGAAGTAATAACTCCGAGATACCGCATCTTGCCCCTGCTCTTCGACCCCAATAAAGCTATGGCGGAATGCTAGTTAGCCGCAACAGCGCCGGAACGGCGAAATAGCGTTACGGGTCTGACCCTAGTCCGATTTTTCCCATTCGCAGAGTCGTTTAAGAAAAGGCGTAGCTCCATGAACGAAAGCAGAACCGGAGAGGGCAGGAGGAGGGAGTGGAGAAGCGGAGCGTCCGCCTTTGAAATCTTGTGCTATCCTTAACCCACTTCCAATCAAAGGCACAAGATTTCAACAGCGGTCGGAACCCCTCTTCCTGCCCTCCCCACGCG
>NZ_BIMA01000279.1 GCF_004000845.1 Paenibacillus koleovorans NBRC 103111
GCCGAGGCGGACCCGAGCCAGGAAGAGCCGACGCTGGAGACCATCACCTACGCGCGCAAAAAGCGCAAGGGTCAGCGCGACGTGAAGCTCGACGGGCTGCGTACCGAACGCGTGGAGTATCGAGTGCCTGAAGAAGAGCAAATCTGCACGTGCTGCGGAGGCGCGCTGCACGAGATGAGCACCGAAGTGAGGCGCGAACTCAAGGTGATTCCGTCCGAAGCGATAGTGGTGGAGCATGTTTGTTTCGTCTACGGATGCCGCCGGTGTGAGCGCACCGGCATTGAAACGCCGATCGTCACGGCCACGATGCCCCGTCCCGTCCAGCCGGGCAGTCTCGCCTCCCCTTCCAGCGTGGCGCACATCATGAGTCAGAAATACGTGGAAGGGATGCCGCTCTATCGACAGGAACAGCAGTGGGCCCGGTTTGGGGTTGAGCTGTCCCGGCAGACGATGGCGAATTGGGTACTTCACGGCGCTCAATGGCTGAACCCTGTGTACGAGCGGATGAAAGCGCACCTGCTGCA
>NZ_BIMA01000280.1 GCF_004000845.1 Paenibacillus koleovorans NBRC 103111
AGCAGCAGGTGCGCTTTCATCCGCTCGTACACAGGGCTCAGCCACTGAGCGCCGTGAAGTACCCAATTCGCCATCGTCTGTCGGGACAGCTCGACCCCAAACCGCGCCCACTGCTGTTCCTGACGATAAAGCGGCATCGCTTCTACGTATTTCTGACTCATGATGTACGCCACGCTGGAAGGCGAGGCGAGACTGCCCGGCTGGACAGGACGGGGCATCGCGGCTGTGACGATGGGTGTCTCGATGCCGGTACGCTCGCACTGGCGGCAGCCATAGACATAACGAACATGCTCCACCACTTGTACTTCGGCTGGAATCACCTTGAGCTCGCGCCTCACTTCGGTGCTCATCTCGTGCAGCGCGCCCCCGCAGCACGTGCAGGTTTGCTCTTCTTCTGGCACGCGATACTCGACACGTTCGGTACGCAGTCCGTCGAGTTTCACCTCGCGCTGGCCCTTGCGCTTCTTGCGCGAGTAGGTGAGGGTCTCCAATGTCGGCTCTTCCTTAGCGGGATCCGCCTCGGT
>NZ_BIMA01000281.1 GCF_004000845.1 Paenibacillus koleovorans NBRC 103111
CCCAGCTGCAATCAAGGGCCGCGTTTTTAACAGCGATCGGAACCCAGCTGCCTGCCCTCCCCACGCGCCGACTGAACTCTTTCGCCAGAGGACCTGATCGGTGAACTTCCTATCAGGTTTTCTTACACAGATAAGAATGTTTAAATCCTTTACAGTACTAAAGCGTAGGGGGTACACTATTTAAATGGTTTTATTTAGAGTATAGGTTTTTGGGGGAGGCCGAAGGTTCCCACTTTGTAGGGACGGAGACAACGGCCTCGCTTCTGCTGCAGTCCGACTTTTCCGGACTACGGGACACCCGTTATAGGAGGCTCCAGTACGCTTTTGCCTACTTACAGAGGCGAACCCCCCGCTCCAATTCGGCAAACTCGGCCTGCATTCCGCTATTACTTGGCGTTCGACCCGCCTCAACATCTAAGTTAAGCAAACCATGTCGCCGATCACCAAGTAATCTGGTTCCCCAGTCCGAAAAATTCGGACTACGTCGCCGATCGGTATCCCGAATAGTGATGTAGCCC
>NZ_BIMA01000282.1 GCF_004000845.1 Paenibacillus koleovorans NBRC 103111
GGGGTGATCAAACACAAGAAAACGAGCCAAGGCAATCGGGTTTTGCATGAGTTATTCTTTCAACTGGCGTGCCGTCAATTGGCATTGTCCAGGCGGCATAAGGAGCCGCGCAATCCGATATTCCTGGCCTATTACCACAAGAAGCAGTCCGAAGGCAAGACCAAGGGTCAAGCGATTGTATGCATTATGAGGAAACTGGTTAACATTGTGTTCAAGATGTTGAAAAACAAGACGGCTTACACGCTGCCGCCTGCTCCACCAAAGGAAAATGCTGTATAATTGAGGCTAGGTAGAGTGAGGGTTTATCGTTCAGGATACGTATGAGGGGCAGCTTAGTAATCCGCTCACGTTAAATTTGTATACGTATGTGCATAATAATCCGGTATTCTGTTTTTTACGAGGTAAATTTAATAACATGGGAATCAGCAATAAATCGGCATGAGAGGCCACCTTCGAAATGAAGGTGGTTTTTCGGCTCAAAACCGAAATCAGTACTTGACAAAATGAACCAAACCCA
>NZ_BIMA01000283.1 GCF_004000845.1 Paenibacillus koleovorans NBRC 103111
CCCTTGCGCATCGTAGTCGTACTGAACCGAACGCCCATCAGGGTACGTAACCTTTGTCAGTGCACCATTCAACTGATCATACGTATAGGTATATCCCACTCCACTAATTGCTGTTTCATCAAGCATACTTGTACGGCGTCCAGCAGGGTCATAGCCAAATTCTACAGTTTCCCCTGGAACACCTGTTACCTTTTTACGCCACAACAAATTAGTGTTTGGATGATAGTCGTACGTGAACTCCTTATTCTTGCGATCAACTTGCTTACTTAAGTTGCTGTTCGCATCATAGTAAAACTTTTCAATCTTCCCATTGGCGTCTGTTGTTTGAATCAACCGACCAAGCTCGTCGTATTTATTTTGCTTCGTTGCCGAATCCGGGAATGTCAGAGTAGTCATTTGACCCGCTAAGCTGTAGGAATAGCTTGTCAATTCATTGTTCGCATTCAGGACACTGGTCAATTGACCTACTGGATTGTAATTATAAGTCGTCGTTTTGCTGTTCGCATCCGT
>NZ_BIMA01000284.1 GCF_004000845.1 Paenibacillus koleovorans NBRC 103111
TTTGGTGGTAATGGCGGAGGGGAACCACGCGTACCCATCCCGAACACGACCGTTAAGCCCTCCAGCGCCGATGGTACTTGGACCGCAGGGTCCTGGGAGAGTAGGACGTCGCCAAGCGA